>JAZLAU010000031.1:0-117980 GCA_045613305.1 Muribaculaceae bacterium
AGGCATATTATCAACTCCTTGGCTCACAGAACGACATGGCTACGATCCGACTTGACAGGGGTGGAAAGCGGGCATAATTGCAAGTGAATTAAATGGTTTGTGCCTAAAAAGGTTGTTGTAAAATGAGCGATGTTTTGAGGTTTGGATTAACTGATAAAAGTTGGTAACTTTGTGGAGAACAAATAACAATTAACAGTGATGAATTCCAAAAACTCAGCGATAGCCCGTCATTTTAAGCGTCAGCGCCAGTTGCTTCAAATGGAGTATGACCACGAACGCGAGGAATATAAGCGCATAAGCGAGGAAATGGGCGTTAGCCGCAATGTGCAGCGCGGTCTGTGCTGGTTTCCGGTGCGAGTGGGGCGGAATTTTTATAATTCGCTCAATCAGCTTGTGGTGAGTTTGTATCGTGGAGATGACCACGCCGAAGATGAGCATCAGTTTGAATATGGTCGCCAAGTGCGATTTTTCACTGAGGACGATGAGGGACGTGTGACATATAAGAATTATGTGGGCACGGTGAGTTATGTGGAGGAAACGCATATGGTGGTGTCGGTGGCAAGCACTTCGGTGATAGTCGACATGGAAAATTCGCAGAGGCTCGGGGTACAGTTGTCGCTCGATGAGACGAGCTATAAGGCAATGTTTGAGGCTCTTAATGATGTGGAGAAAAGCACTAACAGCAGGATGGCGGTGCTGCGCGACACATTGTGCGGCTTGACAGAGCCGGCCTTTCGCGACATCTATCCGGTGCGTTATCCGTGGCTCAACCGTAGCCAAGAGATTGCAGTGAATAACATAATATGCAGCCGTGATGTGGCTATAGTGCATGGCCCTCCGGGCACTGGAAAAACCACTACTTTGGTGGAAGCAATATATGAAACTCTTAATAGAGAGCCTCAAGTGCTGGTTTGTGCGCAGTCAAATATGGCAGTTGATTGGATTAGTGAGAAACTCGTAGACCGGGGGGTGTCGGTGTTGCGAATTGGCAATCCGGCGAGAGTCAACGATAAGATGCTGTCGTTTTGTTATGAGCGGCAGTTTGAGAGTCACCCCGATTATCCCGACCTGTGGGGCATCCGTAAGGCGATGCGGCAATTGCAAAGTCTTGATAAGAAACATCGCTCGAGTGAGCAGGTGCGCAACCGAATATCAAAATTGCGAAAGCGCGCCGAGGAACTGGAGGTGAAAATTAATATGGAACTGTTTAACAATGCGCGAGTCATATCGTGCACATTGGTGGGCAGTAACAGCAATTTGCTGATAGGTAAGCATTTTTCCACATTGTTTGTTGATGAGGCCGGTCAGGCATTGGAAGCGGCTACATGGATTGCCGTCCGTAAGGCCGACCGTGTGGTGTTGGCCGGCGACCATTGCCAATTGCCTCCAACGATTAAATGCTATGAGGCCGAGCGTAGTGGCTTGAATCGCACCATGATGGAGCGTTTGGCTGTGCGTTGGCCGAAGTCGGTGGCGCGTTTGGCAGTTCAGTATAGAATGCACAAAGACATAATGCGATTTTCATCTGACTGGTTTTATGGTGGAGGTCTTCAGGCTGCTCCCGATGTTGAGAACCGAGGCATTCTCGACTATGATTTGGCAATGGAGTGGATTGATACAAGTGACTACGGATTCTCCGAAAAATTTGTCAGTTCGGGAAATAGCCGCCTTAACCCGCAGGAGGGCGATTATTTTGTGAGCGAATTGGAGCGATATGTTGAGCGCATAGGGGTGGAACGTATTTTAGACGAGCGAATTGATTTTGGCTTGATTTCACCCTACAAGGCTCAGGTGCAATATTTGCGTCGAAAGGTGCGTGGCAGCAATGTGTTGCGCAGACTTAAGCACCTGATGACGATTAACACTATCGACGGCTTTCAAGGTCAGGAGCGAGATGTGGTGTTTATGAGTTTGGTGCGAAGCAACGATGACGGAAAAATTGGGTTTCTGAGCGATTTGCGCCGTATGAATGTGGCCATAACGCGAGCTCGTATGAAGGTGGTAATAATAGGAGATGCTGCTACGCTTCAGCACCATAAATTCTATGGTCAACTTCGAGCATATATTGAAAAACTTGGCGCTTGCGATTGATTGGCGGTCGCTACTGAATGCGAAAAAAATAACGCACACAAATTTCGAGCAAGTTGCTTGAAATTTTTTAAAAAATGGTGCGCTAAATTTTTGCAAGAAAAAGAATGAATAAGTAACTTTGTTATCCGTTATGACAAAAGGTTTTGATAACGAGAAATATCTCAAGATTCAGTCCGAACACATCAAGAAGCGCATAGCTCAGTTCGGCGATAAGTTATACCTCGAATTCGGAGGTAAGTTGTTCGATGACTATCATGCAAGCCGAGTATTGCCAGGATTTCAGCCTGACAGCAAGTTGCAAATGCTGATGCAGCTGAGCGACTGTGCTGAGGTGATATTGGTTATTAGTGCATTAGACATTGAAAAGAACAAAGTGCGCGGCGACCTCGGTATTACATACGACGAGGATGTTCTTCGTTTGCGTTCGGAATTCGAAAAAATAGGTTTATACACTAGCTATGTCGTAATCACGCACTACAATGGCCAGTCGAGCGCCGAGGCTTATCGCAAGCGATTGGAACGATTGGGCATCAAGGTGTGCTATCATTATACCATTGAGGGCTATCCTAACAATGTGGCATTGATAGATTCGGAAGATGGTTTTGGCCGCAACGATTTTGCAGAAACTACCCGTCCGTTGGTGGTAGTGACAGCGCCAGGTCCGGGAAGCGGAAAGATGGCGGTGTGCTTGAGCCAGCTATATCATGAGCATAAGCATGGCGTGAAGGCAGGATATGCAAAGTTTGAAACATTCCCTGTGTGGAATTTGCCATTGAAGCACCCTGTGAATATGGCATACGAAGCAGCCACAGCCGACCTTAATGATGTGAATATGATTGACCCATTTCATCTTGAGGCATATGGAACAATAGCAACAAGTTACAATCGCGACATAGAAATTTTCCCAGTGCTTAATTCAATCTTTGAAGGTGTGTATGGAGAAAATCCGTATAAATCGCCTACCGATATGGGGGTTAACATGATTGGATTCTGTATGAACGACGAAGATGTGTGCTGCAATGCGGCTCGCGATGAGATAATTCGTCGTTACTACACAGCATTGTGCCGATTTGCGGAGATGGGCGACAGCGACAGTGAAAATGAGGTGAAGGAAATAGCGCTGCTTATGAAGCAAGCGAAGATAACTACCGATTTTCGCCGTACGACAGTGGCGGCTCACAAGCGCAGAGAATCGTCGGGCTTGGCTTCGGCAGCCATAGAGTTGCAAGATGGCAGCATTATCACTTCGCGTTCAAGCAGTTTGCTTGGCCCAAGTGCGGCATTGATTCTTAACGCCACAAAACATTTGGCGGGCATTGACCACGACGTGAAACTGATACCTCACACCATGATTGAGCCGATACAAAGAACCAAGGTGGAATTTTTGCACGGCCACAATCCGCGATTGCACACCGATGAGGTGTTGGTGGCATTGTCGATGCTTAGCATTAATGATGAAAACTGCCGAAAGGCATTGGAACAATTGCCTAAGTTGAGAGGTTGTCAGGTGCATTCATCGGTATTGCTTAGCGAAGTTGACCGAAAAATTTTCAAGCGTTTGGGCGTGGAATTAACTTGCGACCCAGTGCATAAAGTGTGACGTTTTTGTATTAAACGATATAAAAAAGAAATCACCTCCCATGAGAGGTGATTTCTTTTTTTGTGATATAGCATGGATGTTTTCGTTACAGCAATGTTAGTAGCAGCATGCTGAAAAGCATTAGCCGCAGATGGCGGCTCAGATGCGTTGCAGAAATTGCAACAATTACATCACACGGCCGGCTTGAATTCGCTTGCCAATCACTTCCCACACTTGCTTAGCAATAGCGTTCATACCATCGATAGAAGGGTGGCCAATTTGCTTGCTGATGTGGTGAAGTTTAACGCGAATGATGTTGTGGTGTTTGCAAATCACTTCGCAAGATTCATAAAACTCGTGCTTCAGTTCGGTGTTTTCAATATTGACGATTAGCGCATTAGGATATTTCTTTTTTAGATTAGCGAAAAGGTAACTAAGCGCAGGACGGAACGACTTTAGGTCTTCGTCGGTCCACTCGTTATGCTTGTATTCGCCCAAAGGAGAATTTGCCCACATGTCGTTAGTGCCACCAAACACGAGAATAATGTCTGGGTTGCCCAAGCGGTCAACGCGTGCTATGAATGCATTGTGAGGGGTGTGTTTGCCTCCGTAACTGGTGGTGCAAACTGTAGACCCCGACCAAGAGTCGTTAACTTCGAGTTGCAGTTTATTGTCGTCGATGAGTTGGTGCCACCAAGTGTCCCACACGCGAATAACGTCGTTTCCGCGGTCCCATTGAGGGCTGTGTCCGTACCAGAGCTCGTTGCCCTCTGGCACATAGCCTTCGAATGTGCTATATGAGTCGCCTAAAATAGATACTTTTGGTGTTGTGATTTGTGCTATTATTGGGTTTGAGCATAGCACAAATAATAGTAATAGTGTAATTGATCGAAAGATGGTTTTCATTGTTTTCGGTTATTGTTGGTTACTTTGTTGCAAAATTAAGAAAAAAACTGAAAATCAATATGGCAAGAGTTTAAAATTTGGGATTTAGTTACAATTTTATTACTTTTACATATTATAGATTTTTGCGAAGTTAATAAGCCAACAACATCTAAAAAAGTAAAAGATGAATATCGACGATTGGAAAGACAAATTGGCTGCAGCCTTTGGAACAGAGGTGCCGGCCAAAACAGAAGAAACTCCAACAACTGAAGAAAAAGGAAGTTTGGAGGAGCAACAAGGAAAGCAGATGGTGAACGTGCTATTGGATAAGCGCCATCGTAATGGGAAAAAGGTGACATTGGTTACCGATTTGCTTTGTGACGACGAAACGCTCAAGGAATTGGCGCGCGAACTTAAGTCGCATTGTGGAGTTGGCGGTTCGGCACGTTGCGGTGAGATATTGCTGCAAGGCGATTTTCGTGAAAAGGTGTTGGCCTATTTGAAAGCGAAGGGCTTGAAAGCAAGAATTATTTAAGGTGGTTGAATACTTTGAAAAAGGAAAATAGATATGAATAAAAATGCGACAGAATGCCCGCGTCCGTTGAAGGTTATAAAGGCTTCGGCCGGGTCTGGTAAGACTTACGAACTTACTTATGAATACATAAAATTGCTTTTGGGTAAAAAGGATAATGAAACCGGAAAATATCGGTTGGTAACCCGAAAGGAATATCATGAGCATATCTTGGCGGTAACCTTCACAAACAAGGCTACCGAGGAGATGAAAAAGCGCATCGTGAAGGAGTTGGCTACCTTGTCAAAAGGCAAGGGCGACTATGTGAAGCGTCTGAAAGAGGAATTTAGCACCGATGCTCAGACATTAAAAGATGCTGCCCGAAAGGCATTGGAGGAATTGCTCTTTAACTACACCACGTTTAATGTTAGCACCATCGACGCATTCTTTCAGATGGTGATGAGAGCATTTGCTTTTGAACTCGATTGTGACTACAACTATGCGGTGGAAATCGATAGCAAGTATCTCATACAAGTGGCAGTGCATAATTTTCTGTCCGATTTGGGAAATGGTGAGATTAAGAGCCGTGAAGTGCAATCGTGGGTGGACGATTATATTTCGAGGAACTTGGAGCAAGGTCGTAGTTGGAATGTTTTTGCAGGGAATGATTTGGCGAAATTTGCGGAGAATATAACAAAGGAATTTTTTCAAGAACGACGCGACGAGGTGGCCGAATATTTGAAGGACGTTTTGGACAATGATGGAGGCGATTCAAAATTGAGTCGGTTTAAGAAAAAGATTAAAGACTTGCGGGTAAAGTTTGATAAGCGAGTTGGTGATTTCAAACAAGATTATTGTAATATCTTAGCCGAGGCTGGAGGCCTTACTGAAGACATATTGTCATCAAAATCGGGCTTGGCGTTGTTTAAAAATCTTTTTACGAAAGACGAGTTTAAGTCTGATAGTTTTAAGACGTTTGCTGGCATAACAGAATATGGCAAATTCAAAAACTGGAGCACCGATAAAGCCTGGAAATGCCGAGCAGAAAATGGAGAATTTGATGCCGCCTTTAAAAAGATGGTTGATTTGGCGGGTAGCATATTAGAAGTGCAAATCCGAAGGGAATTTGTTAAAAATATTGAGAAGAATATTTTTAACTTTGGTTTGCTGGGGCTTGTGGATGCGAAAAAAGAAGAGTATTTGCGCGAAAACAAGACGGTGTTGTTGGGCGATACCAACAATTTGTTGAAGGATGTTGTGGTCAGAGGTAATGTGATGTTTATGTATGAGCGTATAGGCACGTGGATAAACCATTATCTGATTGATGAATTCCAGGATACATCTAAAATGCAATATGAAAATTTGGCCCCGTTGGTAGAGGAGAGCACAAGTTGTGGAGATGAAAACCTGATTATTGGCGACGAGAAGCAGTGTATTTATAGATTTAGAAATTCCGACCCAAATTTGATTCAGGAGCAGATTGAAGGCGATTTCAAGCCGGTGGTTGAAGTAGACCGCACAAAAGTCACTAACTGGCGAAGCACAGCCAACGTGATAAAGTTTAACAATACGTTGTTCCGTCAGCTTGTAGGATATTTAAAGGCAGAAGACACCTATACCAATCTGTTGCAAGTGCCAAGCGGTAAAAACAAGGGTAATGATGGCTGCGTGGTTTTAAACATGTTTGAGCAAGGTGATTTTGTGAAAAACATGAACTTGATATTGCCAAAATACATCAGTGAGATTATTGCTCGCGGTTACAGGATGCAAGATATTGCCGTTTTGGTTAGCACTAACACTGAAGGCACTCAAGTGATAGATGGCATTATGGAATATAATGAAACTGCCGAAGTGCCGATAAACGTTATGTCGGCCGAAGCGATGTTGATTCATAAATCGGCTGTGGTGCGATTGGTGATTAGCAATCTGCGTTATTTCGACTCGGTGAATATGGTTGACAGCAAAAGCGAGAAAAAGAACCGAATGCGAGACAGTGAGGCTCGTGTTAGACGTATACACCGACGATTTGATATGCTTGATAATGAGCATCGTCCACAAGATGAGGAGGGTCTTGGCGATTTGCTAAAACAAGCCTTTAAAGAGGATGATGATGCTCAAGAATCAATAACAAATGGAGCGAGCAAACGTACGACATTCAGCAAGGAGTATCTTGATGTTCGCAATGAGTTGATTAAGAGTAGGAGCGACGCCTTTGATTTGGTGTCGATTGTGGAGAATATTATCGATAACGTAGTGCCAAAGCATAGCTTGAAGGAAGAAAGCAGTTATGTGTTGGCCTTTATGGACTGCTTGTTGGAATATTGTGCCTCAAATGTGGCAACCGTCCACTCGTTTTTGAGATGGTGGGACGATAAGAAGGCAAGATTGTCGGTAATGACTCCTAATTCTGTTGATGCAGTGAATGTAATGACTATACACAAGTCGAAGGGGTTGGAGTTCCCTTGTGTTATCTTGCCATTTGCAAATTGGGATTTGTGCAGAGTGGACAATCTGCTATGGGTGGATAATAGCGATATATTGAGGACCGACTTTTTGAAATTTAGCGAGGCTGACGCTTCAATAATACCTCCAATGGTTCCGATTGACTCTTCAAAAGTTAAGGATATTACGGAACTTAACGATGTGTATGAGTCGCAAGCGGCGTTGAGCAGGATAGACTGCTTGAATAAGACTTATGTGGCCTTTACGCGAGCTGTGAATGAGTTGCACATTTTTAGTGTAAACAAAATGGGAGAAGGTGATGTTTTGTCGGAACATTTAACAAAAGCATTGTCGGAATGGAATGCAGAACTTGTTAAAAATATTGATGCTGACTTCAATAAGCAAACTGGCTTAACCGAATCGGTGGCAGTGGAAATAGAGAAAGAAGATCAGCAATATTTTTCGGGCTGTGCGTGTAGCGTGTATCATGTTGGTGCTATGGACCAAACGTATGACCCTAACTACAAGGAAAAAGAACAGCATGACGATAGTGAAGAAGAAAAGAAAGACGATGCCGAAAAACGAAAGATTCCAGAAGAGATAAAAGATATGCCTGTGCTTGATTGGCATGCAACACCCATCGACGTGTGTGTGCCTATGACCTTCAGCGACATGCAGGAGCGCGGAGTGAAGTTGCACAAGTTGTTCGACTTGCTTAAGCGCAAAAAGAATAAGGAAAGAGCGCTTGCAATAGGCCGCCGCCGCGGGCTGATAAGGGATAACTATGATGAAGTTGCAGCATTGTTAGACCGTGTTTTGACCGATGAGAGAACTGCATCGTGGTTTGACGACCGCAATAAGGTGTTGAACGAGCGAACAATCTTTTACCAAGAGGGCGACACGAAAATGAATAAGCGACCAGACCGCATAATTCGCACCCCCGAAGGAAAGGTTATTGTCATCGACTATAAGTTTGGCAAAAATCGTGACGACGATGCCTTTAGAGCGCAAGTGGAAGGTTATATAAGAATGCTTGAACAGTCGGGCATAATGGTTGACCAAGGTTATGTGTGGTATCCGATGCTCGATGTGATAGTGCAAGTTAAATGATAATTTTAAGCGGTTGTTGCCTGAAAGGAATAAGGCAACAACCGCTTAAAGTATGTCAGAAGGCATGATTTATCATTAAATAATGTATAGTAGTGTCCCCAATATTCATTTTTTATGACTATCTTTGCAAATTGGAATAATAACAAATAATTTTTTAAGGATATGTCAATCGATAATATACTTATGCAAGCCACAGCCGACGCTGTGAAAGCATTATATGACTTAGATTTCCCTACAGAAAAAGTAACACTTCAAACCACCAAAAAGGAGTTTGAAGGCAATTTGACCGTAGTGGTGTTTCCGTTTTTGAAAGCATCGCGCAAGAATCCAGAAGCAACAGGCCAAGAAATAGGCGATTATTTGGTTGCAAACTGCGACGCTGTACAATCGTTTAATGTGATAAAGGGATTCTTGAACATTGTCATAAAGCCATCGTTTTGGGCATCAGTGTTGAGCCATATTGCATCGGATGCAAACTATGGTTTCAAGCAAGAAACTCCAGAAAGCGAGTTGGTGATGATTGAATATTCATCGCCAAACACAAATAAGCCACTACACTTGGGCCACGTGCGTAATAACTTGTTGGGCTATAGCCTTTCAGAAATTATGAAGGCCAACGGCTATAAAGTGGTAAAGACAAATATTGTGAACGACCGAGGCATTCACATTTGCAAGTCGATGTTGGCATGGCAAAAATGGGGCGAAGGCATCACACCAGAGAAGGCCGGCAAGAAGGGCGACCACTTGATAGGTGACTTCTATGTGCTTTTTGACAAGCATTATAAGGCAGAGCTTGATTCAATTATGGAAAATGATGCCGAAGTGAAGGCTATTGTTGCCGAAGACGAAGAAAAGACCAAGGATGCTCGTAAGGAAGCAGCAAAGGCAAAGTCGGTGCTTATGCAAGAAGCTCGCGAAATGCTTAAGAAATGGGAAACAGGCGACGAAGAAGTTCGTGGCATGTGGAAGATGATGAACGAGTGGGTATACGCCGGCTTTGATGAAACCTATAAGCGAATGGGCGTAGACTTCGATAAGATATATTACGAAAGCGACACTTATCTTGAAGGTAAGGAAAAGGTGCTTGAAGGTCTTGAAAAGGGTATTATGTATCGTCGTGACGACAACTCGGTGTGGGCCGATTTGACAGCCGACGGACTTGACCACAAGTTGTTGCTTCGCGCCGATGGCACTTCGGTGTATATGACTCAAGACATTGGCACAGCAAAGCTTCGCTACCAAGATTATCCTATCGATAAGATGATTTATGTGGTGGGTAATGAACAAAACTACCACTTCCAGGTGTTGTCGTTATTGCTCGACAAGTTGGGCTTTAAGTGGGGTAAGGATTTGGTTCACTTCTCTTATGGTATGGTAGAGTTGCCTGAAGGTAAGATGAAGAGCCGCGAAGGTACCGTAGTAGACGCCGACGACTTGATGAGTGAAATGGTGAATTCGGCATTGGAAACCATCCTTGAACGTGAAGCAGAAAATGCTGCAAAGGGCAAGACTTCAGACTTTACAGAAGATGAAAAGCAAGAAATTGCTCGTATGGTAGGTCTTGGCGCGTTGAAGTATTTCTTGCTTAAGGTTGACCCTCGCAAGAATATGATGTTTAATCCAAAGGAATCGATTGACTTTAACGGTAACACAGGTCCTTTCATTCAGTACACTTATGCTCGCATCCAATCGTTGCTACGTAAGGCTAATCCTGAAGACCTTGTGGCTGATATTTCTGGTGTAGAACCAAATGAAAAGGAAATTGCCTTGATTCAGCGTTTGAGCGATTTCCCTGCAACAATAGCCGAAGCTGGCGTAACTTATAGCCCTGCTTTGATTGCAAACTATGTGTATGAACTTGTGAAGGAATTCAATCAATTCTATCACGGATACACTATCCTTGGCGAAGAGGATGCTAAGGTTAGAGCGTTCAGATTGTCGTTGTCGAACCAAGTTGCAACAATCGCACGCCGCGGTATTGCATTGCTTGGCATTGAAGTTCCTTCAAGAATGTAATAAAAAATAGGAATTTTAAAATAAGTATTGAAAAATGGAAAACAATTTTGGACAAGCTGTTGAGGTGAAAAGTACGTTGCTCAACAGTGTGATGAAGAGAGTTTATTTTAAGATGTTTATGGCAATGTTGGTAACAGCCGTGACAGCATTTTATGTGTCGGGCAGTGAATCTCTATTGTCGATGATTTATGGAAACCAAATAATTTTCTTTGGTTTGATAATTGCAGAACTTGGCGTTGTGCTATATCTAAGCGGCCGTTTGCATAAGTTGAGCAATTTGGCGGCAAAAATGCTATTCTATGTTTACAGCATACTTAATGGTGTGGTGTTGTCGTCGGTATTGCTTGTTTACACTGGCACATCGGTGTTCACTACTTTTGTTATCACTGCAGGTGTGTTTGCCGCAATGAGCATATATGGCTATTTCACAAGCAACGATTTGTCGCGTTTTGGCTCAATTATGTTTATGGCATTGATAGGCTTGATTATCTGCTCTGTGGTGAACTTGTTTATGCAAAGCAGCACCATGGACTGGATAATTAGTTTTGCTGGCGTAGTAATCTTCATTGGCCTTACTGCATGGGATACTCAAAAGATTAAGCAATCGGCTATGTTTGCCGATGCTGAAAGTGCTGAAAAACTTTCAACAATTGGCGCTCTTGGATTGTATCTCGACTTTGTGAATATGTTCTTGTATTTGCTTCGTTTCTTCGGAAATAGAGAATAAGAATTAAGTAAATTTCAAAATATGAAAAATGCGGTTGCCAATGGTGATCGCATTTTTTGTGTGTTATTGGTCGTTGTAAGATTATTTTTTGGATGGTCGTTAAGCCGATATTTGTGCTGCTGCCGAGTGCGTGGAAAATGTGGTGAAGATGGAGGGTGAATTGTATGTGGAGAAAATGGCTTTGCCTTGGTGTAAATAAGAAACGGGTTCACAATCTTTTTTGTGAACCCGTTTTAGTTGGTATAGGTTGTGTGTTTTAGTCAAAAATGTGACGAAGTCGGTCGAAAATTCTCTTCTTGGTAGATTCAGAAGGAGTTATGTTTTCAGACCCCTTTAGCGATTCGATAGCCTTACGCTCTTCGCTGTTGAGATGCTCAGGAACGTATACCATGATGTTTATAAGCAGGTCGCCGTTGCCATATCCATTTGGAGAAGGAAGTCCTTTGTTGCGAAGGCGTAGCACCTTGCCTGGCTGTGTACCCGGCTCAATTGTGACGCGAGCGCGTCCGTCAACTGTTGGCACTTCAACCTTGCCGCCAAACACAGCAGTAGGGAAGTCGAGCATTAGGTTGTATATTAGGTCTTCGCCGTCGCGTTGTAGTTCGTTGTCAACCTCTTCTTCTATTTGAATGATTAAGTCGCCGGGCATTCCGCCACTACGAGCGTCGTTGCCATAGCCTTGCATGCGAAGTCCCATTCCGTCGGCCACGCCAGCAGGAATGTTAACACTCACCACTTGTTCCTTGCGTTGCAATCCCATGCCACCGCAAGCGTCGCATTTCTCTTTAATAATCTTTCCTTCGCCGTTACAGTGAGGGCATGTGGTTTGTGTTTGCATTGCTCCCAGGAAGGTTTGTTGCACCTTGGTTACAACGCCGCTTCCGTTACAGTGAGAGCATGTAGAGAATTTTGTTCCGTTTTTTGCGCCAGTGCCTTTGCAATGTTGGCAAGCCACCATGCGAGGAATCTTGAGTTTCTTCTCAACGCCATGAGCCACTTCTTTAAGGTTTACTCTCACGCGAATGCGAAGGTCGGAGCCACGGTTAACTTTTGCGCTACGACCGCGAGAGCCTCCAAATCCGCCGAATCCTCCAAATCCGCCGAATCCTCCAAATATGTCACCAAATTGAGAGAAAATGTCGTTGATGTCGGAAAATCCGCCGCCAAATCCGCCACCTGCAGCGCCGTCTACACCTGCGTGTCCAAACTGGTCGTAGGGGGCACGCTTGTCTTTGTCGCTGAGCACGCTATAGGCTTCAGCGGCTTCTTTAAATTTTTCTTCGGCCTCTTTTTGTTCAGCCTCGCTTTTGTCGGTTTGACGGTCGGGGTGATATTTCATAGCCACCTTTCGGTAGGCTTTTTTCAATTCGTCGTCGGTGGCGCTTTTGCTCACGCCAAGCACTTCGTAAAAATCTCTTTTTTCTGCCATTTTGTGCTAAATGTACAATTGATGTTGGTTATTATTGGCCTACAACCACTTTAGCGTGGCGCAACACCTTGTCGTCGATTGTGTAACCTGTGAGAACGGTGTCGATTACTACGCCTTTTTGCTCCTCGTTTTCTACAGGGAAACTTGTTATGGCTTCGTGTAGTTCGGTGTCGAATTTGCAGCCTGTTGACTCTATTGCCTTAACCTGTTGTTGGTCAAGGTACTTGATGAATTTGTTATAGATTAGTTCAAAACCTTCTTTGATGGCGTTGATGTCATCAACCTTTTCGTTGGCTTTGATTGCGCGTTCAAAGTCGTCGACCACTGGTAGCATATCGCCGATTGCTTTGCCTTTTGAGTAGCGAATAAGGTCTTCTTTTTCGCGCAAAGTGCGCTTGCGGAAGTTGTCGAACTCAGCCATAAGATAAAGATACTTATTCTTTTGCTGTTCTAACTCTTCTGCAAGTTTGTTATATTTGTCTTCAAGAGTTTCTTTAGCGGTTTCTTCAGCAGCGTTTTCGGTTTCAACGTTAGCTGTGTTTTCGGCCGACTCTTGAGAGTTTAATTCTTCGTTATTGATAGTTTCTTCGTTCTTATTTTCTGCCATAATAATGTGAATTTTTTTGTCTACACATTATTACTGCAAAGATGTTGCCAAACTGCGAATAAGGTGCAAAAAACTTATAGTTTAATGAAGTATGAATCGAAGTCGGGGTAGAGTGATTTTAACTTGTCTGCCATATTGGCATTTTCGAAAATGCCAAACATAGAAGAGCCAGAGCCGCTCATTGAGGCGTAAGAAGCACCCATTTCATACATTTGCTGTTTGATTTCAGCCAACAGGGGATATTGTGCAAACACACTGTCTTCAAAGTCGTTTTTAAGAACGTCTTTCCATTGGCACACTGGAGTGCTGAGGATTTCTGGAATAGGTGTTTGAGATGGGCGTGGCGTAACTTTAGAATATGCTGCGGCAGTTGGAACAGAAACACTTGGCTTTACTAAAAAGAGGTAGTAGCCCGAGAGGTCAACATGCACTTCGGAGAAGATGTTGCCTATGCCTGTGGCCATTAGTGGCTTGTTGTAGATGAAGAATGCGCAGTCGGCACCTAAAGTTGCTGCTCTTTCGGCCAATTGCTGTTTGCTGAGGCCGAGGTCAAACAATTGGTTGAGAATTATTAGTGCGCTCGAGGCGTCACTGCTGCCGCCTCCCAGTCCGGCGCCGTCGGGAATGTGTTTTAGCAAATGCATTTCCACTTCTGGAAGGTTAAACTCTTTCTGAAGCAAGCGGTAGGCTTTAGTGACAAGATTCTTTTCCATGGGGCAGTCAACGGTGCGACCGTGGCAGGTTAGTGTGGTGTTTTCTCCCATTTTTGCCGGTACGATTTCAAGCGAGTCTTCAAGTTTAATGGGGTAGAACACGGTTTCGATGTTGTGGTAACCATCTTCGCGGCGGTTCACAATATTAAGGCCGAGGTTGATTTTTGCGTTTGGGAAAAGTATCATGTGTACTGTGTGTGAAAATGTTTAGAGTGGTTAAAGAATAGGGCTGAATAGGCGAGTGGTGGAGTCGAGCATTCTTTCCGAACGAGGCCTTTCGCGCCATTCTTTTATGTCGCAAAGCGAGCATTCTTTTTGGTCTTCAAAGAATATCTCTTTAAGGCGAGCATTAGTGTCGGCGCTATATATAAAGGCGTTGCATTCGTAGTTGTGCTCAAAACTTCGGAAGTCGAAGTTTGTAGAACCAACCGTGCTCCATTCGTTGTCCACTACCATCATCTTGGCGTGAAGCATGCCGGAATTGAAAAGATATACCTTGATGCCAGCCTTTAGGCAATCTTCGATATAAGAGTATGATGCGCGGCGCAAAATCACAGAGTCGCTTTCTCGTGGAATCATGATTCTGACGTCCACACCGCTCAGTGCCGCCGTAAGGAGTGCTTTGTTGAGACTTTCGGTGGGTAAGAAATAGGGAGTTTGCAGATAGATGCATTTTTTTGCGTTTCCGATAGCGCTAAGCATCATGAAAGCAATATTGTTCCATTCGCTTCGAGGTCCGCTGCTCACAAGTTGCAGGCCATCGGCTCCCGGTTTTTTGTCAAACTGGTGTATTGGGTCGTTAAGAATGCCTTTGTTCATAAATTGCCAATCGAAAGCAAACGACTGTTGTAGGGCTTCAACGGCCGGGCCAGTTATACGTAGGTGGGTGTCGCGCCACACTCCCTTGGTGCCAAGTTTGCATCCAGTGATGTATCGGTCGGCAATGTTCATGCCTCCGATGTAGCCCAATTTGCCGTCGATGATTATGATTTTTCGGTGATTACGCCAGTTGACGCGTTGTGCAAATTGAGGGAACGTGATGCGCATAAAAGGGTATGCTTGAATGCCAGCGTCCTGCATTTCTTTAAAGAAACGACGTTTTACGTTAAAAGAGCCTACGCCGTCGAAAATCACACGCACTTTAACACCTTGACGGGCTTTTGTGATTAAGATTTGCTTAATTTCGTTGCCAATCTTGTCGTCCTCAAAAATGTAGTATTGCATGTTGATGTATTGCGTGGCATTGTTGAGGTCGACTTTTAGAGCGTTGAATTTTTCGGTCCCTGTGGTGAAGATGTCGATGTTGTTGCCAATGAAAAGAGTGCTCCTGCCTATGTTTTGAGCCAAATTGATGCTTTCGGTTATAACATCATCAACGGGCATTTGGGTGTTTGGGTTAATGAGAGGCCCGTCGTTAAGAGTGCCTATTCGGCGCAAGCGTTGGTGTGATGTTATGGTGCTCTTAAGCGAGCGGCCGAAGAAAGCATAGAGTATTATGCCAAAAAGCGGAAGCATTAGCAACACGGTAATCCATGCTAACGAGCGCACAGGGTTGCGGTTTTCAGAAATAACCACCAGTATGATGCTGAACACAGTGCAAAGATATGCCAATATGATAAAGACATATAGCCATTCAAGAAGCGACAGCTGTAGTAATATGGTGCTTAGCATGTTGTTGGTAGTTGAGGTTATGTAATTCTTTGCTAAGGTACTAATTTTTTTTGTAAAAAAATAAAATAGTGCAATATAAGAGCGTGTAGCGGGTGAGGAGAAAACAAAATGCGTTTTATCTTGTGCTAAATGCTTTTGGGTTTTGTCTTATTTTATTACTTTTGTGAAATAAGAAACGAAAATAAGATTGATATGCCATACTTTTCAGTAATAGTTCCTGTTTATAATCGACGCGATGAGGTGCGAGATTTGCTTGAAAGTCTTGCGTCGCAGACGGTGAAAAACTTTGAGGTTATAATAGTGGAAGACGGAAGCACAGACCCGTGCGGCGACATAGTGGAGTCGTATAAGGGTGCGATTGATGTGCAATATCACTTTAAGGAAAACGAGGGACGCAGCATAGCAAGAAACCATGGCATAGAAAACGCCAAGGGTGAGTATTTTGTGTTTTTCGATAGCGATTGTGTAATTCCAGAACAATATTTTGAAACGCTTGCAAAGCAGTTGGAATTAGAATATGTGGCGTGTTTTGGAGGTCCTGATGCGGCGCATTCGTCGTTTAGTGATGTGCAGAAGGCCATTAACTTTTCGATGACCTCGTTTCTCACCACAGGCGGCATTAGAGGCGGCAAGGTGCAGATGGAGAAATTTGTGCCAAGGTCGTTTAATATGGGCTATTCTCGCAAGGTGTGGGAAGCGGTAGGTGGTTTTCGTGAGATGTTTAGCGAAGACATCGATATGAGCACCCGCATCCGAAAGGGAGGCTTTGACATACGCCTTATTCGTGACGCATTTGTGTATCATAAACGAAGGGTAGATTTGAAGAAGTTTGCTCGACAGACCTATGTTTTTGGTATGTCTAGAATTACCCTTAAGTTGCTTTATCCCGATTCACTTAAGTTGGTTCATACGCTTCCGGCTGTGTTTGTGGTGGGCGTGTTGACGCTGGTGCTGTTGTCGATATTTTGGCGTTGGTGGGCCATCTTGCCATTGGCGGCCTATGTGCTTGCATTGTGGATTTCGGCATTGGTGTCAACAAAGAGTTTAAAGATCGCAACTTTGGCCATTGCTTCGAGTTTCATACAGTTGGGCAGTTATGGCATAGGATTTATAAAGGCCTTTGTGTGGAAGATTCTGCTTGGCCATGGCCGTGACATTAACGAGGAAATAGCAATCCGTAAAGGAAAATAGGATGCGATGAATAACCATATCTCAAACCTTTCAATAAAGCGAATGTCGGAAGAGGACCGACCACGCGAGAAGGCCTTGGCAAAGGGAATCGATGCTTTGACCAATGCCGAACTGCTTGCTGTGCTTCTCGGTACAGGTATGCCGGGCTTGAATGTGGTTGATTTGTGTCAATATATATTGAGCGATAACGAAAACAAGCTCTATCGTTTGGCGCGTCGCAGCGTGAAGGACTTGATGCGATATGAAGGCATAGGTGAGGTGAAGGCGTTAAACATTTTGGCTGCTCTCGAACTTGGTCGCCGCATTGAAACGGAGGAGTTTGAGCAGAGTCCAGAAATAACCACTATAGGCAAGGCGTGCAATTATCTGCGTCATAAGATGTCGCACATGACATCAGAGCGCTTTGCTATTATTATTCTCGACCATGCTAAGCATGCCGTAGACTTTAGGGTGATTAGCGAGGGCGGAAAAGCGGCCACTGTGGTCGATATCAAAAAGGTTATGCGCACTGCTCTTGAGTATGATGCCGATAGCATTTTGATTGCTCATAATCATCCGTCAAACAATCCTCGCCCATCGAAACAAGATGACGAGTTGACTAAAAAACTGGTGGATGCAGGTAAGGCACTCGATATCCCTGTGATAGACCATATAATTGTGACTCAAGGCGAGTGCTACAGTTACCTTGAGCATGGAAGAATGTGATAATTTGTAAGTAACTTAATAAAACGAGGAGATATAACATTATGATGTCGAGGAAGATGCGTTTGCGTCGGTTGATATTAAGCTTAGTTATGCTTGCAGCAATTTTCTTTATTCTGAATATGATACAACCTGATGGCTATCAGCAGTTGCCTCATAATGGGCATGCGCCTGCGCCAACAGAAAAGGTTGAGGCCAATCAGTGCAATAATGCGAAATGTGAATGCGACACCTGCCGCTGCTGTGATTGTGGCGCAGAGATGGCTAAATGAAGAAAGGCACTTTTGTGTCAAGCGGAAAAGCATGAGCTTCATCTTAACGAGTTATGCACTCGTCACTATGCTCTTTTTTAACCTATTCAACGAACTTGCTAATAACTACATCTGTTGCGCACTTGTGCCGCTTGGTTGGGGGTGCACATGTGTGGCATGCTTTCGCACACGAAAAAAGGTAACGCGTCGGAAAACATAACGAGACCTTAATTATATTTCGCGCAGTTGTGTCCGCTCTCCGAGCATTGGACTTGATGCGTGGAAAATGGTATTAAAAAAGCAGCGCCCTTTATAGAGGGCGCTTGTATTATGATTTTATCAAAATCCGGCAAAGTACACTTGCGTGTGTAATTTAGAAACTGACTTCTGTGTCGTCGATTGAACCAGACAAGAAATTTTCATTAGGTATGCCGCCAGTAAATCCAGGAGAAACCGGAGCAGGAGGCATTTCGCCGTTAGAAGGAGCGTTGATTTTCGATGCAACGAGACCTTGGGTTTTTGTCAGGCTGTTTTCGTCCATGTTTTCAAATCGTGCAAATTCGCCACGGAATCGAAGGTCAACATCGCCAACGGCACCACTACGGTGCTTGGCGAAGATAAATTTGGCCAAACCTCTAATGTCGCGGCCTTCAGGGTCTTCGCCCGACTTGTAGTAGTATTCTGGACGGTGTATGAAGCAAACCATGTCGGCGTCTTGCTCGATGGCTCCCGATTCACGAAGGTCAGAAAGTTGAGGCACCTTGCCGTCGGTGCGGCTTTCTACCGAACGGTTCAACTGCGACAGTGCTATGATAGGAATATTTAATTCTTTGGCCAATTGCTTTAATGAACGAGAAATGGTGCTGACTTCTTGTTCGCGGCTGCCGAATTTCATGCCGCTTGCGTTCATAAGTTGCAAATAGTCGATGATAATCATTTTCACGTTTTGTTCGCGAACCAAACGACGAGCCTTAGTGCGGAGTTCGAAAACAGAAAGGCTTGGTGTGTCGTCGACAAACAAAGGTGCAGAATTAAGAGGGCGTATGCGGGTGTGCAATTGTTCCCATTCTTGTCGTGATAGAGCACCGCTTTTTATCTTATTACCAGGAATTTCGCAGATGTTGCTGATTAAACGGTTAACAAGTTGCAAGTTCGACATTTCGAGCGAGAATACTGCCACAGGTGTATTGTAGTTAACTGCCATTCGTAGCGCCATAGAAAGCACAAATGCCGTTTTACCCATGGCCGGACGGGCTGCGATAATAACAAGGTCGCTGCTCTGCCATCCTGAAGTCATACGGTCGATTTCGTCGAATCCGGTTGCCAGGCCGCTCAAACCGTCTTGTCGGTTACCGGCTTCTTCGAGTTTTTTAAGTGCTTCAAGAATTACGGGGTCAATTCGGGTAACGTCTTTTTTCAGGTTGCTCTGCGATAACTCAAATAGTTTGCCTTCGGCTTCGTGAAGCACGTCGAGGATGTCGATAGAGTCATCGAAGGCCAATGACTGAATTTGAGAACTGAAACTGATTAACTCGCGTGCCAAATATTTTTGGGCCACAATTCGTGCATGGAATTCCACGTTGGCAGCCGAAGCAACGCTTGTGGTGAGTTGCGAAATGCGAAGAGGCCCACCAACTTCTTCAAGAGTGCCTAACACACGAAGTTGTTCGGTTACGGTGAGCATGTCGATGGGTTGCGACATACTGCCAAGGGTTTGAATTGCTTCGTAGATTTTTTGGTTTTGTGGGTTGTAGAAGCAATCGGGCTTTAAGATATCTACAATCTTTGAATAAGCGTCTTTTTCAAGCATAAGAGCACCTAGAACGGCTTCTTCGAGTTCAAGGTTTTGGGGTTGAACTTTTCCGAATTCGTTCACTACTTCGTTGACTGTAGGGGCTTTGCGTTTATATTGTCGCTTTTTTTGTTCTTCGGTTTGCTTAAATTCCATGCGGCTATGTGTTGTTTTATGTGGCAAAGTTAAAAAAAAATCAATACCTTAAGAAATATATGCGCAAATGTTTTTTAACGCGTTTTCAACAATGGCTTTGCTGCATGTTGAAAAAGTGGCGGTGTGAGGTGTAGATTTTTTTGGTGGTTTGAGCGATGGGTAATGAAAAAGCAGCGAGTTGATGATTGTCAACCCGCTGCCAGAGTATTATGAGAATATAGGGATATTCAGATTATAGCACTTCGTCGACTGGAGTGTAAGGCAAACCGAATACTTGAGCAACTGCTTCGTAAGTGATTTTTCCTTCCACTGCGTTCAATCCAAGTTTTAGAGCAGGGTCGTCGGTGCAGGCCTTTTTCCAACCCTTGTTGGCAAGAGCCACAACATAAGGTAGTGTAGCGTTTGTAAGAGCGCGAGTAGATGTGCAAGGCACTGCTCCAGGAATATTGGCCACTGCATAGTGTACGATGCCGTCGATAGAGTAAACAGGGTCGCTATGAGATGTTGCGTGCGAAGTTTCGAAGCAACCGCCTTGGTCGATGGCCACGTCGACTAATACTGAACCTGGTTGAAGGAGTTTCAACATGTCCTTAGTGATTAGGTGAGGGGCTTTGTCGCCAGGAATCAACACAGAACCAATTACAAGGTCGGTTGTAGGAAGTTCGGCGCGTATGTTATATTCGCTTGAGTAAAGAGTCTTAACATTCTTAGGCATTACGTCGTCGAGATAGCGAAGACGCTTAAGGTTGATGTCGGTGATGGTAACTTCGGCGCCCATGCCCGCAGCAATTAGAGCAGCGTTGGTCCCAACGGTGCCGGCTCCAAGCACAAGCACGCGAGCTGGTTTCACGCCAGTAACGCCGCCAAGCAAGATGCCCTTGCCCGATTGTGGCTTTTCAAGGAAGCGTGCTCCTTCTTGAGTGGCCATGCGGCCGGCAATTTCACTCATTGGTACAAGAAGTGGCAGGCTTCTGTCGGCCAATTCTACTGTTTCGTAAGCTAAACATACCGATTTGCTTTCAAGCATAGCATCGGTAAGCGTACGGTCGCATGCAAAGTGGAAGTAAGTGAAGAGTAATTGTCCCTCTTTGATGAGTTTGTATTCAGGTTCAATAGGTTCCTTTACTTTCACAATCATATCGGCTTTTTCGTAAACATCGGCGATGGTAGGCAAAATTGTAGCCCCTACGCTCTCGTAGTGCTCATCTGCAAATCCGCTTCCTTCGCCTGCTGATTTTTGAACATAAACGGTATGGCCGTTTTTTACTAATACTGCAACTCCGGCTGGAGTCATGCCAACGCGATTTTCGTTGTTCTTGATTTCTTTAGGAATGCCAACGATCATGATAGATAAATTTAAAGGTTTGTAGCTATAAAAAACTTTTGAAACAAAAATAAAAAATGATTTGGTTTTTTCAAATATTTGAGTGCAAAATTTTACATAAAAAAACAGCAACGATTTTTGAAAACCGTTGCTGTTTTTTTATGTGTAGGGAATGTTATTCCTGGAAATTAAAGCTTATGCTTTAACGCGACCAACATAAGAACCATCGCGAGTGTCAACTTCAATAGTTTCGCCTTCGTTGATGAATAGAGGAACGCGAACTGTTGCACCTGTTTCAACAGTAGCTGGCTTAAGGGTGTTTGTTGCAGTGTCGCCCTTTAGACCTGGTTCTGTGTAAGTAATCTTCAAGATAGTCTTAATAGGCATTTCAGCGAAAAGAACAGTTTCAGTAGATGCGTCAGAAACAACTTCTACAACGTCGCCTTCCTTCATGAACTCAACACCTGTTACAAGATCTTTTGCGATAGGAATTTGTTCGTAAGTTTCTTGGTTCATAAAGATGTTGTCATCGCCTTCAGCATAAAGGAATTGATAAGGACGGCGTTCTACGCGTACGTCTTCCAATTTTTCGCCGATGTTAAAACGACGTTCAAGTACTCGACCGTCAACAACGTCCTTTAATTTTGTGCGCATAAATGTGTTACCCTTACCTGGCTTCACGTGAAGGAATTCGATGCAAAAATAAAGTCTGTTGTCCAAACGAATGCAAGTTCCGTTCTTGATGTCTTGTGAGTTAATCATAAAAATTCTTTGTAAAATATTATTAGTATTCGTTTATTTGCTGTGGTTTGCGAGTGCAAAATTAATTGAAAATAAGGTAAATCGCAAAAAAGTTTAATGTAAAAATGCTCTAACGTTTTGTAAATTTGAAAAAAGTAACTAATTTTGCAGTCCGAATCGTGAGTTCAAAAAGAAATAACAAAAAAATAAATAAATACGGTAATGAAAAGAACATTCCAACCTTCGAACAGAAAGAAAGCCAACAAGCATGGCTTCCGTCACAGAATGCAAACTGCAGATGGTCGTAAAGTATTAGCGCGTCGTCGCGCTAAGGGTCGTTACAGCCTTACAGTTTCTGATTCTGTAAACAAGTAATTTTTGACACTAACCCTGTAGAGGGACTTTGTTTTTAAGGTATAGAGCCGTTGATATCCAATGATAGCAACGGCTATTAGTGTTTGTAGCGGTGTGGCCTTGTGGGTGAGGTCATATCGCAATTTTTTTTGCTATTAGTCGAGCACTATAGGCAGCAAATCATAGATGTTGTCGATTATTATTGCAGGATTGTGCGTTTTGTTGCCATTAAAGTTTTGCGGGTGAATGTTCTCTCCGTTGTCTTCAATGCAGATGGTGGTCCATCCAAGTCTGTTGGGATGAAAGAAATCTTTTGCTGTGTTATCGCCAACGTAGAAGAAGTGTTTTGCTTGGGGATACCGTTCCATTAATTTCTTGAAAGGGAGCACGTCGGTCTTTTCTGCTCCTATTTCTTCCGATATGCTTATGTTTTCGTTGTTAAAGAAGCGGTTTAGCCCCAGTGCTTCGATTTTGTTTCGTTGGGTTAGGCTTCGTCCGTCGGTTATGAGGCACAGCACAGCGTCTTCGCCTTGCAGGTATTCTAATGTTAGTTCTGCAGTGCGACTAAGCGAGATGTTGGGCTTGTGGTTGCGGTAGGTTGCCACGAGGTCTGCAATGTTGATTTCGCGATTGATGGCGTTGGCAAGTGCGTCAAATGGATTTTGCTTGTTGCGAAATGCCTGTTCCATAACATTAAAAGCGTTCTCAAAACCGTATTCTTCGCGCACTTGAAGGCTCACTGCATGGTAAGCCGAAATGACAAAGTCGATTTCTTTGTATAGAGTATCGTCGAGGTCAAACGCAATTATTTTAGTGTTTTCATTATATTCAGTCATGTGGTAATAAGGTGACGTTTGTTATTATATATCAATTTTTTCAAGCAGGGAGCGGTGTATGTTGGCAGTAGCAACAGCCACAACACCAGGAATCGACACCACCACACGCCGGTCGCCCTTAATTCGGATAAAAGTCCCCTCAGCGCCCTCAAATATGCCACCAATTACACGCACCTTGTCGCCCTTGCTTAAGAGCCCGGGGTCGTGGTCAAGATAGATGAGTTGTTCGTCGTATTGGCCAGCCACGGCTATGAAGTTGGCCATTTGTTGGTCGGGTATAACTATAGGACTTTTTTTGTCGCTGTCCATTATGTAGCGTATGGGAAGGGTGGTTGATGCTTTGTACTCAACCATTTTCGATTGTTCGATGTGGATAAAGATGAGGTTGTGAACCGATGGCATGAGTTTTTTTGTCACCTTGCTGCCTTTTTTCACATATTTATATTGCATAGGGATGAAGTTCTCGATATTTTGTTTATCGAGATTCTCTTTGACTTTCAGTTCGCGATTGTATGTAACGCGAATTGCATACCACTTTTTTGCTTCGGGCATGATGTTGTTTGCCTGTTTGATGTTGTCGTGAGAATTATTCATCTATATGCTTTGTAAAGGCAAGCGTTCACTTGCCTTTACAAAGATAATAAATTATTTGACAATCACATTGAATCCAGCAGAGTGGGCCGAGAATTGCGGCGCGTATTGGCATTGAATGGTGGCTATGCCGATGTTAAACGAGCCGGGGTTTGTGACATACACATCATATCCAATCACATAAGTGTCTTTATTAAGGAATGGAATAAAGATGTTTGTGGCGGAGTCCTTTATTTCGTGATACATAAAGCAATTGTCTTCGATGCTATAGTGCGAAATTTTCTCTACAGGTTCGAAGCATGCTCCGCGTTGGTCGTTTAGAGTGATGCATTCCATCGATTTGCCGCACTTGATGGTGCACTGAATGCGAACCTTATCGCCAACCTTGAGTTCTTTTGCCTTTTTTAGTTTTCCGTCGTTGTCATACACCAAAAAAGTCTTTGTGACAGAAAGGTCGTCTACGCTTTTTTCTTTGATGGTAGTTACAGGTGCTGCATACTGGCAGTAAACTGCGCCCCAGGCAGGGCTGTCGGCGTCGGTGCGCTCAATTGTGATGTTGGCGTTTGCTGCATCGGTGGCCAATATCTCTTTGCGAGCGTATCCTAAATATTGGTCGATGTCGTCGAAAATTACGGTTTTGTTGCCAATGCTGATTGTGGGCATGGCAGAGGTTGTGAGCCAGTTGCTGCCGGTTGAAAGTATGGTGTACACCGCGTGGCTGGCAAGACTATGATTGCCCCAATCGTTGGTTTGCTTGTTAAGGAGCACCCATTTGCGTATTTCGTCGATTTCGTTTTTGCGTTGGTCTACTTCGTTAAGTGCTTCGAGAATGACAAGGGTGTTGCGCAGTTTGCCGAACTCGTCATACCAGTATGTGTCGATAGCGTCCCAATACATGCCACGATTAGGCGTTGTGATGCCATATTGACGAATTGACTCGGAGATTTTGCGAGCACTATTCTTCTTACCCTCACGGTTCAACACTATGGCTTGATATGCTTTATCGGTTATACTGCATTTGCCCCAGTTTTTCTCAATGTCGGAGATTATGCGCTTTGCATAGTTTTTGTTGCTGTCAGGAATAGGGTATTTGCTAAGTTGTTGGTGAATGTAGATGTATTCGTAGAAATTGTGGAACGTTAGTTTGTGTTTTTGGGCATCACGGAACAGGATGTTATATTGTGTGTCCATATATTTCACTGCTTTGCCCACCATTGAATTTATGTCACTGTCGTCAGTGAGATATCCGAGATTGAACAATTCGCCCATTAGTTGCAGCACTTCGGTAGTTGCGCTCAGCGAACTCTTGCAATTATCGTATTTAATCCAAGTGAAACCACCATCGGCAAGTTGCAAATCTTTAAGTTTAGCAATGATTAGTTGGCGGTTGGTTTCGGCTGTGCTCTTGTCGAAAAGTTGGTCCAAACTATTCATTCTAAGTGTTTGACGTTCGGCTTCATTAATCCAAGGCGAAGCCAAAAGATTGCCAATTTTGAGGTCAGCATTCTTTTCAAGCGACGAAGTCAAAGCGCTATGCTCCTTAGGTTGGGCTTTCCAATAGTTGATGGCTTCTGCTATTTTAGGATTGCTGTTAGCAACGCCTTCGGCAAGAGTAAGGGCATAGAGCGAATGTGCCAATTGTGAAGATGAGCGAGCATCCTTGTTGAATATTGAAGGCAGTGCAGTTACGCAATACCACATAGGATTGTTGCAATATTCAAGGGTGATGCGAGCATCGTTTTTGAAATTAGGCAGCATTGCATGGTGCGCGCTGGTTTTAGCGTCGATAAAGAATGTCTCGGTTTCGATAACGGGGTCTACATCGCTTAAAACAGGCACCATCACTTGTTCGCCGTCGCCGAATCTGCCGTTTGAGGCCTTAATTCTGAATCCAACGAAATCGGCATCGGCAGGAGCGGTGAAGTTGATGGTAAGCGAGGTGTCGGACATTGCCGCCAGACCGTGCTTGAATGCTTGTGACGCAAGAATTTTTTCGGTGCGAGGGTCAAATAATTCGATTGTGGCAACAAATTCAATTTCTTTGTCGGTTTTGTTGGCCAAGTTTGCGGCTAAAGCCGTGGTGTCGCCGGTGCGCAAGAAACGTGGCATGTTGGCTTTCACCATGATTGGCTTGCTTGTTACCACTTCGCGCTCCAATCGGTTGAATAGGGTTTGCTCGTTGTAGGCAACGGCTTGCATAAGCCAAGTGCTATTGTGATTTGGAACATCGAATTCTATGTGGAACGAGCCGTCGTTTTCCGACACGATGTTTGGCATCCAAAGTGCGGTTTTTATGTCGCCGGTGCGCAATGTGATATTATCAAGAACTGCGCCATGCTCGGCATCTGATTTGATGCCATAGTCCGAGCCGGGGGCTGCTGCATCTAACATCATTTCTTCCTCTACGCTTTCAGACTCCTTCATAATAGAGTTATAACGTAAGGAGGTGGCCAATGAGTTAGCCGACTTGTACATAACCATTCTGCCGAAGCGCTGTTGAAAGAAATGCTGGTCGTAGTAATTGAGGTAAGGAGTAGAGGCTGTGTATTCTGTTAGAAAATCGTCGCTGCGATGATAAGAGAGTGATGAGTTTTGGGTATATGGTAGGTTGATGTTGCTAAAGAATTGGAGGAAGTTAGGACTTGATATTTTCCAAATGTTTTGCTTGATGTTGTTGACGGCCATATCGGTTAGTGCAAGCATGGCAAAGCCCTTCACGGGGTTGCCGTGATTGTCAATAATGCGGAAACTCCATTTCTCGCGGCCGCCAGAGTATAGGTTGTCGCGGAACGTTGTGGTTTCGAGTTTTAACGATTTTGTTCGTTCCTTTGAGATTAGTTGAGCCGATGCTTGATGGCACTCATAATCTTTGAAAGAGATGAAGTTAATTTCGGTGATTTCGTTTTCTCCGAAAGGCAATTCGAAGTAGAATGTGTGCAAGCCTTTATTGAAGTGCAACCATCCCGAAGATAGCATTTTGGAGTTTGATGCAGCAAAATAGAAAATATGAGTGTTGTCGTTATTAGTGCCGATGGTGATATGAGCCGCATTGTTGCTGTCTACTGTTTGGCCGCATTCTGGAATCCACAAGTGGCGAGCAACTGGGCTGAGTTTGTCGGTAGAACGGAACAAGATGAGTTGCGCTTTTGTTGATTCGGCCAAACCGCTTGCATCTTCCACAAAAATGGTGTATTGTCCCGATGGCAAGGCTGTTAAATCGGCTGAAGGAGAGTTGGATTTAAATGTGCCTTGTGCTACAATATTTGTTGTGTCGGATGCCGAAATTACGCGGTATTTGCATGTAAAATGGGCGTCGGCAGGGTCGGAACTTTCGATTGTAGCCGGAATTGAAAGTGGCTTGTCGTTGATGTGCGTTAACTCATCAGGAAGCTTTATTCTTCGGTGAATACCAACGAAGAAATTGTGTGTAGCCGATTGGGTTTCACCGCTGCTGTTGGTGCAAGAGGCTTCAACGCTATAGCAGTAAGGCATACGAGAGTAGCCATTTCTTTCGAATAAATCGTGAGAAATGGTGAGTGTGAAGTTGCCGTTATTATCGGTTAGTATGGTGTCTTGCTTCAAAAACTCTTCTCTCGACGTGAACCACGACCATAATGCGCGTGAGAGTGATGTCTTCACTTTGGCATTTGCTACTGGCATGCCGGCATAAGTGGCGATTTTTCCGACGATTTTCACATCCTCGCCTGTGTTATAGTTGTGTGGGGCTTCGCCGAAATCAACGATGAAACGTGGCGTTTTGTATTCGCTCACGGTTAACCTTTTGGATGCCGATGTGGTGCCGGTTGAGATTTTAATGCTGAAGTTTCCGTTCATTCGGTCGGTGGGAACGGTGAATTTGCCCGATGCCCGGCCGTCGGCCCCGGTTGTCAGTGTGTCTGTAGCAATCTGTTTGTAGTTGCTGTCTCTAAATTCAACTTTCAGTTTTTGGTTTGCCTGCAAGTTTCTGTGTACGCCGCTTTGGTTACAGACCACAACTGCGTAATTAATGGTTTCGCCCGGTCGATAGATTGCCAAATCGGTAAAAATGTCGATGGAAGTGCCGTGATAGATGGAATTACTCCAATAACTGAACGATTGGGAATGAATGTCGTTGCCTTTACGGAATTGGTAATTGTGGCTATTTCGAGGGCTGTGTAAACCAACTTTCCCATTTTCGTCGGAAATTCCGACATTTTTGTTTTTTTGCTGGAGAAAAAGTGTCGCACCTTCGATTGGTTCGCCGGTTATGGCGTTAACGGCTACTGCAAATGGTTCTTCAGAATGCGAATTAATGGCAAATCCTCTAATGTCCGACACGAAGAAAGTGTTTCGTTCGTAGTTGTTGTTGGGTGTGGGATTAAATCTTTCCTCGTCGAATGAGCCAAATACCAAGAATTCCCCGCATGGGAGAGGGTCGATTAGGAATGTTGTGTCTTGCCGCAAATGGGGGATGTCCTGGTCGAAACTTAAATGATATGACTTGATGAAAGAATAGTTTTTGCCCGATTTAGAAAAAACGTGCAGATATAAATCATTGATGTTGCGATGTGAGATTCTGAGTTTTATGTCCCTATTGCTAGCATTATGCTTAGCGAATGTGATGTTAAACGACTTTGACAGAATAGAGTTTACTTTGTTTTTTATGTTGTTGTGATACTTTGAATCTGGAAAGCGTTTGAGGTAGTCAACAAACAGAGCATAGTTCTCAATGCTGTTTTGTGCATTGCTAAGTATAATGCCGCTTTCTTCAAATTGTTGGTATTTGTGATATGTTTCGATGATGCTTTTGTCGCGAGATTCGAAATCGATGTCGTTGAAATTGACGCTTGTGTGTGATGAAGAGTTGTTTAAGCGAAAATTAGCGATAAAAATGCTTGGAGCAACGTCGTTGGTGTGGATGCTTGCCCAATAGTTGATTAAATCGTTGGTTTTTTGGGGATTGTAATGAGCAACGATGCCATGCACCTTAATGATGCAGAAATCTAATAAGGTGGGATAGAATTTTATGTCGTTGTCGGAATATTTTATTATGCTTTTGAACTCAGATATAGGGCGTTTTTTTAAAGATTCCCTGTGTTCAAACATTTGGCTAATGAGCGAAAAAACCTTTACCTTAAAGTCCAAACTGTTCCACTCGGCCACTTCGGCAGGAGCCTGGTCGTGTTCTTCTTGAATGGCGTTGTCTCGAGAGTTGAAGGTTTGGTCGTATTGTAGGTAGATGTCGGCTTGTAAAAGACAAAGCAGAGCTTTGTTAACCGGATTTTTTTCGGAAGCTATGTATTCATCGATGGTTTGAAACACGGTGTCGGCGTTTTCGCGCGATATAAGTCCTTCAGCAATAGAGTAGCGAATGAGGGCGTCGATTAATTGTTGTCCATCATTTGCCTTCTTAGCAGCTTTAATGTCGGCTAATGCTACTGATTTCACATCTTTAGGATAGCGGAAGTCGGGAGCGTGTGTTGCCATTACATGATTGTTAAAAAGTAGAGTCAATAATATAGTGAAGCATGTAAATATCTTGCGGCTCATAACATTAATTTGTGAGTGTAAAAATAACCCCGTAACAAAACAACGTAAAGTTCAAAATCGTCATAGGAGTCAGAATTTTCGTTGCAATATTACGGGGCAATCTATTTAAAGTTAGTTTTTGAGTAATTGGGGCTTAAAAACTATTGTTTTTGAAAATTATTGTTTTTTACGTGTTTTTTTCGTGATTATGCTTTTTGCGAAACGGCTTTCGGCGCGTTTAAGCAAAAATAGTTGTTTTTTAGAAAGAATATTGGCAAATTTCTTGAAGTATTCGGCTTCAATTTGCGCATTCACCATATTCACGTTCGACATGGCTTCGGCTGCTATGCCGTATTCAAGGTCGCTAAGTGTTTCTTTCGATGTGCTTATTTTGTGCTCAAGGTCTCGAACTTCTTTGTTCGACTTAAGGATTTCTTCCTCCATTTGTTGATACAGAGGCAAGAATGCTTCTTGTTGCTCTTTAGTAAGCTCAACTTCCTTAATGAGCATATCATATTTGTATTCGCGAACGCCCTTAATCCATTCGGTTTGGTTAGGTCGCGAAGTCACCTTCTTCTTTTGCGCCTGAATAGGCAAAGAAAGTGCGATAGTTGTAATGGCGATAATTAGGTGAACTGCTCTCATAGTGCTGGTGTAGACATTAAATGAAAATTATTGTTCGCTGTCGGTTGAACCTATGTATTCGATGCCCGATTGCTCCATTTCCACGCTATCTTCGTAGGTGAGGATGTCGTATTCTGAAATGTTTTGGTAGAGCATCAAGTCCTCGATGTTTTTTTCATCTTCAAGTCCGTTGAAGATGGCTTGCACTTGCTGCATGCTATTCTTTTGATATCCACTTGTGAGGTTGGTGAATATTTTCATAGTGCACCAAATTCCGGCAAACATCGCGGTCATATATACATAAGGACGAACTCTCGACCAAAGAGAAGGTGCCACCTTAGGCGTGAGCTGCGGTTCAGGCAATGATTCCATCAATTGCTTGTTGAAATCGGCGAAATAATTCTCCGGCACTTTGAAACCAGGGTTTTTGCCCAACTTAGATAATATGTCCGATTCTTGTTTCATTCGATTGTTTGACTAATGGGGAATCAAAAGGTTTAATCGTTATCTTCAAAAAAAGATTCAATTTTTTTCAAAGCGTGGTGATAGCTCGCCTTGAGTGCGCCTACTGATGTCCCTAATATTTCAGAAATGTCTTCATATTTCATCTCATCGTAGTATCGCATGTTGAACACAAGGCGCTGTTTTTCGGGAAGGCTATTGATGGCGCGCTGCAATTTTATTTGTGCTTCGTCGCCGTCGAAGTATTCGTCGGCTTCAAGGTTGTTAAGCAAGAAGGAGTCGTCGTCGATTGAAGCTTCGTTGCGAGTGCGTTCTTTGTTGATGAATGTAATCGACTCGTTGATGGCGATTTTGTATAGCCATGTCGATAATTTGGCGGTGCCACGGAAGTTGTCGATGTTGCTCCACGCTTTTAGGAATGTGTTTTGGAGTATGTCGTTGGCATCGTCGTGATTGTAGACCATGCGACGAATTTGCCAATAGATGCCTTGGGAATATTTTTCTACGATTTTCCCAAATGCAGCTTGGCATTGACGAGGGTCGTGCAATTGCTCGATTAATAGTTCTTCGTTATATGTATCGGTCGATGACATCGATTTGTTTGAAATTTTTCGCTAAGATAACTTAAACTTTTTACATATAAAACACATTGTGGCTAATAGCGGTGCTTAATTTTTGAAATTTTAAAGATTTAAAGTGGGTGATGCATAAAAATTAAGAGGCTGGCTCAAATCAGAGCTGGCCTCTTAATGGTTTTGATAGCAACTACGTGATGTGCTCAGATTGAGCATCATAGGCGTGTTTGCTTATGTGTTATTTGTCGTCTTTGTCTGGGAATGCGATGTCGCCTTCACAATTGCACACCATACCCATGCAGTTAAACATGCCATTGAATGTTCCTTGAGCCAAATTTAGGTTGATGTCAAGATTTGTGATTTTGCGGTTTTCCATTGGCACTCCTGTGCTTGTTGGCACGATAGCATCGGCTTGGAGTTTGTAGCCGTGTGTTGTTTGAGTCAATGGCACTGCAGAGATGGTTATTTCGGCCAAAGTAGGCATTTGCTCAACAAATTGAATTCCATAGATGATGATGTCAGCTGTGTTTTTTTCAGTGTTGATGCGGAAGGTGTATTCAGCGTTCATACAGTCGAACGAGCCGAAGTTGCCTGCAGTTGTGGTTTTTGTTTTGTGATGTACCACTGTGTTAAGAGTTGCGTAGTGGTTGAATGTGTCTTTCACAAAAGAGATTAACACATTTTCGTGAGTTGGAGAGTTAGGGTCAGTGATTTGAAGTTGTGCAGAGAGTTGAGACACAGAGAATCCGAGGCTTTTGCCTTTTGAGTCTTTTGCTTCGGCCTTTTCTGCAAGCATCACATAGCCTTCGGTGTTGCTAAATGTGAGAATAAGGTCTTCGAAAGTTACTTGTTGGCTCTTGCCGTCAACAATGAGTGGTAGTGTTAGGTTTACACGGCCTTTTGCGGCAAATATTTTAAATTCTACTTGTCCACTGGTTCTAACTGTTTCACCATTTTGTACTTGGTACATGGTTACTTGGTTTATGAATGTTTGGTATTGTTCTGGCTCGCTAAGACATGAAGTCATGTTGAACATCATTGCAATTGCAGCCAATGCTGTGATAAATTTTTTTAGCATAGTAATTTTAGTTTTTTTAAAATGTTATGTTTAAATTTTTTTGTTTGCAAATTATTTAAAAGTAGCATCTCAAGGTTGCCCCGATTTGTCGAGGACGGCCTTTTTGCAAGAATCCGTGTCCTATCGACACAAAGTAGAACGTGTTATACTCGCTGTTGGTTAAGTTTTTGCTCCAAATGTCGAGCGAGTAGTGTGGGCCTTCGAAACGCACTTGCGCGCCAAGTAGTGCATACATGTTTTGTACATTGGCATTTGTTTCGTCCCAATAAATTTTTCCAACCGCTTTTGTGTTGATGTTTAAAGAAATTTTGCGAAGGTAATCATAATTCATCGGAATTGCATAATATGCTTCAGCATAAATTGTGTTTTTGGGAGCATAAGGCAATATTTTTCCGCTAAGGTCATTTTTGCCGTTGTTGTATTCAACGAAACGAGCATCGGTGAACCCATAACTTGCCGACATCCCGAAATTGTCGGTGAATTGGGCTTTTGCCGATATTTCTGCGCCCATGCTGCGCGATTTTCCGGCATTGGTCATGATGCGTCCGGTGGTGGTTCCATCGGGGAAAATGGTTAACTGCTGGTCGGTGCAGTTGATGTAAAATATCGAGAAATCCGTAGAAAATCGTGCATTTTTTGATTCTAAATGCGCTCCGATTTCGTATGTCCATGCTTTCTCTGGTTTATAGCCCACGATTTCGTCAACATTGTAGTTCATGCCGATTCCCATCATCCCCATTATTCGTTGTTGAAGCACGTCGGAGAACATTTGAGTGTTATATCCGCCGGCTTTATAACCTTTGGCAACCGAGGCATATACGTTTGATTTCCCCAAAGCCTTTATGGCATAACTTACTGATGCCTTTGGGAGTATTTGCAAGAATGATTTGCCGAGCTTGCTGCGGTCGTTGATGTTGATGTCGTCGTGACGGAAAAGTTCGGAGGTTCCGTCGGGGAGCAAGTGCATGATGCTGTATCCGGTGCTGCTAAAGCTGTGTGATTTTAATCCTGCGTGTTCCCAGTCGCCGCGTATGCCTAAAGTGAAGGTCCAATCGTTGAGGAAATATTGTGATTGGTGATATAGGGCAAGCCCGTAGGTTGGCATGGTGAACTTGCTGCCCAACAAGAATTGGCGCGTGTCCCAAACTATAGGGTAGTCGGGGTTGGCATTATTGCGTTTTTCTTCGATTAATTGGGCAATTCCGTAGTCGTTGAAGGTTACGGGTGCATTCATGTTGGCGTGACGATAAAAGCCGAAAAATCCGCCTAACCAGTTGTATTTTTTGCCCACATTGCCGCGGATAATGAGGTCTTCGGTTATTGAAAACTCTCGATTGGCTTGTGTGAGCGTGAAGTAGTCGAGTGGAAGGAAGTCTTGGTCGAGAGTCATGTTGTCGTCGCTATATTGGAGGCTTGTGACGCTCGAAATGGTGAAATTTTCCCGATTAAGTCGTAGGGTTAGCCCGTCGCTGAAAGATGTGCGGCGATAAAAACAGGTGTCGTTGTAACTGATTTGTCCGTTGTCGATAAATTGATATGGATATCCGCCTTGGCGAACAACGGAAATAGCTGCCACGTTTTCGAACAAAAGTTCTTCGCTTGGCTTGTGTTGCACTTTTATGCGGCAGCCCACTTGGCGTTCCCAATCGCAATTTTCGCCGTTGAATTCGTTGGTGAAGAATCCGTCGGTTGAAGAATATTGAATTGAAGCAGAAATGCCGGTTGTGGGGTTGATTTTTGCGTAATGACCGGCTGAAATTTTGTATGAATTTGCCGATGCATATTCGGCAGATAGGCGTGTGCCTTGGTAAGATAGTGGGGACAAGGTGTAGAGGTTGATTACGCCGCCCATTGTGTTGCGGCCAAACAGTGAACTTTGCGGTCCGTTAATCATTTCGATGCGGCTGATGTCGGCCAGGTCGAAGTCGAAATTATTTTTGTTCAGTATGGGCACGTTGTCGATGTTCAATCCCACGGCAGGTTGGTCGATTCGAGACCCGAGCCCACGAACGTAGATTGTGGATGTTATTCGTGAACCGTAGTCGGGGATGTGAATGTTTGGCGCAATTTCGCTGGCGGTCTTTGCCGAGAACAAATTTTTCTGCTCAGCATCGCGGCGATTTATGATTGTTGCTGATAGTGCTTGGTGCTGCAAGTCGGTGCCTTGCTTGATGGCAGTAATCGACACCTCCTCAAGGTTTAGTATGGTGTCGGCTACAGATGTAGTGTTTGCTTTTGCGTTACCTGCAACTGTAGAGACCAAAATTAGCGCTATGTGTAGGACGTAGTGTTTCATGATGCAAAATTAATTGCATTTTTGGGGATATGCAATCACTAAATGTTGTGATTTTATGGTGAGTTGAGGAGCGTGGCTCGTGGTGTTGCTGAGTTGGCAAAACGAGTCTTGGATGGATGGTCTTGCGGTGTGCTGAAAGTATAGCGTGTGCGCCGTTAAGTTGTTGAAAACTTTTTGCTTATTTAAATGAAAAATGTTGGTTGTTAAGCGAAAAGATTTTTGTATATTTGTAGTCAAAATTATGCATAATTAACACTGTTTGATGATGGCTTGTGGATAAGTTATTGTTAGTCAGTGCGATAAGATTTTTATGAGTATAAAGTCGGTAAAAAACATTATGATGGTTGGCGAGTGCCTAAAGGCATTTGCTGGCATTTTGTGTATTAAGCCGATATGTGTAGAGGAGTGTAGATTAGAACGAATTGAGGAGAGTTGATAAGTGTTTGCGGAGGCTTTAGAAAGCCGAAGGCGCTTATCAAATTTTTTTTAGAAACGAATGAAATAAAATTAATAATATAAATTTTTTATGGAATCAGCAATATTCGGAATATCGAGTACAACGATGATGGTTGTGGCCGTGTTGACTGGTGCAGTGTTGGTATTTGCCGCGCTGTTGATTGCCAAGTTGATAGGTCCGCGCTCGTTTACTTCGATGAAGTCGGACCCATATGAGTGCGGTATGCCAACTCGTGGAGAGTCGATGATTCAATTCAAGGCAGGTTACTATTTGTTTGCAATCTTGTTCTTGATGTTTGACGTTGAAACAGTGTTCTTGTTCCCATGGGCTACAATCTGTAGCAAATTGGGCACAACAGGTCTGCTCAGCGTTGGAGTTTTCTTGGTAATATTGGTTTTAGGCCTTGCATACGCATGGCGGAAAGGAGCACTTAAATGGGAGTAAGCATTAAGAGCATGAAACACGAGGACTTCAAGGACAATGAGTACATTGACAGCCTCGTAGAAGAATTGAAAGCAGCCGGCACAAATGTGGTTGTTGGTAAATTGGATGAATTGATTAACTGGGGTCGCGCAAACTCATTGTGGCCTCTATGTTTCGGTACCAGCTGCTGTGCTATTGAATTCATGGCATTGGGTGCAGCTCGTTACGACATGGCACGATTTGGATTTGAAGTGGCGCGTAACTCACCACGTCAAGCCGACTATATCATGGTGCAAGGAACAATTGTGCATCGCATGGCACCAGCAGTGCTTCGTTTGTATGAACAATTGGCTGAGCCAAAGTATGTTATTGCTTGTGGTGGCTGTGCTGTTTCGGGCGGTCCGTTCAAGAATTCATATTGTGTTTTGCCAGGCGTGGACAAGATTTTGCCAGTTGACGTGTATATGCCAGGATGTCCTCCACGTCCAGAAGCGATGTTCTACGGCTTGATGCAGTTGCAACGTAAGATTAAGGTGCAAAAGTTCTTTGGTGGAGCAAACCGTCAAGAAAAGATTAAGGAGTTTTTTGCTTCACATCCAGAAGATGCAAAGCAAATGTAATCTTTGATAATTGAGAGAGAATATAATTAGAAATACATTAGTATATACAATATTTATATAATGGTAAATATTCAAGAAAAAATCAGTGCGCTTTGTCCATCAGCAACCTTCGAAGAAGGTGATAAGTTGGTGGTAACAGTAGCCGAAAAGGAGTGGCATGCTCTGGCTAAGGCGTTGAAGGAAGATGCTGATTTGAGCTTCGACATGCTTACTTCTGTAGTGGGTATGGACTGGAAAGACTCACTTGGCGCTGTGTATTATTTGACATCGACAAAGACATGGCAAATGGTGGCAGTGAAGGTGGCTGTTGTAGACCGCGAAAAGCCAATGATTCACAGTGTGAGCGACATTTGGGGCGTGGCTAACTTCCAAGAACGTGAAGTTTATGACTTCTTCGGCATTGAATTTATTAATCACCCAGATATGCGCCGTTTCTTCTTAAGAAACGATTGGGTAGGATACCCATTACGTAAGGACTATGATGCAAATCCTGAACTTAACCCTATTCGCCTTGAAGCTGAAGAAAACGAAGACGATACTTACTCTATCGTTGAAGATGAAAACGGCAACTTGACTAAGGTTGAAAAGAAGGTGTTTGAAGCCGATGATTATGTGGTTAACTTCGGACCTCAACACCCATCCACTCACGGTGTTATGCGTCTTCGCACATCATTGAGCGGCGAAATCATCAAGAAGGTAGATGTGATGTCGGGTTACATTCATCGCGGTATTGAAAAACTATGTGAAGGAATGTCTTATCCTCAAACATTGTTCTTCACCGACCGTATGGACTATATGAGTGCACACCAAAACCGCCACTGCGCATGTATGTGTGTTGAAAAGGCGTTGGGCATAGAGGTGCCTCGTCGTGCTCAAGTTATACGCGTTATGATGGATGAATTGATGCGTATCAGTTCGCACTTGCTGTCGTATGGCTGTTTGACAATGGACATGGGCGCAACTACAGCATTCTTCTACGGTTTCCGTGAACGCGAAGACGTGCTTGATATATTTGAAAGAACATGTGGCGCGCGTATGTCGTTGCACTACAACGTGATAGGTGGTGTGGTTGCAGATTTGCACGAAGACTTCCAAAAGGATGTTAAGGCGTTTATTCCAAAGATGCGCAAGGCACTTAAGGAATATCACAAGTTATACACAGGCAACGTGATTGCCCGCAACCGTATGATTGGCGTAGGTGAGTTGTCGAAAGAAGACGCAATAAGCTATGCAATTACAGGCCCATCAGGACGTGCCTCTGGTTTTGCGTGCGATGCTCGTAAGCATAAGCCATACTCAATCTATAGCGAACTTAACTTCAACGAAATAGTTCGCGAAAATGGTGATTGCTACGACCGCTATTTGAACCGTCTTGATGAAATTGAAGAAAGTTTGAAGATTCTTGAACAACTTGTTGACAATATCCCAGAAGGTGAAATCTGCGCAAAGGTGCCAAAGATTATCAAGTTGCCAGCAGGACGTTGGTATCAGGAAGTGGAAGCAAGCCGCGGTATCTTCGGCGTTTATATCGAAAGCGATGGCGGCAAGTCGCCATTCCGTATGCACTTCCAAAGCCCATGTTTCAACCTAGTGGGTGTTATGGATAATTGCTGTAAAGGTCACATGATTGCCGACTTGATTACAATCGGTGCTGCTCTTGACTATGTAATTCCTGATATTGACCGTTAATAATAACTAAAGAAATACGAAATAAATATGTTTGACTTTGGTATAGTAACAAAATGGATTGATGACCTGTTGAACAGCTTCATGCCTGGCTGGTTGGCTACATGTGTAGAAGCAGTTTTGGTTATGGTGGCATTGATATTACTTTATTCTTTGCTTGCAATGTTCTACATTTTCTACGAACGAAAGGTTTGTGGATGGATACAGTGTCGCCTTGGCCCGATGCGTGTAGGCCCATGGGGTCTTATTCAAGTTGTGGCCGACGTGTTTAAGATTCTTATCAAAGAAATCATCTCGCTAAAGAATACCGATAAGTTGTTGTTTGCGTTGGCTCCATATTTGGTGATTATCGCATCAATGCTAGTGTTTGCAAACTTGCCTTGGGGTAATGGCTTGCAAATGGTGGATTTCAACATTGGCGTGTTCTTTATGATAGCAGCTTCATCGATAGGTGTTATCGGTATTCTATTGGCAGGCTGGTCAAGTAACAACAAGTATGCCCTAATCGGTGCAATGCGTAGTGGTGCGCAAATGGTTAGTTACGAATTGTCGATTGGTATCTCAATCATGACAATGGTGCTAATGACAGGCACTCTATCAGTGACTGGCATAGTAGAAGCTCAGGCCGATGGCTGGTTGATTTTCAAAGGCCATATTCCAGCGGTTATAGCATTCGTAATCTATTTGATTGCAGCAAATGCTGAAACAAACCGTGGCCCATTCGACATGCCTGAAGCAGAACATGAGTTGACTGCAGGTTATCACACAGAATATTCGGGTATCCACTTTGGTTTCTTCTATTTGGCTGAATACTTGAACTTGTTTATCGTGTCGGGTATCGCTTCATTGATGTTCCTAGGCGGATGGATGCCATTGCACATTCCTGGATGGGAAGCATTTAACAGCATAATGGACTACATCCCATCGGTAGTGTGGTTCCTTGGCAAGGCATTCTTTGTGTCGTTCTTGTTGATTTGGATACGTTGGACCTATCCACGTGTACGTATTGACCAAATGCTTGCCCTTGAATGGAAGTACTTAATGCCATTCGGTTTGGCAAACTTGGTGCTTATGGCTCTATGTGTAACATTAGGCCTACACTTTTAATTGAAAAAATAACCTAACAATATTATGAGCGAATTATTTGGAAAAATAACTCAGGTAATTGGTCCGGTAGTAGACGTTGCTTTTGAAGGTGAAGGCAATGAAGTGCCTGCTATCTATACAGCGTTAAAAGTGCCAAAGGCCGATGGCTCTGAGTTGATTCTTGAAGTTGAACAACACATTGGAGAAAACACAGTGCGCGCCGTTGCGATGGAAAGCACCGACGGTTTGAAGCGCGGCATGAATGTTATCAATGTGGGTCAACCAATTTCGGTACCTACAGGCGACCAAGTAAAAGGCCGTTTGTTGAATGTAGTGGGCGAACCAATCGACCACTTGTCACCAATCACTGACGAAAAGCGTCGTGCTATTCACCAACCAGCTCCAACATTTGCCGATTTGACTATCTCTTCAGAGATATTGTTTACTGGTATTAAGGTTATCGACTTGCTTGAACCATATAGCAAGGGTGGTAAGATTGGTTTGTTTGGTGGTGCCGGTGTGGGTAAGACAGTGCTAATTATGGAGCTTATCCATAACATTGCACACGGACACAATGGATTCTCTGTATTTACTGGTGTTGGAGAACGCACTCGTGAAGGTAACGACTTGCTTCGTGAAATGATTGAAAGCGGCGTTATCAAATACGGTAAGAAGTTTGAAGAAGGCCTTGAAAAGGGCGAATGGAATATCGAAGACGTGGATATGGCACAAGTGGCCGATTCGCAAGCAGCATTGGTGTTCGGTCAGATGAACGAACCCCCAGGTGCGCGGCTTCGTGTGGCACTTTCAGGTTTGACAGTGGCAGAGCAATTCCGTGACCAAGATGGCGGTGGTAAAGACATCTTGTTGTTTATCGACAACATCTTCCGTTTCACACAAGCAGGTAGTGAGGTGTCGGCACTTTTGGGCCGTATGCCATCGGCGGTAGGTTATCAGCCTACACTTGCCTCTGAAATGGGTGCATTGCAGGAACGTATCACATCAACAAAGCAAGGTAGTATCACATCGGTTCAAGCCATCTATGTGCCAGCCGACGACTTGACTGACCCTGCTCCTGCTACAACATTCAGCTTCTTAGATGCTACAACAGTGTTGAGCCGTAAGATTGCCGAACTTGGTATTTATCCAGCCGTTGACCCTCTTGAATCAACATCGCGTATCTTGGACCCTAATATCATTGGTGAAGACCATTATAATGTGGCACAAGGTGTTAAGCAATTGTTGCAGAAGTATAATGAATTGCAAGATATCATCGCCATCCTTGGTGTTGATGAATTGAGCGACGAAGATAAGCTTGTAGTGCAACGTGCACGCCGTGCACAGCGCTTCTTGTCACAACCATTCTTTGTGGCTGAGCAATTCACTGGTCTGCCAGGTGTGATGGTTCCGCTAAGCGAAACAATTAGAGGCTTTAAGATGATTCTTAACGGAGAAATGGACCAATATCCAGAACAAGCATTCTTGAACGTTGGTACTATTGACGAAGCCATCGAAAAGGGTAAGAAACTCCTTTCGGAATTGGGCTAATTAGATAATAATTTAACTATATAGAAACAATGACACTAAAAATAATATCAGCAGAGCAGATAGAATTTCAGGGTGAAGTGAATATGGTATCGCTACCTGGAGAGATGGGGTTGTTTGAAGTCCTCAACAATCACGCTGCCTTGATAGCATCACTAACTGCTGGCATTGTTACATATGAAAATACTGACGGCACACGTTCGACTCGCGAAATAGGCGGCGGTGTTGCAGATATTAATAATAATGTGGTGTCGGTTTGCATTTATTGAAGAAGATTATGAAGAAAGTATTGCTCACATTAGTTATGGCGATGGTGGTGATGCTAAGTGCAGCACCAGCTCACAGTGCCGTGGCTCATGACGGAGGCGCTGACTTTTCACCAAAGGATATCATCTTCCATCACTTGGGCGATGTATATGGTTGGGAAGTGCCTTTCTCTCATAGTCATCGAATTCCGTTGCCTATCATAGTGCGCGATAACGAGGGCGGTTGGCACATGTTCAGCTCAAGCCGCGTTACCGATGGCGGCACATATGATGGTTTTTACGTTGCTCACGAAGGTGAGTATTCGGGCAAGTTGGTGGGAACCACCGCATCGGGTGAAGAATATCGTCCGCTCGACCTTTCGATAACCAAGAATGTTGCCGCATTGTTTATTTCGGCGCTTGTTGTGTTGTTGATGGGCATATGCGTGAAGCGTTGGTATAGTAAGAACGGCATGAAATCGCCACGCAAGATGACTGCAGCCTTGGAGTTTCTTGTGGAATTTGTGTATTTCGGCGTCATACGTCCAACTTTGGGCAGCAAGGCAAAGACCTATGCTCCATATTTGCTCACAGCGTTCTTCTTCATCTTTGTGATGAACTTGCTTGGTTTGATAGTGATATTCCCGGGTGGTGCAAACCTAACAGGTAACATTTCGATTACCTTGGTGTTGGCGCTAATAACCTTCTTTATCACTAACCTTCGCGGCAGTAAGCATTATTGGAAGGATTTGTTCTGGCCAGATGTTCCGGTTTGGATGAAATTCCCAATTCCAATCATGCAGGCAATTGAAATATTTGGTGTGTTTACCAAGCCAGCAGCATTGTGCGTGCGTTTGTTTGCCAACATTATGGGTGGCCACATGATAGTGCTTGTGTTGACTCTTCTAATATTCATCTTTGCAAGCTACGGCCCAGTTGTGACCGGTGCCATGACCGTCTTCTCAGTGCTATTCTCGTTGTTCATGTTGCTGCTCGACACGCTTGTGAGCTTCATTCAAGCTTATGTGTTCACAATGCTGTCAACACTTTTCATCTCAATGGCGGTGCATGACCCACACGAGGAAGGACATGAGGCAGTCAACGAATAATAAAAAAACAAAGAAGTTTCACTTTAAGGTGAAGCAAAAAATAAAGAAAAAATAAATATTAAATAATAAACTAAAAAACTTAAAAACTATGTTAGGATTAATTCTAGCGCAAGCTGCTGCAGCAGGTGCAGCATTTGCAAAAATTGGTGCATGTATAGGTGCAGGTATCGCTGCTATTGGTGCAGGTATTGGTATTGGTAAGATTGGCTCATCAGCAATGGAAGCAATCGCTCGTCAGCCAGAAGCTGCAGGTGACATCCGTAGTAGCATGATTGTGATTGCAGCCCTTATTGAAGGTGTTGCTCTATTCGCAGTTATCGTTTGTATTCTTGCATACTTCCTATAATAAAAAAGAAACTGAATGGGACTCTTCATGCCTGAATTAGGCCTTGTGTTTTGGATGTTCGTAACCTTTGCCATCTTATTTTGTTTGTTGGCAAAGTTTGCGTGGCCAGCCATTGTCAACATGCTTGAAAAGCGAGCAGATTTGATTGACAAGGGCGTGGTGTATGCCCAAAACGCAAAGGAGCAGCTTGATAATGCTCAAGCCGAAGCCGCAAACTATGTGGCCGAAGCCAAGAAGCAGCAAGCTGAGATACTTCGCGAAGCCGACAAGATGAAGACTCAAATAATCGAGGAGGCTAAGGCTGCCGCTTCGGTGGAAGCTAAGAAGGTGATGGATGCTGCAAATGTTGCCATCGAGCAAGCTCGTAAGGCATCAGAATTGCAGCTTCGCCAAGAAGCAAGTGCCTTTGCTCTTGCAATTGCAGAAAAGGTGGTTCGCCAAAATCTTGCAAGTGAAAGTGCACAAACCAACTTGGTGGATAAACTATTGAATGAAGTAGAGAACAAAAACTAAAATAAAAGTTATGAACGACGGACTGATTCCTAATCGATATGCAAAAGCCCTTTATAAGTATGCTTGTGAAATGGGTGAAGCAGCGGCTGTTTACGACCAGATGAAGTGCTTGGCTAATAGCTATGCCACAGTAGATGGTTTGAAATCAACTGTTGACAATCCGTTTATAGCTATCGAGGATAAGGAAAAAGTGCTTTTAAAGGCTTCCGGAGCTCAAGAAAACGGTTCTCTCGATAAGTTCATATTTCTGGTAAATAAGCATAACCGTATAACACTGATGCACTCAATGGCTTTGGCCTATGTGAAGCTGTATCGCGAAGCTTGCAAAATATCGCAAGTGGAAATTGTAACGGCATGCCAATTACCTGACGAAAAAATAAAGGAAATAACTGCAACTGTCGAGAATTATCTTGATGGCCGTAGTCTTGAGATTTCAACCAGCATCGATGCCGACTTGATAGGCGGATTTGTGGTTAAGGTCGACTCGGTCATTCTCGATGCTTCGGTTAAGAATGAATTGAAAAAATTGCGTTTAAAACTCCTAAGCTAATATAGCGAGATGATAAACCCAAGTGAAATATCAGATATATTAAAGCAAGAACTCAACGACGTAAATTCAAAAGTGTCGTTTGAGGAAGTGGGTACGGTGCTTGAAGTGAGCGACGGTGTGGCACACGTGTATGGCCTTGAGAATGTGCAAGCTAATGAGCTTGTGGAATTTGAGAATGGCGTAACCGGTGTTGCGATGAACCTCGAAGAAAGCAATGTGGGTGTAATCCTTCTTGACAATGTAAACTCAATCAATGAGAACATGAAGGTGCGCCGCACAGGTGAAATCGCTTCAATCCCAGTTGGCGAAGGTTTGCTTGGCCGTGTAATCAATGTGCTAGGTAACCCAATCGACGGCAAGGGCCCAATCGATGGCAACCTTATTCGTTTGCCATTGGAACGTAAGGCTCCTGGTGTAATTTTCCGTCAACCGGTGAAGCAACCACTTCAAACTGGTATCAAGGCAATCGACTCAATGGTGCCAATAGGCCGCGGTCAGCGTGAGCTTATCATTGGCGACCGCCAAATCGGTAAGACAGCCATAGCCATCGATACCATCATTAACCAAAAGGCTAACTATGAAGCAGGAAAGCCTGTGTATTGTATATATGTTGCCATCGGCCAAAAGGCATCAACAGTGGCGTCGATTGTAAACCAATTGACTGTTAACGGAGCGATGCCTTACACAGTGGTAGTAGCAGCAACAGCAGCCGACAGTGCTGCGATGCGCTATTATGCACCGTTTGCCGGAGTTGCAATTGGTGAATATTTCCGTGATTCAGGTCGCGACGCTCTAATCGTGTACGATGACTTGTCGAAGCAAGCAGTTGCTTATCGCGAAATCTCACTAATCTTGAAGCGTCCATCAGGTCGTGAAGCATATCCAGGCGACATTTTCTATTTGCACTCTCGTTTGTTGGAGCGCGCTGCAAAGATTATCGATAACCAAAAGGTGGCAGAATCAATGAACGACTTGCCAGAAGTGCTTCGCCCAATGGTGAAGGGTGGCGGTTCGTTGACAGCTCTTCCTATTATTGAAACTCAAGCCGGCGACGTTTCAGCATATATCCCTACCAATGTGATTTCGATTACCGACGGTCAGATTTTCTTGGAATCAGGATTGTTTAACCAAGGTGTACGCCCAGCAATCAACGTGGGTATTTCGGTGTCGCGTGTGGGTGGTAATGCTCAAATCAAATCGATGAAAAAGGTTGCGGGTACATTGAAGATTGCGCAAGCTCAGTTCCGTGAATTGGAATCGTTCACCAAGTTTGGTGGCGATATCGACCCGGTAACAGCACGCACCATTGACCGCGGCCGTAAGAACGAACGTTTGCTAATCCAAGCACAATATTCTCCAATGTTGGTTGAAGAACAAGTGGCTGTGGTATACTGCGGCGTTAACGGTTTGCTTGAGCGTGTGCCATTGGACAAGGTGGCAGAGTTCGAAAAACTATTCTTGCAACTATTGCACGCAAAACATCAAGCCGACGTTCTCGACCAATTGAAGGCTGGTGTGCTAAATGCTGAAATCGAGTCAAAGATTAAGGCAGTAGCGGCAGAAGTGGCAGGAAAATATTAATGCTTAAAGCACATAAGTGTTAAGATAAAGGAGATTTAACGATATGTCAACATTACGTGAATTAAAAGGACGAATCGGCTCGGTGGCATCGACAGGAAAGATTACGGGTGCCATGAAGATGATTTCATCCGCCAAGATGCATAAGGCAGAACAAGGCTTGAAAAAGTTGTTGCCTTATCGCAAACTTGTGCAGTCGGTAATAGGGCATTTGCTTGCTACCGAAGGCGAGTTCACATCACCGCTGATTGATGAGCGTGAGGTAAAGAAGGTTGGAGTAGTGGTATTTGGCTCAGACGATGGTTTGTGTGGTGCCTACAACATCAACATCTTTAAGAAACTGCTTGAAATCATTGAAGCCTACAAGCAGGCCTATGGTGACAATGTGGACATCGAGATATATCCTGTGGGTCGTAAATTGGCACGTGCTGCAAGAAAGATTGCGTCAGCAAAGCTTGAGGTGAAGACTTTTGAAGGAGTAGACACCCGAAGTACCACTGAGGTAATAGGCAAGTTCACACAGTCGCTTAAAGATGCGTTCTTGAGTGGCCAGGTGGATAAGGTTGATTTGGTGTACATGCACTTTAAATCGGTAAGCAAGCAGGTGCTGTATCAAGAGCAGCTCATTCCGGTAAGTTATGAGGCTCTAAGTGGTACAGCCGATGCAAGCGCCGCCAATAGTTCGTGCTTGTTTGAACCAAATCCAAATGCAATCTTCAACAGCATATTGCCATTGCACATTGCGTCGACAATGCAAGAGGTGTTTACCGAAAACATTGCGAGCGAAAACGCTGCGCGCGTCATGGCAATGCAAAGTGCAAGCGATAATGCAAACAAGTTGCTTGAAAGCCTACGCTTGGAGTACAACAAATTGCGTCAACAGGGTATTACTACCGAATTGCTCGATATCTTGGGCGGTCAGGTAGAAAAATAATCGGTCGGCTGCTGTCTTTCGGCACAGACGGGAGATCTCGGCAGATTGAAAAGCAAAGAAAATTTAAACAGTGTAGAACTATTTTTATAGATTATCTTATTCTATGACAATTAAGGAGTATTTCTCTTCTCTTTTTAAGGCAATAGTAAGCCTTGTGAAGGGTCTAGAGGTGACTGGAAAAGAGTTGGTGACCCCAAAGGTTACTGAGCAATATCCAGAAAACAGGGCAACGCTAAAGATTGCCGATAGATTTAGAGCAACTCTTGAATTCGACTATAATGCAGAAGGTATACACAAGTGTATAGCGTGCGGCATATGTCAGACGAGCTGCCCAAATGGCACTATCGACATTCAAACAAAGATGGTGGACATGCCCGACGGAAAGAAAAAGAAGAAGCTCGACAAGTATATGTATGATCTTGGCAGCTGTACCTTCTGTATGCTATGCGTTACAAATTGCCCAACAAAGGCAATCAAGTTCTCAAACGAGTTTGAACAATCGGTTTATACTCGTGAAAAGTTAGTCAAACAATTGAACTATCTACCAGAGAAGGAAGCACCAGCTCCAGCCCCAGTAGCAGCTCCAAAGGCCGAACCTGCAGCATCGCCTGTTGCGGCTCCAGCTGAAGATAAGGTTGAAATGGAAGTTGAGGCTCCAAATGGCAAGGTTATGAAGGTTAAATTGGTTAAGGAAGATGTAGAAGCCATTGAAAAGATGGTGGCCGAAAAGCCAGAAATGACAAAATTCCAAGCCATGCAAGCCGTAATCAAAGCCAAGAAGGCATAAAAATAAGAAATAATAATAAATATGGATTCAGTAGGAAATATCATTATGTATTTCGTAATCGCATTGGCGATTATCGTATTTTCTGTGCTGACGGTTACAACAAGCAAGATTTTGCGTTCTGCAACATATTTGTTGTTTGTATTGCTTGCAACAGCAGGGGTTTATTTCCAAGTTGGATATGAATTTCTGGGAGCAGTTCAAATAGCGGTTTATGCAGGCGGCATCTTGGTGTTGTTTGTGTTTGCAATTTTGCTTACACACCGTCCTGAAGCAAAAGCACAGCCATTGACTTCAGAAAAGAAGTGGCTTGGCTTGAGCGCAGCTTTAGCCGGAGTGTTAGTGTGTGGCTATGCTTTGGTGGAGCAATGCAAAATGGCGTGCGCCACATTGGGCACTTTTGACCTCACTGTGGAAAAGATAGGTCACGCATTGTTAAGCACTGATAAGTTTGGCTATTTGTTGCCATTCGAAGCAGTGAGTGTGTTGTTGTTGGCATGTATAATCGGAGGCATTGTGATAGCCCGTAAAAGATAATAAGAACACATGGAACTAACTTTGCTTATGTATCTTATACCTAGCCTTATCATGTTTGGCTGTGGTGTGTATGGGTTTATCACCCGTAAGAATATGATTGCAATTTTGATTTCGCTTGAGTTGATGCTTAACTCTGTAAATATCAATTTTGCTGTGTTTAACACTTACTTGTTTCCAGGTCAATTAGAAGGTATGTTCTTCTCATTGTTTGCCATAGCTATTGCCGCAGCCGAAACTGCAGTGGCTCTTGCTATCGTAATCAATGTTTACCGCAAGGTGAAAGACGTTGACATCAAGGAAATCACTAAAATGAAATTTTAAGGAGTATGGCAGGACAATATTCATATTTAATAGCAATTTTAATCATCCCAATAGTAATGTTCTTATTCTTGGGCTTGATGACAACAAAATTGAGTAAGAAGGTCGCTGGTACTCTAGGAACTATTGGCCTTGGCGCATGCCTTGTGATTGGTTACACAGCCGCACTTACATATTTTGCAAGTGGCAGTTTGGAGCCAATCAAGGTGTTGGACGCCGTATGGTTGGATTTCTCTCAAATTGCTGAGGGTTTCTCAATTAACTTGGGTATATATCTTGACCCAATATCAGCAATGATGCTTATTGTGGTAACCACTATTTCGTTCTTGGTTCACCTATACAGTAACGGATATATGGACGATGCGCACTTGATTAAGTATGCGCACGAAGCCGAAGGCAATGCTAAGCACGGTTTCCAACGCTACTATGCATTCTTGAGCTTGTTTACATTCTCAATGCTTGGTTTGGTGCTATCGACCAACATTTTCCAAATGTATATCTTCTGGGAACTTGTGGGTGTGTCTTCTTATTTGTTGATTGGTTTTTACTATACTGATCCTGCAGCAATTCATGCATCGAAGAAGGCGTTTATCACTACACGTTTTGCCGACCTTGGTTTCTTGATTGGTATCTTGATTTTGTCGTACTATACACAAACATTCGATTTCGATACTCTAATCAACGGAAAGCAATCGGTATTGGCATCAATGCACGGCACAACATTCATGGGCTGCTCGGTTCTATGCTGGGCAATGACATGCATCTTCATTGGCGGTGCTGGTAAGAGCGCAATGTTCCCATTGCACATCTGGTTGCCAGACGCGATGGAAGGTCCAACACCAGTGTCAGCACTTATCCACGCAGCAACAATGGTTGTTGCCGGTGTTTATTTGGTGGCACGTTTGTTCCCATTGTATTTGATAGCTGAAGGTTCGTTGGTGGTTATTACCGTAGTGGGTGCATTCACAGCATTCTATGCGGCAGCAATTGCTTGCGCACAAACAGATATTAAGCGTATATTGGCATTCTCAACCATTTCACAGATTGCGTTCATGATAACCTCTTTGGGTGTTGCTCGCCCAGAAATGCACGAAGGTGTAGGTTATATGGCGTCAATGTTCCACTTGTTTACACACGCAATGTTTAAGGCATGTTTGTTCTTGGTGGCAGGTGCAGTAATCTATCGTGTTCACTCAAACGAAAGTGGCAAGATGGGTGGCCTTCACAAGTATATGCCAATTGCAAGCATAGCATGCTTAATCGGCTGTCTTGCAATTTCAGGTATCTTCCCATTTGCAGGTTTCTTCTCAAAGGACGAAATCCTTGTTGCAGCATATGCTAACAACATGTGGTGGGGCTTGTGGATGTCGATGGTTGCAGGTATGACAGCGTTCTACATGTTCCGCATGTATTATTTGGTATTCTGGTGGGATAAGCCAGACTATGAAGCACATGGTCACCACGCTCCATCTGAAGCACCATTGGTGATGACATTGCCATTGATTATTTTGTCGATTGCAACATGTGTGATTGGTTTCTTGCCATTCTCAGAATACATCACATGGAATCACGAACCACTACATGCTGGTCACGATTGGACAGTGATTATTTCGAGCACAGTGGTTGCATTGATTGGTATCACTTTGGCAACAGTTCTTTATTTCAAGAAGAACGATAAGCCAGCTAAGATGGCAAATGCAGCACGTGGACTATGGATAGCAGCCAACAAGCGCTTCTATATGGATGAACTTTACATGTTTATTACACATAACGTGATATTCCAAACCATATGCCGTCCAATCGCATGGTTCGACCGTGCAATCATTGACGGTGCAATGAATATGTTTGCAAACATCACTAATTGGGCATCGTTTGCAATCCGCAAGTTCCAATCAGGAAATATCCAAAACTATGTATGGGTTTACTTGGTGGGTGCGTTGTTGTTAGTTGTAATTTCAGTACTATGTCTAATCTAAACGCAACGGTAAAGAATTATGATTTGGTCTAATATATTAATTTATTTCGTAATAATTCCTCTATTGGTATTAGGGGGATTGGCTTTCTGCAAAAGCATGAAGGCAATTAGAGCCGTTGTAGTTACAGGTGCAACAGCCTTGATGGTATTGGCGGTATATCTTGTAATGGAATTCTTACAGATACGTGCCGCTGGTGTAACCGATGAGATGGTTATGACAGGCACTTGGGTATGGTATGCGCCATTTAATATTCACTTGGCTCTTGGCGTTGATGGTATATCGGTGGTGATGATAGTCCTCTCGGCATTCATTGTGTTTGCCGGCGTGTTTGCGTCGTGGACAATCAATCCGTTGCCAAAACAATATTTCTTGTGGTTCTTCCTATTGTCGACAGGCGTATTCGGATTCTTCATTTCAATCGACTTGTTCACAATGTTCATGTTCTATGAAGTGGCGTTGATTCCGATGTATTTGCTAATCGGCGTATGGGGAAGCGGCAACAAGAACTATTCAGCAATGAAGTTGACATTGATGTTGATGGGCGGTTCGGCGTTCTTGATGCTTGGTTTGATTGGTATCTATTTCCACTCAGCAACCGACGTGAATGCTTTGACCATGAACATTGTGGAAATTGCACAAAATAATGCAATTCCTCACGAATGGCAAATGTGGTTGTTCCCAGCCGTATTTGTAGGCTTTGGTGTGTTGGGTGCAATGTTCCCATTCCACACATGGTCGCCTGACGGTCACGCATCAGCCCCAACAGCAGTATCAATGCTTCACGCAGGTGTGTTGATGAAACTTGGTGGTTACGGATGTTTCCGTATAGCAATCTACTTGATGCCTTATGCAGCACACGAATTGGGATGGATTTTCTTGATTTTGACAGGCGTTTCAGTAGTTTACGGTGCATTCAGCGCATGCGTACAAAGCGACTTGAAATATATCAATGCATATTCGTCAGTTAGCCACTGTGGCTTGGTGTTGTTTGCAATTTTGATGTATAACACCACAGCCATGACAGGTGCTGTAATGCAGATGTTGTCACACGGTTTGATGACAGCGTTGTTCTTTGCATTGATTGGTATGATTTACGGTCGTACTCACACACGTGACATTCGCAAGATGGGCGGTTTGATGCAAATCATGCCATATCTTGGTGTTTGCTACGTTGTAGCCGGTATGGCTTCGTTAGGTTTGCCAGGCTTGAGTGGTTTCGTGTCAGAAATGACAATCTTCATCGGTTCGTTCCAAAATTCCGACACATTCCACCGCGTGTTCACAATCATTGCATGCAGCTCAATTGTTGTGACTGCAGTTTATATCCTACGCGTAGTTGGCAAGTTGCTATATGGCAAGGTTCAAGACCCTCATCATTTGGAATTGACCGACGCAGTATGGCACGAACGCTTTGCAACAATCGTGTTGATATTGGCAGTAGCCGCTATTGGTTGCTTCCCAGACTTCTTTGCGACAATGATTAAGGATACCTTTATGCCAGGCGGCATATATGATGGTATTTTGGCAACAATTGGTCAACCATTGCCATGGATGTAATAAATTAAGTGTTGAATTAAAGACAGGAAAATATAAAGATGGATTATTCTCAATTTTTAATGATGCCACAGGAACTAGGATTGCTATTAGTGTTCCTGCTAGTGTTCCTTTTCGACACTTTCTTGCCTAAGAAGGCGCAATCATCGTTGTCGATTTTCACATGCGTGGCATTCGCATTGTTTACTGTAGCCAATATTTGGATGAGCGGCACAGGCACAGCCTTTGCAGGAATGTATGAACAAACAGCAGCAACATATGCTATGAAGTTCATCTTGAATGCGGGTATGCTAATTGTGCTCATACAAGCAACACAATGGGCAAATTCGGAATTTGTTTCGGTACGTCGCGGCGAATTCTATGAATTGTTGCTAGTTACGTTGTTGGGTATGTATCTAATGATATCGGCACGCCACTTCCTATTGTTTGTTATTGGTCTTGAAACAGCATCGTTGCCACTTGCTGCTCTTGTAGCCTTCGATAAGAAGTACTATGAAAGCCACGAAGCGGCAGCCAAGTATATGTTTACTGCAGTGTTCTCATCGGCAATCTTTATGTTAGGTTTGTCGTTTGTGTATGCATTGGGCGGCTCGCTATACTTCAATGATATTGCTGTTAACATCATGGGCCAAAAGTCGGCCTTGTTGGTAGTAGCATTGGTATTTGTTATCTCGGGTGTGGGATTCAAGTTGTCGCTTGTCCCTTTCCACTTGTGGACAGCCGATGTTTATCAAGGAGCGCCAACAGCAGTTACATCATATTTGTCGGTTATCTCAAAGGGTGCGTCGGCATTTGCCTTTCTTGTGATATTGGCGCAAGTGTTTGGCTCGGCTTACAGCGCAGTATGGGAATGGGTGCTTTATGCATTGATAGTATTGACAATCACTGTAGGTAACTTGTTTGCAATTCGTCAACGCGATTTGAAGCGCTTCTTGGCGTTCTCATCAGTGTCGCAGGCTGGTTACATTATGCTTGGTGTAGTGGCAGCAAGCGAAGTGGGTCTTGCTTCGTTGATGTTCTATGTGTTGGTTTATGTTTTCTCTAACTTGGCAGCCTTTGGCGTAATTGCCGCTATTGAAAACAAGACTGGCAAGGTGAATATGGACGACTATAACGGATTGTTTAAAACCAACCCATGGTTGGCATTCTCAATGATGCTGGCAATGTTCTCTTTGGCTGGTATTCCTCCGTTTGCCGGATTCTTCAGCAAGTTCTTCATCTTTGTTGGCGCTTGCAGCACAGGCAGTGTGGCAATCTACATCTTGGTGCTTATCGCATTGGTTAATACAATCATTTCGCTTTACTACTATTTGTTGGTTGTAAAGGCAATGTTTATTAAGCAAGATGAGTGTGTGATACCTTCGTTTAAGGTTGCATGCAGCGAAAAGTTGGCTTTGATTATTACTACATTAGGCATTATTTTGATTGGTTTGGCAAGTTGCATCTATATGTGTCTATCAGATGCTGCTAACAATTCAAGCGCAATGTTTATGTTTATTAATTAAAGCATAGATATAAATAGAGAAAAAACGAGGAATAGAACGCTATTCCTCGTTTTTTTTATTTTTCAACTCGTGAAATGAATAAAAATTATGATAAGATATTGTTTCTTTATTTTTTTCTTGTAACTTTGGGAAAAAATGGATAACACAAAAATCGATACTATATGAAGACAGTTAAAATGCTATTGATGTTTGCGGCGCTTATGGTGTCGTTGATTTCATGTGGTCAGAAGCAAGAGTCGCAAATTGTAGAAGTTGCAGATGAACATGGTTTTATAGTTCAAGTGGGCGACACAGCGCCAGATTTCACTGCAAAGACGATAACAGGCGAAATTGTGAAATTGTCGGATTTGCGTGGCAAGGTGGTGATGTTGCAATTCACAGCCAGTTGGTGCCGAGTGTGCCGTGAAGAAATGCCGTTTATTGAAAGCGATATTTGGCAACAACATAAAGACAATCCAAAGTTTATGCTTATAGGTATTGACAGAGATGAGCCTATAGAAAAGGTTGTGCATTTTGTTGAAACCATAGGGGTGACTTATCCTATGGCTTTAGACCCAGGCGCTGAGATTTTCAAGAAATATGCGCTTGAAGAGGCTGGAGTTACTCGCAATGTGCTGATTGACGAAAATGGTAAGATTATCTACACTACACGTTTGTATGACCCTGTAGAGTTTAAAGACTTTGTTAAGTTTATTGATTCTAAAGTGAACTAAAGATCTGTAAAACTATATGTTGAGGAGGACGATTAGTCCTCCTTTTTTTATGGCTCGTCTCGTTGTCGGTATATTCGCATTATTAGTGTATATTGAGGCTTTAAGTGGCCGTTAATTAAAATTAGCACACTGTAACATTTGTTAACTCAATAAAATCGCATCTTTTGTCGATTTGCTGATTTTTGTAGGTTAATAAATGTAAATATGCATTAAATAATATGTAATTTGGGTGTAAGTACATTGTTAACTATTTAAAAATGATTACTTTTGCTGATAATCAATCAATACATGAACAATCGTAGGCGATGAAGATAATTGCAGAAAGTAGCACGACAAAAACGGAATGGAGTCTTGTGGATGGAAATGAAATTGTTTCGCATGCCATTACCGACGGATTGAATCCTTTCTTTTTGACAAGAAGGGAGATAAGTCACATTATTCGTTTGGCATTGCCTAAAGAGTTTTTCAAGCGTAGATGGGACCATATATACTTTTACGGCGCGGGATGTACGAGTGACGAAAAAAAGAAGATAATCGAATCGTCGCTTGTTGCACAATTTAAGACTCCTACCACAGTGGAGAGCGATTTGCTTGGTGCAGCAAGAGGTTTGCTTGTGAATGAGCCGGGGCTGGCATGCATTTTGGGCACAGGTTCCAACTCGTGTTTGTATGATGGTCATAGCATAGTTAAAAACGTGCGCTCGCTGGGTTATATTCTTGGCGATGAAGGAAGTGGTGCTGCGTTGGGTAGAATATTTTTGGGCGATTGCCTGAAGAATTTAGCTCCGGCCGACTTGACATCGCTATTTTTTGAACGCTGCGGGGCTACTCCAAACACTGTTATGGATGAGGTGTATAATAATCCGAATGCCAACCGTTCGTTGAGTGCCTATTCGTTTTTCTTGAGCGAACATTTGGACAATGAATATGTGCGAGAACTTATAAAGAACGAGTTTATGCGATTCTTTAGTCGCAATCTGTTGCAATATGATTATAAGGATTATCCTATATGTTTCGTGGGCTCTGTAGCGTGCACCTATAGCGAAATATTGTGTGAGGTGGCCGATTATTACGGGGTAGAAATTAAGAAGATAATTCAACGCTCAATGCCAGGAATTGTGCATTTTCATAATGACAATGAAGTTGAGTGATTAAGAATAATAAGTAATTTATAGTGTCTGCTGAATTTTGGCAGACATTTTTTTTATGAGGAATAGAATATTTGTATTAAATTTGCTAAAGCGAAAAAATGTAAAAATGCCGTAATTATTTTCGGCGTTTAAATCTAATATTGAAAATGAAGAAGCATCTAATTATTTTGTCGTTATTGGCAGTTGCGTGTGTTGCAAACGGTTTTATGCAATCATTGCAAGCGCAAACTTTGAGTGAAGAATTGGTCGATAAGGCCACTTCTGTTTTAAAGACTACAGTTCCCCCAAAGATGGGCATTGGTAGTGCTAAAGTGGTTAGTGTAGAGGCTGATGAGTCAAATCAGACTCTTACCTTTGATTGCAATAGCGTTTATGCCGATGTTCCTTTTACGGCTGCTACGGTAGAAACCTTGAAGAAGCAATTAAAGGAAGTGTCGGGCGGCAAGTATGCCGATTATAAGGTGAATGTTACAATTAAGGGCGTGGCCATAGAGAAATATTTGCCTGAAATCGACAAAAAGTTTGCGCGCAAGCCAGGCAATTTTGTTGAAATTCAAGATGCAAATCGCCATTATGGCAAGGGCCTTGACGGCAATATCATAGCGCTATGGCAAAGCCATGGCTGGTATTTTGAGCCAAAACTCGACCGTTGGGAATGGCAGCGTGCTCGAGTGTGGCAAACTGTAGAAGACTTGTATACTCAGTCGTATGTGATGCCATTTTTGATGCCTATGCTTGAAAATGCTGGTGCTTATGTAATGAGTCCTCGCGAACGCGATGTGCACAACTTTGAAATCGTTGTCGACAACGATGGCGCAAAGTCGCAATCATCGTATGCGGAAACTGTTAATGGCGAAAAATGGAAGGCAGGAAAAGAAGCAGGTTTTGCTTGGAAGCGTGACCAATATGTGGCTTTCGAAAATCCGTTTGCAGAAGGTTCTTATCGTGAGGTGAAGGCTACAAAGAAGGCCGGTAAGGTTTCGTCGGCGCACTGGAGCGCAACGATGCCTGAAGACGGCGAATATGCTGTGTATGTGTCGTATAAGAGTTTACCAAAGAGTGTGTCTGATGCTACATACACAATCAATAGCCTATCGGGAAGCCGCACCATAAAAGTGAATCAGCGCATGGGTGGAGGCACCTGGATTTATTTGGGCCATTACCCGCTAAAGAAAGGCGAAAATAAAGACGTGGTAGTGCTAACCAACTTGTCGAAACAGAAGGGTGTAGTGACAGCCGACGCTGTGAAGATAGGTGGCGGTATGGGCAACGTGGCACGTCGCGTAGAGAAACCTGCCGAAGGCCAAAAGGTGAACTATAGCTACAACCCAGAAATCGATTATCACTATAAATTGAGTAAGTATCCAAGATTTACTGAAGGCTCACGCTATTGGTTGCAATGGGCAGGTGCTCCAGACTCGGTTTATACAAAATCGAAGTTGTATAACGACTATAATGATGACTATCAAAGCCGTGCTGAGTGGGTTAACTGGTTGGCCGGCGGCTCTGAAGTATTGCCAGAACGTGAAGGCTTGAATATTCCGGTTGATTTGTCGTTTGCATTTCATAGCGATGCGGGTACTACGCTTAACGACAGCATTATAGGTACATTGGGTATTTATATGACTAAGGAATTTGGCGACTATGCCAACGGTACACCAAGAATCTATTCTCGCTTGCTGACAAATGCCATCTCTACTCATATTGTGAACGATGTCAGGGCAGAGTTTGAACCAAATTGGACTCGTCGTGGCATGTGGGATAAGTCGTATTATGAAGCAAGAGTGCCCGAAGTGCCATGTATGCTTCTTGAGTTACTGTCGCACCAGAATTTTGCTGACATGAAATATGGTTTGGACCCATCGTTCCGTTTCACCGTGAGTCGTGCCATTTACAAAGGTATGCTTGAATTCTTGGCAAATCGTGACGGCCGCGATTATGTGGTGCAACCTCTTCCGGTGAATTCGTTTGCTATAGTTTCAACCGGTGACAATGCCTTTAAATTGATGTGGAAGCCTACTGCCGATAAGCAAGTGGCAGGTGGAGCGATGCCTACAAAATATATAGTGGAAGAAAGAATAGGCGGTGGCGCTTTCAAAGAAATTGCAGTGGTAGAAACACCAGAATATGCAGTTACGATAGGCGACAATGAGGTGCATAGCTATAGGATAGTTGCCTTAAATGCCGGTGGCCGCAGTTTTGCCTCGGAAACTTTGGCTTTAGGCTTGGCTCCAGAATCAAAGGGCATGGTGATGGTGGTTAATGGCTTTACGAGAGTGTCGGCGCCTGATTGGTTTGAATCGAACCGTCGTGAAGGCCAGTTGGCCGGATTTATCGACAGTAAGGACTCTGGCGTGCCTTACATAAGCGATATTTCATACGTTGGTCCGCAGTTTGAGTTCCGTCGCAGCGAACCTTGGTATGACGATGATTCGTCGGGATTCGGAGCGAGTGACACAAACTATGAAACAAAGGTGACAGCCGGCAACACATTCGACTATGCTTCGGTGCACGGAGAGTCGATTCTTGCGGCAGGCTATAGTTTTGTAAGTGCAAGTGTTAAGTCGGTTGAGGATGGTTTGTCGATGTCGGCATATCCAGTGGTGGATTTCATTTTTGGCAAGCAGAAAGAGGTTCAGTTGGGTAGCGGAGCAATGCCAAATAGGTATAAGATATTCACCCCAGCATTGGTTGAAGCTATTAAGAAATATACATCGGCCGGAGGAAACGTTTTGATGAGCGGTTCGTATGTGGGAGCCGACATTTGGGATAAGACTAATGCTAACGAAGACGAAAAGACTTTTGCAAAGGAAGTGTTGGGCTACAGATGGCGTATGAGTCAAGCCGAAGCGTCGGGCAAGGTGTATATGCTTGAGACTGCAAATAAGTGCTTTAAGCGCGGGTGGATAAGTGAGTTTTGCCCAAAACCAAATGAAAAAATCTATAGTGTGGAGTCGCCTGACGGAATCTTGCCAAGTGGCAAGAACGGTATAACCATCGTGCAATATGCCGACAATAATATGGCGGCTGGTGTTGCATGCGAAATGCAAGGCTATCGCACAGTGGTGATAGGTTTCCCTATCGAAGCATTAAAGTGTGGCGAAAGTCAAAAAACTCTTATGAAATCGGCACTTAATTATTTGATGAACAAGTAGTTGGTGGTTGAAAATAAAGTTACAAGCCCGGTGTTTTGAAAGAACGCCGGGCTTGTTTTTTGTGCTTAATTATCAAAAAAATGTATTCAAGTATTAAAAAATCTTTATCGCTTAAAAATTAGATGAAATCATGCTTATTTATACGAAATATTATATTATTTTTGCAGTAAGGCAAGTCGTGTAAAATACCATAACAAAGGCCTTGAAATTAAGCTTAATTGAAAACTAAACAGATGAAGAATTTTGTATCGTGTCTTGCTGGCGCGGTGATGGCAGGGGCAATAGCGTTGCAGCCTGTGACGATAAGTGCCAAGCAGCTTGATGAAGCAACATTGCTTAAGGCAACAGAAGTGTTGGCCCAAAGTGTGCCTGCGAAAATGGGCATAGGTAAAGTTTCGGTTAAAAAAATCGATGCAGATAGTCGACGTAAGGTGTTGGCAATTAGTTTGAGCGACACTTACGGTGATGTGCCTTTTAGCAAAGCCGACATAGAACTTCTGAAGAAGAATCTTAAGGATGCTGCAGGAAAGAAGTATTCAAAATATAAGGTTGCTTTAGATATTAACGGCAACGATATATCAAATTACTTGATGGGGTATAGCAAGAAGTATGCCCGCGAAAATGATGAGTTTATTACTATTCTTGACGCAAACCACAACTATCAGCAAGGATTAAGCGGAAATGTCATAGCCCTATGGCAGAGCCACGGATGGTATTTCGAGCCAAAGATTAATCGCTGGGAATGGCAGCGAGCACGTTTGAATCAGACTGTTGAGGACCTTTACACACAATCGTATGTAATGCCGTTCTTGATGCCTATGCTTGAGAACGCAGGTGCTTATGTTATGAGTCCACGCGACCGCGACATCCACACATTTGAGGTGCTTGTTGATAATGATGGCGGCAAGGCTCAAGCCACATATGCAGAAGCGAATGGCGCAGAATCATGGCAAGCGGGTGAAGGTGCCGGCTTTGCATGGAAAAAAGATTTTTATGTGGATTTTGAAAACCCATTTGCTGAAGGCTCATACCGAAAGGTGGCAGCAGTGAAGAAGGGTGAAAATAAGTCGGTGGCACGCTGGAGCGTAGAAATGCCAGAAGATGGCGAATATGCTGTGTATGTGTCGTACAAGACATTGCCAACAAGTGTTGAAGATGCTGTTTACACTATCAATTACCTTGACGGTAAAAAGACTATTAAGGTTAATCAACGCATGGGTGGCGGCACTTGGATATATCTTGGCCATTATCCGTTGAAGAAAGGCGTTAACAGCAACGTTGTGGAACTTTCTAATGAATCGGCTCAAAAGGGTGTAATCACAGCCGATGCAGTGAAGGTGGGCGGCGGTATGGGTAACATTGCCCGCCGAGTTAAGAAGCCTGAAGAGGGAGAAAAGGTTAAGTACGTGTATGACGAAGAGATAGATTATCCGTACATGACATCTAACTATCCACGATTCACCGAAGGTTCACGCTATTGGTTGCAATGGGCAGGTGCTCCTGACTCTGTTTACACCAGATCGAAACTTACAAATGATTACAACGACGACTACCAAAGTAGAGCAGAATGGGTAAACTGGCTTGCAGGCGGTTCAAAGGTGCTTCCAAAGCGTGCCGGTTTGAACATACCTGTGGATTTGGCATTTGCCTTCCACACCGATGCCGGAATGACTCCTAATGATAGCATTGTGGGCACATTGGGCATCTACATGAGTCAGCGTTACGGCAAATATGCAGATGGTACTCCAAGAGGCTACTCTCGCTTGTTGACAAATGCTATATCGACCAATATATGTAACGATATTCGCGCACACTTTGAACCAGAATGGATGCGCCGCGGCATGTGGGACAAGTCATACTACGAAGCACGAGTTCCTGAGGTGCCAACTATGCTTCTTGAACTATTGTCGCATCAAAACTTTGCAGATATGCGCTACGGTTTGGACCCAACATTCCGTTTCGTTGTTAGCCGTGCCATCTATAAGGGTATGCTTGAATTCATAAGCAAGCGCGATGGCCGCGATTATATGGTGCAACCGTTGCCTGTTAATTCATTTGCGATTACCGACCAGGGTAATGGCAACTATCAGTTGTCATGGAAGCCTACTGAAGACACTCAATGCGATAATGCCAAGGCAGAACGTTATGTTGTGCTTGAGCGAGTTGGTAAGGGTGCTTTCCGTGAAGTGGCTGTGACAACAGAATTGAAACATGATGTTAAGATTGCCGACAACGAAATGCATAGTTTCAAGATTGTGGCTATGAATCAGGGTGGTCGCAGTTTTGACTCAGAAGTGCTTGCTTTGGGCATGGCAAAGGATTCAAAGGGCACAGTGATGGTGGTTAACGGTTTTACTCGAATCTCGGCTCCTGATTCGTTTGTGATAGGCGAGGGCGACAGTTGTTATGCGGGATTTTTGCATGGCATGGACTCGGGAGTTCCGTTTAAATACGACATTTCGCACATTGGTGCACAATTTGAATATCGCCGAAACATTCCATGGAAGGACGACGGTACAGCAGGATTTGGCGGTAGCCATTCGAATTATGAAAAAGACGTGATTGCCGGCAACACATTCGATTACCCATGCGTTCACGGCGAATCGATAATGGAAGCAGGTTATTCGTTTGTTTCGGCAAGTGTGAAGGCTGTTGAATCGGGAATTTCTTTGAACGGCTACTTTGCAGTAGACATGATTTTCGGTAAACAAAAAGAGATTGTAGTAGGCCGAGGCGCAGTGCCTAATCGCTATAAGATTTATACACCAGAATTGATGGCTGCGCTGACAGCATACACAGCCCAAGGCGGTAATGTGATGGTGACAGGTGCAAATGTGGCAAGCGATGTTTGGGACGGAATCTCATCGGGCGAAACTGAACAAAAATTTGCCAGCGAAGTGCTTGGATACAAGTGGCGTGTGGGGCGTGCGTCAACCGATGGCCGAGTTTATACGGTAGCAACTCCTTATAAGCAATTGACATATGGCACAGAATATGTGTTTAGTCACACGCTTAACGACCGTTTGTACTGTGTGGAATCGCCTGACGGAGTCATAGCAAGTGGCGAAGGTGGTTACACCGTGTTCCGATATGGCGAAAACAATATTCCTGCAGGTATTGCAAACGATAAAGGAAATTATCGCACAGTGGTGGCAGGTTTCCCATTTGAAACAATAGAATGTCAGTCGAGCCGCAATGTGATGATGAAACAAGTGCTTGACTTCTTCTCGAAGAAATAAAAAAATAATAATTATAAATATAAATTGACTTAAACAAAAAACTATGGCACAAACAATTAATTGCTTTATCCCATTTGCTGATGCACAACAAGTGGCTGGTACAGTAGCAGAATTGAAATCTAACCCTTTGGTTAAGAAAATCTACTTGCTTCAACTTGAAGGCGTAGAAGGTAGTGTAGAAGGCTGTGAAGTAATCAAAATTGACGGATTGACTTCAAGCAAGACAATGAAGGCGATTGCAGAAAAGGCTGACAGCGACTTCGTCCTTTACTATCAAAAGTATGACAATTTGAAATTTGGTCCATTCGCATTGAACCGCATGGTGAAAATTGCAAGTGATACTCTTAGCGGTATGGTTTACGCTGACCACTATAACGGCGACCACTATAGCGAAGAAGGTTTGCCAACAAGCACCAAGGCTCCAGTTATCGACTACCAATTCGGTAGCCTTCGTGATGACTTCGACTTTGGTTCAGTGCTTCTATTCTGCTCAGAATGCTATAAGAAGGCAGTTGCAGCAATGAAGGCCGACTATCAATTTGCTGGTCTTTATGACTTGCGCTTGAAGTTGTCGCAATTTGCAGAACTTACTCACATCAACGAATTCCTATATAGCGATATCGAACTCGATACTCGTAAGAGCGGCGAAAAGATGTTTGACTATGTTGACCCACGTAACCGTGGCCGTCAAATCGAAATGGAACAAGCATGTACAGAACACTTGAAGGAAATTGGTGGCTATCTTGAACCAAACTTCAAGCACATTGAATTTACTGAAACCAACTTCCCAGTTGAAGCAACAGTAATCATCCCAGTTCGTACACGCGAACGCACAATTGCTGACGCTATCAACAGCGCATTGATGCAAAAGTGTGATTTCAAGTTTAATGTGATTGTAGTAGACAACTGCTCAACTGACCGCACAACAGAAATCATTAAGGAACAATTTGGCAACAACCCACAAGTTATCCACATGATTGTAGGTGACATAGGTGTAGGCGCATGCTGGAACCTTGCTGCTCATCACGAACAAGCAGGTAAGTTCTGTGTTCAACTTGACAGCGACGACGTATATGAAGACGAAAACACATTGTCAACAATGGTTAACGCATTCTACGAACAAAACTGCGCAATGGTGGTAGGTTCATATACATTGACCGACATCAACTGTAACATCATTCCTCCAGGCCTAGTAGACCACAGAGAATGGACACCAGACAATGGCCGCAACAATGCTCTACGCATTAATGGTCTTGGCGCTCCACGTGCATTCTACACTCCAGTGCTTCGCGAAGTGAAACTTCCTGCAACTAACTACGGTGAAGACTATGCACTTGGTTTGAACATGTCGCGCATTTACCAAATTGGTCGCGTTTACAAGTCGGTATATTTGTGCCGTCGTTGGGACGACAACAGCGATGCTGCTCTTGACGTAGAAAAGATGAACCGCAACAACACCTATAAGGACCGTATCCGCACATGGGAGTTGAAGGCTCGTATTGCTATGAACAAGGCAAACAAGCAATAAATTAGAAATTTAAGGTATTCTCGGCAAGGAGATGAAGAGTATCGTCAAAGACGATGTTGAGGCGTTTTTTCAGTTGCAGATGCAATCGTGGCCGCAAATCAGGGAGCGATATGACACCCTGAAGCAGTCGAAAGTGAAAATGCTTAAAGTGGGTGATGCAAATATTCGCTTGCAATATAATGCGGGCCGCATTACCTCTACAACAGCCAAGATTGATGCCGCTTCAGTGAAAGAGAGGGCTTGCTTCTTATGTGACGAAAATCGTCCGTCGGAGCAGTTGGACATTGTGTGGAACGCCAACTATAAATTGCTGGTAAATCCCTTCCCAATCTTTCCGAAGCATCTCACCATTCCTTGCGTTCAACACACTGCACAAGCCATCAGTCGCCGAATAGGCGACATGATGGCGTTGGCGCAGATATTGGAGGATTACGAATTGTTTTATAACGGTCCGAATTGTGGAGCATCGGCTCCCGACCATATGCATTTTCAGGCTGGGCTTAAAGGTTATATGCCATTTGTGTCAGATATGGAAAATGCGGCTAAGCAAGAGGTGTTGAAAAAGGATAATGCGGCACTGAGTTTAGTGAGCGGTTTGGAACGGATAGCGTTTGTAATCGATGCTGATGATGTGAAATCGGGGACTGAAATGTTTGAACTGCTCTACAGACATCTGCCGATTTCTGACGGAGAATACGAACCTAAAATCAATTTGCTTTGCCAATATGATGGAAATCGATGGAAAATCATAGTGTTTCCACGAAGTAAGCACCGCCCCAAGTGTTATTGGGCATCGGGTGACGAACAAATATTGGTGTCGCCGGCATCGGTCGATATGGGCGGATTGATAGCATTGCCGCGAGAGGCTGATTTTGAAAAATTGAAGCCGGAAGATATAACTCAAATTTATAAAGAGGTGAGTATCTCGCTACGCGATGCGCAAACTATAGTAAACAGAATTGTAATGAGTCTTTAAATCAAAGTACATATATGGGAAATATACCTCAAGTGAAAGTTGGCATTATGAGCAAAGCCGAATTGGCGTTTGTTTTTAATGGCAATTATAAAGTTAACGGCACTATTGTTGAAGGCGAGCACAAGGCAATATGTGTGGATGGTAAGGTGCAATGGAATGGTGCCTTATATGAAGAAGTGCATTTTGAGCCCGAAGATGCCAATCAGGGTTCGTTCACTTTGAAAGATGTGACAATCGGAGTAAACTTCCATTGGGAACGAAAGGAAGACCAAACTTTCAGAGGCGCATTAAAGATTATAGTAGAAAACAACAAACTGACAGCCGTTAATATCCTTTCGATTGAGGAATATTTGCTAAGTGTGATATCATCGGAGATGAGCGCTACTGCATCGCTTGAATTGCTGAAGGCGCATGCCGTGATTTCGCGAAGCTGGTTACTATCGCAGATTGAAAAGCGTCAAAAGATTGATGAAAATAACGAAGACTACTGTGCAATAGAAGAAAGCGAAGATGAAGTGATAAGATGGTGGGACCGCGAAGACCACATTAATTTTGATGTGTGTGCCGACGACCATTGTCAACGCTATCAAGGCATAACTCGCGAATCGACTGAAACAGTGCGTCAGGCAATTGAAGCAACTTTTGGCAAAGTTTTGACCTACGGTGGAGAATTATGTGATGCCCGCTTCTCGAAATGTTGCGGTGGAGTGTACGAACAGTTTGAAAACTGTTGGGAGCCAAAGCACTATCCTTATTTGGTGGCAAAGCGAGATGGAGAAGACGAAAACGACTTCCCAGATTTGCAGAAAGAAGCAAATGCAGAGGAATGGATTTTGACAAAGCCAAAAGCTTTTTGCAACACTACCGATGCAAAAATATTGTCGCAGGTGCTAAACAACTACGACCAAGAGACTCAAGACTTCTACCGCTGGAAGGTGGAATACACACAAGACGAATTAAGCAAACTTATATATAGCCGCTCGGGAGTAGATTATGGCAAGATTAAGGATTTGCAACCGGTGGCACGAGGCACAAGCGGCCGCTTATATAAACTGAAGATTGTGGGTGACAAGCTCACTCGCACCATCGGCAAGGAACTTGACATACGTCGCACATTGTCGCCATCGCATCTCTATAGCTCTGCATTCATTGTTGAACGTCACGAAATAGATGCCGATGGTTTCCCTCAAAAGTTTGTGCTTAAGGGCGCAGGATGGGGACATGGCGTGGGCTTGTGTCAGATAGGTGCCGCAGTGATGGGCGAAAAGGGTTATGACTATAAAGAAATCCTTTTACATTATTTTATTAACGCATCAATTGATAAATTATACTAATAAAAAAAAGATATGGAAAACGTAAAATACAGAAACCCTTGGGCATGGGTGCCAACTTTGTATTTCGCACAAGGTATACCTTATTTCCTTGTGAATAATATTACGGTGATGATGTTTGCCAAGATGGGTGTTCCGAATGGAGAAATGGCATTATTTACAAGTCTTCTTTACCTTCCATGGATGATTAAGCCATTCTGGAGTCCGTTTGTTGACGTGATGAAGACCAAGAGATGGTGGACTGTGACAATGCAGGTGATTATGGCGGTTGCATTCCTACTATTGGTTTTGACATTGCCAACTCCAACCGCAGAACAAATAACATCAAAAACAACTCCTATGAGTATGTTTATGGTGACATTGATATTGTTTATTATCACAGCATTTGCTTCGGCTACACACGACATTGCTGCCGACGGATTCTATATGCTTGCTTTAGACACAGGTACTCAAGCCGAATTTGTAGGTATCCGTTCAACATTCTACCGTTTGTCGAACATCTTTGGCCAGGGCGTGCTTGTGGCAATAGCCGGATGGGTGGAACTTGAGTATGACAACATTCCGCTATCATGGACAGTGACCTTGATTGTGGCAACTGTGATTTTTGCATTGGTGACAGTTTATCACTTGTTTATCATACCAAAGCCAGATGCTGACCGTCCAACAATTCAAGGAAATGTAAATGCATCGGCAATTTTTGCAGAATTCGGCCGTTCGATTAGGACATATTTCTTGAAGCCAGGTGTGGTGTTAGCAATTGTGTTTATGCTTTGCTTCCGTTTGCCTGAAGCATTCTTGTTGAAACTATGTATGCCATTCTTGGTCGACTCGCCAGCAGTTGGCGGTCTTGGAATGTCGACAGCCAACGTGGGCATTGCTTACGGAACTATCGGTACGATATTCTTGACAATTGGCGGTATACTTGGCGGTATCTTCGTGTCGCGTCTTGGCTTGAAGAAGTCGTTGTGGATAATGGCAGGATGTATGACATTGCCTTGCATTACATTCGTGTATTTGGCAATTGCTCAGCCAACTAATCTTGGTATTATTGCAACAGCCATTTCAATCGAACAATTTGGTTACGGCTTTGGTTTCACAGCCTACATGCTATATATGATGTATTTCTCAGATGGAGAATTCAAGACATCGCACTATGCAATTTGTACAGCGTTTATGGCTGCAAGTATGTTGTTGCCAGGTATGGTGGCCGGATACATTCAAGAAGCATTGGGCTATATTAACTTCTTCTGGATGGTGATGGTATGTTGCATTGCAACATTGATTGTTACCTACTTTGTTGATAAGAAGATTGACCCAGCATATGGTAAAAAAGAAACAGTAGCAAAAAAGTAAAGCAATGAAGAAATTATCAATATTTTTGACAATGGTTTGCCTTGTGTCATTCATGGGAATGGCACAAGTTAAGCCAGGTGTGGAAGTGCTTCGTGAAGGCGGCTTTGCACAATTGAAAGGCAAAAAGGTGGGTTTGCTGACTAACCCTACCGGAGTAGACAATAAGTTGAAGTCAACAGTCGACATCTTGGCAGAAGCCGAAGGTGTGGAACTCGTGGCTCTATATGCGCCAGAACACGGTGTGCGTGGTGATATTCATGCCGGCGACAAAGTGGACAACTCGGTTGACCCTGCTACAGGCGTAAAGGTGTATTCGCTATATGGCAAGAGCCATAAGCCAACACCTGAAATGCTAAAAGACATTGATGTTTTGATATATGACATTCAAGACAACGGCTGCCGCTCATACACATTCATTAGCTCGATGGGTGTATGTATGGAAGCATGTGCCGAAAACGGCAAGCAATTTATGGTTCTTGACCGTCCAAATCCTCTTGGCGGTAACAAGGTTGAAGGTTGCTTGGTGGAAGACGGTTTTTACTCATTTGTGAGCAAATATGAAATTCCTTACCTATATGGTTTGACTCCAGGCGAATTAGCTCTATATCTTAACAACGAAGGTAAGTTGAAAGATGGAGTTAAGTGCGATTTGACAGTAGTTCCAATGGAAGGTTGGCACCGCTACATGACATTCGAACAAACAGGCATGCCATGGATTCTGCCATCGCCACACGTGCCACAGGCAGCGCATTCTTATTACTATGCTGTAACAGGCATCATTGGTGAAACTCCTTATTTGCACATTGGTGTGGGCTATACATTGCCATTCCAATTGTTCTGCGCAGAATGGATAGATGCTCAAAAGTTCTCAAAGAATATGAACGCTTTGGGCTTGAAGGGCGTAATTTTCCGTCCAATCTATGTTAAGCCATTCTATGGAGCATGTCAAGGCAAGAATATAGAAGGCGTTCAGGTGTATATCACCGACGCAGTAGATTGCGATTTGACGTTGATTCAATTCTATGCGATGCAAGTGTTGGCCGAAATGTATCCTGACCATTTGGCATTTGATGAAGCGTTTAAGGCGCGTTTCAATATGTTTGACAAGGTTTGCGGTACTGACAAAATCCGTAAGATGATGGGCAAGAACTATAAAGTGGCCGACATCATTGATTACTGGAACAAGGACGCTGCTGCATTTAAACTTGAGTCAAGCAAGTATTATCTATATAGATAAAAAATAACCGGCAAGCAGCCGGTTGATAAAAACAGATTATTACGATGGATGCAAAGTATAAACAATATTATGATAGGGTTTCAGCCTATATTCCAGCCGACAGATTGTATACAGACGATTTGCATTGCTTGGCATGGGGTACAGATGCCGGATTCTATCGCCGTCTTCCACAGATTGTGATTCGTTCGAAGAGCGAAGCCGAAGTGGCCCGCTTGCTGAGCGATGCAAATGAAATGGGTTTGCCGGTAACATTTAGAGCCGCCGGAACGAGCCTATCGGGTCAAGCAATCACCGACTCGATATTGATAGTGGCGGGGAAGAATTGGGAAAAATATAGTGTTGCCGACGATGCATCGACCATCACCCTCGAACCGGGAATTGTGGGTGAGCGAGTGAATGAAATACTGGCACCATATGGCAAGATTTTCAGCCCCGACCCAGCGTCGAAGAAATCGGCAATGGTGGGCGGTATCGTTATGAACAACGCATCGGGAATGAATTGCGGCACTCATGCCAACAGCGACCGCGTGTTGGTTAGTGCTCGCATAGTGTTTGCCGATGGTACAGTGCTCGACACAGGAAGCGAAGAAAGTCGTGCTGAGTTTGTAAAAACGCACGGCGATTTTGTGAAGAAAATTGAAGAACTTCGCGACCGAGTGATGGCTGACGAACAATTGGTGGCACGCATACGCCATAAATATGCCATTAAAAATGTTACAGGGCTAAACATCTATCCGTTTGTGTTATATACCGACCCATTTGAAATTATAACACACTTGCTGGTAGGTTCAGAGGGAACTTTGGCATTTGCGAGCCAGTTTACGATGAACACCGGTCACAAGTATAAGCATTCGGCAAGCGCTATGCTTTATTTCTCAACGATGAAGGAAGCATGCGATGCAGTAGTGGCTATGAAGCCGGGTCCGGTGTTTAGTGCTGAAATTTTGGATAAAAAGTCGCTATCGTCGGTTAATGATACCACTGGCGAGGGTTTGACAGCGGTGTTGACCGAAACAAAGGCCGACACTAAGGAGGAACTTAATGCAAATATTGAAAAGATTAAGGAACTCATAGCGCCGTTTAACCTATATGTGCCAGCTAATTTCACCGATAACCCTGAAGAATATTCAAAATATTGGGCAATTCGTTCGGGCATCTTCCCATCGGTGGGAGGTACTCGTCCGTTAGGCACGACGGTGATTATTGAAGACATAGCATTCCACATCGAAGACCTTACACAGGCCACTCTCGATTTGGAAGAGATGCTTTTGAAGCATGGCTATGACGATTCGTGCATTTATGGACACGCTCTTGAAGGCAACTATCACTTTATCATAGCACAGTCGTTTGAAACTGAAGACGATGTGAAGAAGTATCAGAATTTGATGCTTGAAATTGAAAAACTTGTGGTTGACAAGTATGATGGTTCGCTGAAAGCCGAACACGGCACAGGTCGCAACATGGCACCATTTGTGAAGCATGAGTGGGGCGAAAAGGCCTATGAGATAATGAAGGAGGTGAAGACGCTCTTCGACCCAAATAACATTCTAAATCCAGGTGTAATCTTCAACGATGACCCAGAATGTTACATTAAGGGCATAAAGCCGCTTCCGTTGACCAACGACCATGTGAATAAGTGCATAGAGTGCGGTTTCTGTGAAGTTAACTGTATGAGTTGCGGTTTCACAATGTCGTCGCGTCAACGCATTGTGGTGCAGCGCGAATTGTCGAGACTACGAGCCACTGGCGAAGACCCACAACGCTTGAAACGCTTGGAAGAGCAGTTTAAGTATTATGGCAATGAAACCTGTGCAGGAGATGGAATGTGTAGCACATCGTGCCCGATGAAGATAAATGTGGGCGAGATGATACACGACTTGCGAGCAGAGGCGTTGCCAAAGGGCAGTTTTGGCTACAAGGTGGGCGATTTTGTGGCTAACAACCTAAAAACTACACTTGGCGCTCTTAAACCAATGCTTACTGCAGCAGGCGTGGCTCAGAGCATACTTGGCGACAAGGTGGTGCGTTCGGTGGGCGGTGCCTTGCATAAGGTGGGCGTGCCATTGTGGACACCATCGTTGCCAACGGCGCATTATAAGAGAGATGTTTACATGAGTCCAAGCGACAAGAAGGTGGTTTATTTCCCAAGTTGCTTGAACCAGACAATGGGATATAGCAAGTCGGGAGGAAAGAAGGCTGACTTGGTGGATGTGGTGATAAGTTTCTTGCAGAAATCGGGCTGGGAAGTGATATTCCCACAAGACATGGACAATTTGTGCTGTGGTACGATTTGGGAAAGCAAGGGCATGCTCGACATTGCCGACCGCAAGACTTTAGAGTTGGAAGAAGCCTTGCTTAAGGCGTCGGAAGGCGGTAAATATCCTGTGGTGTGCGACCAAAGCCCATGTTTGCATCGTATGCGCGAAAACATGAAACGCATTCACCCGCTTGAATTGATGGAGTTTATCCACGATTTTGTGGCTCAAGATTTGGAATTTAAGCAAACCGATGAACCAATAGCAATTCACTTGACATGTTCAACACGAAAGATGGGCATCTCGGGCAAACTGTTGGCGTTAGCCGACCGCTGTTCAAGCAATGTGCTTGTGCCTGAAGAAGTGGGCTGCTGTGGATTTGCCGGCGATAAGGGTTTCTTTGTCCCAGAGCTTAACGAATATGGCTTGCGAAAGTTGCGTCCACAGATTGAACGTGGCGGCATAAAGCGCGGATTCTCAAACAGCCGAACTTGTGAAATAGGTTTGACAACAAATTCTGGAATACCTTATCAGTCGTTGGTTTATTTAATTGACGAATGTACAGTACCTAAAAAAAATTAATGATATGGCAGAAAAAATTCAAAGCAACAGATTGCTGTCGCTCGATATCATAAGAGGCATTACTATTGCCGGCATGATTTTGGTGAATAATCCTGGGTCATGGGGTCATATGTATGCGCCTTTGGCACATGCCGAATGGAATGGTTTGACGCCAACCGATTTGGTGTTCCCGTTCTTTATGTTTATCATGGGCGTGGCTTGCTTTTTCTCTTTGAAAAAGTTTGATTTTAAACTCACAAAGCAATCGTTTTTCAAGATATTGCGCCGTTCGGTGATTTTGTTCTTGATAGGATGGGCCATACAGTGGTTTAGTCATTTCTGCTATTCGCTGGCTCGTGGAGAAGGCTTTATGGAGGCCATTAACAACCTAAGCACGCTTCGCATATTGGGTGTTTTGCAGCGCTTGGCAATTTGCTATTTTGCCACAGCAATTATAGCAAGCACAGTGAAGATTAAGCGCATCCCTTGGATTGTGGTTGTGCTTTTGGTTGGCTATTCGTTTATGTTGCTTTTGGGTAACGGCTACGAAGTGTCGCTCGATAACATTATTTATCGTATCGATAATGCTATATTGACACCAGAACACATGTATCATCAAGGCAATTGGGCAGTGTTGTCGCAAGAGTTGACCTTGGCCGAAGGTTATGGTGGTCAGGAAATGTTGCGTCCGGCTTTCGACCCTGAAGGCCTTTGCAGCACTATTCCAGCCATAGCGCATGTGCTAATTGGTTTCTTGTTCGGTAGTTTAATCACCAAGGTTAAAGATAATTATGAGCGAGTTCGCAACTTGCTGCTTGCCGGAACAATAATGATGATGGTGGCATGGTTGTTGACCTACGCAATGCCGTTGAATAAGAACCTTTGGTCGCCAACCTTCACTGTTATGACCTGTGGCATGGCAGCGTCGTTGATGGGAGTCTTGATATGGCTAATCGACATTAAGGGCTATAAGGCATGGTGCAAATTCTTCGAAGCATTTGGTGTTAATCCGTTGTTCATGTATTTGATGGGCAGCGTAGTGAGCATCTTGTTTGGAGCAATATCAGTGCCATGGTTTGGCGAAACAATTTCAATTCACAATGTTATCTATAAAGAAATATGGATGAACGTTGTGGGCACAGAATGGATTAAGATGGCTTCGTGCTTGTATGCGATAACAACAGTTTGCATCGTTTGGTGCATAGGATATGTATTATACAAAAAGAAAATTTATATAAAGTTATGATTTTAATTGCAGATTGCGGTAGCACCAAGACAGATTGGGTACTGCTAAACGGAAGTGAAAAAGTGGCACAAGTGTTCACACAAGGTATGAACGCATTGATGCTAAGTGAAGATCAAATGGCAGAAATTATTGCCAATGAGTTGATGCCTCATATTTCGGCCGACGATGTAACCGAAGTATATTACTACGGTGCAGGCTGTATAAATGAGGATATCAATAGTTGTGTAGAACGTGCAATACGTCGCAACATGCCAAAGGCAGGCGAGGTTGAAATCAACACCGACCTATTGGCAGCAGCACGTGCATTGTGTGGCAACAAGCCTGGTATTGCATGTATTCTTGGAACAGGTTCTAACTCTTGCTACTACGACGGCGAAAAGATTGTAGACAATGTTTCTCCATTGGGTTACATTTTGGGTGACGAAGGTAGTGGTGCAGTTCTTGGCAAGCGTCTTGTGGGTGACTTGTTGAAGCGTCAGTTGCCAAAGCACCTTGAAGAAGAGTTCTACGAAACATACCACTACGACCGTAGCGCTATCATCCAAAAGGTATATCGCGAACCAGGTGGTAACCGTTTCTTGGCAACATTCTCACCATTCTTGAGCAAGAACATCGAAGAACCAGCAATTCACCGTTTGGTGCTTAATGAATTTAAGGCATTCTTCGTGAGAAACGTAGAAAACTACGAAAACTATAAGGAATTGCCAGTTAACTTTGTGGGTTCAGTGGCACTACACTACCGTGCAGTGTTGGAAGAAGCAGCCAGTGCATTGTATATCAACATTGGCAATATCATTAAGAGCCCAATGCAAGGCCTTGTTAAATATCACTCAAAGTGATGTTCTGACGAGATGTAGAATAACGCAATTTATAACAAATTGAACAAAAAAGTGAACAAATATGGCATTTGTGAAAATTAGCGAACAATCGTCGCTTTATAACGATTTGGAAAAGAAGTCAACACTTGAGATATTGACAGATATCAACCGTGAAGACCACAAGGTGGCTGATGCAGTGGCAGAAGCCATTCCACAAATCGGCAAACTTGTAGACGGCATTGTTGAGCGCATGAAAAAGGGAGGCCGTATCTTCTACATGGGAGCCGGCACATCGGGTCGTCTTGGCGTTCTTGACGCATCGGAAATTCCTCCAACATTTGGCGTTGAACCAACATGGGTGATTGGTATTATTGCTGGTGGCGACACCGCATTGCGCAATCCGGTAGAAAAAGCCGAAGACGACACAGAACAAGGCTGGAAAGACCTTCAAGCGTTTAACATCACACCAAACGATACAGTTATCGGTATTGCTGCTTCGGGCACAACTCCTTATGTTTTAGGTGTTTTGAAGACTGCTCGTGAATTCGGCTGTTTGACAGCGGGTATTTGCAGCAACCCAGATGCTCCAATCACTGAAGTTGCCGAAATTGGCATCGTGATGGTAGTGGGCCCAGAATTCTTGACAGGTAGTTCACGCATGAAGAGCGGCACAGGTCAAAAGTTGATTTGTAACATGATTACAACATCAGTTATGATTAAGATGGGTCGTGTTAAAGGCAACAAGATGGTGAACATGCAATTGTCGAATGCAAAACTTGTAGACCGTGGCACTCGCATGGTGGTTGAAGAGTTGGGCTTGCCATATGAAGAAGCAAAGCGCTTGCTTTTGCTACATGGCTCAGTGAAGGCTGCGACCGATGCATATAATGCAGAAAAAGCAGAATAAAATTATTGCTTAAATCTATATAGCCATCCTCGGGATTACTCGAGGATGGCTTTTCTTTTATCGGGAAAGGTGCAAAAGGGGTTAAAAAAAATGAATAAATGCCGATTTTTGGGTTATAATTTTGTGCAGTGAATATTAAGCAGTAATTTTACTTGTTAAATTGTGAACAAACGAGAAATAGAATGAAAAAACTAATAATTTTATTACTGATGGTTATGGCGATGCCTACTGTAAAAGGCATGGCTCAAGAAGTGGAAACTCCAAAAACTTTGTTTGAATATCCGGTAGCTCCCGACACTATTCAGAAGTTTGAAAACCGCGTTAACTATATTGTAACTAGGTTTTGGAATAACTTTGACTTGTCGAAGCCGATAACCGATTTGGAAGCATTTAATGGGGCTTTTGTTGATTATTTGGGATTTTTGCGTTATTGCCACCGCACAGTGGCCATTTCGTCGGTGCGTGATTTCATGTTCAAGGCGCAAACCAATAAGCCTAATTTTGAAAAGATTGCCATGCTTGCCGACCTTAATCTCTATCAAGTGGGAGCAGAATATTGGAGCGACGAGATATATATGGAATTTTTGAAGCCTGTGGTTAACAATAAGGCTCTTAAGCAAGATGTTCGCAAATATTATGCTAAGCACATGGAGCGCATCAACAACACACAATTGCGCGGCTCGATGGCAGAACTTGAATATGTTGACGCTAATGGTGATAAGAAAAAAGTAGGTGATATAGAGGCTGAAATGTTAATCCTTTTTATCACTATTGACAACGACCCTGACCAATCGTTTCAACGCGTACGCTTGAGTACCGACGTGGCAATCAACAATTTGCTTGCCGACGGTAAGGTGAAGTTGCTTTGCCTATCGCCAGAGAAGTATAGCGCCGAGTGGTCGAGAAACGCATCGGCATATGCAACAAATTGGATGATTGGTGCTTGTCCGGAATTGGCTATGGACGGCAAATATGATGTGCGTTTTATGCCATGCTTTATGATTTTGGATAAGGATAAACTCATTATCCAAAAGAATGTGGACCTTGAAACAATTATGTCGACATTTGGTTATTGATAATAACCGAAGCGGAGTAAGGCGAAAAAGAAAATAAACAGAAATTAGATAACGATACGAGGAGCAATATGTTGAAGTTTGCAAAAAGATTATTTGTGTATCTCACTTCACACACCTATAGCAATATGTCGCGATTGTTTATGCGACTATTTATTGGAGTGATACTTATGCAGTTGGGCGTAAGCCAAATGACCAATTTCGAACTTTATGAAAGGATTCCCGAAACAATGGGGATGAGTGGCGGCACATTTATCAGTGTGATAATAGCGGTAGAGTTGGTGTGCTCAACATTGATAATATTAGGCCTGTTCACCCGATTTGCAGTTTTGCCATTGCTTGTTATAATGTCGGGGGCTGTGTATTATGTAAAAGAAGGCCTGTCGTCGGTAACGGGCGACATTTTTGGCATGCAGCCGCTGATGTTGCCGTTGTTGATTTGCGGCATATTGTTGTTCTTCATTATAGCAGGTCCGGGTAAGATATCGTTCGACTATGTATTGGCAAGATATATGGTTAGTTTCGACGGCCCTACTGATGAAGAAGAAAAGGACCTTGAAGAGGCATAATTACAATTGAATTTTGTAAGAAACAGGAGTTAAAGAGATGAGTATAGCAGTACTGATATCGGGCGGAGTAGACAGTGCAGTGGTGGTTCACAAGTTGAAAGAAGAAGGCCACGACTTGCAGTTATTCTACATTCGCATAGGAATGGATAATGGCGAAGGCGACTGCTCGGCCGAGGAAGACATAGAAATGTGCCAACTGATAGCGCATAAGTATGGCTTGCCGCTTGAGGTGGTTTCGTTGCATCAAGAATATTGGGATAATGTGATGGAATATGCTTTGCGCACGGTGAAAGCCGGATTGACGCCAAATCCAGATATGATGTGCAATAAAATGATAAAGTTTGGTTACTTTGAGGAGCGTTGGGGGCATGAATTCGATATGACAGCCACAGGGCACTATGCATCGACCGACTTTGTTAATGGCACAAAATATCTTGCTACTGCAGTGGACCCGGTAAAGGACCAAACCGACTTTTTGGCTCAAATATCATATAAGCAGTTAGAACATTTGATGTTTCCTTTGGGAAGTATGCCAAAGGCCGATGTTCGCCGCTTGGCAATAGAGGCTAATTTGCCAAATGCCTATCGTAAGGATAGCCAAGGTATTTGTTTCTTAGGCAAGATTAACTATAACGACTTCATTCGCCGCCATCTTGGCGAACGCAAGGGCAACATCATAGAACTTGAAACCGGCAAGAAAATAGGTGAGCACAAAGGATTTTGGTTTCACACTATAGGCCAGCGTAAAGGCTTGGGATTGAGCGGAGGTCCGTGGTATGTGGTGAAAAAAAATCCTGTTGACAACGTTATTTATGTGAGCAACGGATATGACACCGAAAAGCAATATGGACGCATAATCCACCTTGATGAAATGCACTTCATTTCGGGCAATCCTTGGGCTAATGTTGATGGCAGTGTTGACATAATGTTTAAAAACCGACACACTCCCGACTTTATTAAGGCGAAATTTACCCATTTGGGAGGAAGTGAGTATGTTATAGAGTCGGAACGCGATGTGCAAGGCATAGCCCCGGGTCAGTTTGCTGTGATATATGATGCCACCGGGCACTTGTGCTATGGAAGTGGCGTAATTACAGGCCAAAAAATTGAGTGATAAAAAACATGAAAGATAAAGTAAGATTGAATGTCTTAGGAATAACCTACAGTCAGGTTAGGAGCGGAGCATATGCACTGCTTTTGGCAGAGGATGAGGGATATTATCGCATTCCGATAGTGGTAGGGTCGGCCGAAGCGCAGGCTATTGCCATTAAGTTGGAGGATATTGTTCCACCGCGTCCGTTGGCCCACGACTTGATAGCAAACATCAATAAGGCATTTGGCATTACCTTAGATGAGGTGTTTATATATAAATTTCAGGATGGTGTGTTTTTGTCGGAGATGCGAATGACATGCGACGGCCGTCAAGTGACGCTTGATTGTCGCACGTCGGATGCGGTGGCAATGTCGTTGCGAACAAATGCGCCAATCTATACCACTCGCGAGATTTTGATGACCACTGGTTTTAAGAGTAAAGACAAGGGTGCAAAATCGGACGATGTCATGGCAGAGGAGTTGAGCCTCGACCGATATGCCGAAGAGGAGTTGCAGCGAATGCTCAAAAAATGTGTAGACCGAGAAGAATATGAGCGTGCTGCCGAAATACAAAAGGTGATTTTAGAAAAGCAGAAAAAAGAGTAAATAAAAATAACGATAATATGAAGAATGTTAAACTACAACTCATTGTGATGAACTTCCTCGAATTTGCAGTTTGGGGAGCGTATCTAACATGTATGGGAAATTACCTGGGCAAGGCAGGTATGGGTGCTGAAATCGCATGGTTTTATGCAATTCAAGGTATAGTGTCAATTTTTATGCCTACGATAATGGGCGTAATAGCCGACCGTTATATTCAACCACAACGCTTGTTGGGAATTTGCCACTTGTTGGCAGGTATGTCGATGATAGGCTTGTTCTACATGGGTATGGCTGACGCTCAACCCGATAAGACTGCATTTATCGCTCTATACACATTGAGCGTGGCGTTCTACATGCCTACATTGGCACTATCGAACACCACTGCGTTTACCATCTTGAAGGATAATGGCCTCGACACTGTGAAGGATTTCCCTCCAATCAGAGTGTTTGGTACAGTGGGTTTTATTGCCACCATGTGGTTTGTAAACTGTGCGGCAATTGATAATGGTTCATTCTCATTCACATTGGCAGAAAACCTAAATAAATTCCAATATACCCACATGCAGTTCCTTGTATCGGGAGTGCTTGGCGTATTGTTGTTTGTTTACTGTATGTTCTTGCCACAATGTAAACTTGTAACAAAGCCATCGCAGTCGCTTGCCGAAACATTAGGCTTCGATGCATTTAAACTCTTTAAGAGCCGTCGCATGGCTATGTTCTTCATTTTCTCATGCCTATTGGGTATGTCGTTGCAAGTTACTAACGGCTATGCAACACCATTTATAACACACTTTAAGGGCGTTGAAGAATATGCAACATCATTTGCAGCAAACAATGCAACCTTGTTGATATCGTTGTCGCAAGTGGCTGAAGCGTTGTGTATTTTGCTCATACCATTCTTCTTGAAGCGTTACGGCATTAAGACAGTAATGCTGATTGCAATGTTTGCGTGGGTGGCTCGATTTGGATTCTTCGGAATAGGTAATCCTGCGTTCCCAGGTGTGATAATGTTTATCTTGTCATGCATAGTTTATGGTGTGGCATTCGACTTTTTTAATGTATCAGGCGGTTTGTTTGTTGACCAAGAATGCGATGCAAAGGTAAGAGCATCGGCGCAAGGATTGTTTATGCTTATGACCAACGGCTTGGGTGCTACAATAGGTACATTGTTGGCCGGAGAAATAATTAATCACTATTGCACATGGAACGAACAGGGCTATTTGGTAGGCGATTGGCAATCGGCATGGTTTATTTTTGCAGGCTTTGCGTTGGTAGTTGCTGTAGCCTTCATGGTATTGTTTAAGTCGAAAAAAGAAGAAAAGTAAAAATATATATGCATAGATTTTATGCTCCCGACATAGCCGAAACCCTCACATTGCCAGAAGTAGAATCGGGGCATTGTGTGCGAGTGTTGCGATTGCAAGCCGGCGATGAGATAATGGTGGTAGACGGCAAGGGAAATTGCCACTTGTGTCGCATAGTGTTGGCGCATCACAAACGCTGTGCAGTGGAGATTGTCAGCAGCGAGCGAGTGGATAATCACTGGGGGCATAAGATAGTGGTAGCAATAGCGCCGACCAAGAATCTCGACCGTGTGGAATGGATGGTGGAAAAATGCACCGAAATGGGCATTGACCGCATCATTCCTTTGCGATGCCGTTATAGTGAGCGCAAAGAGTTGAAGACCGAACGCATAGAGAAGATTTTGGTGTCGGCCATGAAGCAATCGCTAAAGAGCGTTTTACCTGCACTCGATGAGATGACTCAGATAGCCGATGTAATTAAAATGCCATTTGAAGGCAAAAAATACATTGCTTATTGTGATAAGAGCATTCCTCGCCGATTGTTTGCCCAGGAGTATGACAGTGATGCAGACGCTTTAATTATGATAGGTCCGGAAGGAGATTTCAGCGCGGAGGAAATAGAAATGGCGTTGGCGGCGGGATTTGTGCCTATCTCGTTAGGCGATAGCCGCTTGCGCACCGAAAGTGCTGCTGTAATGGCTTGTGCCATGTGTCACACAATAAAGCAAATGAAGGAGTGACGGGGTGTGATGAGATTATTAATAACAGATTAATCAGTAAATTAAAATAGATATATGAGAATTATTGTGAAAAGTGTTTTTGCTTTGGTGATGGCTTTGTCATGTGCCGTTGGCGTTAGTGCTCAAAATGCAGGTTCGATAAAGCAGCAAATCAACGAGGCTGTAATGAAAATCTACAATGAGGAGCTAAATAAGAATCCGAATGACTATTTGGTTCTTAATGGTAGAGCGAACCAATATTTCATAAATGGCGATTTTCTTCGCGCACTTGATGATGTTAATAAGGCAATATCGTTGACACCAGAAAAGGAAACCGAAACGCGATATGAAGAATTTATGCTTCGTGCAAAGATTTTTGATGCAAGAGGTGACCAAGAAAAACGCATTGCCGACTTGTATGAGGCAAATAAAATTGACCCAACAAAGATTAACTGCTTAGGCTTGTTGGCGCAAGCAAACTATGAGTTGGAACGCTATGACGATAGTGAACAGTGCTTTCAACGCATTATTCGCATTCAGCCAAACAATTATGAGGCTCTTGCGGGTTTGGGACGCATAGAAGTTATGCGTAAAAATTTCGGTAAGGCGGCAGAGTATATTGACCGTGCAGTGAAATTGTATACAGCAGAACCTGCGGTGTACATCAACCGCGCCGAAGTGCTTATCATGATGGAGCAATATGAGCCAGCAGCGCAAGACTTGATTTCGGCCTTGAGTGTGGGCACAAACAACCAAGATGCCATTGAAGCTCTTGCTGCAATGAGCGATGTGCAATATGATGCTGTGGTTTCGGCCCTAAACAACTCTATTTCAAAGGCTCCTCGCAATGGTATGTTCTATTATTTGGCTGCACAAATAGCAATGGACCACAATCATTTTGCTGACGCTGAATATTATCTAAATACAATCAACACAAATAAGTTGTATGAGTATCACAGCCTTTATAATGATGTGGCTAATGCTCAGTTTAATTTGGGTAAGTATAATGATGCGTTTAAGAGCGTGGGTGTGGCAATACGTGCTGCCGACGATGTGCCTGAATATTATGTGACTCGTGCAAAGATTCAGCGCGCAATGACGCTTAATGAAGATGCTGAGAAAACTGTGAAGTTTGCATTGGCGCTTAATGCCGATATGATTACAGCCCTAACCGAGCAAGCGTTGAATTATATTGCAGAAGAAAAATATGAAGATGCGTTGTCGGCATTAAACTTGGCCATTATCAACAACTCTGAATCGGCAGAAAACACTTTGCTTCGCGCATGGTTGTATAAATACAAAATGAACAAAGAAGACTTGGCAAAGCAGGATTATACTCGCATCTTATTGATGAACGATGACATTACTTCGCTTAGAGGTGTGGCGCTTCATGAGTTGGGCCGCGACGAAGAAGCCAAGGCTTGGGCTGCAAAGATTGTAGAAGAGGGTGTTATGCCTGGCGGTGAAGCATATTATGTGGCAGCAGCGGTTTGCTCGTTGTGTGGCGATTTAGATAAGGCATACAGTTATTTGACAAGTGCTTTAGCAAATGGCTACGGAAATTACCATAATCTAACCCGCGCCGACCATCCTGTGGTTAATGTTGCGGCTTTGAAGGGCGCTCGTTTAGATGCTATTTTAACGCAATTTGCTTCAGCATTTAAGGCAAAGCGAATTACCGACGTGGACGATGCTGAAAAGAAATAATATTCTCATATAGAAGCAAACAAACTAAACGCCATACCGCATGCGGTATTGCGTTTTTATTATGTAAATTATTATATAATTAAGGTTTAAAGTGTTTGGAGTGCGATATCAGTCTTCTGTATAATCAAGAATATCGCCGGGCGTACAATCGAGCGCTTTACAAATGGCGTCGAGGGTTGAGAATCTGATGGCTTTAGCTTTGCCTGTTTTTAGTATCGACAGGTTTGCCAGTGTTATGCCTACTTGTTCCGACAATTCGTTAAGCGACATTTTTCGCTTTGCCATCATTACGTCGAGATTTACGATGATGCTCATATGTTTGTGCTTTTTTGTAGTTAAAAAAATCAGATGGTGAGTTTGTTTTCTTCAGCTGCCTTTACTGCAAGACTATAGAGCATAGCAACTAAAAGAATGATAGTTGGTGTGATAAATAAATCGCTTGTTATGTGAATTTCTCTCATGCCACTAATTATGTGTTTGTTCATAAGGAAAAGTTCGAAGAAAAATGAAGTTGCAGCCAAAGCAAAAAGCAATCGGGTGTTGCTGCGGGTAAATACTTGGTCAGACTTGAGCCCTTTGAGCAGTTTCAGTATAAATGTGAAAAGAATGGCAATCATTATAGCCGTGGTTACAACGTAGCCTATTAATTCTATCCATTGAATTGCAGTTACTGTTGCCGATGCGTTTTCAATCCAAACAACCGGCCCAACATCTGAAGCGCCTGCAAGGTTGAATGTGATGATGTTGGCGAAACGAAGAACACGAACAATAAAGATTAGGGTCCAAAATGAGCAAAAGCAAAGTGCCATGTAGCACAAGAATTTTGAGGTTAAAATTGTTTGATTTTTCATAATACATTAAATATTTATTGTTAAACGATAAACAAAGGTATGTCTTTTATTTTAATTGACAAAATAAAATCAATAAAAAATTATTGAAAAACGATAAATATTTATTTTTAGGAGGCTAATTTGCAAGATTTGAGGTTATAATTAGTGAAAAAAAACACACCGCAGAACATTCTGCGGTGTGCTGCTTATTTGTTGCACATATAAAGTTTACAACTAAATTAGAGACTTATTTTAGTAGATATGGCTTTGCCGTTTTCGTTAACAGCAGTAACCACATAAATACCGTTTTCCACATCGTCGACGTTCAACATATTGGAATTCGATTGTTTCACTTTTTTGCCGTCGATGCTATACATTGAAATGCATTGTGCGTCGGCCGATGTTGAGATTACATTGTTGCTGGCATTGTAGATTATAGAGAACGAGTTGTTTTCAACATCTTTTATTCCGCTGAAGTATGTGTTGTCGCGAATGCTGCGAATTTCGTCGCCCGAAAGAAGACCTCTGAAGAAATAAAGTTCATCAATTTTACCATTCCAATAATCTTTTCCGTTTTTGTGGCCGCCAATTCGGAATCCACCAGAGCAAGCCTCGAAAGCATTGGTTGAAACTGTAAGGTCGCGAACGCCGTTGATGTAGTAGGTTACGCTACGGTCGGCCGGGTTACAAGCTATGGCGATGTGCTGCCATTCACCACGCTTGAATGACCCAATTGACGCTCTGTTTTGTTTGTTGCCTAAGAAGTTGTTGTAGAAGTAAGTTACTTCGCCGTCAACAACAGGCTTTTCGATGCGAGTGTAAAGAGTGATGCGTCCGGTGCCGCTGTTGTCTTTTTGAGCCAAGATTACTTGGTCGCGGAAGTATTGTCCGTTTTCCTGATTGCCTGAAGTAGGTATAGCAGTGGCTTCGTCGTAAACCCAAGCGCAAACTGTGTATTGAGTGTTTGCCGTGTTTACAGTTCCTGTGGTGTTGAAGTCGAGGTATTGAGCGTTGCCGTTAAGAGAAAGGGCTTCGCCAAATTTGCCTTCAGCAAAACTGTGTCCGTTGCTTTTAAGGGTATATTTGTTCTCAGAAGAGTCGTTTATATTACCGTTGAAAGGGTAGTAGAACACGAGAGCCTTTTCGGTATCTTCAATTTCAGAAGGCACGCTAAGACCTACGCCCTTGGCCCAATTGTTCCATAGTGCTTTTAGTTCTTTCACCTTGTCGGGATATTCGGCTGCTACGTTGTCGGTTTCAGAGTAGTCGTTTTCAAGGTTGAAGAGTTGCCAACCTGAATTGCGTAGTGCGGTAAGTTTCCAATTGCCTTTTCTCACGGCTTTGCCATTTTCGTGTTCCCAGAACATAACACGTTCGTCATCCCATTTTTCGGCTTGAGCAAGCGGCTTAAGGCTTCGAGCTTCGGGAGCCATTGGCTTAATAGTGCGGCCGTTGTATGTAGCAGGGTAAGTAGCGTTGGCCACATCAAGACATGTAGGCATAACGTCGATGAAGTGGCAAGGTTCGCTCACTATGTTGCCTTGAGCAGATTGAGCATTTGCGTGCCATTTAATAATTGTTGGCGCAGCAATGCCACCGTGGAACGATTCCACTTTCCAGTAACGGAACGGAGTGTTAATGGCACCGGCCCATCCGTTGCCAAGGTAGTTGTAGGTAAGTTCGTCGCCAGGAGTTGGAGAATTGTGCACTACCGATTGCCCGCTGCGTGTGCGGTTGTGGCGGTCGAATTCGCCAATGCTGTAATTTTCAGACGAAGCACCGTTGTCAGACGTAAATATAATTATTGTGTTGTCGTATTCGCCAGTGTCTTTAAGTTTTTGAATGATTTCGCCCACGCCTTGGTCAACACAGTCAATCATGGCTGCATGCACCTCCATATTTGCCGATTCAAGGGCTTTGTTGCTGACATTGCTCCAAGCGCGTCCCGATTCGTTCTTTGAAACTGGCGTATTGTCAGGGCTGATGAGGCCAAGTTCCACCATGCGTTGGTAGCGTTTTTCGCGAAGTGCATCCCAACCTTCGTCATATTTGCCTTTATATTTTTCAATGTCGGCAGGTTTGGCATGAAGAGGCCAGTGAGGAGCATTATATGCCACATACATAAAGAATGGTTCATCTTTTTGAGCCAATCCGTCAAGCATTTCTATTGTTTTGTCGGTTATGAAGTCGGTAGAATAGAAATCAGAAGGGATGTTGTCGGTATAAATGGCTTCTTCGTTGTGAATGAGTGAGAATGGGTCGAAATGGTTAACAACTCCCCATATTGTTCCCCAATGTTCGTCAAAGCCACGGTTGTAAGGATAGGTTTCAATCGGCGCAAACGGACGATTGTTGAACGTGTTTTGGTGAGAAAGCCACGCCATTTGGTCGGTGTTGTTGCCAATGCCTTGAGTCAGCGACAAGTGCCACTTGCCAGTCATGGCAGTGTTGTAGCCGGCTGTTTTAAGAGCTTCGGCTATGGTTACGCAGTTGGTTGAAAGGCTTTGTCCCATGCCAGTGATTCCAACATTTTGAGCATAGTTGCCCGTCATTAGGGCTGCACGCGAAGGGCAACTGCGTCCGCAATTGTAGAATTGTGTGAAACGAGAACCTTGGTTGGCCAAACCGTCAAGGTTTGGTGAGTTGATTTCGCCGCCAAAGCATCCGAGGTCGCTATAGCCCATGTCGTCAACCACAATGAGCATAATGTTAGGACGTTCGGTGTTGTTTTGAGCACAAGCCAATGTCGGCAGTAGGGCTGTAGCCGACATGAATAGTTTTTTAGTGTTAAAAAGAGCCATATTACTTTTCTATATAATTATTTATGACACAAATATAGAAAAATATTTATGGAAAAAGAGAATTTTGCTAAAGTAAAAAGGTGTTACATGTTTAAGTATTTAATATACTCTTCATAGTCGATGTATCGGCCGCCCATCGACCTGAGGTGCTCGGTTTCGAATTGGCAGTCAATCAGTATGCATCCGTTTTCGTTTAGGAATTGCGCCAAAGCTATAAGAGCCAACTTTGATGCGCTTGGAACAAGTGAGAACATGCTTTCGCCAAAGAAACACTTGCCAATGGTCACGCCATAAAGGCCGCCCACGAGTTTGTTGCCTTCCCACACTTCAACACTTGCGGCGTAGCCCTCGTTGTGCAGTTTGGTGTATGCTTCAATCATGTCGGGCCCAAGCCATGCTCCATCGAGGTCGATGCGTAGTTTTGAGCAGTTTTTGATGACTTCCTCAAAGTTGGAGTTGATGGTGATGTCGTATTTTTCTTTATTTATGAGTGTCCGCATAGAGTGTGACACGTGTATTTCGTCAGGGAAAATTACGAAACGCTCAAGCGGGCACCACCATCTTATTGTTTCGTCGCGAAAAGAATACCACGGGAAAATGCCGTTGCTGTAGGCCAGGAGCAGTCGTTCGGTGCTCAAATCGCCACCAACGGCCAGCAGCCCGTCGTCATCGCCCAATTCTGGACTTGGAAACCAAATGTCGTTATCGTCGAGTTGGAAAACCATAATTATTTGTTTGTGTTTCGCTTTGGTCGTTTTGTTGATGTAATCACGATGTTGTCGTCAGTGCATTCTGCATAAGCATAGCCGCCTTGGGTAAGTTTGCCGAAAAGAATTTCTTTCATGAGAGGCGGGTTGAGAGCGCTGTTGATTACGCGTTCTATTTCGCGCGCTCCATATTCTGGAGTAAAACCTTTTTTGATGAGCCAATTTCGGGCACCGTCGCTTATGGTCAGTTTCACTTTTCGGTTTTGTAGTTTTGAGTGCAGTTCGCGTAGTTTTTTATCGAGAATCAACGATGCCATGTTGATGTCGAGGTCATTGAATACAACTGTGCTGCTCAAGCGGTTAAGGAACTCGGGCTTGAAGGTGGCTTTCACCGATTTCATCATTGCTTCGCCGCGCTGCGAAGTGCTGTTAAAACCTACGTTTGCCTTGCTTGCATGTTGAGCACCGGCGTTGCTTGTCATAATGAGCACCACGTGTCGGAAGTCGGCCTTATGTCCCTTGTTGTCGGTTAGGGAAGCATAATCCATCACTTGCAGCAATATGTTGTAGATGTCGCTGTGTGCTTTTTCAATTTCGTCGAGCAGAAGCACGCAGTTGGGCGTTTTTCTGATTGCGTCGGTAAGCAAGCCTCCGTCGTCATATCCTACATATCCGGCGGGTGAGCCTATGAGTTTAGCCACGGCGTGCTTTTCGGCATATTCACTCATGTCAAATCTTACAAGGTTCATGCCCATTTCCTTGGCCAAAACTTTAGCCACCTCAGTTTTGCCTACACCGGTAGGCCCTACGAAGAGCAAGCTTGCGGTTGGCTTGTTGTCGTCAAGAAGTCCGGCGCGAGACATAAGTATGGCTTCGACCACTTTTTTCACGGCTTCGTCTTGACCATAAATTTTGTCGCTGATGCGTTGGTAAAGGGTGTCAAGCTGTTCGTCGGAGTCAGATAGGTCGGCAAGGTGGTCAACTTTGCATATTTTTGCCAACACTTGCGACACCAGTTCCTTGGTCACTGTTTTATTGTTGTTCTGACAGATTTCCAGTTGAGCGCCGGCTTCGTCGATTAGGTCGATTGCTTTGTCGGGCAAAGCGCGATTGTTGATGTATTTAGCGCTCGATTTGACGGCATATGTTATGACGTCGTCGGGATATGTCACGCCATGAAAATCTTCATAGTCTGCTTTTATTCGCGATATAATTCTAATAGATTCTTCAATTGAAGGTTCTAAGATGTCGATTTGCTGGAAGTGTCGCATTATGCCACGAGAGTTGGCCAAAGTGCGTTTGTAATCTTCAAAAGTGGTGGCTCCAATGAAACGCAGACTGCTGTCTTCGATGTAAGGTTTCAGCATGTTCGAAGCGTCGAGTGTGCTGTTGTTGCATGACCCGGTTCCAACCATGTTGTGTATTTCGTCGATGTAAACGATGGCCTTTCCGTTTTTCTGAAGGCCGTTCATAATCATCTTTATACGTTTTTCCAAGTCGCCGCGATATTGAGTGCCAGCCATGAGGTCGCTCATGTCGATTTGATAAATTTCATATCCTTTAAGACGATTTGGCACGTTGCCGCTATTGATGCGTTGCGCAAGGCCGTAAATTAATGCCGATTTGCCCACGCCTGGCTCACCGATGTGCAGAGGATTGTTTTTCTCACGTCGGCAAAGCACTTGAATGGTGCGTTCAAGTTCCATTTCGCGCCCAATGAGGGGAGAACGACTTTTTGCTTTTTTTGATATAGGTGTTACGAAACTTTCCCAAGAACTCTCGGAAAGGTATTTTTGCATGTCTACTATAGGACTATCTTGATAGTCGTCATCGTCATTAGCATCATCGTCGTTGTCGTTGTATGCCGAGTGATAGAAGTCATAGATGTCGCTTATGAATGCAGCTTTGTCTTTTTCGTCCTCGCAGTTTGTTGCGTTCCAAAGCACTTGGCTTGCATATGATTCTTTCAGGTCGAAAAGTGCGTTTAGGATGTGATGTACACCTATCATTGTTTGTCCGGCCTCAACCACTTGAAACACGGTGTTTTCATGAAGTGTACTATATAGATGAGAATAATCTAAATCGTATTCGTGATTGCCAGGCACTTGCTCAAGGCCTGAGAGATATTTAAGAAGAGGGTTACCCACGAGTTCCATATAGCCGCCATTAAGGGCCATGGCTTGCTTAAACGAGGGCAGAGAGCATATTTCGAGCAGAAGGTGCTCGGGGGTTATAAACTCGTGTCGGAATTTTTGCGCTAATTCGCTGCTTTTTTCTTCCACTAACCTTAGGTCGGGGCTTGTTGTTAATTCTACTGACATACTATAGTTTTTCCTATGTTTTTATTCTGGTTCTACTGTTATTTTTAGAGGATATCCGTTGTTGATGGCCATGATGTGCGTTTTTTTTGCTTTGCTCAATGCAATATCGAGCGGATAAATACCCACTATGGCAGAATCGTTGTTGTGAACATCGAGCATTAATTTTTCGGCTTCTGTTTCACTTTTGAAAAACACAACGCAGAGCACCATCACGACAAAATCCATCGGGGTGAAATCGTCGTTATGAAACCTCACTCTGTACATTTCAGGTTCTTTCATTCTCACTCTATCAATTTCTTTTACTCCTCCTTGTTCTTGTGCCATGTTTCGTTTTGCTGATTTGTGTTTTTACAAAGTTACATAAAAAACGGCAATCAAAAGAATAAATATGTGGTAAGCGGCGGGATAAGTGTGCTGATTGGTCGAAAAAATAATGTGTAAAGAGTGTTTAAAGAGGGGATAAGGATGATTTTTGAGGATTTTTTAAAAAAAAGATGATTTTTTTCTTTAAAAAATTTGGCAGATGAGAAAAAAGTAGTAACTTTGCATTCGCAAACGAGAAACAACAAGGGCGTTTAGCTCAGCTGGTTCAGAGCATCTGCCTTACAAGCAGAGGGTCGGCGGTTCGAATCCGTCAACGCCCACAAAAATCGCTAACCATTTGGTTGGCGATTTTTTTTGTATTATTGATTTTATACAATATATATAATTGTATAAATAAAAATGTGTAAATTAGCAGAGTTCAATAATATATCATAATGAAACATTTCTTTTTAGCAATTGCGTTTGCGATAATTGCAATTACTTTTTCAAATTGTGGCAATACCACAAGTAGAGAGTCGGAAGATGCGACGATGGTTGATAGTGTTGTGGAGGTTGAGAAAGAAAAACTCAGATATCCCGACACCGCCTATAGTTCTGTTGAAGATTTGACGTTTAAGGTTGATACTTTTTTGACCGATGTAGATGGCATGCTAACCGATATCTTAAACAAGTATGACAGCATTAATGGAGTGTTTACGTTCAGAGGTGGTCTGTTGCGAGATGCCAACTATGGAGGTAGGGTAAATGGAATTCCGTCAACCATAGAGGTCGATTGGGTGTTTGAAACCGGATACGACACTTGCCGAACACAATATGGCACATGGGGCGGAGGTTCGGGATGGACCGGTCAGCCGCTATATGTGAACTGGACAGATGGCCAGTTGAACCAGATTAAGGCCAATGCAGCAGCCGGCGAGGTGAAGCAATCATTGAGCAACAAGGAAATAATAGTGGGGTCGTTGTGCCGTAACGTGTATTTCATTAACTATGAAACTGGTGAGGCCTCGAGAAAACCGCTGTATGTGGGAAATCCTATAAAAGGCACATTATCGTTCGACCCATCGATGAACGGTAATCTATATGTGGGTCACGGTATTCCGTGCGAAAAGCCGTTTGGGGCGTTGGTGTATAATGCCATCACGCATAAGAAAATTAGCGAATTCGGAGCAGATGGAAATGCCTGGCGTGGTTGGGGCGCTTATGATGCGTCGCCTTTGGCAGTGGGACAGTTTGTGTTTAGAGTAGGTGAAAACGGAACGATATATAAACTCCTATGCACGTCAGATGATGTAAAGATGCATTCAACATTGAGGTATAAGGTGCGTGGGGCATATGTTTCGCCGGGCATTGAATCGTCGATGGCGGTAAGCCGAAACTATGGTTTTGTGGGCGATAACCACGGCAATATTTTGGCAATTAATCTCGACACAATGAAGCCAGTGTGGCGCACAAGCAATCACGACGACACCGATGCCACTATAGTTGTGGAGGAAGTGGGTGATTCATGTTACTTGTATACTGGTTGCGAACTTGATAACCAGGGCGCAAATGGATATTCGTATTTTACCAAGATTAATGGCTTGACAGGCGAAGTGGTGTGGTCGCAGCCTATAGAGTGCCGCTGCGACAGCATTGGCGGAAAATTGCGTGAAGGAGGCATGTTTGCCACTCCGTTGATAGGTCATGGCGATTGTGAGGGTATGATATTTTCGAACTTCTGCACCATTTTTAGCGGAAGAATGGGTGAGTTTGTGGCATTTGACACAAAAACGGGTAAAGTTTTATATCGCACAACTCTTAATTTTTATTCATGGTCGTCGCCGGTAGCGTTCTATAATGAGAAGAATGAATTGTTTATCTTCACAGGCGACACTACGGGCAACGCCTATTTAATAAGAGGTAAGACCGGGGAGATTATATATAAGACACACATAGCAAATAATTTTGAATCGTCGCCGGTGGTGATAGGCAATACGTTGGTTTGCGGGTCGCGAGGCAGAGAGATTTATAAGTTGTCGATAAAATAAGTATGTGATAACGAAAAGAAGCAGGTCGCACTGATGCCATTCACGAGTGGCGGTGCGACCTGCTTTTATTTATAAAATTATTGTGTTTCGGTTTGTGATTAGAAGCTGACTGTGGTTTTTACTTGTTCAGGAATGTCTTTCACAAACAAGTAGTCGGCAACTATGTTAAATTGACCGTTTATGTTAGCAAGAATCACTACATGGTTGTTTGGAGTGGTGGTAGCCTTACTAATTTTCAATAATTGTTCGAATTCTTGTTCTGTGAGTTTGTTGTAGTCTAACAATGTTCCGTTCCATTCAGATGCTTCATTGCCAGCCACATCTTTGCCAAAGGTAATGTTCCAAGTACCATATTCGTTTTGTTCGAATTTTAGGCGAGAGGCATTTTCGTCATAGTTAATGTAGGCTGAGTATTCGTGAGAAAATACCAACAGACCGTCAACGATATGTCCAACTAAGAATCCTTCAGTATCCCATCCGTTTTGGTCAAGAATCGCAAATCCGCGATATTTGCCTTTGGTAATGCCTGGGTATTGTTCGTTCTCGTGGCAGTAATAGCCTTTTTGAGTGAGAAGTTCGGGAGTTATAGGGCTAGTCTTTACCTCTTTAGTGAATTTTTTAGAAAGGTAAGCCTTATATCCGTTAGAAATCACACCATACCATTCAGGAGTTTCTTCAACTACAAGGAAAGTTTGTCCTTGAGAAGCGCGAAGCGGCGAAGCAGTTTGTCCGCGAGGAATGCGCACATCGTTCCATGTTGCGCCACAATTGTCGGTTTCGTTTACGCAAACAAATATCATGGTTGGGGCGTTTGCTCGTGGTGCTTTGCGGAAATTGATGTTGTTGCCAGTGACAGTGATGATTTTCGACACCTTAGGCATGGTGATTTTGTAGCCTATTTCTTGAGCAAAGGCCGAAAAAGATACTCCGATGAGGAGCATTGCAATTGAAATCCTAAAAAATGATTTGAAAGTTTTCATAAGTGATTATGTTGTTAAAGTTTAATTTTTTTTTGAGTATGAATATGGTTTAGAGAACGTTTTTGGCCATGATACACTTATGTGTTGCCGCAATGTTTTTTGCAAATATAATTAAAGACAACTGAAATAATTGCATTTTTTGTGATAAATATGCAATTGCATTAATGACAATAAATTTGTTTCAGCCTACGGCGAAGTAAAATAAAAGAGGCGACATCAAATTTGATGTCGCCTCTCATAGGCTTTATAATTTATGTGTTAAATTACAAGTTTGGGTTAATCTTGCTCCATTCGCTGATAGCAGGAGTGATGCCAAGTTCAACCAATTCGTCACGCATCTTGCATAGGTGTTCGTAAGAAGCGTCAAGAGCAGCCATTTCTTCAGCAGTGCCTTGAGGCATCTTGTAAGTACAGCCGTTTTCGTCAAGAGTAGTGTCCATAGCCATCATGATGTTTTTGTACTTTTCGTTGTTAACGTAAGTACCAGCAGGCCAACGGAACTTTTCACCGCCCATCACTGAACGAATCATTTCAACAGAGCAGTATGCAGGGCTTTGCCAAGAAGAACGACCGCGAAGTTCGATGATCTTAGCACCACCCTTAGTAACGTCCTTTTGCAATTGATGCCAATCTTCAACAGAGAAGCCTTCAGTGCCGATAAGTTCGTTCAATGGCTTGCCAGCAACCTTAACTGCGCTGCCAAATACAGCCATTTGTTCGCCGTGACCACCGTAAGTAGTACAGCCAGTAACTTCATATTGCTTAACACCGAACTTCTTAGCAAGAGCGCTTTGAAGACGAGTAGAGTCAAGAGCAGCAAGAGTAGTTACTTGAGAAGGCTTCAAACCAGAGTAAAGAAGAGTTACAAGACCAGTCAAGTCGGCTGGGTTGAAGATAACTGTAACGTGCTTTACGTCTGGACAGTAAGTCTTAATGTTCTTGCCAAGTTCTTCAGCGATTTTGCAGTTGCCAGCAAGAAGGTCTTCGCGAGTCATACCAGCCTTGCGAGGAGCGCCACCTGAAGAGATGATATATTTTGCATCCTTGAATGCTTCAGCAACGTCGGTAGTAGCTGTCAAGTTAACACCGTCGTAACCGCAGTGGAACATTTCTTCCATAACGCCTTCCATACCTGGAGCGTAAACGTCATAAAGACATACGTTTGGAGTAAGCTTCATAGTTAAAGCTGTTTGAACCATTGTAGAGCCAATTGCTCCACCTGCACCAACGATGACAAGTTTGTCGTTAGTCAAAAATTCTGCCATAGTAGTAATTGTTTAAAAAATTGGATATTAATGATTTGATTTATTTTTTTGTTTTCGGTGTATATTATATGCAAATTTATAATTAAATCGTATTTTTAACAAATTATTTCAGGGCAAGTTGAGGTAAAAAAGTTTAATTTTTAGATAAAACAAGTCGGCTGAGGTAAAAGAGTGGTGGCTTGTGTGTGGTGAAGTTGTGAGAGCGCAATTGTTTTTGTAAATTTGTGTACTGAAAATTGTTAAAAATGGAACAAGAGTTTGCTTCAACGCTATTAGAAACTGCGGTTACGGAGTTTTCGAAATTGCCAGGCATAGGCCGCAAAACGGCACTACGTTTGGTGCTGCACCTGTTGCGTCAAGATGAACATGTGGCCGAAAGTTTTGGCAATGCTATAATACGTTTGCGTAAGGAAATAAAATATTGTAAGATGTGTCACAACATTTCGGAGCACGAAACGTGCCAGATATGTGGCAATCCGAATCGCGATGCGTCGACAATATGTGTGGTGGAGAATGTGAAAGATGTGATGAGTATAGAAAACACGCATCAGCATCATGGCCTGTATCATGTGTTGGGCGGGTTGATATCGCCCATGGATGGCATTGGCCCGCAAGATATAGAAATCGATTCGTTGGTTGAGCGAGTTAAGGCAGGCGGTGTGAAAGAGGTGATATTGGCGTTGAGTGCCACAATGGAGGGCGATACTACAAACTTCTATATTTTCCGCCGCTTGGCAGAGTGTGATGTGAAAGTGACAATGCTGGCGCGAGGTGTTAGTGTTGGCAATGAAATAGAGTATACCGATGAGTTGACGCTGGGCCGTTCGATTATGAACCGCACTTTGTTTTCTGAATCATTCAGTAAAGATTAGTGGCATATGGCAGATAACTATTTAGAACGACAATATGCCGATTACCTTGAGAAGAAAGCGGCAAAAGAAAAAGCAAAGAAGTTGGCTTGGCAGAAGCAATTAAAAGCCTATAAGCAGAAGTTGGCAGCAGAAAAGGAGGCTGCGAGGCTTGCGGCAGAAAAGTCGACGCAAGAGGAATAAAAGGGGCTCAAATCGATTGAGCCCCTTTGTTATGTGATGTTAGAACTTAACCGAAAGTCGCACGTTAATTTGTCGGCGTGTGAGGTAATTAGGCACGGCGTACTGCATATTGTTGACGTCGGTAACCCAATAATAACTGCTCACGTTGGTGATGTCGAACAGGTTAAACAGGTCAACGCCTATCCAGGCATCTTTAATGTTTCGAAGGAAGGTGCTGTTTTGACGTTGTTTTTCGCCCACAAGTTGATATGAAAGCCCAATGTCGGCACGTTTGTAGGCCGGCATTCTGAAGTAGCCTTGGTTGCGAGTAGTGCGAGGTGCAGTTGTAGGCAAGCCATCGGAGAAAATTCCTTTCAGACTGAATTTCAAGCGAGGAATTTTTGGGAAATAGTCGGTAAAAAATAGGCCTACGCTATAACGTTGGTCGGTGGGGCGAGGCACTTTCACTCCTGCAATGTCTTCTTGGGTTTTCATGAGCGAAAAACTAATCCATGAGTCAGAGCCTTCTACAAATTGCCCAAAGAATTTCATGTCGAGCCCGGTAACGTAGCCTTTCGAGGAATTGATGCCGCTATACACAACCTTAAGGTTTTCGATTTCGTAAGGAATTACGTTTGACAGATTTTTATAGTATAGTTCGGCAGTGAACTTAAATGGTCGGTTGTGGGCTCTGAATGTGTAATCGCCGCCGAGGATAAATTGTAGGCTTCGTTGCGACTTAATGTCCTTGTTCAAGTTTATAACCGAGTTGCCGAATTGGTCGTTTTGAGCCATTCGGTATTCTTTAAAGAATGGCGCCTGATAGTAAAGTCCTGTGGCAAAACGTAGCGAGAAACGTTCGTGTCCGGCAGGAACAAATCCTACACTTGCGCGTGGTGATACAAGTAGTTCTTTGTTGAAGTCCCAATAGGAAAGTCGCGCACCGCCGTTAATGGTCAGATATCCGGCATTGGTGTTGAGTTTATAAGTGTCTTGCACAAAAGCCGTGAAGCGAGTGCTGCCGAAGTCGTGTCGCGACGATTGGTTGAAGATAACGTTCACTTCGTTGGGCAAGTGAGGTAGGGAGTAACCTGCAGAGTCGCGCCATTCCCACTGACGCGAATTCTCGAAAATGTTTTCGCGTTGCATGTTTACTCCGTAGGCAAGATTGTTGTTGCCAAGTTTAGTGTTTCCTTTCAACGATAGGGCAAATACGCTTGCCTTAAGACGGTTACGCTCGTGTTCGTGATATTTTCCGACGCCTAATTCGCCACCCACTGTTGCACCTGAGCCGTCTTGTCCGCCCGCTTCATCGAGCCAATATTCGCCGTGAATGTCGTAGCTTACAAGTTCGTTTGTCTGGTATCCCGATGCCATCAGTGTGAAACTGTTGTTGGCCGAAGGAGTGAATGATAAAGAAAGAGCACCAAAGAATGTTTCAAAGCGGTCTTTTTCGTAACCGTCGAAATAAACGAGAAACGATTTTGCATTTGTAGAAGTACCAAAACTTGTTTCGCGCGATTCGGGTGTGAATCGGTAGTTGTTGATTGCAATGTTTCCTAAGAAAGATATTTTCCACTTCTTGTTAGGAGCAAAGTTAAGGAAGGTTTGGTAGTCGAAATATTTAGGGTCGTATTCGCCTTTGCTTTCAAGCGAGCCGAGCAAGCCGGAGTTACGCTTGTATCTGACACCGTGCAGTTGATTGAATTTTCGGCTGCTTTGCCCTATGGCAAGGCTTCCGCCTTGCAAACTTAGTGCGGCAGAGCCTTCAAATGATTCGGGCTCACGATATTGAATGTCGAGCACCGACGACATTTTGTCGCCATATTCAGCCGCAAATCCGCCTGTTGAGAACTTAACCGATTTCACCAGATCGGGGTTGATGATGCTTAGCCCTTCTTGCTGTCCGTTGCTTATAAGTTGAGGGCGATAAATTTCAATACCGTTAATGTAAACACTGTTTTCGTCGTACGAACCGCCTCGAACCATATATTGTGAACTCATCTCGTTCTTAGAACTCACGCCGGCCATTGTGGTAAGCACAGCTTCGATGCTTCCTCCCGAAGCATCGGGCGTGAGTCGGCTTGCAGAGGCATCGATTGACTGCATTTGGTCGGTTTGACGGCGTATTTCGGTCACTTGAAGTTCGTTGAGTACGTTGCGTTTTTCGTAGAGTTTTGCGTTAATTGTTAACGTGCCTTTGGGGTTAATGTAGCGGCGTCGCACTTCTTCGAAACCAATGCACGAAAATACCACCATTAGGGTGTCGGTATCGGCCACCGATAGTTGGTATTCGCCATTGTTGTTGGTTGTAGTTCCGAGGGCAGTGCCATCGATTCGCACAGTTGCAAACTCGATGGGGTTGTTGGTTTCGTCAGTAACCTTGCCCGACAGGCTGATTTTGGCATTGGCCGATAGTGCAATGCCAAACGCCATAAAAATGGCCAATATGTATGTTTTTATTAAGTTGTGCATTTAGGATAAATGTTAATGGTGAGGCATGTTTTTGCCTATAATTTAATATATAACGAAAAAATGTGGTGGTAAAGTATATCCAGATGCGATTAAAAAAACTAATAAATGAGTGATAGGAGGGTGATTTGGAAAATAAAGCAATAAATGATTATCTTTGCTAAATAATAACAACAGAAAAAGATATGGAAAAAAAGTTTCATGAAATGCTGTTTACGCGTCACAGCATAAGAAAATATACCGAAGAGCCATTGAGCGGCGACCAAGTTAAGGAATTGCTAGAAGCTGCATTGTTGGCACCATCGTCAAAGAGTACTCGCCCATGGGAGTTTGTGGTGGTTGAAGATAAGGCAACGCTTGAAAAGTTGGCAGAATGCAAGCCTTTTGGTGCAGCTCCGTTGCTGAAGTGCGTGCTTGCAATTGTAGTTTGTGCCGACCCGGGCAAAAGCGATGTGTGGGTTGAGGACTGTTCGGTGGCTGCAACATACATTCAACTAAAGGCCGAAACGTTGGGGTTGGGCAGTTGTTGGGTGCAAATCAGAAACCGTTTCGATAAAGACAATAACGATGCGGCAGATATAATTCGCGAATTGTTGGATATTCCGGGCGAACAGCAAGTGGAATGCATCATTACTCTTGGCCACAAAGACGAAGTGAGAAAACCAGTAGACCCCGAAAAATTGATGTGGGAAAAGGTTCATATCAATAAGTTTTAGAGGCGGCGTGAGATGAGTTCTATAGATTACGACTTACGGAAAATCAGAGCTTTTGTGTTCGATGTCGACGGAGTGTTGTCGCCGTCGGTGATACCGATGCACGCCAGTGGCGAGCCAATGCGCATGGTGAACATAAAAGACGGATATGCGTTGCAGCATGCAGTGAAGCATGGCTATAAGATAGCTATTCTCACGGGAGGAAATACAAAGGCTGTTGACATTCGTTTTAAGGGCTTGGGCATAGATGATGTGTTTTTAGGAGCATCGGTAAAACTGCCGATACTTAGGCAATGGATGGCTGAAAATGATTTGTTGCCCGAAGAGGTGGTGTATGCTGGTGACGACATCCCCGACTTGCAGTGCATGAGAGAGGTGGGATTGCCTATAGCCCCCAGCGATGCTGCTCACGAAATATTGGATGTGGCAAAATATGTTACACGTTGCATGGGTGGGCATGGAGTTGCTCGTGATGTGATAGAACAAGTGATGAAGGTTCAAGGCAAGTGGCTCGATGAAAAGCATGCCTTTGAATGGTGAAAATGTATAAAAAATTACGATGAAACCGTTAGAAAATCTTTCTAAATACAGAATTATTTTAGGCAGTAATTCGCCTCGTAGACGAGAATTGCTTGCCGACTTGGGAGTGCAGTTTGAGGTGGTGGTGTTGAAAGGAATTGATGAGAGTTATCCTGCTGACTTGCCCACAGAAATGATTTCGCAGTATATTTCAGACCGAAAGGCCGATGCCTATGTCGACATGATTACTGGCAACGAACTGGTGATAACAAGCGACACCATTGTGGTGCTCGATGGCAAGGTGTATGGCAAGCCAACCGATGCCGACGATGCTTGCCGAATGTTGTCGGAATTATCGGGCAAAACTCATCAAGTTATTACGGGAGTAACTATCACCACTAAGGATCGTCGCAGTTCGTTTCACGTGGTTAGCGATGTGGAATTTGCGCAACTTTCGACCGATGAAATCGAATATTATGTAAACACCTATAGCCCGCTCGATAAAGCAGGGGCTTACGGAATTCAGGAGTGGATTGGTTCGATAGGGGTACGCAACATCAGCGGCAGTTTCTATAATGTGATAGGCTTGCCGGTGCAGCGATTATATGCCGAACTAAAGACTTATTGATTCTGCAACTTCAAGATAAGCGCAATAGCGCGAGTCAGCATATACAGGTGCCATTAGCATGGTGCCTGTTTTTATTTTTCGTTTTCCGTCGATGACTTCAAAAACAGGCGGATTTTCCGATAATTTTTGCTCAATATAGTGTTTTACGTTAAACGTGGCTTTGTGATATTCGCAATGATAGTGAGCCACCGAGTGGGGGTGAATGAAGCGTTGTCCTAATATTGCAGTCACGATGCCCATGGTGGAGCGAAGGTTCATTTCCACGCAAGGGTTGATGCTTGTTTGCCCCGATTCATCGGTGAAAATTAGCATATCGATGCCCAAATAACCGTTGTAGTCGGTCGCGACCAATTCGGTTAGAATTTCTTCTAATGCGTGTTTTATATCTTCTAATTTTTCGGCCTGCGTGCCTAAATGTTGACAAATTATTCGGTGAAGTCGCTCTTCGCTTGTGGCAAGTCCTGATTCGTAGGCGTTGTGGTCGTTGTTGTAGAAAACGCTGTAGCCGGCAAATGATGCTTTCTTGTTTTCGCAAAGAAATTCCATGGCAAAATCGAGTGTTTTGTTAAGAGGAATTTCGCCAATAACAGAACCCTGTCGTTGCAAAATGCCGTTAGCCCAATATATGTAGGTCAGGTTCTCGGTGTCGGTTGGACGGAAAATGCCCTTGCCGCTGCTCGACCAAGGCGCTTTTAGAAAGCAACGGTAGTTGAGGTTTGCAAATTCGGTTATGCTTTCGAGCGTGAAAAATTCTTGAGGTATTGGGCAAAGACGATAACCGAGGCGTTGCTCTAATTGCTGGTGTATGGTGATAGTGGTTCTACGATGAGAAAGGTCACGCCAAGTTGCGATGTTTTCGGGCGACGGGAGTTGCTCTGCTGGTACGCAAAGCGCTAAAATTTGTTTTCTGATTGAGGCATTCCATCCCCAGGGCTTGTATTCGAAGGTGTGGTTTTGGAGGTGATTTCCGTCGATTAAATTGACGTTAATTCCGAAACAATCGGCTAAATTCTTAATCCAGATTTTGTCGTCATCGATGTTTTGCGAAAGTATGTAAGCGCCATCTTCGGCCCACAAAGCAGGCAGCATCTGCAGGTCGCGGCGCAGTTGGGTGGCCATAGGCGGAGCGGTGTAATAATCGAGTCCGCTTGCCAAAGCGAGGTCGTTTTCGGGGTTGAAGATATATAATTTAGCCATATCGCAAAATTACAAAAAATAAATGTGCTTCGCTCACTTTTCGAGTATTATTGAATGTTGTTGATTGTAATTGGCCAATTATGGTTAATCGATAAGTCGTTAAAAAAATAAAGGCTAATCGATGTCGATTAGCCTTGTGTATTTGAAAAAGGTTGAAGTATTAGAAGCGATATCCAATAGAAATTTGGGCATTGCCGTTTTTCTCTTCAACTTTAAAAAATCCCAGTACTAAATATTTCTTTGCTTCTGTTAGCCCCATAGTGTATCGTGCTTGTATGAATATTTTTTCAGTGAAGTTGTATGTGGCACCCAGACCAAGCCCGAAGTCAAATTTTTTTGCATTGGCATCTACAGTTGTGCTGATGTCATTTTCGTCTTTCATAGTGCATTTGCCGTAGACGTTAATGCCAATTTGTGGACCGAAGTCAATACTTAGGTTTGTAGTGACATAGTACTTAAAAATAATAGGGATGTTGATGTAGTTTAAGTGATAGGTGTTTTTTGTGTGAAGGATATCGGTGTTTGACAATATTTTAGCACCGTCAACGATGGGGCCTTGTGATGCAAATACGATTTCTGGAGCAATTGCAAACTTGTTAGATAAGCCCTTTTCAAAGAATGCACCTATTTGATAGCTTATTTTTCCGCCATTGATAGAGTTCTTTCCCCAAAAGTGAGTGTAGTCAACACCAATTTTTGGACCGAATGAAAAATTGTCTTGTGCTATTGCAGTTGATATTGCAATGATTAAAAAAACTAATGAGAGTGTGATTTTTTTCATAAAATTTTTGATTAAAATTATAGATACATTGATTATTTTCAACAAAGGTATAACATTTAGATGAGAAAAATTACCCCCCCATATTTTAACATTACTTAAGTGATTTTAAGAATAAAGTTGGGTGTTGTGTGGATTTGTGGTCAAAAAGGCGAGTGATATGTTAAATGACGCAGTGCTTGTAGATAAAGGGTTAAATTAGAGAACTTATGATTAGTGGCATCGTGCTATATGGTTGCAATAGTAAAGTAAGTTTATTATATTTGTAATACAAAAAGTAATACCGATATGAAACATAGAATTTTAGTGTATTTGATGGCGGCATTATTAATGCCAGTTGTAGGTAATGCAACATTGAGAAAAGACGTTATGTTGAAAGACGGATGGCGCTTTATGCGTGGCGATGGACCTTGGCAAGAGGTTTCGATACCACACGATTGGGCTATATACGGACCATTTGACATGGATAACGATTTGCAAGTGGTTGCAATAGCCGAAAATGGCGAGGTGGAGAAAAGCAGTCACACCGGCCGCACTGGCGGATTGCCATATTACGGCAAAGGTGAATACCGCACAACATTTGTTGCCGATAGTTTAGACCAAAAGAGTTACACATTGCTGTTTGATGGAGCCATGGAGCATGCTCGAGTGAAGGTAAACGGCAAAGATGTGGGATTGTGGGAAAATGGATACAATGCATTTCATTTTAACATCGACGGAGCAATAAAAGAAGGCGAAAATACACTTCAGGTAAATTTGGAGCCAAAGAGCCAATCGTCGCGCTGGTATCCGGGTGCGGGCTTGTATCGTAATGTGCACTTGATAGTGACAGGCAAAGTGAGAGTTCCGGTATGGGGCACATATATCACCACTCCACACGTGGAAAAAGATTATGCGACTGTAAATTTGAAAGTTCAGATTGAAGGAGCAAAAACAGGCGATAAAATCGATGTCATTACCGAAATCATCGACCCAAATGGCAAGATGGTTAGCACAAAGAAAACTGTGCATAATGTGGTAGAGGGTGTTGGCGAAACTCATAACCTATTGGTTGAAGCGCCAATGTTGTGGTCGCCTGAAACTCCACACTTATATAAAGCCGTGACACGCTTGGTTCAAAATGATGTTGAATTAGATTGCTATGTTACACGTTTCGGTATTCGAAAGATTGAATATGTGGCTTATAAGGGATTTTTCTTGAACGACAAGTATACAAAATTTAGAGGCGTATGCAACCACCATGATTTGGGCCCATTGGGCGCAGCTGTAAATAAGGCGGCGTTGAAGCACCAATTGGACTTGCTTAAGGATATGGGTTGTAATGCAATCAGAACTTCACATAACATGCCAGCGCCTGAATTGGTAGAATTATGCGATGAAATGGGCTTTATGCTCATGGTAGAATCGTTTGACGAATGGGGTAAGGCACAAAAAGTGGAAAATGGTTACGGAAATCATTTCGACGAGTGGGCCGAACGCGATATGGTGAACATGTTGCACCATTTCAGAAATAATCCGTCGGTGGTGATGTGGAGCATTGGCAATGAGGTGCCAACACAACAACAGGTGGATGGCGCAAAGGTTGTGAAATTCTTGCAAGATATTTGTCATCGTGAGGACCCAACACGTCCAGCAACAAGCGGTATGAATCACTATGGAGCAAGTATTACTAACGGTTTTGCATCGGCATTAGACATACCAGGCTATAACTATAAGGTTAGAAATTATCAGGATGCATATAACCGTTTAGGCCAGGGTTTGGTGCTTGGTGGAGAAACCGCATCAACAGTGTCGTCGCGTGGGGTATATATGTTCCCAGTAGAGTTGCGTCACCATGCCACTTACGACAATCATCACAGTTCGTCGTATGACACAGAATATTGCTGGTGGTCAAATCATCCCGACCTTGATTTTGCGGCCGATGACGACTTCCCTTGGATGATTGGACAATTTGTGTGGACTGGTTTCGACTATTTGGGCGAACCAACACCTTATGATAATAATGGATGGCCTAACCATAGCAGTATGTTTGGCATAATCGATTTGGCATCGATACCAAAAGACCGTTATTATTTGTATCGTTCGATATGGAATAAAGATGATGCAACACTTCACATTTTGCCACACTGGAACTGGAAGGGCCGTGAAGGCGAAGTGACACCTGTGTTTGTGTATACATCATATCCAAAGGCCGAACTATTTGTTAACGGCAAGAGCCAGGGCGTGAAAGAAAAAAACAATACAAATGAGATGACACGCTATCGCTTAATGTGGAATGAGGTGGTGTATGAACCAGGTGAGGTGAAAGTGGTGGCATATGATGCTAATGGCAATAAGGCTGCTGAAAAAGTGATGGTTACAACCGGTAAACCACACCATTTGGTGGCAACGGTTAATAGAGCCACTTTGAATGCTGATGGCGAAGATTTGGCCTATGTGACTGTTAGAGTAGCCGATAAGCAAGGTAACTTGGTGCCAACCGACGACAGATTGGTGAAGTTTACGGTAGAGGGTGCAGGTGAATTCCATGCTACAGCCAATGGCGACCCAACATGTTTGATGCCTTTCCAGAATGCTGAAATGAAATTATTTAGCGGTGCGTTGACTGCAATAGTAAAGGCAGGCGATGAGGCTGGTAAGATAACTTTCACGGCTAAGGCTAAAGGTGTTAAACCTGTGACTTTAACTATTGACGTGAAATAGTTGATAAACGACAAAAATAAAACAGCGTCGATGCTCCGATTACGGAACACCGACGCTGTTGTTATATTGGTGTAGTGAAAATTTGCTATTTAGCCACATTATTTATTACATTGCCGCTAATGTAGCCTTCGAGGTTGGCTTGCAAGGTGCTGATTAGTCGAGTTCTTGCCGCTTGACTAGCCCAAGCAATGTGAGGCGTGATTTGGCAATTCTTGGCTGAAAGAAGAGGATTGTTGGCAGCAGGAGGCTCGGTTGAAAGAACGTCGACTGCTGCAGCAGCAATTTTGCCGGAATTGAGTGCGTCGGCAAGGTGCTGCTCGTTAACGAGCGGTCCTCGACCAGTGTTGATTATCACAGCCGAAGGTTTCATTGTGGCCAATCGTTCGGCATTAACGATGTTAAGAGTGTCAGGGGTTAGCGGACAGTGCAACGAAACAAAATCGCTCGATGCAAATAGTTCGTCAAGATTCATTTTGCATATGCCCTCGGGCAATGATGACTGTGGTTTAGAAGTGTAGGCCGCAACTTTCATGCCTAAAGCAAGAGCAATCTTAGCCACAGCGCTACCTGTTTGGCCTAATCCAACGATGCCAATCTGCTTGCCGGCCAACTCAATAAGCGGAGCTGAGTAGAAGCAGAAGTCTGGACTGTTGACCCACATTCCTTGGTGTACTTGCTCGTCGTGCAAGGCCACTTTGTTGGTGATGTTTAAAATATGGGCAAATACCATTTGTGCCACCGATGAAGTGCTGTAGGCAGGAACATTGGTGACAATGATGCCACGTTTTCGTGCTGCATCAATGTCGACAACATTGTATCCGGTAGCCATTACGCCGATATATTTCAAGTTGGGTAGAGCGTCCATAATGACGTCGGTAAAAAGTACCTTGTTGGTTAGAACCGCTTCTGCGCCTTGGCAACGGTCAATCACATCGGCGGGAGATGTGCGGTCGTAGATTGTCACATCGCCAAGAGCTTCAATGCCAGCCCATGAAAGGTCGCCTATGTTTGAGGTATAGGCATCGAGAATTACAATTTTCATAATTTAAAAAAAGTTCTTATTGTTAAGATTGCAATTACAAACTTACAAAATAATTTCGGTAGTAGAGGTAAAATCTTTGCATTCCAAACTAAATGTGCTATCTTTGCAAAAAGAAAATTAAACTAAAACTCCCAAGATATGAAGAAGATTGTAGAAGAACAAGGCGTAGAAGTGGAAGACTTCAAGGCAGCAGTTGCGGAAGAAAAGCCAGATTATGTTCCAACTCCACAAAATGAAATGTTTTTGGCCGACTACAAGCCAGCCAAGGTTGCAGTTTTGATTGGTTTGGTGTCGTTGGTTATTTGGGCCATCGCTGAGTTTGTGATAGCATAATCGAGTTCTTTGTAGAATAATAAGAAAGAATTATATCCAGTTGGGACACTCCCAACTGGATAATTTTTTTGAAAAGAGGATGGTAAAAATTTTCTAAATTCGTATAATATACAAAAATAGTTATATCTTTGTAGATGGTAAAACTATAGTCAAGATAAACTAAACCAACTAATAATAACTTTAAATTTAAATTTTTTATGGCAAAACCATATGTAATAGGTGTCGACATGGGAGGCACTAATACTTGTTTTGGTATTGTTGATGCACGAGGCAATGTAATCGCGAGCAGTTCAATTAAGACTCGTAAGCATAACGATATAAATGATTATATCGATGAATTGCATCAAGAGTTGACAAAACTTATTGTTGAAAATGATGCAGAAGGCAAGATTAACGGCATTGGCGTGGGTGCACCAAACGGCAACTACTTCACAGGTGTTATAGAAGACGCACCAAACTTGCCATGGCCAAGTCCAATACCATTGGCAAAATTGATTAGCGATAAATTTGGTATTCCATGTATTATTACAAACGACGCAAATGCAGCGGCTTTGGGTGAAATGACCTACGGTGTGGCGCGTGGTTTGAAAGATTTTATCATGATAACACTTGGCACAGGTGTGGGAAGTGGTATCGTAGTTAATGGCCAAATGGTGTACGGACACAATGGCTTTGCAGGCGAACTTGGCCACGTGGTGGTTAAGCCAAGCAATGGCCGTCAGTGTGGTTGTGGCCATACAGGCTGTCTTGAAGCATACTGCTCTGCTACAGGTGTGGCTCGCACTGCTCGTGAATTCCTTGAATTGCGCAAGGAAGACTCTTTGTTGCGTGTGCTTCCAATAGATGAAATCACATCGAAGGATGTATATGATGCAGCAGTGAAGGGCGACTTGATAGCAAAGGAAATCTTCGATTACACTGGTACTATTTTGGGTAAGGCTCTTGCTGACTTCTGTACTTTCTCAGCTCCAGAAGCATTCGTGTTGTTTGGCGGTTTGACCAAATCGGGCGAATATTTGATGAAGCCTATCCGCGAAGCCCTTTATGGCAACGTTCTTGGTATCTTTAGCGATGTTAAACTTCTTGTTTCGGAATTGAAAGAAAGCGATGCTGCAGTATTAGGAGCATCGGCTCTTGGTTGGGAAGCTAAGTAAAGCATCGGCATTTATATAAAGAAAAAGAAAAAAGTTTTAATATTAAGTGAAGAGCCATATCGGAATTCCGATATGGCTCTAATATTTTTGCAGCAAAATGTGAAATGCCATCAAAAAGAAGCATTGTCGTTGATGGCGTGATTTTGCTGGAGGTTCTTATAGGGATTTGTTAATTTGGTCGATGTAGTCGAGCAATTCTTCGCGTCCGCGTCCGTCTTCTGACGAAGTTTCAAAAATAGGAGGAAGTTCTTCCCAAGTTTCGAGCAGTTTGTTTTTATAAGCCACAACATTGCGTCCGCCTGCCACCTTGCCCAATTTGTCCATCTTTGTGAATACGATGCTGAAAGGTATGCCGTTCTCGCCAAGCCATTCCATAAACTCAAGGTCTATTTTTTGTGGTTCAAGTCGGGAGTCGATAAGGACAAACATGGTTGTCATTTGCTCACGGTACAGAGCATAGCCTTCAATCATGCGTTTTAATTCTTCGCGGCTTTCTTTGCCACGGCGAGCATAACCATAGCCTGGTAGGTCCACAATGTACCATTCGTCATTGATTAAGAAATGGTTTATGAGCATTGTTTTACCTGGCATAGACGATGTTTTAGCCAAACCGTTTTGCCTTGTAAGCATGTTAATAAGCGACGATTTTCCAACATTAGAGCGTCCGATGAAGGCATATTCTGGGCGGTTGGTGTTTGGGCATTTTGATACGGTGCTATTGCTGATTTCGAATTTCGCAGACTTGATAATCATAATAATAGGCTTGATTAGAGTTATTTAAAAGGGGAAAGCAGATCAATTTCTTGATTTACTTTCCCCAGAATGGGATATCGTGTAATATCAAAAAATATTAGATATTAGCATTAACGATTTCTTTCATCTTGTCGAGCGCAGCCGAAAGACCGTCGGCATTTTTACCGCCAGCTTGAGCAAAGTGAGGTTGGCCACCGCCACCACCTTGTATTAGTTTGGCAGCTTCGCGTACAATCTTCGAAGCGTTGAGTTCGTTGTTGACAAGATTTTCAGCAATCATAACAGTTAGCGTAGGCTTGTTGTTTTCGTGAGTTGCTGCAACAAAGATGATGTTTTCTTTTACAGTTGCCTTTAGTTCGAATGCAACACCCTTAACCACTTCGGCCATGCGCGCACCTGAAAGTTGAGCAATTTTAACAGAACCGTGTTCGGTTGCGTCGGCAATAACTTGCTTAGCAAGGTTCTTTACTCGTTCTTGCATAAACTCTTCGGCTTGCTTCTTGAGAGCAGCGTTTTCAGTGATTGATTTTTGAAGAGCAACAAGCACGTTTGGAGTGTTGTTAAGAAGTTCTCTGATTTTTCCGAATGTATCTTCGAGTTCGTAAATCGATTCTTCAACACCTTCGCCAGTGATTGCTTCAAGACGGCGAATGCCAGCAGCGATGCTGCTTTCGCTCACGATTTTAATAAGTCCAATGTTGCCAGTGTTTTTAACGTGAGTACCGCCACAAAGTTCAACAGAAGAACCATATTTGATGACGCGAACATTGTCGCCATATTTTTCACCAAACAAAGCCATTGCGCCAAGAGCCTTAGCTTCAGCAATAGGCATATTGCGGCGTTCGTCGCACTCAATAGCCATGCGCACTTTTTGGTTTGCCAAGCGTTCAACCTTGCGAATTTCTTCTTGAGTCATCTTTTGGAAGTGCGAGAAGTCGAAGCGAAGCATCTTAGAGTCAACGTAGCTACCTTTTTGCTCAACATGAGAGCCAAGCACTTCGCGAAGAGCTTCGTGAATAAGGTGAGTGGCAGTGTGGTTAGCAGCAGTAGCGCGTCGGGCTTGCTTGTTGATGACTGCGCGGAATGTTTCGGTAACATCGCCAGGCAATTTCTTGCTTAGATGTATAGGTAGGTTGTTTTCTCTCTTGGTGTCGAATATTTCGATAACTTCTTCGCCGCAGATGAGTTGACCCTTGTCGCCAACCTGACCACCCATTTCAGCATAGAATGGAGTCTTGCTAAGAACGATTTGGTAGAATTCGTTATTCTTTTGCTTAACCTTGCGGTAACGAAGTATTTCGGTGTCGATTTCTTCGAAGTCGTAACCCACGAATTCGGTTTCGCCAGCCTTCACTTCAACCCAGTCGGTAGCTTCAACGGCAGCTGCATTGCGAGCGCGTTGCTTTTGTTGCTCCATCTCGGCATTAAATTCTTCGATGTTAGCTTCAAGACCATTTTCGCGAAGAATAAGTTCGGTAAGGTCAAGAGGGAATCCGTAAGTGTCGTAAAGAACAAATGCATCGTGGCCGCTAATTTTTTGCTTGCCAGCAGCCTTAGTGTCGGCAATTACTTTGTCGAGCATTTTGATGCCGGTTTCAAGGGTGCGCAAGAAGCTGTCTTCTTCTTCCTTGATAACGCTCTTTATTAGAGTGCTTTGTTGCTTAATTTCAGGATAAGCTTCACCCATCGAATCGATGAGAGTGTCGATGAGTTTGTACATGAATGCTTCGCGTTGGCCAAGGAATGTGTAGCCGTAACGAACTGCGCGGCGCAGGATGCGTCGAATCACATAACCAGCCTTGGCATTAGAAGGCAATTGTGAGTCGGCGATAGAGAATGCAATAGTGCGAATGTGGTCGGCAATAACGCGCATTGCCACATCGCTTTCGTTGCTCTTGCCGTATTCGATGTTAGCGATTTCTGCAATTTTCTTGATAAGAGGTTGGAACACGTCGGTGTCGTAGTTTGATGTTTTGCCTTGAAGAGCCATGCAAAGGCGTTCAAAACCCATACCGGTGTCGATAACCTTGTTAGGAAGTTGTTCTAGAGAGCCGTCGGCCTTGCGGTTGTATTGCATAAACACAAGGTTCCAGATTTCAATAACTTGAGGGTGGCTGCCGTTAACTAGTTCACGACCAGGGATTTTTGCTTTTTCTTCGTCGCTACGAATGTCGACGTGAATTTCAGAGCAAGGACCGCAAGGACCAGTATCGCCCATTTCCCAGAAGTTGTCGTGGCGGGTTCCGTTAATGATGTGGTCAAGAGGTAGATATTTTTCCCAGTAAGAAGCGGCTTCGTTGTCGCGTTCCAAACCTTCTTCGGCATAGCCTTCGAATACGGTAGCGTAGAGGTGTTCTGGGTTAAGTTTCAACACTTGTGTAAGATATTCCCAAGCCCAGTCGATGGCTTCCTTTTTAAAGTAGTCGCCAAATGACCAGTTGCCCAACATTTCAAACATAGTGTGGTGGTAAGTGTCGTGACCTACTTCTTCAAGGTCGTTGTGCTTACCGCTCACGCGAAGGCACTTTTGAGAGTCGGCTACGCGTGGCCACTTGATGGCTACGTTGCCAAGAATAATATCTTTAAACTGGTTCATACCAGCGTTGGTGAACATAAGTGTAGGGTCGTCTTTGATAACCATAGGTGCAGAAGGTACAATTTGGTGACCTTTGCTGCGGAAGAATTCAACGAATGATTCTCTAATTTCTTTTGCTGTAAGCATTACTTAAAATTTATGTGAAATAAATACTGATTTATTGCTGTTAGTATTGAAAAGTTTAAACTATTTGTTTAACTTTGTTACGAAATAGGATACAAAATTACTCCATAATAACGGTTTTTGCAAATGGATACCAATGACTTGAATAAAAAATTCTATAAAATTAGCGATGTTGCTGAAATTCTTAACATTCCGGCGTCTACTTTGCGATTTTGGGAAAAGCAATTCACTATAATCAAGCCTCGAAGAAATGCAAAAAACATTCGCTTTTATACGCCGCAAGACATTGAAACAATCAGAAAGGTGTATTTTCTTGTAAAGGAAAAGGGCCTTAAACTTGATGCCGCTCAAGAACAAATACGCAAGAATCGTTCGAATGTCGATAAGCGATTTGAAGTTGTGAGCCGTTTGAGGGAAATCAGAGAAGAACTTGTAAAAATTCAAGAGTCGTTAGATAAGTTGCAATGACGGGCAACAAAAAAACTAATAAAGCTGCATTAATGGGATAGTCCGATTAATGCAGCTTTAATTTTTTAGGCATTTGGCTTATAGCGTTAAGCCGTGGTATGTTGCTCAAAAACAGTGTGTGCTGGAAACGAGAAAAGCATCTGATTAAGCGTTAATTAAAGCAGTTGCAAGTTCGTTTAGAGCGGCAATAGATTTTTCCTTAAGAGTGGACTCTACTGTCACCATAGGTTTTATAATGGTAATGTCTTTCATTGCCGACATTGCCTCTTTCATTTTGCGGCCGGAAGCAGGAGCCCAGCTACCGTTTTCAATAAATCCCACTTTTCGATTTTGGAAGTTCTTGGCCTTAAGATGGTGTATGAAGCTTTCCATGGCTGGCATTATGCCGCCGTCGTAAGTGGGTGCGGCAAGCACAAGACGGTCGTGTCGGAATGCATCTTCGAGGGCTTCGGCCATGTCGTCGCGATAAAGGTCGGCAGTGGCAACGCGTAGGTTGCTGTTGGCGCTGATGATTTCGGCAAGCATTTTTGCTGCCTTTGCAGTGTTGCCGTGAAGGCTGCAATATGCTATGAATATGCCTTTGTCTTCAGCCTCATAACTGCTCCATATGTTGTAGAGGTTAACGTAGTATTCAATATTTTCGTTCAATACAGGGCCGTGAAGAGGGCATATTGTGTTAATTTCGAGGGTAGACAGTTTTTGCAGCACTGCTTGCACAGGTGCCCCATATTTTCCGCATATGTTGAAATAATAACGGCGTGCTTCGCAAGTCCAAGGTTCATCGGCTGTGAGTGCTCCGAATTTGCCAAAAGCGTCGGCCGAGAAGAGCACTTTTTCGGTTTGTTCGTATGCCACCATCACTTCTGGCCAATGCACCATGGCGGCTGTAAAGAATTGCAAAGTGTGCTTGCCAAGTGGCAGGGTGTCGCCTTCGCCCACAACCATAAGTCGGTGCGTGAGGTCCACGTCGAAGAAGCGTTGCACCAGGGTTACTGCTCGTTGAGTGCACACTCCCACAAGATTAGGATATTTTTCTAAAATTAGTTTGATGTTTGACGAGTGGTCGGGTTCCATATGGCTGATTATGAGGTAATCAGGTGTTTTGTCGCCCAGTTCGTCGCTGAGTTTTTTGAGCCAATCTTCGGTCTTTCGTGCATCTACGGTGTCGAGTATGGCAATTTTTTCGTCGTGAATGATATATGAGTTATATGAAATGCCATTAGGAATTATGTATTGGCCTTCGAAAAGGTCTAATTCGTTATCATCTACGCCGATGTATTTTATAGTGTCGGAAATTTTTATGTTGTTCATATCTATTTTTCTTATGATAATAGTTATTGTGTAAATCTTTTTTCAAAAGTACAACAATTATACGATATTATTGTTCTTTTTTTAGTGAAAAGATTATAAACGAGGGATATGGCCGGCATGGATAAGTGCGTAAAAAAATGAGGCTCTAAAGCAATTTTAGAGCCTCATTTTTATGAGATTGTCAGATAATGCTATCAATTACAATTCCTTGATTTTTATGTTTTTGAAACTAACGGCATCGCCGTGGTCTTGCAAAAGGATATTGCCTTCAGTGTGATTGCCGAAATTGTTCCAAATTTTATACTTGCTGTAAGCAACCAATGCGTTGAACATTTGGTTGTTGCGTTCGTATTCAAGTAGTTTTACGCCATTTAACCAATGCTCTACGTGATTGCCTTGGACTATGATTGTAGCAGTGTTCCACTCTTTGATGTTGAAAGGCTTGTCTTCAGGAGCAGGTATTAGGTCGTAAAGCGAGCCGAGAGTTCGGTTGCCTTTCACGCCAAGTTTAGCGTCAGGGTGGCGTAGGTCGTCAAGTATTTGAAATTCGCAACCTATGGCCGAACCTTCGCCTTTATTTGCTTCAGGGTCAACGAAGTATTTGATGCCGCTATTAGCGCCTTCTGTGATTTTGAAGTCTACTTTTAGAATAAAACTCTTGTATGTGCGAACGGTGACGATGTCGCCGCCGTTGGTCGATTCGCCGCCGTTAGAAGCATGAACACGCAATTCGCCGTTTTTAATGCTCCATCCGTTTTGAGGGAATTCGTCTAACTTGGCACCGCGCCAGCCTTCAGTGGTTTTTCCGTCCCAAAGAAGTTGCCAACCTTCGCGCTTTTCTTGCTCGCTTAAGGTGTTGTCTTTTTGTGCGAAAACTTGTGCAGAACCGCTTGCCATAATCATTGCAAACGCTGCTATGATAAATCTTTTCATAATCGTTAGGTTAATTGTTAATTTGATAAAGTTGCGTTACTTAATCTTGTAGAACTCTTCCCAACCTTTACGAGGAGGCATGCCAGCAAGCAATGAGTTGGCAAATTCGTTGTTGGTGAATTGCTTTGTGCGAGGGTCGAAGAAAAGTTGAGTATTAAGTCGTTGAGCAATTACACCAAGACAGAATACCTGGCTCAGAACGCCGTTAACTTCAAATGGCGAGCGGGTTTTTTCTTTGCCCATGCAGGCAAGCAAGAAGTTTTCGTAGTGATTAGATGGGCTCTTTGGCACTTCAGGCAGTTTGTCCTTCATAGCGCGAGCTTTTTCTTCAGGGATGATTGTCAGTGTGCTCTCGTGACTGCCGCCTTTAAAGATTAAGTCTTTGCTGTAGATAATCTTACCAGGGTTAAGTTGCGACACTGGTGTGTTGCCTTGATTTGTTGAAGGAATATTAGCATTATATTCTGAATGTCCGTAACCTGCAGGAAGAGGAGGCAGATTGTCGATTCCGTCATACCATGTGATGTCGCAAGGTGGCATGTTTTTGCGAGCACCGAAACGGAACAAAATGGTTGAAGAATATGGGAAGAAATAGTCGTTGTGGCCCTTTTGGTGCAACAGGCTCACTTCGTAAGGCAATCCAAGTTCAAGGAAACGATGTGCAGTGTCGAGGATGTGAGCGCCCCAATCACCTAAAGCCCCCATGCCAAATTCATACCAGCATCTCCAGTTGCCGTAGTGATACTTGTCGGAGAAGTCGCGATATCCGCAGGCGCCAAGCCAAGTGTTCCAGTCGATGTCGGCGTTTGGCATTTGTTCGGTGCCAGGCATTTTAATGATTTTGTCGCTATAGTTGTGCCAGCGGCGAGGATTGTTCATGTGTGCAGTGATTGCAGTCACGTCTTTAATAATGCCGGCTTCTTGCCATGCCTTGAATTGGAAATAGTTTGCGCCAGAGTGGCCTTGGTTACCTACTTGTGTGGCCACATTTGGGTGCTTTCTTGCCATTTCCATAAGCAGTTCTGCTTCGTGGAAAGTGCGTGTCATTGGCTTTTCAAGGTAGATGTGCTTGTCATAAGCCAACGCCATCATGGCAATAGGGAAGTGGATGTGGTCGGGTACTGATGCGCACACAGCGTCGAAATCGCCTGATGCTTTTTCAAACATGTCGCGGAAGTTTCTAAAACGCTTAGCCTTAGGGTATTTGTTTAGGATGTTTTGTGTGTGAGGTGCGCCGAGGTCGATATCGCAAAGTGCGGTTACTTCAACCATGCCAGTACGGGCAAATTCGTTAATGTTTTGCTCACCTCTGAAGCCGATACCTATATAGGCAATTCGCACCTTGTCGGTCTTTGCCGATTTGTGCTCTTCCGACGTCATAAACATGGGCATGGCATTGCCAATAGTAGGAATTGAAAGTCCTGCTATTGTTGCTCCCACAGTCTTAAGAAATTCTCGTCTATTTTCCATATCAGAATTCTTTAGTTTAGTTATATGTTTATAATTCTATTTGTTTTAAAATTTTTTAGCCACTCGCAGCATTCGTCTTGCGATGCAAATAGGGCGGTGGTAAGTATTTCGGCGTCGGTGGCGCTATCGCAAACCACTGCCAATTGTCGTTTGCCGGTTACCGGTTTGCCTGAGTGTGGATTGTAGATGTGAGCTCGAGAACTGCTGTCGTTTCCCGACACCGACAGGCATTGGTTTAACAGGTTGATGGGGTGGCTGCTTTCAATAAAGTCGATATCCCATCCTGAGTGGTTTGGTTGATTGCCTATTGCCATCACCGAACTGTTGCCGAAATTAATGAGTGCGTTGCCTATTTCCGACTCTTTAATGATATTGCGTATGTTTTCAAGTGCATACCCTTTAAGAAATCCCGAAAGGTTGATGCGCAGGTCATCGCTGTGTCTTGTGGCATAATGTTGTTGAACCTTGTCGTCGAATTGTGTGCTGAAATTTCCTTTGCCTGACTCCACTGTTACATCAAACATTCCGTTTGTGGCTAATTTATAGGCATTGCATTTTTCCAGCATTTCGGCCAAATCGGCGCTGACGGCCATTTTGTGGTGTGCTGGCGAGTTGTTGAACATTGACAACTCGCTTTGAGGGTCAAAACAGTTTCCCACGTTTTCGATGTGCACAAGTTGCTTGTGAATGTTCTCAACGGTGTCGGAAAATGCCTGTTCGCTATGCTGCCCCGTAAGGATTATGTCGATGCGGGTGTGCATTGCCGAAAACCACGAGTAATACATTGCATTATCGGCTTGCCACTTGCGGTATATGTGGGCAATGGCCATTGTTGAGGTTACTTCTTTTTATACGTAAACACTTTTTTCAGCAAGTAAACAAACAGCCTAATTGCAGTCCATACGGCATAGAGCACTACGGCAAAAGTTAGCACATAAAACATGCTGGTTATTAGTTGACTCCATTGTCCGTCGTATTCAATTATGGCATAAGCATTGAGCGCAATCGCGATTACCACGCAAACCAATATGGTTATCAACTCAATTTTTTGTCGTTTTCGAGTGATTATTAAATCTTTCATGGCAGTACAGGAGCTTTAGTGTTATAACCTTTATAGTCAATTTTGTATTGTTCTGGGAACTGGAGAATTTCGCCTCGTTCGATTGCTTCATGTCCCCACAAACAAAGTATTGATGCATAATAACCTTCTTCGGCAATGCAAGCAGGTTGCTTGTTGGTTATGTTAGCCTCGATAAATGCGTCGATGAGCAGTGATGTGCCGTCGTGTTCTGGTCGTTTGCCGAGAATGTACTCACCGTTGTTTACGTTGGCTGTTTCTGGAGCCCAGCTTGTGCCTGCAAATGGTAGTGTGCCAAACACTTTGTTTTCCCATTCGTTTATCATTTGTAGGAATGCTGGTGCGGGGTCGATGTCTTCAAAGTAATATTTGCCTCGTTCTGGCTCAAGTGTGCCAAGGCTGCCTAATATTTGCTCTTCCAAGCCGTAGAACTTGTTTGCTATATCGCTTGCGTAGGTCAGTTGACGACCGTCTTCGAGCACATATATGCAGTTGATGTTGTCGTACACTTCACGACCGTCTTTCCAGTAATTTATAGCCCCGTGCCCCATTACCTTGGTTGGCAGTTGGCCGAATGCCCAAGTGCCCACTTGCAATTGGTGGCAAGCAAGTTCGGTCATTAAGCCGCGTGACGATTCCTTATATAAACGCCAGTTGATGAATTTTTCGAGCGATGGGTCGGGCACAGCTCTGCGCCAATCGCCGTTTCGGTTCCAATAGGCGTGTACGCAAGTGATGTCGCCGAATGTGCCTTGGCGAATGAGTTCCATGGCCTTAATGTATCGTGGGTCGAAAAGACGTTGCTGGCCGGTGAAGAAAAGTTTGCCGGTTGACAAATGCTTTTGAAAAATTTGGTGGCATTCGTCCATAGTGTAGCCAATAGTTTTTTCGCAAAATACGTTTTTGCCCGCGTCAAATGCGTCTAACGCTATTTGGCAGTGGGTATTAAGTGGTGTGGCTATGATTACGGCATCTATTGTTTTGTCTTCAAGGAGTTTGCGGTAGTCGGTATAGGCTTTTGCTGATGGAACCATTTTAAGCGCTTCGTCGAGCGATGGTTGGTATACATCGGCAAATGCTACGATTTCGGCTTTGGGGTTGTTTAACACGAAATTCATTAAGAAACGCCCGCGTGAACCGGGGCCTATAATGCCGATTCTACAGCGTTCTTTGCTGGTTTTGGTTACTTCTGAAAATACTGATAACCATGGACTTGTGGCAACTAAGACGCCAGCTCCTGCTATACCTAAATTTTTAAGAAATTCTCTTCGGTTGATGGTTTGTTCTGACATATGTCAACTGTTTTTATGTTATTTATGCAGTTATGCAGATTCTATATTCACAAAGGTAATAAATTATTTTTAAATGTGGGGTTTTGATACAATTATAATTGTATGTGAAAATTACAAAAACAGCATGAGAGTGCCGCTTGCAATGAGATAAATATATACGATTGTGCGTAATGTGTGGGTTGAAATTCTGCTGAATACTTTATGTCCGATAGCAGTGCCTATTGCTACTGCCACTATGCCAAAGGCCCAGCACTTGGCCACTTCGGCTGTGAGATATCCGTTTGAAGCGCGAAAGGCTGTCATTGCAATATTGCCTAAAAGAAAGTATGCTTGAGTAATGGCAATGTAATTGTCTTTGTGTTTTGCTGCCGATATAAAGTATAGCACAGCCGGCGGTCCTTGCATTCCGCATGTGCCACCTAAGAGCCCCGACAAGGTGCCCATGGTGGTTTGGGTGAAAATAGTGGGGCGAAGTTTGATTTTGTTGCTCGCTAATAGAAAATAAATTCCTGTGAGAATAAGCACTACTCCAAGTGTCTTTTTAAGTAGAGAGTCGTTGGCGAGGTCTATGAGTTGAACGCCAATAAACGATGCTACGAGAAACACGCATAATATGGGCAACAGTTTTTTCCATTCGATGCATCTCCACATTTTGATGGTAATAATTAGTGAGGTGGTGAGGGCCAGCAGTCCCGATAATGTGGTTGCTTCGGCGTATGTCGGCATTAGGTGTGGAAGCACACTCATTATGAATATGCCGAAGCCAAATCCGCTAACTCGCTGAATGAAACTTGCAATTATGGCAAAAACTAATATGGTGCCTATTGTGAAGAGGTCCATTTTTTTTGTGATGGCTGTTGGTTTATAAAAACATATGCTGCCAAAGGTGGCAGCATATGTTTTTATGTTTTGCTCTAAAATTGATGTTTACTTTTTAGAATGGTAGGTCGTCGGCCTTATTGTCGCCAAATGATGCCGGTGCATCGTTGAATGTTTGGGCTGGAGCATATGCCTCAGGTGCAACAGGAGCTTGTGAAGCTTGTGCGCCAGGAGTTTCCTTTTCAGCTTTCCATCCTCTGATGTTTGTATAGTAACGGCCTTGGTATTCGCGGCTTTCGATGTCGAAACTTAGGTTGATTACATCTCCAACTTCAAATGAATATTGGTCAACGCGGTCGCCAAAAAAATCGAACGCAATTTGCTTTGGGTGTGCTTCGATGGTTTCAAGCACATAGTCTTGCTTCTTCCATGGATTGCCAGTCGCTTTTGCTACGCCTGTGACAAGGTCCATTTTCTTGATGATTTTTCCTTTTACTTCCATATATGTAGTTTTTCTAATTTTCGGTGAAAATGTTTATTCTGCAAAATTAAGAAATCAAAAGCAAATTACGCAATTTTGCCAAGATAAATTTTAAATTTTTTCTTTGGCTGATTTTTTGGCAGTGTGGGTTGGCGGCTAAGTGACAGTTTGCAAAAAAAGAATTTGAAAAAATGTAAAATTAAGTTTTTGTGTCGCTAAGTAGAAAATAAAAAGGTATCTTTGCATTTTGAAGTATTAAAAACATTTTATGACAGGACAAGACGAACTAATAAAAGCGATAATTGACGGCATCCAAGACCGTAAAGGAAAGAGTGTTACTCACGTGGATATGAGTGAGATAGAGTGTGCTGCAACGCAGCATTTTGTGATATGTGAGGGCACAAGCACCATGCAGGTGTCGGCAATAGCCGATAGCGTAAGAGAATATGTGCAAGAGCACCTTGGTGTGAAGCCATATAATTACGATGGCTATCAAAATTCACAGTGGATTGTGATTGATTATGGCACGGTTTATGTACATGTGTTTTTGCCGGAGTTTCGTCAACTCTATCGTTTGGAGGATTTGTGGAGTGACGCTAAGATTGTTGATATCCCAGACTTGGACTGATTCTTCGGCTGTCGGCCTAAATTTTAGGCCCAAACAAAAGGAGAATTGTTTAATTTAGAATTAACTATCGATTAATGTCGTTATGAATAAAGGTGGAGAAAAACCTAAAGGAAAATTCAAATTCAGCATATTTTGGATGTATGCAATGATTTTGTTCGTACTTGGCGGAATTTATATGTTTAGCGGTAATACGTTAGACACCAAGGATGTGAGCTGGTCGGAATTTGAATCATATGTTGAGTCAAAGGGCGTAGAGAAGATTACGGTGAGCGGCAATAAGGTTGTTGCCGAAGTCAGTGATTCTCTTGCCAAGAAATTGTTTCAAAACTATAAGCCAAAGAAGAATGCTAAGGCTGAAGTGATAGTTGGAATTCCATCGCGTGACCATGTGGCTGCTAAAGTTGAAGAGTGGCAGTCGGGTGGGCTCTATAAGGGCGAAGTGGTTTACGAGGAGTCGCGCAGTGTGTGGAGCCAGATTCTTTGGTCTTTTGGACCGTTGTTGTTGCTGATTGTGTTCTGGGTGTGGATAATGCGCAGGATGTCGGGAGGCTCTGGCGGCGGTGCCGGTGGCGTATTTAGTGTTGGAAAGTCGAAAGCGAAGTTGTTCGACAAGGATAATGCGCCAGAGGTTACGTTTAAGGACGTGGCTGGTTTGGCCGAGGCGAAAACTGAAGTGGCTGAAATTGTCGACTTCTTGAAGAATCCCCAAACTTACACCAATCTGGGTGGCAAAATTCCTAAGGGCGCGTTGCTTGTGGGCCCTCCGGGAACTGGTAAAACCCTATTGGCCAAAGCTGTAGCCGGTGAGGCTAATGTGCCTTTCTTCTCGCTTTCTGGTTCTGACTTTGTTGAGATGTTTGTTGGTGTGGGTGCATCTCGTGTGAGAGACCTATTCCGTCAGGCTAAAGAAAAGTCGCCATGTATTGTCTTTATCGACGAAATCGACGCCGTTGGACGTGCTCGTGGCAAGCATGCTAATATGGGCTCTAACGACGAGCGTGAAAATACTCTTAACCAATTGCTTACTGAAATGGATGGATTCGGCACAAATAGCGGTGTTATTATTCTTGCTGCTACAAACCGTGCTGATATCCTTGACAAAGCTTTGTTGAGAGCAGGTCGTTTCGACCGACAAATTTATGTTGAATTGCCTGACTTGAATGACCGTAAGGCTGTGTTTAATGTGCATTTGCGTAATGTGAAAATCGATGAAAGCGTAGATGTGGATTTGTTGGCTCGACAAACTCCGGGGTTCTCGGGCGCTGATATTGCTAATGTTTGTAACGAAGCTGCTCTGATTGCAGCCCGTCACAAAAAGACTGTTGTGCAACGTCAGGACTTTATGGATGCTGTTGACCGAATTATTGGAGGTCTTGAAAAAAGAACTAAGATAACTACAGCAGAAGAGCGTCGCTCTATTGCTGTGCATGAGGCTGGTCACGCCACCATTAGTTGGCATTTGAAGTATGCTAATCCGTTGATAAAGGTTACTATTGTTCCGCGCGGAAAGGCATTGGGTGCTGCATGGTATTTGCCTGAAGAACGACAAATCACTACTACTCAGGCGCTTCTTGATGAAATGTGTGCAACTCTTGGCGGACGTGCCGCTGAAGAAATTTTCTTGGGACGCATCTCAACGGGCGCTGCTAATGACTTGGAACGTGTTACAAAGCAGGCTTATGCCATGGTGACATACTTCGGTATGAGCGATAGATTGCCGAATATCTCATACTACGATTCGTCGGGACAAAACTATGGCTTTACAAAGCCTTATAGCGAAAGCCGCGCTCAACTTATTGATGATGAGGTGTCGAGAATTATTGCAGAGCAATATGAGCGTGCTAAGCAGTTGCTTAAGGACAAGGCAAAAGGCCATGGTGAGTTGACCGATGTGCTTCTGACTCGCGAAGTTATTTTTACTGAAGACGTTGAGCAAATATTTGGCAAGCGTCCATGGACTTCGCGCACCGAAGAGATTATGAATCAAAGTGCCGACGACTCGCAAGCCGATGATGAGGCTAAAGAGTCGGGTAGTTCTGAAGTTATTGATGTGGATGGCAAAAATGTAACGGTAACACCTCCGCCATTTCCTCATGTGAACAATTAATGTCATACATTATAATATATAAGAGCCGTAGCGAGCCTGCGGCTCTTGCTGTTTAGTGGGGTGAAGGCGTTATGGTCGGCTTTCCGAGCGAAGGCTCTGCTTCGGAAGGGCGGTTCGGGAGGGAAGTGGCTTACGTGCGGAGTCGCAGTTTGAGGGCAGGGACATTGTCCGGAGGGGCAGTTTGAGCGAATGGGCTGCCGGCGGCCCGTTTGCACAGTTTTTGTGCCGGGGCGTCGCTCTGCGGGCGGGCCGCGAAAAAAAAGTTTTTGCGTTAAGTGGCTGAGGGATAGCGGTGTTTGAAAAAATGTTCAAAATTTATCGAAAAATATTTTGTCAATTCGGAAAATGGTGTTAACTTTGCACTCGCTTTCGGGGAAAACCCTGGGGCTGAAAACAAAGACAGAGGTCATTGAAATACTTGCAACCTAAGAAAGACGAAGTAGTACAAAGGAACAATAGAGACAAGGTAAAAAATGTCATAAAAGAAGTTTCCGTCAAGATATTGCTTTGAGTAAAGACGACAGGTAAAGA
>JAZLAU010000032.1:0-39132 GCA_045613305.1 Muribaculaceae bacterium
CTGGGCTCAAACGGTGTATTTCGTCGATAAACAGCACATCGTTTTCTTCAAGCGAGGTGAGCACGCCGGCCAAGTCGCCAGGTTTATCGAGCACCGGACCCGATGTGACCTTAAATCCCACACCAAGTTCATTGGCTATGATGTTCGATAGGGTAGTCTTGCCCAATCCCGGAGGCCCGTAAAGCAGAGTGTGGTCGAGAGCCTCGCCACGGTTTTTGGCCGCCTGCACAAACACGCGCAGATTTTCTATTATCTTGTCCTGTCCGTTGAAATCGCCGAATCGCTCTGGGCGCAATGCACGCTCAAAGTCCTTGTCAGACTCGATTCGCTGTCGTCTTATGTCAAAATCTTCTTCCATCATTGCAAAAATACAATATTTTAGGCAAAACACAACATCAAACCCCAATAATCAACCACCCCGCCACCGCTTTCCCCGCCCCACCCGTGAATTAAAGCGGCAATCTTCAGCCTTTCAGAAAAAAGTTATTAACTTTGACCTACCGCCCCATCCCGGCAGTCCTTGGAGTTGATGTGCCAATGTTTAGCAAAATTGAGCGTGGCGATAGGCGTGCAAAGCGTGAGCATGTTGTAATTCTTGCGCACTGATTTCATAGACAGACATATATGCACAACTTAAGTAAGCATGCAGATTTTATTTAAATAGCAATGATGCAAATATAATTACGTTAAATATAACGAATTTATGTTTGATAACATCTTTGGAAAATTATCACGCTAAACACTTTTTGCCACCAAAAATAATCTCTAACTTAGTAGTCAAAATTTGGGAATGACAATATTAATAGAAATTTTACGTGAAAAACTCTAATAGTCAATAATTATTGTTGTTGTTTCATTCAGAATAGAGTTCTTTTAGAATCTAAGAGAAAACCAATTTCTTATCTGCGAACAAAGAATTCGCAAGTGATTATTAACTTTGCATACGAACGAAAAAATAAGCGGTCTTTGAGGTTGTGGGTACAAACAAATTTTGATCTTTGTCCGATTGTTTTGTCGGATGTCTTTCTTTTAAAAAAAGAAATGATAACCTAATGGTATATTTTATTTACAGTCCGGTGGACTGATTAGTTCTATAACTTTAAACGTTTAACTAGTTAAAAAAAAATACAAAGAAAAGGAATTTGTATCCCAATCTCATCGATCGTTTTTTTATATATGAAAAAAAATAGCATTAGAAATAGGGTAATTACGATTAAGACTGTTGAAGATTTGGCAGAACTCCTGAATGACATCAAAAAAGATGAGTTCGGAATAAGTTGTCATGAAATTACGGCCAAGCAATTGAAATTCTATTCAAGTGATAAGAATGTATCAAAACGTTATCGCACATTCCATATAAGAAAAAAGAGTGGCGGGAAGCGAGAAATAAAAGCACCTTGCTATCAACTCAATATAATATTGCGAATGTTGAACATTGCACTAAATTCGGTTTTTGAACCTGATAGTGTTGCAATGGGCTTTGTTTCAGGTAAATCTGTTGTAAATAATGCCCAAATGCACGTAGGGCATAACTACGTATTCAATATTGATCTAAAAGATTTTTTCCCTTCTATACCACAAGCTCGAGTTTGGAAACGGTTGCAGTTGGAACCGTTTAATTTTTCATTGGAAATTGCAAAAGTAGTTGCTGGTTTATGTTGCTCATACAACGAAGAGCGAGGTCAAAATGTGCTGCCACAGGGAGCGCCAACATCGCCATTGTTGACCAATGCTATTTGCTGTAACCTAGATCGCAAAATGAAAGGCTTAGCCAAACGATTTGGATTGCATTATTCAAGATATGCTGATGATATGACTTTCTCGAGTATGCATAACGTATATCAAGAGAGTGGCGAGTTTCGGAAAGAATTACTAAAAATCGTATCAGAGCAGGGATTCACAATCAATGATAAAAAAACAAGATTGCAGAAAATTGGTTACCGACAGGAAGTTACTGGTTTAACGGTAAACTCAGTAGCAAATGTTTCTCGAAAATACATTCAAGACTTAAGATGGATTCTTAATGCTTGGGAGAAATACGGTTATGCTAAAGCTTATGCATTGTTCTATCCACGATATAAATCCGAGAAGGGATATATAAAAAAGGGTGAGCCTGTAATGGAAAATGTAATCGGAGGGAAATTGGATTATCTGCGAATGGTGAGAGGTGCAAACAATGCTGCATATAAAAAACTTCAATCTCGATTTGATAAGCTTCAGCAAGTAGTATTTCTTGGTACGGAGGACGAACAAAATCAGGCTAAAAAGTTTATGTATGTTCAGCCATATACCATGACTGAATTCAAAGAATATTTCCACACGGAGGTTTCTCTATCGGTTACAAAGAAAGGAAAACTAGTGGGAAAATGTACTATTGCTGAAATGGAAAAGATTTTGGCTATAAGTCATGCTACACAAGATTATCTTTGTCCTGACATCAAACAACATAAAGAGGGGGATTCTGTTGAGAGCGAAAAACTTGAAAATTGTCATGTAATACTATGTCGAGCAAAGGGTAAAAATTATTGGATGATTACTAATAAGGATCATAAACGAGACAAAATGCTCAGTATCCAGAACGTAAAAATTAATCCGGATAAACTTCTTGATATTTGGGAAAAACAAGGTTTTAAGGCCGCGGCTGAAAAATTGTCATTATTTATTGAAGGTGGAGAAGATGGGGATTCTGCATTAACCTTTGAAAATCATCTTGAGGAGCCTAACAGTCTTAATGATAAAAAGATGAATGATGAAACCACAGATGTTTTATTTTTAGAAGATTGGAGCTCAATTCTTGAAGATATAGCAAATAGGAATGACAATGACGATATGGAAATTGTAATGGAACTATGAAGAATCAAGACGAAATAAATCTAATAAACTTCTTTACACGAAACAAGGGGTTAACTCGCGCACAAAAAGCACGTTTTGCAAGTCTTGTAGCGAGGGATATGAATGGATTTAAGCCATCAAATATTTCCAATGATATGGGAAATTTACAAGAATTTGAGTCCGAACGGACAAAATTCAATCCCTTGATAACTGCTGATTTTCTTTCTCTTTTTGGAGCTCCTTCAGGATTTAAATTTTTAACACATGATTTTGATCCTAATTCTGATATGTCAATGCCCCGATTATTAAAGCAAGTAAATAATATAATAAAAGAATGGACGGATAAAATCCCGGAATCTCTACACTTGCTAATGACATCATTTGTTCAAAAAGGTGGTTGGATTGATTTTAAGGGAGATAAGCATAAGCTATTTCTCGAGGGTGACAATGTGAAAAAGTGGTGCTCAGAAAATCCGAAATTAAATCCTATTATATCAAATGAGTTTGGAGCTGAAATCCAAGATTTCAGAAATACAGTGCGATTATCTCAGCCGGAGTTAGAAGGTCGGTTAAATGATGTGATAAAATCAAATGACCTCCTTGCAGAATTAAATATTAAAACACAAAAGCTTAATCGAGCCGATTTTTATACAAATGTTTTAGTCCTTAAAAAAATTTTAAGAGCTATTCTTCGTGATATTGCTCAGCGAAATCAACAAGCCAATATAAAGATAGAACTTGTTCGTGAAATTTACAAGAATTCATATCGTACATACATCATTAGGATAAAGCATATTGATTCAAGAGCCAATGATTTTGAAGAGGTCAAGAAAAAACTCTATTCAAAGGGTGGTGCACTTTATAATATATTTGAATCTTGTATCGGTTACTGCGATTGGTCAATAGAAGCTACATTTGAAGATTGCCCAAAAAGATGGAATATAATTAACCACACTCAACATGACGAATTTCAAGATATTGATACACCAGATGGCTTTACTCATATATTGACTTTCTTTAAGAAGATAGACTAATGATATACCTAATAGACGATAATAAACAAGGTCAAAGAATGGAATATGGTGCGTCATATATAGACGAAGGTCAATATGACGATATACTTATTCACATAGAAAAGACGAATGGTTCCACCGATGTGTCTTTTTTGTGTAACGCGAAGTTAATCATGATACATGATTCGTTAGATGATTACGAAAATGGGGGGTTTGTAGAAAACAGTCGTCATGCTCGCCATAATATTGATGATATCGCTCAAAATAATAATATCCCTTTAGTATATTTTAGTGATGGGCATATTATCACAAAAATGGATTCAGAAGGAAATGTAACGCAACTTAAAAAGGCTGATTTCTATTATCGACTTAAGGATTTTTTAGAGAATTACAAAGAATATGGAATATTAGAAATTAAGATATTAGCATACGGAAAGAATTGGAGAAATATCCTACTAAAAGAGGATGTTAAGAATCTTTATAAGAAGATTAGCAATAAAAAGAATTATGAAATCCTTAATATTGGGGATGTTTTACCTACTGCTAAGATATCTGAACCAAATTATTTATCAAACATTATTGAGATATATTCTCAACCAAATTTAGGTAAAAGTTATTATGAAATTCTTGATTATATTGAGGATGAGCAAATAACTGTCGGGGAGTTCAAACAACGTATTGACAAGATTATGATTAGCATTAATAAATATGGCAAAAACACTTATACTTGGGAATGAAGAATTTTCGAATAGAACTGCAATATTAAACGATGTTACAGTATTACAAGTCCCGGCTCTGTCAATTAACAAAGAGACGGAAATTGTGGAGTTCATCAAATCAAATATTCCGACAGATCTCGATAGAATCATTGTAAATGTAAATGAAATTGATACCGAGTTAGCACTTGATATTGCGCTTCGAATACGACTTATGATTTTTAGCTTAAAGAGGACATCATTAAGTGCAATTATTTTTGTTTCAGAATTTAGTTTAGAGGCTATTATCGAACCTCATGTTTCATACGTATTGTTAATGACTAAAGGAGTCTATTTAGTAAATCAAGATGGACTTGCCGATTCCATTGAAAATGCAAATCCAATTACACCTACTGAATACGTTTATGAATTCTTGAATCTCATTAAAATTAAACCAAAAGAGAATACTGAGGGTCGGCATTCTATTGCTAATGAATGGGGTGCAGATGCTTTATCGAAGGTAATTACTTCTGGCATAAAATCAGAGCTTATTCCTTTGCGGGCATCTTCGTCACTTTATTTCATGTATTGTAGTGTTATAGCTTTAAATGTAGATGATATTGACAGAATTGTAAATGATGATTTACGCAACTTCAGTTTTGCTAATCTAAAAATTACAGATAGATTTAATTATTTGCTAATTGATGATGAGGCTCAAAAAGGATGGGGTGAAGTTTTGAAAGTTTTGTTACCAAATGCTTTAGCTACAATATATGATAAGAAAGCGAAGAACTATACAGATTTGCCTCAAGATATAAGAAAGCAAATAGAAATCGGCGAATTTGAGATAATTTTCCTTGACCTACGAATGAATGGAGTTGAAGAAGAATCTATTATAAATCCAAAAGAATTTTCAGGGATGAAGATTCTAAATGCCATCAAAGAGAGAAATCCGGGAATTCAAGTAATAATGTTTACTGCAACAAATAAAGGATGGAATGTAAAAGCAATGTTGGATGAAGGGGCAAATGGTTATTACATGAAAGAATCCCCTGAATACCATTTCAAACTTTCATATTCCAGAGAAAATGCAAAGGCATTTGTAGAAACTATTGAAACCTGTCTAAATGATTCTTATCTAAAAGGTATTTGGTTAAAGAAAAACGAAGCATTAAAAATCCTTGAGTCATATGAGGACTTAAGTGATTTATATACAGCTATGGAATCAAATTGGGAATCTGCTTTTATCTTATTGAACCAACATCATTATAAAGTTGCACTTCTTCAATTATTAATGGCAATTGAAGCATATGCAAATAAATATACTAAAGAATATCAAGTTAATAATGTGTCAAGAGCAGTTGTATATACAAAAAATGTTAACTTCAAATGCGACATAGATGAAGATGATGAAAGTTGTATCTTTGATGAATACGGTTCTTACTATCAAACTCATGCAGGAGTTTTTAGAAATTTTCAGATAGGGAAAAATAAACACATAGTAGACATCTCTATAGTTAAGGATGGTTCATATAAGGGTATTGTCAAACTTTCTTTACCCGTTAAAATAGCTGCCGTTTTGGATCAACATCTCGGAACAATTGATGGGATTACACAGATTTGTGAACTAAATTTTATCCGAAATAATAGGCTGGCTCATCATGGAGTGAGTAATGAGTATAATGAAAGTAAAAGGCCTGTTACAAAAGAAGATTGTCAATTTATTTTTGACTTGACGTATAAACTAATAATGGCAAAATAAAGATATGACTTATACACCTTCTCAACAATCTGCGATACAATCTTTTGAGGATTTTCTCAAAAGCGATAGCCAGGTGTTTATGCTACGAGGCGCAGCTGGTACAGGTAAGACTACGTTATTAAAAGAGTTTATTGCTATTTTGCAAAAAAAACATCGTGGTTTTGGACTAATGGCTCCAACTGGGAGGGCTGCTCATGTGATTGGTAGTAAGACGGGTTATGCTGCACACACCATACATAAAAGCATTTATCAGTTAACCCAGTTGAAATCAATGGTTGCCGACAAAGAAGATGTTGATGTGGATGTCTTGCAGGCACGTTTTGCCTTAAAAAAAAATGAAGATTCAAGGCAGGTGGTGTATATTGTAGATGAGGCGTCGTTGATTTCGGATTCTTTTTCTGAAAATGAGACGTTCTCATTTGGAACAGGAATGTTGTTAACAGATTTGTTTACGTATGCTGACGGGCGCAAGCTGGTGATTATCGGTGACTATGCGCAGTTGCCACCAGTAGATATGAATTTTTCGCCGGCTTTAGATAAAGAATATATAGAGCACAAGTTTGGTTGTGAGGTAGAGGAAGTGATGTTGCGCGAGGTGTTGCGCCAAGAAAAGGATAGTGCAATTTTGAGCAATGTGACGTTGATTCGTAAAAATATAGAGGCAAAGTCGTTTGTTGAGTTTAAGTTAAGCCAAGGGGCAGATTGTATTGCGGAAAATGACGATTTGCTTAGGCCTTACTACGAATTGTCGCCTAACGCACCTTGTGTGGAAGCTGCGATTATAACCTATAGCAATAGTCAGGCTTTATCATATAATAATCTGATTAGGGCACATTATTATGGAGATGACGCTCCTCGTTTGATAAAAGGCGACCTTCTGATGATAGCCAGAAATAATTATGCATTTGGTGCAGAATTGTTTAACGGCAACATTGTTAAGGTGGAATCGTGTGAGAGTGGTGTTACAACTCGAACCGTTACAGTGAATTTAGGAAAGGGCCAAATAGAAAAAGTGGAGCTTCGATTTAGAAAAGTGTGCATTGCATCCGAAAATCAAGGCGTTAAAGAAAAGTTTAATGTTACTATTCTCGATAATTTCCTTGATGACCCTTCGAGCTCAATAGGTGGCCTTTTGTTGAGGGCATTGGTTATAGATTTTAATATGAGATTGGAAAAATGTTACGGGATAAATTTGTCGGAAATAAGAAGAATTATTCGTAAAAAAGACAATCTCACAGATGCGGAATCAATATTATACAAGAAATATTTGGCGCATATGCAAAACGACCAATATTACAATGCGGTAATTTGTAAGTATGGTTATGCAATGACCTGCCATAAGGCACAAGGTGGTGAGTGGGAGAATGTTTTTGTCGATATGTTTAGATTTGGCGGAATGGCAAATGAAAATTATTTCAGATGGGCTTATACAGCACTAACTAGAGCTTCGAAAAAAATTTGGCATTATCGTTCTCCTGATATTGATTATATTAGCAAATTAGTGGTGGAAGACATACAATTATCGAAAAATATAAAAGTGAGCACTTATTCGCCAAACTTAGACTTTTGTCAAACAAGATTTGAAAGATTGCAAGCGTTATGTAGGAGAAATGAGTTGGAAATAAAAGAGAATCGTTCTATAAATTATCAACATATAGTTGAGATTTCGGATGAAAAGTATAATTACGCTAAATATCAATTGTTTTATAACAGCAAAGGATATAGTGGAAAAGATACATTGGTGGACTGTTCTTCAGAAGAATTTGCTAAACTTACGAAGTTGATTATAGAAAAATCGTATGTTCCGTTATCGATTCCAATTGAGTTTCCAAATCGACCATTTGCTAAAAAATTAGTGGAATTTATAAAATCAATTATAAAAGAACTCGATATTCAATTGCTTGATATAACACAAGAACAATATCAAGATGTGTTTCATTTGAAAACCGATGGGCTTGCCCGAGTGTCGCTTTGTTATACAGGAAAAGGTAATTATACCTACATGAGACTAATAAGTTCGCTTGGAGCTGAAGACAAAAAATTAGAAGAATTCAGTAAAAAATTTAAATAACAGGTGGTATGACTATAAAAGAAATAACTGCATTACGCAAAGCGGGAAGACTTGAAGAGGCTCTTCGGGCTGCCGAAAATGAATATAGGTTGAATGCCGATAAATATACGGCGGGCACATTGTTTTGGTGTCTTAACGATATTTGTAAACAAGAAACAGACGAGGACGCCAAAGCATCTTGTTATGAACTAATGAAATCTCTTTACGAAAACTATTGCTCAGGGGATGAATATATGCCTAAATCATTAAACACTATAGAGCGGAGTTTGGACCCTGTTTCGAAAGAGTTGAAAGAAGCTACGGAGTGCGCTAAGAATGGCACTCTTACTGATGCCACCATAGAAAAGTGTCAGGGTCTTTTAGAGAATGGTAACTTAAATAAAAATCTCTATAAAGACTTTGGATGGCTAATATATTATAACTTAAAAAACACTGATACTAGTAAAGCAGCAGACAGGAAACGGTTGCTTTGGTATTATTTAAGTTTGGAGTTGCCTCGTCCTGAATTATTGCATTCACTCATATTGAGCGAAGCTGTTAGAGTTGAGAAGAATACACCTCTTCAGTTTCGTATTCGTGACTTTATGAATTTATGGGGTTGGGATAATTTAAGACCAGATGATTGGAAGCAATTCCAAACAGACAAGGGCAATACGAAGTCTTCTTTGGTAGAGAAACTTATCGCAGTATATTCAAAAGAACTAAAGACTGATAAGGTGAGTTCTCCTGAAGAGTTTAGTTTATTGATTGATGAAGCACTTTCCATCTTTCCAAACAATCAAAATATGCCGTTATATAAGGCGATTGTATTGATGTCTTTAGGGAAGAAAAACGAAGCATTAGAATATTACAAAGAACTTATATTAAAATCTCCGTCAAAGTGCTATCTATGGAATCAAGCATCAGAGTTGGTTGAAAGCGTAGACCTTAGAATTGCTCTATTATGTAAGGCAATTTCGGTAGAACGTGATGAGTCGTTTATTGGCGGTTGTCGTTTAAATTTAGCAAAAGCTCTTATTGAGAAGAACATGATGGCCAATGCAAAATGTGAGTTGGATAAGTATCAGGAATTTTATGTGTTGAAAGGGTGGAAGTTGAAGCCGGAATACCAAGATGCTGTGTGCCAAGTGCCTCAAGACACACAAGCTGAAGATAATAGCTCGCTTTACGAAAAATATATTCCTATTGCCGAAGAATTCGTGTATAGTGCATTGCCCACACAGTTAGCAATTAAAACTGATGATAAACAGCTCGATGATAAAAAACGACCCGGACGAAAGTTTACCCAATGGATACTTAGAACAAATGCCGGTGTCGTTAAACTTAAAAAACCTACTAAATTCGGGCTCGACAATAAGATGAAAAACGGGACGTTGTTTGACATTAAGTTACACGATGGGGTGATAGTATGGATTAAGGTTTCCCAACAAAACACTTTACAGCAAGATTGGGTAAAGAGTGAAGAAGGCTTGGTTAAACTCCGCGTGGATCGTAATGGAAAATCGTTCGCTATTTTAAACGGAACTTATATTGGTGAAAAACTTCTTCGAGATGTAGCCGATGGCCAATACGTGAAGATTGTCGCAGTAGTTCAAGATGATGGGCGTTGGTCAGCTATCTCATTAATAAAGTTGTAATAGAATATGCCGGCAAATAAAAATGCAATGACTCGATATGCTTTGATTGACAAGATGCTTGCCAATCGTCATAAAGCATATTCTATTCAAGATATTACAAATGCATTAGCAGAAAAGCTTCCCGAATTTGGTCAAGAACCTGTGTCAAAACGCTGCGTTGAAAAGGATTTGAATTATCTTGAATTGGATAGTCCTTTTGATATTGAAATTGAAGAATATTGGGTTGATGCTTCCGATAAGAATGGTAAATCATATCGAAAACGATGTATTCGATATTTGGACCCAACGTTCTCTATTTTTAAACCTAAACTTACTGAAGATGAAAAAACTGTACTGACTACAGCTTTAGATACATTGGGAAGTTTCGATGGGTTGGAAAATTTTGAGTGGCTGAATGATTTGAAATGCCGATTAAACCTTGAGGAGCATCAGCCGATAATTTCTTTTTCTAAAAATATTTTAGATAATTCAACGCTGATAGCTCGGTTGTTTACAGCTATTAAACAAAAACAGGTTATTACGCTTGAATATCATACATTTATAGATTCCACTGTGCGTAAGGTGGAGCTTTGCCCCTATATTTTAAAAGAGTATAACAATCGCTGGTTTCTCATTGCAGCAGCATGCGATACGGGTAAAATTCTTACATTCCCATTAGATAGAATTGACGATTTTAATGAATCGTATGTTCATAAATTTATTCCAATCTCCCAAGATTTTGATGAATATTTTGAAGATATTATTGGCGTAACGTATAACGAAGATGCTCCTCTTGAAGAAATCATCTTATGGGTATCAGATAAATCAAAAGATTATGTTTTAACAAAACCGATTCATGGTTCTCAAGTATTGATTCGCGGATCTAAAGAAGAAGTTTTAAGAGCCCAACACCCGAAATTAATAGGAGGATGTTATTTTAAAATAAAATGTAAAGAGAACTATGAACTTATACGAGAACTGATATCCTTCGCTGCGGAACTTGTCGTAATAGCGCCAACACCGTTAGCTGAAAAAATTGAGGAAAGGGTAAAGTTGATGCTTAATAATTACTCACTTAAATAGAATCAGTCAAGAAAGAAATTGACAATCAGCGGAAGTGGTAATATTCAAAGAAAAACGACAATATATTTCAATGAGTTATAGAAACAAGTAAATTTGTAATTTTCGGGCTTGGGTGGTGCTGTTGTGAGCAGTAGCATTTGAGCCCGAATTTTGTGTTATGAGTGTTAGAAGTTGAATAACACGCCAAAAAGTCGCCAAAAATTCAAAAGAAAAATCGCTAAGTGTTGTCTGTGCAACTCTTAGCGATTTGTTGTGTGGTCCCACTTGGGCTTGAACCAAGGACCCCCTGATTATGAGTCAGATGCTCTAACCAACTGAGCTATAGGACCGATAAGGAGTAAATTCCTCGTGTTGTGTTATGGCACTTTTTTGAAATGCTGTGCAAATTTAATGCTTTTTGGTGATGTTTGCAACTTTGTTTGCATTTTTTGTGGAATTTGTTGGTTTTGGGGTGCTGGTGGTGTGTTTGGATTGGTGTTTTTTTGTGGGACAATTTCTGTATGCAAGGCTGAGGCTGCAAGTGTAGGGAGCAGTGGGATGGGATTGTGGTTTGGCATGGTTTTGATGCGAGTTAGCATTTAGATGAGTTGCTCAAGCAAATGCTTTCGGTGGTTATGTGTATTGAGAGATGAGCTTTGTGTGATGGGTTGCGGCGTTAAAGTGTTGAGATTTTTGAGTTGTCAAATGAATGTCGTATTTTTGTGGATATAATCAAAAAAGGTAGCGTACTAAATAGAGATAAATTTATGTGCTTTATGAAAAGAGTTTATTTGTTGGGAATCGCATTGTGCTTTATGATGCTGTCGAGTTGTATTGATGAGAAATATGATTTGGATAACATTGACACAACTGCGGAGTTTAAAGTAAATGACTTGGTAATACCGCTCAATTTGGATGAGATTAAGCTTGAGTCGCTGATTGATTTGGATGAATCGGGCGACATTAGGGTAATTGGCAATGAGTATGTGTTTGTGAAGGAGGGGGAGTTTTCTTCTGCTGAACTGTCGGTGCCTGCTATTCATGTGCCGGCTCCTGTCATCGGCTCGTCGAGAGTTAGTGTTAATATTCCTGAAGGAATTGACATTAGTGCCGACGTTCTTGCCGGGTTGAATAAGACTTATTCGTTTGCGATTAATCCGGCAAAATCGTCGTTTAGTAATGAGGTTAGTGGTGTGGCCGAGGAGATTAAGGGCATTGACAGGGTGAAGTTTGACTTTGCCATTACGATGAGCTACAGAATTGACGGCTTTGAGGGCGTATTGAGCCGTTATAAGTATAAGAATATAAAGATGCAGTTGCCTAAGGGTGTTAAGTGCGAGGTTGAGCCTGGAGAGTATGATGAGACGACGGGCATTTTCACACTCGCTGAATATGATGTTACGGGCAATGATGCGTCGGTGGTGTTTAGGTTTAAAGAGATGGACATGAGTCAGGCCAATGCTGAGTTTTCGGCCGATACACGCACGTTTAAGTTTGCCGATGAGTTGAGGATTCTTGAGGGTGAAGTTGAAGTGTCGACCAATGACATTGTGCCAGGTGCAGTGCTGCCTAAGTCGGCAACGTTGGTCAACTCTTATGATGCGACTGATTTGGACATCCATGAGTTTACGGGCAAATTGGCGTATAAGCCTAAGGGGCTTGAGCCTGTGAGTTTTGGCATTGGAGTTATGCCTGACTTGTTGAATCAGAAGGGTACTGACATTCGCATTGCTAATCCGCAGGTATATTTAAAGTTTGCCAATCCGATGAGCGACTATTCGATGAGCGCTGATGTGGTGTTAGAGGTTGTGACTAAGCATGGTGATGAGCAAACTGGGGTGTATGTTCCTGATAATGGCGTGTTTAGTGTGGGCGGTAGTAGTGCTGTTAGTTATTATTGTTTGTCTCCGAGCGAGCCAAGTGCAATGCAAGAAGGCTATGAGGGAGCGCAGCATGTGGCCTTCACATCGCTTTCAGATGTGCTTAGTGGCGATGGTTTGCCTGATGAAATCATAATTTGTGCCGACAAATTGGAAATCCCAGTTCAGCAGGTCAATGATTTGCCGTTGGGCAAGGATTTGGGCAAGTTGGAGGGTAACTATAAGTTATTCATTCCGCTATGTCTGAAAGAAGGTTCTACCATAGTTTACACCAAGACAGAAACCGGATGGAGTGATTCGGACCTTGAAAAATTAAGCATAGGCAAGTTAGGCCTGAGCGCTAATGTAACGACCGATTGCCCGGTGGGAATCACGTTTGTGGCATATCCGATAGATGTGTATGGCAATGTGGTAGACGGCATTTCGATTACTTCGATTGCAGTTCCGGCAAATGCGCAGTCTGAACCGTTTGAGTTGATGATTACGGGCGATATTCGCCACCTTGACGGAATAATCTTTATGGCCACAGCCAAGGCTGAACAAGAGCAGGCATTGTCGCCCGAGATGAAGATAAAATTAGAAAACGTAAAGGTGAAAGTTTCGGGTAACTATGTTACAGAATTGGAATGAATAGTGTAACAGTAAAAAAAGCATCACAGATTATGAAGACAATTATAAAATCGATAATATTATTCAGTGTTTTGATGAGTGTGTTCACGGTTTCGGCTCAAAACACAGCATCGGGTTACTTCCTTGACGGTTACCTGTATCGTCATCAGATGAATCCGGCAATAGGTAATAAGCAAAACTATATATCGTTGCCGGTGGTGTCGAACATCAATGCGGGATTGCGCAGTTCGTTAGGTCTCGACGATTTGCTCTATAACCGAGGCGGCGAAACGGTTACCTTTATGCACCCAGATGTGAGTGCCGAAGAGGTGATGGGCAATCTGAAAAAGAACAATGTTATAAATACCAACTTCAAACTTGATGTTCTTTCGGTTGGGTTTCGTGGTTTTGGCGGATATTCAACCATTGGCGTTAATGTGCGCACAAATGAGTCGTTGTCGGTGCCTATCGATATGTTTCGCTTAATGAAAGAGGGCGTCAGCAACGATACCTACAACATAGGAGCCATGTCGGCGCATGCCGATGCATATGCTGAAGTGTCGCTTAACCACTCACGCAACATTGGCGACAAACTTCGCATAGGTGTCACTCTTAAGGGCCTTGTGGGTGTGGGCAATTTGGACTATGAATTCAATAAGTTGCAACTTGTGTTAGGAGAAGATGAGTGGCATGCCGTGTCGGAAGCCACCATGCACGCAAACATTGCGCATGCCGAAGTCAAGACATCGGTAAACGAAAACACTGGCAACAGATACGTTGATGAAATTGTGACCAAGAAATTTGGTTTAGGCGGTTATGGTGCAGCTGTTGATTTGGGTGCGGTTGTTGACCTTGGCGATTTTCAATTGAGTGCAGCCGTGCTTGATTTGGGGTGCATCAGTTGGGCCAATGACCACCTTATTTCAACTAATGGCGAGCATTCGGTGTCGACTAGCCGCTACCAGTTTAACATCGATGGAGGTGCTGTAAATAATTTTGATTACGAGCTCGACCGCTTTGGCGATGATTTGGCATCGATGTATGAGATGCAATATATGGGCGACAAGGGTCCACGCACTCGAATGCTTAACACCACCATTAACCTCGGTGTGCAGTACACACTGCCTACATATAAGGGCCTAAGTTTCGGTTTGCTTAACACAAACCGAGTGATAGGCAACGACACATATAGCGACTTCCGCCTATCGGCCAACTTTGCGCCATGCCGATTTTTCTCGATGGGAGCAAATGTTGTAACCGGGTCATACGGAACAGGTTTTGGATGGCTTATTAACCTTCATCCAACAGGATTTAACCTGTTTGCGGGTATGGATTACGCAAGTTTCAGGTGGACTAAGCAAGGTGTGCCTATGACAAGCACAGCGTTGAATGTAGGGGTTAATATCCCGTTTTAAAAGATAAGGTGGTTTTAGAATATAAAAATGGGGGGCGACAATCTGCTAAAGAGTTAGATTGCCGCCCCCGGTGGTTGTTTTATGCGGCTAAGAGCCTAAGAAGATGTGCGGATTAGAGACTTGTTGTAGTGGTCCATCGGCTTGAGAAAAGAGATTATATTAGTGAGAATTACCGATAAAGTGTTATCTTTGTAGCAAACAACTATTAAATCGAAAATAAACAGATATGATAAGAAAAACAATCGTTACACTGATATTGTCGGCTATAGTGGGACTCAATGCTATGGCGGCCAATGACGTGGTGCTTTTGCCAATGCCGAAGCACGTAGAATGGCAAAAGGGCAGTTTTAAGATGCCCAAAATGCTGCAATGGTACACTAACGTGTCAGACGAAATGCAGAAATCGGCCCTTGCCGATGCTGTTAGTTTGTTGAGCAAAAGCAGCGAACCGGTGTTGCTAACAAAGGAAGTTAAGAAGGGCAGCGCAAGTTTGCGTTTGTTGCTTGTTGACGATGCCACACAGTTTGCCGACGCCGAAGCATATAGCCTAAAGGTTAGCAAAAAGCGCATTGAGATAAAGGGACGCACAGCAGCGGCGCTATACCGAGGCTTGCAAACCTTGCATCAGTTGGCAGCCGAAGGCGAAGCGTTGAGTGCAGTAGAGATTAGCGACAGCCCACGTTATGGAGAGCGCGGCGTGATGCTTGATGTTTCGCGTCACTTCTTCTCAAAAGAGTTTATCAAGAAGCAAATCCGTCAAATTGCCACATTGAAGATGAATCGTTTGCACATTCACCTCACCGACGGAGCCGGATGGCGTGTAGAGATTAAGAAGTATCCACGACTAACCCAATTGGCAGCATGGCGCAAGGGAAGCACTTGGAAAGAATGGTGGCAACAAAACGGCGCACAATATGTGGAACAAGGCACACCTGGCGCATATGGAGGCTATTATACCCAAGACGACATAAAGGAACTTGTGGCATATGCTAAGCAGCACTTCATCACCTTGGTGCCTGAAGTGGAAATGCCAGCGCACAGCGAAGAAACCTTGGTGGCATATCCTGAACTATCGTGCACTGGAGTGCCATATGAAAGTTCTGACTTCTGCCCGGGTAATGAGGACGTTTACACCTTCTGGCGCAATGTGTTGAGCGAGGTGGTGGAATTGTTCCCAGGCACAGAGGTGCACATGGGTGGCGATGAAGCAACTAAAAAAGCATGGCACACGTGCGAAAAGTGCCAAGCCACTATGAAGAAGCACAACCTTGCCGATGTTAACGAATTGCAAAGTTATTTTGCACAGCGCATCAGCGATATAGCCCACGAATTGGGAACTACCATCGTAGGCTGGGATGACCTTATGATAGGCGGCGGAGCACCAAAGGGTTCAACAGTGCAGATATGGGGCGATGTTAGCAAGGCTCAAAAGGCAGTAGCAGATGGCCACCCAGTGATATTGTCGCCAGGCAACTATCTGTATCTCGATAAATATCAAGACTGCCCAACTACCCAACCCGAAGCCATAGGCGGATATTTGCCGCTTGAGGGCGTGTATGAGTTTGGCGAAGTGCTCGACACAATTCAATTTGCCGACCCAGCCAAGGTGCGAGGCGTAGAAGCCTGCTTGTGGGTGGAATATATCCCAACCGAACAACGAGTTGAAGAAATGCTTTATCCACGATTGTATGCGTTGAGCGAAGTGGGTTGGGGCACACGCACCAATGCCGAAGACTTCCGCCAACGTGCGCAGGTTATTAACGACAGAGTGAAAGCGGCAGGCTATTCAACATTCAATTTGCTGACCGAAACTGGCCAACGCCCAGAGTTTAAGGAAAAGGTTGAGGCTTTGTCGGTAGGCAAGCCAGTGAAATATAACATTCGTTATAGCAACAGTTACACCGCAGGCGGCGACGGAGCACTTACCGACGGTGTGAGAGGCGGTTGGACATATTCAGACCGTCGTTGGCAAGGCTTTATCGATAAAGACCGCATGGATGTGGTTATCGACTTGCAAAAGACCGAAAAAATAAGCAGCGTAGTGGCCGACTTTATGCAAGTGGTGGGCGCTGATGTTTATACTCCTGCCATTATTGAGGTTGAAGTGTCGGACAACGGCACCGACTTCAGCAAGGTAGCCGCTGAAGAATGGAAGGTTGACAAGGGCGTGCCTTTTGGTGTGCAACGCTTTGAGTGGAAAGGCTCGGCCAATGCTCGCTATGTGCGATTGAAAGCAAACTGCAAGAGCGACATTGGAGGCTGGATTTTCACCGATGAAATTGTTGTGAAATAATAGGAGGGGTAACTCCCGAACCTACAAATAGCAAAAAACCACTCGCTACGATGCCTTGTGATGAGGTTGTAGCGAGTGGTTAATTATTTTTTTGAATGCCGTTTTATGCCGTAGAAAAGAGGAAATTCACATTCTGATTTTTTGTGTTTCTAGCAGGCGATGAGTGAACTTGCAGAGATGCAAAAAAGAACAGCACCTGAAACCGTCTCCGTTCAAAATGAACATCTACAAACCGTCGTCTCAAGTGCTGATGGTGCAAAGGTACTAAAAGATATTGATTCTGCAATAACTGAGTATGAAAATGATACACAAACCAAAGAAAAAACATTCTTAGGCAACCTTGCAAAAATTCTTGGAGCCAAAAAATATGGAAGCAATAGCCAGTATGCTACTTTTGAGGCAGTGAGTGGCAAGGTATTTACTATCCGTCTTGCAAATCACAATACTAAGGTTTCGACATTTGATAACCACGAAGAGAACGAGGGTGTTAGTATTGTTGTTACTGCGCAAGAGAATAACGGTGTTACCAATGACGGAGAGGCTCATATTGTTGAGTTTTTCTACGATGCTATAAAGTTGCGCAAGGCTGATGGCAAACCTCTTGTAGAAATTCTTAAATCTATCAAGCGGACTCTTTACAGCGGAGAGTATAAGGATAACACAGGTCTTGCACAGCGAGAGGAGGTTAATATTCCAGAATTCCTGCGTACTTCGGACGGTACTGTCTATGGCTGGTCTGCGAATGGGAAAATCTATCTTACCCCCAAGGGCATTAATCCTAACACTCCAGTTGCGTGTCAATTTAACGACTCTGCATGCTGTATTTTCCTTATTATTGCTGCAATAATCGGTTTTACTGCCGCAAGAGTTTAAAAAAACAGGTTGTCGGCAATCTCAATGTTGGGATTAATCGCTTTGAGTTGCTTTAGGAATTCGCTTTGATGCTTAGGCGAGATGAGTATGGTTTTATTGCGGCCATACTTTATTGCAATACGCTTCAGCGATATGGCTGGCGCGCTAAGAAGGCTGTTAGAACGCATTATGCTTTTAATCGACATGATGTCGATTCGTTCGTTAACCAGCAGGCAACTTTTCACAGTAAGAGTGTTGCCGTTTATGGTGTAATAGGTGCTGAAGTAAACGCCAATCATGATTGGCACAAAAGAAAATCCCGATAAAAGGGCTGCCACCATGTCCTCACTATTGGAGTCATAATAGAACACAGGCGCAATGCTGATGAGAAAGCAAGCAGCAATAAAAATCGATAAAGATATGCTTACCCGAGAATAATATTTCATTTTGTGTGGTTGCTAATGGTGAAAGTGTGAGTTCCAGACCCAACGCGAGTGTAAACGTCGCCGGCTATGATTGACGCAGTGGCTCCTACAGGGATTGTAACCGTTAATATAATGTTGTTGCCGTCGCGGTGCCATTCAGACTTGAGTGGGCCCAAAACCGAATTGTAGTGACCTTCTACGAATTGCAGGTCGTTGATGAAATAAGGCTTTATTTCGATGTGCTTAAAGCCGGGTTCCACACAGTTGATGCCAGCCAAAGTGTTTTGCATCCAAGCAATCACGTCGCCCATAAATACATGGTCGAGCGAAGCATCGCGGAATTCAGGGCTAAGAGTCCAAGTTTCGGCCAAAGTAGTGTAGCCCATAGTTTCAACCCAGTATCCCCACGAAGGTGCTTCGGTTTTAGTAATCATCTTATAAGCATCGTCGATGTAGCCATATTTTGTTAGCATAGCAGGCACAGTTTTGCTGCCTAATAGACCGAAGTTAAGGAAATAATCGTTGTCCTTCACTATTTGGTGCAAGCGCTGAGCCACAGCCTGTTCTTTTTCGGGAGGAACGATTCCCATGTAGAGAGCAATTGCTTGTGCAGTTTGGGTGCCTTCGGCATAGGTGTTGGTATCAGCATTAAAGAATTTGCTATTGATGTTGTTTTTCAAAATAGTGGCCTTATTGACAAACCAAGTCTTGTCTTTGTCAAGCAATTCGGCAAAACGAGCCATCAGCAAACAGTTGTTGTAGTAGAAAAGCGTAGAAGTGAATTCGTTGCTTGTTTGGTCCTTCCAGAACACCCAGTCGCCAAGCCCGAAGTTAAGGAATCCGCCTTCCTTTTCCCAATTGTGGAGGCATTCCATGTGTCGCAACATGGTTGGATAAAGCGCTTCGATGCAGCGAGTGTCGCCGTAATATTGGTAAATAAGGTTCGGAATTATTAAAAGAGCAGCGTCCCACACCGGGCCGGGTTCGGTTCCGAATCCCCAGTCGTAGGCAGGCACGATGCCCGAAATATCGCCATTTTCGCGTTGATTGTCAATGAAGTCGTTCATCCACTTTTCGTAGAATTTTATGCCGTCGTAGTTAAGCAAACCAAGGTCGGCCGAAATCCACGCATCGCAAGTCCAACCATTTTTTTCGCGTTGAGGGCAATCGGTAGGAATGCTGTGTGCATTGTTGATATAACTCAAGCAAGTGGCACGATATATCTTGTTGAGCAATTCGTTAGAGCAGTGGAACGAACCAACAGGGCTTAGGTTGGTGTGAATGTGCAGGCCAGTGAGGTCATCGGCCGAAAGGCTATAGGGCTGCGAACATTCCACTTGCACATATCTGAATCCGTGGTAGGTGAATTGAGGTGTGAACGATGTTTGAGCGTTGCCGTGAGCAGTGAATTCGTCGCATTGAAACACTTCGCCTGGTTTTTCGGGGCGATAGTATACGTCGATGTTGCCTTGTTGCAGAGTGCCGTCGTCCTTAAGCAGTTCGCCGTGGCGAAGCGTAAATTTAATTCCGTCGGCATTTTTAACAGTTAGTCGGCAAAGGCCTGCAATGTTTTTGCCCATGTCGAAGACAAAAATGCGGTTGTCGATGTTTTTGAGCAACACCGGTTTAAGTTCGTCGTTAATTTGAATGGCCGGCATAGTTTGCGCCTCGATTATAGGCGCTGGAGCCGGTGTAACAACCGCCTTTTGCCAGTTAGAGTCGTCGAAATCGGCCAATTTCCAACCCTTTATGTCAAGAGAGGCATCGAAGCGGTCGCCGCTGTAGATGTTGTTATAGGTGTAAGGTCCGGTGGCAGTGGTCCACGAGCCGTCGGAAATTAATGTTTGAGACGAACCATCGTTGTAGGTTATTAGCAATTGGCAAAGCAGAGCCGGGCGTTTGCGCCAAGTGGCTTTTTCGAAGTTCCACACAGCACGGCTTTGGCAGTTGGCAAATCCGTTTCCGAGCACAGCGCCAATGGCATTGTTGCCGCGCTTTAGGAGTTTGGTGACATCGTGTGTCACATAAAGGTTTCGACAGTCGTAGGCGGTGAATCCAGGGTCGAGGAAGTTTTGGCCAACGCGCTTTCCGTTGATAAACATTTCATAGTAGCCGGTGGCGCTAACGTAAAGTCGAGCGCTGGCTATTTTTTTATCAATGGAGAACGCTTTTCGTAACATAGGAGCTTCTTCCACTTCCTTGTCGCGACCGTCGGAAATCCATTTTGCCGACCATTGCGAGGGATTGATGATTGCGGTCTCAAAAACACCAATCGGCGACACGAATTTGTCGCCGTCGGTGTTTGTAATTGTTACTCTCCAAACATATTGAGTGCTGCTTTGCAGAGGCTTTCCGGCATACACTGCCCGAGTGTCGTCGCCATCGATTTTGCCCGACTGCCACATTAAGTCTTCACCCTTTTTTAGGGCTTTTTCGCTTGTGGCAACTTCTATAGAGTAGGAAGCCTGAGTGAAACCATTGTCGGCATTTGTTATGCTCCAAGTGAATCGAGGTGCTTTTGTGTCGATGCCGAGTGGCTGTTCTAAATATTCGCAACGGGTGTTGATGGTGGCTTTAGCCTTCTTGGCGCTTGCCGAGAAGCAAGCACCAAGAGAAAGCAATAGAGCACAAAATAAGTTTAGGAGACGCATAATAATCTTACTTAATGCTGTTTAGAAGGTCAACCTTTCCTTCGTTAACAAGTTTCAAAATCAATTCGCCGAAAAGAGTGTTTTGCCAAGCAAACCAGTCGCGAGTGTAGTTAGTGCAGTCGTTAACGTTGAAAGATTCGTGAATGAACCCCTTTTCAGCATCGGTGTTAACCAACATAGTGATGCATTCCTTAATTTCTTCGTCCTTTTGGCTGGTGAAAGTCTTCATCATGATGCTCATAGGCCAAGCCATGTCGTAACCGATGTGAGGACCGCCAATGCCTTCGCCGTCCTTACCGCGGAAGAAGTAAGGGTTGCTGTCGCTCCACACAAAGCGGCGAGTGTTTTGGTAGATAGGGTCGTTAACGTCAACATCGCCTAAATAAGCCATAGCAAGAAGGCTTGGCACGTTAGCGTCGTCCATCAAGTGGTAGTTGCCGAAACCGTCAACTTCGAAAGCGTAGATGGTGCCAAATTTTGGGTGGTTGTAAGTAGCATATTTTTTCAAAGCCACTTCCACTTCGTTAGCCAAGTCGGTGCAAGCGCTTGCCAAGTCGGCACGCTTGTTAACTTCGTTAAGAATCTTTGCAGCCTTGCGAAGGCTTGTAACAGCAAAGAAGTTAGCAGGAATTAAGTATTGGAAAGTGGTAGCGTCGTCAGAAGGACGGAAGCAAGACACGATAAGTCCGCATCCGCTCACAGGAGCGCCCCATCCGGCGTTACACATTGTGTCGAGTTGTCGGTCGGTAACACGAGTGAACTTGTAAGGACCCTTGTTGCCGTGCTTGCGTTGTTGTTCCTTAAAAGTCTTAAGGATGTTGCCGATAGCCTTTAGCCATTCTTCGTCGAAGATTGAAGCATCGCCGGTTTTTAGCCAATATTCATAAGCCAAACGGATAGGATAGCAAAGAGAGTCGATTTCATATTTGCGTTCGTGCACTTCGAGTTTCATGTCGGTGCCGTCTTTTTGCCACTCTCCACCAGTAGGGCCATCGTTAAATGCATTTGCATAAGGGTCGATGTTGATAAGTTTGAATTGTTGGCGAATAGTGCCTTCAACCATATCCTTTAGGTGAGCATCTTCGTTGGCAAGTTGCACATAAGGCCAAACTTGCGCGCCCGAGTCGCGTAGCCACATGGCGTGAATGTCGCCAGTGTAAACAAATGTTTCGTTCTTGCCGTCTTTGTCTTTACGGAAGTGAACTGTGGTGTCGATAGTGTTAGGGAAACAGTTTTCGAACATCCATGCAAGTTTAGGGTTAGTAAGAAGTCCCTTAACGCGCACAATTTGTTTTTCTACTGCTTCTGACACAAACAAGCGGTCTTTAACTGCCGGACGATTGGTCTTTTTGTAGTTTGCTTTTGCTACTTTAGCCTTAGCAGCAGCAACACTCACGCTGTAGAGTGCGGTGTTGTCGCTAACACATTCGTTGCTGGCGTTGGCTGTGCCGCATGCGGCAATTACCATAGCACCGGTAAGTAATGCAATTTTCTTCATGTGTTGTGATTGTTTGATTTGTTTGTATGTTTATAATTAATTGATTTCGGTTTAGACGTTTATCTTTCAGACAACTACACAAATATACGATTATTTCTTCATAATTAAAAAAACTTCATCGGTGAGCATCTGCCCGTAATCGCTGTTAGCGGTGCATGAGTTGATAAAAAAGAGATGTATTCAGATTCTGATTCATAAAAACACATACACTGCAAAGGTTGGTTGTACAAAAATAATAAAAACTATTGAATAACTATTACATAATATATATAAAGCAAATATAGAGGTTGCAACATTGCAAAAAAAACGAAGCCGGTTTTAAAGTGTTTTATTGTAACATTGCAAAATGCTTTGAACGGCCTCGGCCAATGTGTAATTTTGAACTGTCGGTAAAAAATGAATAGTATTTAAAAAAATATATATAACTTTAAACACAAAACTATTATGTTAATCACAACAACATCAACACTTCAAGACAAGCGAATAGTTCGTTATTTGGGCATTGTGTCGGGCGAAACCATTATTGGCGCCAATGTGTTCCGCGATTTTCTTGCAGGTATGCGCGACTTTTTTGGTGGCCGTAGCGGCTCCTATGAAGAGGTGCTTCGCAAGGCTAAGGCAACAGCCCTTGAGGAGATGCAGCAGCAAGCCAAGCAAATGGGTGCTAATGCCATCATTGGAGTGGATTTAGACTATGAAACTGTGGGCGAACGTGGCGGTATGCTAATGGTTACTGCAGCCGGTACGGCAGTGGTCATAGAGTAAAAAAATATGAACAACAGAAACTTTAAAAACTAAAAATTATGAAAAAGATTATTTTGATGTTTGTTGCTACAATTTTGATGCTTGGTAGCAGCAGCTGTAAGGAAAACTACTCAAATGGCGAGAAAGTGGGCAACTTGATAGAATTCACCCAAAAAGGGGTAATATGGGATTCGTGGGAAGGCCGCATGAATATGACTCAAACAGGTATGAACACCAGCGGCGCTCCGTTTTCGTTTAGTTTCGACAACGACCGCGACGACCAGGATTCGCTCATCAATCTGATGAAGCAGGCTCAAGTGGAGGGTTGGAAACTAAAGGTGCGTTACCATGAAGTTTGGGGCTTTAAGAACGTGTTTTACAATCGTGGCGAAACCGATTATTTCATTGAAGACGTAACTGTTCTTGACAAAGATTTTGCTAACCCGTTGCGTAATTTAGGCGTAAATGGCGGCGGAAAGGTGGTCGACACAATATGGGTAGTAGTCGACAAGGCTGAAATCTTGAAAAATCAGAAATAAGCGACGCTGTAGTGTAGGATTGAAATATTTGAAACTTTACAAATAGCAATGTATGAATGAATTAAATGTGGTATTGACGGCGTTGATGGCGTTTCTTATGATTCTGCTAATTTTATAGCCTTAGTGTAAAGGGGAAAAATGCACGTCTACTAATACCAAAATAAACAGCGGGAGGGCAAAAGCTCTCCCGCTGTTTATGGTTATGAGTGTACGCAATGCGTTGCGTGGTGTCAGAAGATGATAGTTTTGTTTTCTTTGCGGCTACGTTCTGCTTCGAAACATAATTTGTGACTTTCAACCGATAGTTCGATAGATGTAGCCATTTCCTGACGGTTGTTAGCAATGGCATCAACAAAATCGGCCACAATGTTAAGGTCGGCACCGGCATGGAATGGTGTTCCCTGAATGCTTGAGAAGTCGTAAACTTTTTCTGTGGCATCGCGGAAACGGCGCACTTTGATGGTGGTTTCGTCGCCTTCTATTTCGCCTTCAGTGAGGCAAATGTGGGTTTTTCGATTGTCGCCAAGTGTTAGGCAGTCCATCGAAAAATTGATTGTCACTTCACTTTCCATTTCAAACGACACGATTTGATGGTCAACAACATTGTTGTCGCAATGGTAAACGCAACGTCCGTAAGGGCCCTCAGCCAGTTGCATATCGATTACGTCGTCGATAGTTTTACCCTCAGGCACATCGAAGTTAGCAATCCATTCGTGTCGCACTTTATACAGATTCACCGCTGAGAATGGGCATCGCTGTTCAACTTCAGGTGCGCAATTGATGCAACGCTTAGCCGAACCCTTGGGGGCATTAGCCTCCTTGAACCATCGCAATGAGCCAAACGAAGTGAGCTTTTTGCAAGGCGTGCGAGTGAGCCAAAGCAAGAAGTCGATGTCGTGGCAGCATTTAGCAATCAGCATAGGGTTGGTGCGTTGGTCATTGTTCCAAAGTCCGCGCACATACCCGTGGGTAGTGCGGTCGATTCCTACTGCCGAACTGTGGTTGATGGAGATGATTTGGCCTAATTCGCCCGAGTGTGCCAGTTCCTTAATCTTCATGAAGTAAGGGTGATAGCGCATAACGTGACACACGGCCACAATGATGCCCTTTTCTTTAGCGGCTTTGCCGATGGCAAGGCATTCTTGCAGAGTTGGGGCAATAGGCTTTTCGAGCAGGATGTGATATCCGGCGTCGATGGCCTTCATGCAGGGGTCGAAGTGCATGTTTTCGGGGGTACAAATCATTACTGCGTCGGCCGATTTCTTTTCAGCAAAAAACGCATTCCAGTCGCTGTAGCACTGCTCGGGGGTAAGGCCGAATCGTTGTGCCACATTGTTGCGTCGAATTTCGTTCAATTCGACCACCCCAACAAGTTTCACCTTGTCGGGGTTTAGTCGGAAGTATTCTAAATATTTGTTAGTGCGATTTCCGGCTCCAATTGCTACTACGGTTACCGGTTTTTGCACATTTTCAGCGTTTATATTCATTAATGTAAATAAATTATTTGCTCAAATCCTTGATTCGGATATTGCGGAATTTAACACCCGAACCGTGTCCTAAGAAACCAATGTGACCGCTCTTGTTAAACAAACCAGGATGGTTTTGCTTATCGACGGTGTAAGGGTTCGATTTTGCTCCGTCGGGGGCAATGTTGTGACCTTGGCAAGCCTCACGAATGTTTCCGTCGAGAATTACCTCGCCGTTAACGGTTACTGTGATGCGGTCGCCCACGGCACGAATTTCCTCGGTGTTCCATGTTCCCAATGCAGGGAATTTAACTCGCTTGGCAGGAATGATGCCGTATACAGAGCCGTGCTGTTGGTATTCGCGAAGATTCTTATATATTTCGGCATCGTGGTCGAGAACTTGAATTTCCATGCCTTCATAAGCAGCATCTACGCCCATTGGGGTGCGAATGCCAACACCGTTGTTAACGCCTTCGCGCAAATAAGCGAATTCAAAACGGAAGATGAAGTCGCTATATTCGTCCACGGTGTAAAGGTTGCCCGAACCGCCATATTGAGCAGTGACATTGATAGCGCCGTCAACTGGCACATAATCGGTGGTGTTGCCTGTCCATTTGTGCATCGATGTGCCGTCGAAAAGCACTTCAAAGCCTTCTTTTTGCTCTTCTTTCGAAAGGACGAATTTTGGAGTTTCAGGCAATTGACGCACGTTGATGTCGCGGAATTCAACAGGAGCGCCTTGGCTGATTAGCAATATTTGACCTTTAACGTAGGCAGGCAGATTGCGGTCGCAAGCATTTTCAAGAATCACGTTAGTAGTGGTTTCAACGCCGTTGATAACCACAGTCACGCGGTCGTTAACCACTTTCACATATGCAGTGTTCCAATCGCCAACAGGCTTAACGGCCTTTTGAGAAGGAGTGTTAGCCGCTTTTAGGTTGCTGGTTATTGCACCCGACATTTCGCCGCCAAGGTCAATTTGAGGAATTGAACGCAAGCCGATTGCAGCCTTGCCATTGCACTTCCAGTCGAATATCAATTCAAAGTTTTCGTATTCTTTGGCCGAGCCCATTGTTACTACGCCGTTGCCAGAGTAAGCCATGCCCAGTTCGGTAGCATTCCATGCTTTAGCAGCGTCTTGTGCCAAGTCTTGAGCAGCCTTTGCCTGCTTGGCCTTGGTGCTTGCCTTTTGAGCAGGGTTAAGTGCTACTACGCTCCAATTATTAGCGCCGGCAAGTGGCAGATAGGCTTCAGTTGGAAGTTTTTTCAACATATTTTTAATGTCGTCGATAGCATATCCGGCGTCGGCGTTGCCAATGCCTTCAAATACTTTGATGGCTTTTTCTAACGATTTGCGTAGAGGTTCGCCGCCAAATTTTCCGGCATTTTTCGACGCTATGGTGCGAACTGCTTCAGCAGCCGCTGCCGATGTTGCGGCATTGTCGAGATAGTGGTCAACGACAAGGAATGCTTGGTAAAGGTGAGTGTCGCCAATCAACTTGATAAGGCGGTTCTGCAAAGCGGCGTCGGTGGCAAGTTCTAATGCCTGACGATAAAGCAGATATCGGTGTTCGGCGATTTTGCCCGATTTGTCTACAAGTGTAGTGTATTTGTCGAGCGCTGCTTGAGAGTTAGCCTTGTCGGTTAGGGCAATGTTGTAAAGTTGGCCAATCATTTCCTGGTTGTCGACCTTAAGTAAAGCGTTGAAAGCCTCGCTTTTGAAATTGCCCTTATATCCCTTCATTATTTCGGCAATTGCTTCGCTGTTGCCCACTTGAGCAAGCACAGGATAGTAGAGCGAAGGTTGTGCCGATTGTGCGATGAAAGGCTTCACTGTGGCAAATTGCTTATCCTTTGGAAGGCTTTGCAAAGAGTTTTCCAAAGCGCTTTGAATGTTGGCAGTGTGCTTACCGCCGTCCTTTTCGATTAGTTGGCTCAAACGGCCGAAATCTTTAGGCGAAACTACGCCGGCAAGTGCGTTATATGCAGCAGCGCTGATTTCAGAGTCGGGAGCGTTAAGAAGGGCGAATACTTTGTCGGAAGCGGCATCGATGCTGCGGGTAGAAGCAAGTTTTAGGGCTGCAAGTTGAGTGGTTTTGTCGGCAACAAGAGCCTTCACTACAGCATTGTCGATTTTGCCGTTGAACGAAAGCAGTGCTTTGTGAGCCTTGTCGGCATGGTTGCCGTTGAGTTGAGCAACAAGAGCATTAAGAGCAGTTTCACCGCCAATCTTGCTTGCAGCAGCAATTGCTGCGCCTGCTATTTCGTCGTTTGTCGATGCAAAGTTTGCAACTATGGCATCGATTTGCGATGATACGTGGTTGGTTCCAAACCAGTTGATGATGTCAGCCTTAACAGTCTTAGTGCCTTTGCCCTTAAGTTGCTTAGCGAGAGTGGCATGCCAAGCATCGTTGGCAAACGATTCAGAAAGGCGAAGCGCATTCACGCGATAGTCGCGGTTAGCGTCTTTAAGCGCATTAAGCACAGTTTTTTGTGCTTTGCTGCCTTCAATTGTAACGATTGCTTGAAGAGCCGCGCCGCGAATGTGCGACTTTTTGGTGGCCTTAAGAAGCGATTTGGCCTCTTTTAAGGCTACGGTGCTGTGTTGGTTAGCCCATTTTTGAAGCAGCGCAAGGTAAGAAGCAGTGATGTCGGTTTCTTCCCATTCGTAGCCGGCTGCTTTAGCCGCTTTGCCAAGAGTGGCAATGGTGCTTTCAGAGCCGCATTTGCCAAGAGTTTGGTATATTGCGCGCAGCGTTTTTTCGTTTGCTCCGTCAATCCAGCCCAAAAGAATTGGTTCGGCGTCAGTTAGGTTTTTCACGCCGGCAGCATAGGCCAAAAGAGGTTTGTTGGCGTTATTTGCGTTCATCAAATCGATGATGGCCTTATCGGTGTCAGGAGTGTGAGCCAATCCGTTAACAGCCCAATCGGCAAGGTAGTCGTGGTTAACGTATTTCACAAACACAGGAGCATCGTCGGCAGTGGCGCAAGTGGTGAGCAGCGTCATCAGGAATGCCTTGTTAGGGTTGTCGGTGCATTTGTCGATAGCAAGAGCCAAGCCTTTTCTCACCTCGGCGCGTTCTTTGTCTTTATTAGGGCCCGAAACATAGGCAGTAAGGCCATAAAGAGCATATTCGATGCTTGAGTTTTTCCCTTTTTCGGCAGGCACAAGCATGGCTGCCAATTCCATCACGCCTTCGGCACCTGTTGAGGCCAATTCTTGCATGATGGTGTTATAGTTGCTTTGGTATTGAGCAGGCAGTTGGTCGAGTGCATCGGCTACGATTGTGGCAGTAGTGCGCTGGCGAGCATCTTGAGCCACGGCGCAAATCGGCATTAAAGCCGCAAGCGCTAATGAAAGAAATATTTTTTTCATCATGATTGTTTTCGTAGTTATAGGGTTTATAGTTTCCAAGGTGCTCTCATTGGTTGATTAATCAATCGGTTTGCAGCCTCGTCGTTGATAAACTCTTGCTTCACAGGGTCGAAATGAAGAGTTCGGTTCAAGCGCAAAGCGCAAAGTCCCATATTCACCACATTGCAACTGCGGTGTCCGTTCATTTCGTTAAGAGCAAACAGTTCTCGATTGTGTATACACTTAATGAAGTCAGTGTTTTGAGGTTCAGGGTCTGGCAGTTCGGCAATGATGCTCATGATGTCTGGAGCAGGTTTGCCGTTTAGCTCGCATTCAAAACCTTTAAATACTTTTCCGTTAGGACCTTCAATGTAAGGCACCTTGTTGCCGCTTTCAAAGCCTTCGCCTTCAAGCACAATTTGGCAACCGTCTTCGTAGGTGTAAACAATCTTTCGCCATATTCCAATTGCGTCGGAATGTTGTTGAGGAGCATCCACTTCTACCTTCACTGGGTTGGTGTTGTCTTTTCCAAGAATATACTGCACAGGGTCGATGTAGTGCTGTCCCATGTCGCCAAGGCCTCCGCCGTCGTAGTCCCAATAACCGCGGAAAGTGGAGTGAACGCGGTGGCTGTTGTAAGGTTTGTAAGGAGCCGGGCCGAGCCACATGTCGTAGTCGAGTTCGCGTGGCACTGGTTGAGGTTCAAGGTTTTCTTGTCCCACCCAGTAGAATTTCCAAGTGAATCCGGTGGCTCCCGAGATGGTCACTTTAAGCGGCCAACCGAGCAATCCGCTATCTACTAATTTCTTGAGAGGTTCCACAGTGGTGCCGAGTCCGTAGAAGTTGTCTTTGAAACGGAACCATGTGTTTAGGCGGAATATTCTGTTGTTTTGCTTCACGGCTTCCACCACACGCTTGCCTTCTCCGATGGTGCGAGTCATAGGCTTTTCACACCAAATGTCTTTACCGGCTTTAGCGGCTTCAATAGCCATAAGTCCGTGCCAATGTGGAGGTGTTGCAATGTGCACAACATCGATGTTAGGGTCCTTTATAAGGTCGCGGAAATCGTGGTATGTTTGAAGTGTTTCATTGAATTTCTTTTGACCGAGTTCAATGGCTTTCTTCAAGTGATTTTGGTCTACGTCGCACACCGACACCAAGCGGCAACTGTCGTCGCTGGTGAAGTGGTAACTGCTTCGACCAATGCCACCTACACCAATGATACCCTTTGTGAGTTGGTCGCTGGGTGCTATGTGTTTAGGTCCTCCCAAAACTTTAGCAGGAACTATAGAGAACAAAGCCAAAGCACCAGTAGTCTTTAAGAAGTCTCTTCTGTTGGTTGCCATAATTTTCAGAAAAATGTTTTTATGGATGAATTATAGACGAGTTAACTTAATGTTTTTCCAAAGCACCTTAATACCGCCACCGTCGTGAATTTGAAGAGCGATGCGGCCTTGGGCAGCGCCAATCTTTTCGTCGTCGATGTCAATCATTGGTTCGCCGTTAAGCCAAGTTTGCACGTGTCCGCCTTTAACGCGAATGCGTAGGGTGTTCCATTCGCCTGGCTTTAGGATGTTTTCTTTTTCGTCAGGAATTTGCACCAACCAGCCGCGACCATATGATTCGTATATGCCGGCAGTGTCGTGGTCCTTAGGAGCCACTTCGCATTGCCAACCATGAACGCGAGCATCTGGCTCAACAAATGAGTGGAAGAATACGCCAGAGTTGCCGTTGGCCAATTGTTTGAAGTCAACAGTTAGGTCAAAGTCGTTGTAATAGTCTTCAGTGGCAAGGTAACCATATTGCTTGTCTTTACCGCTTTCGCACACCAAGTGACCTTCGTTGTCAACATACCAAAGTTCGGTGCCGTAAGCCTTCCATCCGTCAAGGGTTTTGCCGTCGAAAAGCACCACTTCGGTGTTGTCGGTTTTCTTTGGAAGTTCTTTGATTTTGATATTGCGGAACGAAGCAGGATAGCCATGGTCTTGCAAGCAGATAACACCGCGACGGCCCAAGCCATATTCTGGAGCCATTTCCCACTTGCCGCTTTCCTTGCGAGTGAACCAATCTTCAGTCCATGCGTCGAATTCAAGAATCTTTTCGCCGTTAAGGTAGTGCTCAACGTGACCGTTGTCGAACACGATGCGAGAATTGTTCCATTCGCCTTGCTTGTTAACCTTCATCTTTGCTTGGTCGGGAAGATACATAGCGTAGTCAACGCCAAGTTTTTGCCATTCTTCGAGTTTTGTAGGGGCATTAGTTGCTTCCCATCCTTCGTTGTCAATAAGTTGATATTCAGGGCCAGTTACGTAAGGCACTTTAAAGTAAGGGTCTTCGATAACGTGGTAAAGCATACCGCTGTTTCCGCCGTAAGAAAGTTTCCAATCCCAATCGAGGATGAAGTTTTCGAATTGTTTTTCGGTAACGATATATCCAGAAAGGTCGCTTCCGTCGCCATTTGCTTGAATGCAGCCTTCAACCACATGCCAAGGTTGAGTTAACGAGTCGCCGTTATAATCCTTCCATCCGTTAAGAGTTTTGCCGTCGAACAGAAGTTGCCAACCGTCGGCAATTTCTTCTTCAGTTAGAGTGTTGTGCTTAGGTGCTGAGCATGACGATGCCACAACCATTGCGCTTAACGCAAGCCCTAAGAAAGAGAGTTTTTTAAGTGATGCTATCATATGAAAAAAGGTTTTAGTTTGTTGTTTTCGTGTTAAAGTTTATGATTATATTTCAATCAGTTCGTCGTAAATGAAGTCGCGAATTGCTTTAGTGCCTATAACTTCATCCCATTTCATTGGCGAGATGCCGTTTCCGGGACGTTTCACGGTTATGTTTTCTTCGGTAAGCACTTCACCTTTGGCAATTGCTTTTGCGGCAACAATGCTCTTACGAGCCACTTCTTTGTTGGGCGATTCGCTTTCGGTGGCGTGTTTTTGGTTAGAGCCAATGGCTTTTTCTACGTTTCGAATAGCGTCCACCATTGCTTTCAGTTGATGAGGCTCAAGCGAAGCCTTGTGGTCGGGTCCCTCCATATTGCAGTCGAGCGTGAAGTGTTTTTCAATCACTTTTGCGCCCATAGCCACAGCAGCAATAGGTACCTCAATGCCTTGAGTGTGGTCGCTGTAGCCAACGGTTACGCCAAAAGCATTGGCTATGGTGTGCATTGCTGCAAGGTTAACGTCGGCATAAGGCGTAGGGTATTGGGTGTTGCAGTGCAGCAAGATTATGTCGCTGCGCTTTAGACCTTCGTTTTCAAGTATGCTGATTGCTTCGGCTATTTCGTGCATTTCGCTCATGCCTGTCGACATAATCACAGGCACTCCTTTTGCTGCAATTTTTCGCAAATAAGGCAGGTTGGTGATTTCGCCCGAAGGGATTTTGTAGTAGTCCATGTTGAGGCTTTCAAGCACGTCGATTGACACCAGGTCGAAAGGTGTGCTCATAAAACCAATGCCCACCTCTTGGCAAATGGCGTTTAGTTTTTCGTAGGCCGATAGGGGCAAGTGTATTGCCTTGCACATCTCGAGTTGGCTTTCGTCGCAGCCGGTGGTTTCCTTTTGGTATTCGGCTTTAGGTGCGAAAGTTGAAATTACGAGTTCGGGCACGGCAGTCTGAAACTTCACATAGTCGGCACCGGCACGCTTTGCTTCGTGAATCATTTTCACGGCGAGGTCGAAATTGCCGTTATGGTTTACGCCTGCTTCGGCTATAATAATCACTTTGTTATTGCTCATCGTTGTTAGTTGAGTCGTTAAAGAAAATCACTTCTTTGAAGTATCGTGTCATCAGAGTTTTGTCGCGCCAGTCGTGACGAGGCAATGCGTTGATGTCTTCGCTTTCTTCGATAATCATTGCTGCAATGTCGGCACCGGCACAGATGGAGCAAATCACTCCACCTCCCAAGCGAGGATTTATTTCCATCAGCATAAATCGGTTGGAGTCGGTGTCGTGCAGAAACTGCAAAGTGACCGCTCCTTGCAGCCCTAATTTTTTCAGCACATTGTGCGCTTCTTTTTCTAATGCAGGGTTGCGTTGGGTTATTGTTCTGATGGCTTCGCCTCCAGCAGTGGCAAGTCTTATTCGGGGCACTGCACATTTCACCTCGTTGTCGAAAGTGCCAACGTAGCAGTCTACGGTGTATTCTTCGCGGTTAGCGATATATTCCTGAATGATGTATTGGTCGAGCGGCATAGGCGTGTTGCAAATGTCGTCGGGGCCGTTAGCCACAATTATTCCTCGCGAAGCGCTTCCTGTGCGAGGCTTGAGAATGGCAGGATATTTTATGCATTGTTCGGAGTAAGTGGCTGGTGTGGCAATTTCTTTTTCCTCGAAAAGTTGTGCAGCCATCACTTTGTCGAACATTTGTCGGCTTAACTCGCAAGAAGACACAGGCACAAACACCTCTTCGTGGCGTTGGTTGCAACGAGCAGCCACTTCGATAGCCGGGTCGACAAAGGGCAGCACCACATGAATGTTGTGCTTTGCTATTATTTCATCGAGTTCGCTGTCGATGTCGGGGCTGTTATATCGGCTACCCACAATCACGGTGCCAATCGAAGCGATTGGCTCTTGCGGTCCAAGTTCATGGCTGAAAATCGACACATTGACTCCAAGGTGTTTGCCGGCACGAATCAGTTGTTCGGCCATAGCCACTCGCTTAGCGCCGCCAAGCATCAATATGTTTAGATTTCTTTTCATTTGCCGTTTCGTGCTATGGTGAGAGGGTTATTGGTTATAAATGCCTGCTTTATATTTAGCCAAGTTGTTTTTGTCGCAAAACCATTCGATGGTTTCAGCCAAGCCTTTTTCGATGCTGTAGATAGGTTTCCAGTCGGTAAGGGTGGTGATTTTTGTGTTGTCGCCCCAAAGACGGAACACTTCAGACTTAGAAGGACGAATGCGTTGAGGGTCGCGAATCCATTCCACGTCGGCATCCATGATTTGAGCAATCAGTTTTAGGGTGTCCATCATCGAAATTTCGCTGTTGGTGCAAATGTTTATTTCTTCACCTTCCACGCCTTGCGCTTTAGCAAGCGCCAAGAATCCGCGGCAAGTATCTTTCACGTAATTGAAGTCGCGAGTAGGCGACAAATCACCGATTTTTATTTGTCGTTCGCCGTTAGCAATCTGTGTGATGATGGTAGGGATAATGGCGCGGGCCGATTGGCGCGGGCCATAGGTGTTAAATGGTCGAGCAATCACCACAGGCAGGTTAAATGCATTGTAGAAACTCTTAGCGATAGCGTCGGCGCCGATTTTTGTGGCCGAGTAAGGCGATTGTGGTTGGCGAGGGTGCTTTTCGTCGATTGGCACATAAAGCGCAGTTCCATACACCTCGCTGGTGCTGGTCACCACAAGGCGTTCTACGCCCAAATCGCGGCATGCTTGGCAAATGTTGAGTGTGCCCTTTATGTTAGTGTCGACATAACTATCGGGGGCAACATAACTATAGGGGATGGCAATTAGCGCTGCCAGGTGCAACACGGTGTCGCATCCGCGTACTATTTCGCGGCAGTAATTAGGGTCGCGTACGTCGCCGCAAACCACTTCAAGGTTGCTGTGGGGCATATCGTCGAGCCAACCCCAATAATTGAAGGAGTTGTATTGACTTAGCGCTCTCACTTGATAGCCTTCGCTCAGTAATAATTCCACAAGATGTGAACCGATAAATCCATCGGCTCCTGTGACAAGCACATGTTTCATAACATTAGTTGGTTTAGAGTACTCTTAAAGATGCAAATATACTATGAAAGTGCCAAAAATCAAAATAAATAATGTTATACATTATTAGGTCACAGATTAAAACTTTTTGATGTGATTTGTGAGGCTCTTTTGCTGTGTGGCAAAGTCGACAGATGGGAGGAAAAAATGCTGTGAAATGCTAATTTTGGGCCTTTCGCATTTTGTAGAGTTGGTAGGAGTTTATTACATTATGCCAAATGCTGTAGAATCCGCCGGCGAGGGCAGTTACGGGGTCTAAAAAGGTGTAGCCGAGCCAAATGGCAAACACGGTGTTTTTCTGTCCGCAAGCCTGTCCGGCGCTGATGCGTTCGCCGCTTTTTTGGCCGTAGTGCTTGCCGAAAGCAAACTGTGCAATGCATGCCAAAAGCGAAGCGGCTGCAATGCCCACTTGACACCAAATGCTCACTGTGGTGTGCATTATCGATTTGGTTGAAACGGCTATGGCCATTGCCAGCGAGAAAGCCCAGAGATAGAATGCCAGGTCTTTGGTTTTCAGCACAGCGGAGTGCAGTCGTTGCATGTAGTGACGCACTATCAAGGCCAAAAACAGAGGACAAATGAGCAGCGGGAACACCTTTGCTAAAATTGTCCATAGCGATGCCCAAAATGATAGATTTGAGTCGGTGTAAAGCAGTGGCACTACCACCGGAATCGATATGGCAGCAGCCAGGTTGATAATCATAGTGTAACTCACTAATGAGGCTTGGTTGCCGCCGAGTTTGCTGGTAACTACGGCTGCTGCTGTGGCGGTGGGGCAAATCATGCACAGCATGGCGCTCTGAATCACCACTTCAAGGTCGTAATTGCTGATGTGTGAGGCTATTAGTGCAAGTAGGGCGAATGTGCCAACTTGAAACAAAAGCAGAGCCAAATGCCAGCGTTTTAGGCAAAATTCACTAATCTTAACCTTGCAAAACGACACAAAGAGCATGGCAAAAATAAATAAGGGTTGCACTATCGCAATCACTGTGTTCACTGTGCTGCTCCATGCTTCGTGACCGGGTATTGCTGTCCATAGGAAATAGGCTAATATGCCACAAATTATCGAGATGGGCAGCGTCCAGTTTTTTACAAATGTGATTGTTTTTGTTAGTGCTTTTTGCATTGTCTTCGGTGTGTGGTTTTGTGTGTAGGCAAAGTTACTAATTTTTTGGCCTTGTGACGGGTTTTGTGTGGCAAAAATGAGTTTAGGATGGGCATGCGCGCAGCCTTCGGCAAAGGTTTTTGGGGAGTGGCTATGTGTGCTGGCCGAAGGTCGCCTTTCAGCCTATAACCAAGATGCTGCATTAGAGAGGTGGCGAAGCCTGGCTGATGCTTTGGTTGCGGTTAACAATAGCAGTTTTGCGATATGCCGCGGAGTGCGACGAGTGGTGTTGTAAAATAGTGTTCGCGCGATTGAAAATAATAAAGGGAATCTCTTTCGAAATTCCCTTTATATGTTGTTATGTAGGTGTTTTTGATTACTTCAAATCTGCCTTTGCGCGAGCGATGTACTTGTCAACATTCACGTTGTAGTTAAGGCTGAATGTTGGGTAGTTGTTCTTGATAGCTTCATACACTTCAAGTTCCTTAGCAAATTCCTTTTGAGCACGATATACAACAGCCTTCTTAGTCATGAAAAGAGGAGTGTAAAGTTCGTTGTTGTTAGAAAGCTTAATTGCTTTGTCGTAAGCGCTGATTGCTTCGTCCAACTTGTCAAGGTTAACGTAGCAGTCGCCAAGAAGAGATTGAGAAGCAGGGCCAACAAGAGTGCCTTCGCCAGAATATTTCTTTACGTATTCGGCAGCTTCTTCATACTTGCCGTCCATGTAAAGAAGGATTGCAGCTTGAAGGGCAGCACGTTCGCCGTTTTCATCGCTATATTTGTCGGCAACAGCTTGGTATTGAGCAAGAGCAAGTGAGTCTTGGCCCATAGTTAGCGTCATGTCGGCTTGGCTGATTTCGTTACGAGCACTTTCAACGCGTGGTTGTTGGTAAAGATATTTGTAACCGAATATTACTGCAGCCACTGCAACGATTGCCACTGCTGCGTAAACGATGATTTTCTTGTTGTTTTCAACTTTTTGCTCAATTGATGATAGGTTTTCGTGTAGTTCATCAATTGATGTGCGTGTTTGGGTAGCTTTTTCTTTTGCCATTTTTTATTTAATTCTTTTGATTTCTGAATTTGTTACTTTCAACAAAGTGCAAAATTAGTGCTTTATATTAAATAAATAAAACAATTTCACCACTTTTTTAAGTTTTTATCATAAAATGGGCCTCTTTTGTCGCCAAGTAGGGCCATAAATGGGTGTTGGTTAGTGCTTGAAATTGCGTAAAAGCACATTAATCTCATCGCATTCGAGTTTTGCTTTTATTTCATTCACCGGTGAGTTTCCGAAATGGTAGGGTATTAGAGTGCGAGGTTTTATGATTTTTGCTGCCTCTATGCATTGGTCCACGGTCATGGTGTATGGTTGGTTGACGGGAAGAAATGCTATGTCGATGTCTTTGAGTTTTTTCATCTCGGCAATTGGCTCGGTGTCGCCGGCAATATATATTTTCAGCCCATCGATGTTAAGCACATAACCGTTTCCGTTGCCTTTTTTGTGAAATTGTTTGTGCTTGGGGGTGGTGTTGTAGGCAGTAACGGCTGTGATTCCGATGTTGAGCATTTCGGTGGAGTTTCCGTTGAGCATCATTGTTGCCCCTTCGATTAGTGGTGCTGTGGTTTTGTTGGCAATTATGCGAGTGGAGTCGGTGCAAAGCATGGCTATGGCTTCTTTGTCGAAATGGTCGTGGTGCTCATGTGTGATGAGTATCAAGTCGGCCTTTGGATAAAGAGAGTAGTCGGTGCTTTTTATGGCTTTGGCCACAGGGTCGATGTGCAGGGTGCGATTGTCGAACTGTATCATTAGCGTGCCGTGCTTAATGTGAGTGATGCGCACTTGCTTGCCGCCAGGGGTTGCAAACACATCGCTTGGGGCAATGTTTTGACTGTAGTTGTCGAGTTTTTCGGTATAATAGCGCTTCACGTCGTCCCAGTGATAGTATGGGGCAATGTCGGTTTTCACATGCAGGGTGGCTTCGGCCTCGTTGAGCAGCACTTTCATGATAATGTCATTACTGCCTTCTTTTTTATAAAACACCCACTGTATGTTGCTGCCCATAGGATAGAAGTTGTAGTTTTGCCAAACGTTGGGAAGGTCTTCAAGTGCGTTGACTCTCACGGCCGAATTGTTGAGTTCCATGAGGCACGCAAGCGGAAGCAGGCACGATTCGTGGCCATATCGTAAGGTGCTGTGTGGTTTAAGGTTGTTGACAGCATCGGATGCTGTGGCCAGGAAGTCGCGAAGCAAGTTATATTGTGAGTAAGGAGCGCGGAAGTCGGTGTATTTGCTGTAAGCGCTGTAGGCATACCACCAAGTGTTTACGCGATTCCAAAGGCACATCACATCGTCCATTTCAAAGAGGTCGAAAAAATGCGTCTCGGTGTAATGGCTTTGTTGGTTGCTCGTGATGTCCCAAAGGTCAATCATCAATTGCTTGCCGTTGATGCTGTCGGTGGCATATTGCTGGTCGGTGAATAGTTTTTTGTTGAGGTTTGTGGGGTCAATCAAGCCGATAATGTAATCTTCAACCGGCATGCTTTTTTCGTGGTGCAAGCGTTTCACGAGCGAGTCGGTGTTGGCGCAAATGTGCATATCGGCTTGGCTTGCATCTTGTGAAATGCGAAGCATCGGGTTATATCGGTAGAGCTCGTTTAGAGCAGCGCTCATTGAGAGAATGCATCGCACTACCACCGATGAACGAGCGTCAACAGTGGCGTTTTGAGCAAACACGTCGGGGAAATTTCGGCACATGCGCTGAGCGATGCCGCGAATTTGGTCGGCACCTTTGTCGGTAAGTTCGCCCAAACGGTTGTTTGAGTTGCTCAAGATGTTTTGTAGTTGGCTTAGCAATAGTTTGCCGCGCTGGGTGAGTTTGCCTTTGGCATCGGCGCGCAGCAATTCGTCGACGGGAAACTGATATTGTTTTTGGTCAATTAGCCATCGGCTTCCGTGTCGGCCGTAGTGATTGATGTGAAAAGGTTTGTAACCCTCGGGAGCGGGAGTGAGTTCTGGAGTGGGAATGTCGAGATATGGGTATGCGTAATAGTTGCTCGCACTTTTAAAGATGTTTTTTTCGAAATCATCGCGAGGAGTTTGTGCCGATGTTGCAACCACTGCGCAAGCGGCAATCAGCACGAGCAAAAATAGTCGGTGCGTAAATTTCATAATAGGCGTTATTTAATTAAGAGTTTCACGATTCTCTCGAGCCACAATTTGTCGGTTTCGTCAAAAGTGTTCAGGTATTGGCTGTCGATGTCGAGCACAGCCACCACCTCATCGTTGTCGAAAATAGGGACAACAATTTCGCTACGAGAACTGCTGCTGCAAGCAATGTGGCCGGGAAATTGCTCCACGTCGGGCACAACTTGAGTGAGTGCAGTGGCCCAAGCGGTGCCACACACTCCCCTGCCGTGGCGTATGCGAGTGCATGCCAGCGGACCTTGAAACGGGCCAAGAACCAACACGCCTTCAACGACGCGATAAAATCCTGTCCACCAAAATTGGAATGTTTCGTGTAT
>JAZLAU010000033.1:0-14123 GCA_045613305.1 Muribaculaceae bacterium
CGATTTGTTAAAATGCAATAGTTGTTGATAGTTGTGGTGTGTTGTTGTAATGATGTGGTTTTCAAAATGTTAGTGAATAAGGGTGAGTTGTGAGCGAAAAATATGCGTTAAATAATAAAAAAAAGTAAAATTTTAAATATTTGAATACTATCTTTGTATGTTAATAGTTTAAATTTTGAATATAAATTAAAATTAAATAACAAAATGAAAAGTATTTTTAGGAAGGCACTTGTAGTAGTGTTGTCAGTATTGGGGTTGTCGGTTAGTGCACAACAGAGCTCGACAATTCCAGTTGACCCAAATGTAAAGATTGGAAAACTTGAAAACGGGTTGACATATTATATTCGTCACAATGATTACCCTAAAGGCCAAGCGGAGTTTTATATTGCGCAGAAGGTGGGTTCTATTAATGAAGAAGATAACCAACGCGGGTTGGCTCACTTCCTTGAACATATGTGTTTCAATGGAACAAAGAGTTTCCCTGGTGATGCGCTTATAGAATGGTGCGAAAGTGTTGGTATTAAGTTCGGCTATAACTTGAATGCGTATACAAGTATAGAACGCACTGTTTATAATATCTCTGGCGTGCCAACAGCACGAGAAAGTGTGCAAGACTCATGTTTGCTAATTCTTCACGATTGGGCTAACGACTTGCTGCTCGATGAGAAGGAAATTGATGCCGAACGAAGTGTGATACACGAAGAATGGCGTAGCCAAATGTCGCCTACACAACGTGTGCTTGAAAAGTTGCTTCCTATAATGTATCCAAACAACCGATATGGTTACCGATTCCCAATTGGTATCATGGAAGTTGTGGATAACTTCCCATATCAAGTTCTGCGCGATTACTATGAAAAATGGTATCGTCCAGACTTGCAAGGTATCTTGATTGTAGGTGATATTGATGTTGACCGTATTGAGGCGAAGGTGAAAGAAATGTTTAGCAGCATTGAAATGCCAGAAAACCCAGCGGAACGAACAATTTTCCAAGTTGAAGATAACGAAAAGACAATTTTCGCTATCGGCTCAGACAAGGAACAAACCAGCCAGCAAGTGTCGGTGATGTTTAAGCATGAAGCGTTTAAGCCAGAACAAAAGAACGATGTTTCGTATTTGCTATATAATTATGTGACACGCATGGCTTCGTCGATGATTAATTCACGTTTGTCGGATATGGCAAGCAAGCCAGATGCTCCGTTTGCAGGTGCAAGTGTGTATGATGGCGTGTATTTGGTAGCAAACACTAAGGGCGCGTTTACAGCATCGGCAGTTGCTAAAACCGATATTAAAGCATCGTTAGAGGCAGTATACCGCGAAGTGTTGCGTGCTAAGCGTCACGGTTTTGTTGCAACTGAATATTTGCGCTCTCGTGATGAGTATTTGTCGGTTTTGGAACGTCAATATAAGAATCGTAACAAGATTGAATCAAATAGATTGGTTGAAGAATATGTGGAACACTTCTTGGATAACGAGCCAATCCCAGGAATCGAAACAGAATATCAATTGATGAATATGATTGCAAAGCAGATTCCTGTTGAAGCAGTTACTCAAACCTTCCAACAACTTTTCTCAACCGACAAGAACGTGGTTGTGATGGCTGTTTTGCCTGACAAGCCAGAGATTGCAATGCCAACTGAAGCTGAGCTTGCTGAAATCATGGCTAAGGTTGAGGCAGAAGAGATTGCTCCATTTGTTGATAATGTTAAGCAAGACCCATTGATTCCAGAATTGCCTGCAAAGGGTACAATTGTAAAGGAAAGTGTAAATAAGGAATTTGATGCTAAAGAATGGATTTTGTCGAATGGTGCAAAGGTGGTTTTGAAGAAAACCGACTTTAAGGAAGACGAAATTTTGTTTGGCGCAACAGCAATGGGCGGCACTTCAGTGTATCCAGAAAGTGAAGCTTGCAACTTGCAAGTGTTGGAAATGGCTGCACGTCAAATATCGTTGGGTACATTCACAAGTAGTGACCTTGAAAAATATATGGCAGGTAAGCAAGTTGGAGTGTCGATTAGCGTAAGCGATTATACAAAGGGCTTGGTGGGAAGTTCTACACCTAAGGATTTGAAGACACTTATGGAACTTGTATATATGACATTTGTTGGTGCTGGCTTGGATGCAGATGAATATCAAGCAACAGTTTCATCTATAAGTGCAATCTTGAAGCAACAAGAATCAACACCACAATTCGTATTCCAATCAAAGCGTCTTGAGGCATTATACCCACAAGCACGTAACCAAATGCTTACAGCCGATAATTTGGTGGCAGCAAACAGAGAACGCATTGTGGAAATGATTCATGAATTGTATGCAAATGCAGCCGACTTCACATTTGTGTTTGTAGGTAACTACGATGAAGCGTTGCTTCGTGAATATGTGGAACAATATATTGCAAGTCTTCCTGGCGATGCTAAGAAAGCAACTAAGAAAGCGAAGCTTGCAAACTTGGGTATGAACCGCGGTTCGTTTGAAAAGAATTACTCAACTAAGATGGAAGTGCCACAAGTGTATGCATCGATGTCGTATGTGGGTGATATGAAGTACACAGCAAAGGATGCAATCGTGGCAACAATTGCAGGTCAAATCATGAGCACTCGTTTGCTTGAAAAGGTGCGTGAAAAAGAAGGTGCTACATATTCAATAGGTGCATCATGTTCTTTGAGCCGTTTGAGTGATGACCCAGTGGTGTTCCGCACAACATTCCCAATGAAACCTGAAAAGAAGGAAGTGGTTTACAACATTATTAAGAACGAATTTAATGACATGACTAATAATGTTACAGCTGCTGAAGTTCAAAAGGTGCGTGAATTCTTGGTGAAGAACCACGATGAGCAAATTAAACAAAACTCTGCTTGGATGGGCGCAATTAAGAACTATCAAGTGGTTCCTGTTAATAGCTTGGCTAACTACAAGGCAAACCTTGACAAGGTTACAGAGAAGGATGTGATGAAGTTCATGAAAAAACTTGTAAAACAAGGCAACTTCAATGTAATGTTCTTGAATCCTGAAGTGAAAGAATAAAAAGGTTTTATAAGAATAAGTAAGCGGGGCCGACTAAAATGTTAGTCGGCCCCGCTATTTTTATGTAAACGAATTCTTTTAGATGTCGGTGCGATAAAAGCGCTGGTGATATAGACGTAATAGAAAATCGGAATTCTCTTTTAATATTGTGCCTTTATGGTCATAGGGGAGAGATATGTCAGGCATTAGGTTGTTTGTTAACAAGTGCGATAGAAGTTCAATAGGGCATTTGCCTCGAGTGGTGATGAGGGAATGGCCAAATCGTTTTGCCTCCGATGCGTTATATAAGTGATTGCTTGGATGGGCAATGATGCTTGCTAAGTTTGGCACAACTATTACGCCCTTATGGGGAGTGGCAAATATTACGAAATTGTCGTCCTTTCGGTATTGTGGCATATGGCCTGAACTTTTGTGTCCCCAATTTAACGATGTGCAAAGGAATTCCTCCAGGTTGTCGTAGCTGTCAACAAAAGCAATTTCATTGCCTATAGTAGTTTGTAGCATCATCGAGTAATCTTTGTGAGGTTTTGCCGTAGTGTGAGTGGTTTCATTTTCTGGCAAAATGCCGTCGATGATAGCTTTTAACCATTCGCCTGAAGTTAATGCTAATGGGCCAATTGGGTTCGATAGCATGATTCTGTCGTTAAGGTTGCTAAGATATGGGGCTGCATCTTTAGGATTTGGGTGTTTTGCAATGATTTGTTGCGCTTCGTTCGAAGCTTCGTTAACAGCTTCGCGAGTAGAATGTCGCATTAGGTAGCTGTTCCAGAATAACCATGACGATAGCTCAAAGATGTTTTGAGCTTGGCCGAGGTTGTCGAGTTCAACGTCCATGGCCATGACATATTCCATAGGGGTGGGGGCGTTGAGGTATATCTTGTCGAGCTCGTTAAAGAAAATGGTGGCTAATTTGTCTATTTCATTATTGAAAGGAGATAGTTGGCCATATTCTTTAGCATGACATTCGGCGACATACCAAATCAAGAAACGAATGTCTTCTTGATTGAGTTCGCTTTCGCAATAAGATTCGCCTATAGTGTAAAACGGAAGAGGACGATTGTAGAGTTTGTTGTGAATGGTGATGAATGAACGCCAAATTCCGCAATCGGCCACAATGTCCTGAATGTAACCAACGGTGGCTAACACGATGTTGCGTTGGGTGTCTTCGGTAAGCTCTGTTAGCAGATTTGAGTTGCTGAAAAGAGAGCCGAGATTAATTGCCAACTGAAGATAGTATTTGTCGCTTTCTGCAACCTTTGGATAGTTTGGTTGCATTACCATATAATCTTTTACGCTGATTTCCATCTATTGGGAGGTCTTATAATGTTAAAAGAGATATCATTTCGCTGATGTTGTGCACCAGTTTGCCGTTGAGCGAAATTTTGTACTCATTACCGTTGGCCGATGCTTCTATAGTTTGGACGGCGGAGCCCACAACTCTAAAGTTGTTTCGTATAAGAGCATTTGTGATGCATCGACGTAAAACCGAGTTTGAGCATTTGAGGCTTATTTCGTGTTCGGTGGGTAAGTTCATTTCGAAGTCACCCGATTCTTTGTTGAAATGTAACGCAGAAGAATTAAACATTTTATCTAACGTGCCGTTGAGGATAAGGTCTTCGGTGTTACCTGTAATCATTTCACCGTTGTTGGTAATAATCCAGAGGTGGTCAGATAGTAATAGCGATTGTGAAATGTCGTGGCTTGATAGAAGCACGGCTTTGTTGTGTTTGTGAGCGAGGTTGTGCAGAAGGCTTAGTGTTTCCATTCTGCTTGCAACATCTAAAAATGCAGTTGGCTCATCGAGGATGATGATTGGTGTGCGCTGCGCTAATGTTTTAGCAATCATTGCCTTTTGTCGTTCTCCGTCAGAAAGCTGAGCTACGAAGCAATTCGCTTTGTGTGCAATACCAGCATCGTTAAGCGCTTCTTCAACTATCGCTTTGTCTTCTTTGTTTAGGCGTCCGAGAAACCCGGTGTGAGGTTGTCGCCCAAGTGACACGAGTTCCCTAACGGTTAGTCCGCCGGCCATTATTCTGTCAGTAGAAACAATGCCTATAAGTCTTGAACGTTCTTGCAGAGTGAGTGAGTTTATGTCTGCATCAGCCAACAACACATTGCCTTCTAACGGGCGCTGTACGGCAGTAATGGTGCGCAAAAGTGTTGATTTGCCCGCTCCGTTAGCACCAAGAAGCGACACAATAGACCCTCTGTTGAGCGAAAGGTTAAGGTCCTTTAGCACAACATTTGTAGCACCTTTAGCAGTGTAGCCAATTGTGAGGTTTTGTGTATAAAGATATGCCATTAGTTGAAATATTGTATTTTGCGCTTGTTGATGATAATGTAAATGATAATAGGAACTCCAATTATAGGAGTGATGGCATTGATTGGAATCACGCCATATTGTTTGGGCAGAACACTAATCAGAGTGCAAAGTAGTGCAACCGTTGCTCCTGATATTATAGTGGCAGGGATGAGTTTGTTGTGGTTGCTTGTGTTGAGTAGAAGTCGTGCTATGTGAGGCACTACAAGTCCGATAAAACTAATTGGTCCGCAAAATGCAGTTACTGCTGCAGTAAGAATGCCTGTTATGATTAGTAAAGCATTGCGTGTTTGCTTTATGTTTACCCCTAAGTTTTCGGCATATCGAGTACCTAACAGCATTGCGTTGAGGGGTTTTACCAACAGCGCAGATGCTAATAGTGTTAGGATAATAAGTGTTGCAAATGATGGCAATTGCGATGGCGCAACACCTGAGAAATTGCCTAATCCCCATATAACATAGCTATGAACGCCTTCTTCGGTGGCAAAAAAGTTTAGTAGGCTAACTGCGCTTGATGCTAAATAGCTCACAAGAATGCCAATGATAAGCAGCATTGTAGAACTTTGTACCACGGTAGAGAAAATGAGAAGCACGATTAACACTATTCCGGCGCCGGCTAGTGCTCCTATCAGAATGGCTAAATATGTTCCTGCCGATTCGGTAAGAGCAAGGCCAATTGCGCTTCCTGAAGCGAGCATTACCACAGCAACGCCAAAGCTGGCCCCAGTGGATACGCCTAATATTGATGGCCCGGCCAAAGGGTTCTTAAAGGCTGTTTGTAGAAGTAGTCCAGCTATTGAAAGCGCGGCTCCGCTAAGTGTGGCGGTTATTATCATCGGAATGCGTGATTGTAGAATGATTATTTCCCAGGCTTTATTCTCGTGGCCTTGTCCGCTGATAATTTGCCATACGGCAGAGGGGGCGATGTCGACCGACCCAATGAGTAGATTTGCTGCGATTAGTGTGAAGAATGAAAGACTCACTAATAACATTGCAAAACCGAAACTTATATGATGCTGCTTTTTAGATGCCATTATTCTTCGAGAGGTTTGTAGTATGTTGTTACGTTATTTTCGGTAGCTAATTCGGGATGGAATATGCAGAAAAAGTCGTTGAGGAGTTTTTCGGGATGAAAAGGGAATTCCTCGAAAAGATTGGTGTTCTCGGTGTCGCAAACCCATACTTTTCGATTTTTGAATGCTCCTAATTCTGAGTGCAATTCAAATGCGGCTTTAAGGTCGCTATAATTCTTAATGTTGCTACTTTTGATAAGCCAGAAATCGGCATTTTGAGCTGTTGCAAGCACTTGGTTGAAATCGAGTTGCAGAGAGCCTGATTCGGCGTTTTCGTGCCATGGATAATGAGCGCCAGCATCTTGCAGCATTTTAGCCATGTAGCTGCTTCCGCCTGGCACAAACCACACTCCGCTTATTACCGATTCGGTGATGACTGACGGTTTGTTTGTGGCAGACGAGGCGAGTTGCTTGATTTTGTTATATTCGGTGCAGCTTGCTTGATAAATGGAATCGGCTAACTGCTCTTTGCCAAACAATGCTCCAAATAGTTTTATCCATTCGGCTCGCCCTAATGGGTCGCTTTCCATATAATCGGCACATTCAATTATAGGGATTCCTAAATTTGAACAAGGTCCATAGCCTGCATTTTGGTAAGGCGAAACGATGATAGCTTCAGGATTAAGTTCTACGATTTTTTCAATGGTTGGTGCAATAGATGAACCTGCGTTGATGACATGGCCGTCGGCAAGGCCTTTGGTTATTTCGGGGATTTTATAATAATTGGCATCGCAAACACCCTTAATGGCATAGATGCAGCCAAGTTCCTTTAAGGCTGCTGCATGCACAGATGAGTAAACAAGAACACGCTTTAAAGGGGTGTGTATTATAGTGCCTTGCGGAATGTTGTCGACATTTTGTTGGTCGCGAGGAACGAGAATGTAAGTTTGTAGGGATTTGCCTTTTTTCCAAGGGTTGCCGACAACTATTTTAGTATATCCGTTGCTTTTGGTTATAGTGAGGTGTTTTGCAGCGGTTTGGTTGGAGCTTTGTTGGCTTTCATGTGTGTTTCCACCAGAGCACGCTGCTAAAATGAAGCATATTATAGAAATTGTAAGTAGTTTGATAATCATAGCCAGGATAGTTTATGCAAATTTACTTTATATTTCTAAAATTACATAATTATTTAATGTATGTAACTAACATTTATGTTTCAAAAAAAGTAGCCCGGCTTTCTAAAATCAGAAAGCCGGGCTAACAACTTTTTATTTTTTAGTTCATTATTCTTCCCAAACAAGGTAAGCCGAAACGAGCCAGTGGTTCATTTTGTCGCCTTCTACAGGCATTGCATTAGGAATGTCGATGCTTAATGTGTGTTTGCCTGCGGTGATGTTTTCAAGAGCAACTTCTTTTGGGGTCACATCGCTGCCAGGACACCAGTTTGAACGTGAAAGGTCGGATGATGCAATAGGTTCTTCAATCATTTTTTCGGTATATCCGTTTTCGCCAATGTATGAAGAGATTCTTGGTATTAGCCACACGCCAGTGCCAGGGTTGAAGCGGCGGAATGCGGCACAGTCGTTACGCCAAGGTGTGAAACTTAGCACGGTGTTGTTGTCAACCTTAAGAATGTTGATGTTTGGCGTAAATTCATCGCCGCCGCTATGTCCGCCGTGACCAGTCACGATGTATTTTAGTCGAACGTTCTTAGCCTTTTCTGGGATGTTGAACTCTGTTACAAGTGGTTGACGCGCAAAAATGTCAGGATATTCTTGTCCTATATAATATACGGTGTTAACAAGAGGTTCCACGTGCTGCTTTACAAGTTTGTCGCAAGATATGTGGCTTTCGTCAAACACAAGTTCCATTGTTGCCAAGTAGCCTTGTTTTGTCCATGTGTCGATGAAGATGCCTACATATGCTTCGTCTTCAAGAAGAGGGTATAGGTCGGTGATGTCTTGTTCCCATTCCACACACTTTTCCCATTCTGGGATGTACACAGGGCGACGATGGCGAGATAGTGTATCCTCAGGTGAACTATAGTGGCCAACACCAAATGGAGTCATAAAGCGCATGAGCTCTACTGTTGGCAAATAATTCTTGCCTGCAACTACGCCTACTAGTTTTTCGTATTTTGTTGGGTCTACAGCTGGGAATGTCTTTTCGCCTTTTGCAATGTTCATTAGGTTGATTGCTGATTCGCGAGGTATCACAAAGCATGAACCCGACTTGTCCCAACGGTCGCCGTTAGATGCAACTGTAACGCGAACTCTGACATCAACATTGCGCTTGTATTTAGGAACTTTGATTTTTTTGATGATGATTCGACCGTTTACTAACCGTATGGTTCCGTTGTCGTCAACATAATTGCCTATGTTGTTAGGGTCGAAGTGGATGTTTTCCTTTTCAAAAACTTTTATGCAAGCGTCGCCTTCTGCTTTATACTCTTTGTGAGATTTTGCTCCGGCTGCAAAGCTTAGTGACGCTGCTAAGGTAAAAAGTAATAGGTTTTTAAGTTTCATAGTTGTTGTTATGAATTTGTTTTAAATGTTATGTTTCTTTTTGTTGCCTCAAAGTTACAAAAAATGTAAATAATATGAATAATCTTGTTGGATTAAAATATAAGGCTTGAGTACGATGTTTCTGTTTAATGAGGTTACTTATGTAGGAATAGATATTGAGGAGATAAAAACAAAAAAACCGATTGGATTTCCAATCGGTTTTGTGGGCGTTGACGGATTCGAACCGCCGACCCTCTGCTTGTAAGGCAGATGCTCTGAACCAGCTGAGCTAAACGCCCTTGTTGTTGTTTGCGAGTGCAAAGTTATAATATATTTTTGTACTTGCAAAATGTTTTTGATAAATTTTTTGCAAAAAAATATCTAAATATGTGGTTTTATAGTTGTATCTTTGTAGAATGATTGGCATGCAAATGAGGTTATTTGTTTGACATCATGAAGATTAACGTAAAAATTATCAAGAAATATTAAAAATATATTTGATTATGATTTTAAGCCCTTTAACTGCAGTTTCTCCAATCGATGGACGTTATCATGGAAAGACTGAGCAATTGTGTGACTATTTTTCTGAATATGCGTTGATACGCTATCGTGTAAAAGTGGAGGTGGAATATTTCATCGCGTTGTGTGAAGTGCCGCTGCCTCAGTTGGCTGGAGTGGAAGCCGATAAGTTTGAGCCACTTCGTGACATTTATAGAAACTTTTCGGTGGAAGATGCTGCTCGCATTAAAGAAATTGAAAGTGTTACTAACCACGACGTGAAGGCTGTGGAGTATTTCTTGAAGGAGTGCTTTGATAGAATGAACCTTGAACCATATAAGGAGTTTATTCACTTCGGTTTGACGTCGCAAGACATTAATAACACGTCGGTGCCAATGTCGATTAAAGATGCTACTGAAGAAGTTTATATTCCTTTGTTGCAACAGGTAATCGATAAGTTGAATGAGTTTGCTGCTGATTGGCAAGAAGTTCCAATGTTGGCAAAGACTCACGGCCAACCAGCGTCGCCAACTCGTTTGGGTAAGGAGATTAAGGTGTTTGCATATCGTTTGGAAAAGCAATTGGAACAATTGAAGGCTGTTCCTATGAGTGGCAAGTTTGGCGGTGCTACAGGTAATTTTAATGCTCACTTGGTGGCATTCCCTAATTATGATTGGCGCGCTTTTGGAAAGAACTTCCTTGAAAACAAGCTGGGAATTGCGCGTGAAGAATGGACTACTCAAATCAGCAATTATGATAATTTGGGCGCCTTGTTTGACGCAATGAAGCGTATCAATACCATAATGATTGACCTCGACCGCGACATTTGGCAATATGTTTCAATGAATTATTTCAAGCAAAAGATTAAGGCTGGTGAGGTGGGTTCTTCGGCTATGCCTCATAAGGTTAATCCTATTGATTTTGAAAATTCGGAAGGTAATTTGGGAATTGCTAATGCCGTGTTGGAACATTTGGCGGGTAAGTTGCCTATTTCACGTCTGCAGCGCGACTTGACCGATTCAACAGTGTTGCGTAACGTGGGTGTTCCGATGGGACACATGGTTATTGCTCTTGCAAGTACGTTGAAGGGTCTTAACAAGTTGATTTTGAACGAAGACGCTATCAATGCCGACCTTGATAATATGTGGAATGTTGTGGCTGAAGCTATCCAAACAATTTTGCGTCGTGAAGGTTATGAAAAACCATATGAAACGCTAAAGGCTTTAACTAGAACAAATAGTGAGGTTAATGCTCAAAGTATTTCTGAGTTTATCGATACGTTGAACGTAGGAGAAGAAGTGAAGGCAGAGTTGAAGCGAATCACTCCTCACACTTACACAGGATATTGATTTTTTTTGAAATTTTATATTGGCATTGTCGCTGAGGTGTTAAACTTTGGCGACAATGTTGTGTTTTTTGGGGTGGGGTAAGGTGCTTTTTGATGTTGTTTTTGCTTGGTTTATAGTCTATTGGGGGCAAAGAGTATGCAAAATCGCAAAATATTTGGGTGTTAATTCTTTTTTGTGAAAAATATAATTATCTTTGCAACTGAATTTAGTTTTATATGATGCGTTGTATTTAATACATCTTGATATTGATTTAACGAAATCAGAATAACCTTATTTTATACATTTTTTTTAATTGGCCGAGAGGCGATAAATATTAATTTTTTTATGGACGAAAATACGGAAAAAAGGGTAAAGCGACCACGTATTGGTGAAAACAAAGGAGAGGCTGTGGAAAACGAATCTCGTTATGAAGCTTTTGAATCAAGAAACAATGGTGCCGAAGATCGCGGCATGAATTCAGGCTATTCGCAAAATTACAACAGACCAAGAGGTTATGACAACCATGGCGGATATAATCGTCAAGGCGGTTATAATCAGGGTGGTTATAATCAAGGCGGCTATGGCAATCGTCAACAAGGTGGCGGCTATGGTAATCGTCAGCAAGGTGGCGGCTACGGCAATCGTCAGCAAGGTGGTGGTTATGGTAATCGTCAGCAAGGTGGCGGCTATGGCAATCGTCAACAAGGTGGTTATGGTAATCGTCAACAAGGTGGCTATGGCAATCGTCAACAAGGTGGTTACGGCAACCGTCAGCAAGGTGGACGCAAGCAACCTCAGCCAAAGATGCAGATGCGATTCACTCCTCGTCCACAAAGAATTGAGTATGAAATGCCCGCAGTTGATCCAAACGAACAATTGCGTCTTAATAAGTTTATGGCAAACGCTGGTGTTTGCTCACGTCGTGAAGCTGATGAATTGATTCAAAAAGGTTTGGTAACCGTTAATGGACAAGTGGTTACTGAATTGGGCGTAAAAATCACTCGCAGCGACGTTGTTGAATATGATGGCAAGGTGGTTGTGGCAGAAAGCAAATGCTACATTCTTCTAAATAAGCCAAAGGATACTGTTACAACTAGCGATGATCCTAACGGCCGTAAAACTGTGATGGACCTAGTGAAGGGTGCTTGCCAAGAACGCATTTATCCTGTTGGTCGTTTGGACCGTAATACCACTGGCGTGTTGTTGTTGACTAACGACGGCGATTTGGCTTCAAAGTTGACACATCCAATGTATGTTAAGAAGAAGATTTACCAAGTTTGGACAGACAAGCCAATTAGCGAAGAAGACATGCAGCACATCGCTGACGGCGTGGAACTTGACGACGGTCCAATCCATGCAGATGCAATTAGCTACGTGTCTCCAACCGATCGCAAGCAAGCTGGTATAGAAATCCACTCAGGCCGCAATCGTGTGGTTCGTAGAATTTTCGAATCTTTGGGCTATCATGTTGTTAAACTTGACCGTGTGTATTTCGCTGGTTTGACTAAGAAGAATCTTCCAAGAGGACGTTGGCGTTATTTGACTCAGGAAGAGGTTAACTTCTTGAAGCAAAACTCGTTTGAATAAAGTAAGAAGATAATATTTGAACAATAAAATAGTATAGTTGGGTTGCCTAATCTTGAGGCAACTCAACTTTATGACTAAAATAGAAACATTGAAAAATGGGAATTAAAAGAACTAAAATTGTTGACATATTTACTCCTGAATTGATAGGGGATAAAGTGTGCGTTAAAGGATGGGTTCGCACTCGCCGCGGAAACAAGAATGTGCAATTTATTGCTCTTAACGACGGTTCTACAATTAAAAACATTCAGATTGTAGTGGACCTTGAAAAGTTTGATGAAGAGCAACTTAAACTAATAACTACAGGTTCAAGTTTGTGTGTAGAGGGCGAATTGGTGGCCTCTCAAGGTAAAGGTCAGACTTGCGAAATTCAAGCCGAAAGCATTGAAATTTATGGCACAGCAAGTGTTGACGAATATCCTTTGCAGAAAAAAGGACACACAATGGAGTATTTGCGCGACATAGCACACCTGCGTGCTCGCACAAACACTTTTGGCGCTGTGTTCCGTATTCGTCACAATATGGCGATTGCTATTCACAGATTTTTTCATGAACGTGGATTTTTCTATTTCCATACACCTATCATTACTGCCAGCGACTGTGAGGGGGCTGGTCAAATGTTCCAAGTTACCACAAAGAACCTTTACAATTTGAAAAAGGACGAAAACGGAAGCATCACTTATGATGACGACTTTTTCGGAAAACAAACAAGTTTGACGGTTTCAGGTCAGCTTGAAGGTGAACTTGCAGCTACTGCTCTTGGTTCAATTTATACTTTTGGTCCAACTTTCCGTGCCGAAAACAGTAACACTCCACGTCACTTGGCTGAATTCTGGATGATTGAGCCAGAAGTTGCTTTCAATGACATTAACGATAATATGGACCTTGCTGAAGATTTCATCAAGTATTGTATTCGTTGGGCGTTGGAAAATTGTAAGGATGACGTTCAATTCCTTAATGATATGTTCGACAAGGAACTTATTGCCCGTTTGGAAGGCGTCCTAAAGGGTAAGTTTGTTCGTTTGTCTTACACTGAAGGTATAAAGATTTTGGAAGATGCTGTAGCTAACGGTCACAAGTTTGAATTCCCAATCTATTGGGGCGTTGACCTTTCAAGCGAACACGAACGTTATTTGGTAGAACATCACTTTAAGTGCCCAGTAATCTTGACCGACTATCCAAAAGAAATCAAGGCATTCTATATGAAGATGAACGAAGATAACAAGACAGTTCGCGCTATGGATGTGTTGTTCCCAAAGATTGGTGAAATTATTGGTGGTTCTGAAAGAGAAGAAAGCTATGAAAAACTTTCTGCTCGCATCCAAGAATTGGGTATTCCAATGAAGGACATGTGGTGGTATCTCGATACCCGTAAGTTCGGAACAGTGCCTCACAGCGGATTTGGCCTTGGTTTTGAACGATTGCTTTTGTTCGTTACAGGTATGACTAACATTCGTGATGTGATTCCATTCCCAAGAACACCAAAGAATGCAGAATTCTAATAGAAGATTATATTTTGACGGTAAAGGCAGCTCTAATGGGGCTGCCTTTATTATATTTATAATGTGTGGGGTGGAAAATATGGGTTTTGACAGCATTTTATAATGGCAAAATCTAAAAATATTAGGCAAAATAAGAAAAAAGGTTAAAAATATTTTGTCAATTCGGAAAATGGTGTTAACTTTGCACTCGCTTTCGGGGAAAACCCTGGGGCATAAAAACAAAGACAGAGGTCATTGAAATACTTGCAACCTAAGAAAGACGAAGTAGTACAAAGGAACAATAGAGACAAGGTAAAAAATGTCATAAAAGAAGTTTCCGTCAAGATATTGCTTTGAGTAAAGACGACAGGTAAAGA
>JAZLAU010000034.1:0-47900 GCA_045613305.1 Muribaculaceae bacterium
ATCGCATCGACATCATGATAGACAAAGGCCCGGGCGCTCGCTCGGTACAGTTGTCGCTATCGCCATTTACGCTCATCGGCGCCACCACACGCAGCGGTTTGCTCACCTCGCCACTGCGCGCGCGTTTCGGCATCAACTGCCACTTGCAGTTCTATAGCCACGAGGTGCTCGAACGCATCGTGAAGCGCTCGGCACGATTGCTTGGCGTGCCCATCACCGACGAGGCGGCTCTCGAGATTTCGCTGCGCAGCCGCGGCACCCCTCGTATTGCCAATGCCCTGCTGCGACGCGTTCGCGACTTTGCCCAAGTGAAAGGCAGCGGAAAAATCGAAAAAGAAATCACTCAATATGCCCTCGAAGCCCTCAATATCGACAAGTATGGCCTCGACGAAATCGACAACAAGATTTTGCTCACCATCATCGACAAATTTAAGGGCGGACCAGTGGGCCTATCGACCATAGCCACCGCGCTGGGCGAAGACGCCGGCACAGTGGAAGAAGTGTATGAACCATATTTGATTCAAGAAGGCTTTATAAAGCGCACCCCACGCGGCCGCGAAGTCACCGACCTGGCTTATCAGCACCTGGGACGCTCTCGTTTCAACTTCGGCAACGGGTCGCTCTTCGACGAATAAGGCACACCCCACCCAAAACAGGAAAAATGGCAAACTTAAAATCACTCGCTAAAGACACCGCAATCTACGGTCTGAGCAGCATCGTTGGGCGTTTTCTCAACTATCTGCTTGTGCCACTCTACACCCATAAACTTGCTGCCGCCAGCGGTGGCTACGGCACCATCACCAACATCTATGCCTATGTGGCCCTTGTGCTGGTGATTTTGGTGTTTGGCATGGAGACCACCTTCTTCCGTTTTGCCAACAAAGAAGGCAACGACGGCGAGAAAGTGTTTGGCACATCGCTTACGTTTGTCACCATCCTTTCGGCAGTGTTTCTCACCGGCGTGCTCACCGCACTGGGCCCGGTGTCGTCGGCGCTCGGCTACGGCGACCACCCCGAATTTATTGCCTTTATGGCCATCACCGTTGCGCTCGACGCATTTCAGGCCATACCATTTGCCTACCTTCGCTACAAACGGCGCCCCATCAGGTTTGCTTCGCTCAAACTGGCATTCATAGCGCTCAACATAACACTCAATGTGATAGCATTCACATGCTTCACCCCCTATGAGGGCAACGCATTCCTCATCAACATGATTTGCACCACCCTCATCACCTTTGCATTTTTCAAAGAGATTAAGTGCGCCAAGTGGAACCTCGACCGCAGCCTGCTCAAGCAGATGCTTGCCTACTCTTGGCCAATGCTGGTGCTCGGCATAGCCGGCATCCTCAACCAAACCGCCGACAAGATAATATTCCCCTTCGTGTATGAAGCAGCCGACGCTAAAGAGCAACTCGGCATTTATGGCGCCGTGGTGAAGATAGCCATGGTGATGGCCATGATAACCCAAGCCTTCCGCTATGCCTACGAGCCGATAGTGTTTGGCAAGGGAGCATCGAGCGACAACAAAGAATACTATGCCTCGGCAATGCGATATTTCATCATCTTCACCCTGCTGGCATTCCTTGCAGTGATAGCCTTCATGGACATCTTGCAATATCTCATCGGCGCCGACTATCGCGAAGGCCTCAAAGTGGTGCCAGTGGTGATGGCCGCCGAAATAATGATGGGCATCTACTTCAACCTCTCATTCTGGTATAAACTCACCGACCGCCCCATCTGGGGAGCCTACTTCTCGATAATAGGCTGCATAGTGCTCATAGCCATCAATGTGATATTTGTGCCCACCTACGGCTACATGGCATGCGCCTGGGCCGGATGCGCAGGCTACGGCACCGCCATGCTGCTGTCGTATTTTGCCGGCCAGCACTATTACCCCATAGCCTACCCTCTGAAAGCCATCGGCGGATATGTTATGCTCACAGCGGCACTGTTTGCAGCCATGACACTGGTAGAGATGCCTTACACTTGGCTCAACATAGCCTATCGCACCTGCCTGCTTGCCATATTTGCAGCAGTGATTTTCAAAGTGGAGCACTTCGACCGAGCACTTTCAAAACTGCCGGTAGTGGGAAAATATTTCAAGGCAAAATGAGCCCTCTGCACCGTCTCCGAGCATCCGAAAGCACAAAATTGAATCCTCAAACAACTTTTTTTGCAATAAATGTTGCAAAAACGAAGAAATTGTCATAACTTTGCATCGCTTTTAACGGCAATGGGTAGTTTCCAGAGCGGCCAAATGGGGCAGACTGTAAATCTGCTGTCTTTCGACTTCGGTGGTTCGAATCCATCACTACCCACACAAAACACTTGCGGAAGTAGCTCAGTTGATAGAGCATCAGCCTTCCAAGCTGAGGGTCGCGAGTTTGAGCCTCGTCTTCCGCTCTAAGATTTAGCAGATAGCACTCAACTTTGATTGCTATCTGTTTTTTTATGCTCTCACCCTTTCGCCCGAGAGCACCCCCAAAATGCTGCAGTGGCAATCATTGAGCGCAAAACGCCATAGCACGCCATAAAACGTTGTAGCAAATATTCATACATAAAGAAACAAAATGAAAAGAAAGATAACATTAGCCATATTATTTAGTTTTATCCTACTAGGGGCATACATACACTTACCTTATCAGCCAAACGAAAACTATCTGCAACTTGCAAAGGAAGCCACTGAGCCATACACTAATTTCATGTTTGCAAGCAACGCATCTTTGCCCGGCCGAATCTACATGACCTTTTCTGGTGAAGAGTTTAAAACTTGCATTAATACGGCAACATCTTTCTTCAACAAACATCACACTTGTTCAAACTGCGAAGACTTTGTGAAAAATCCAAAGGAATGGAATTTTGAGCAAACCGATAAGCCAAAAGTTGGAGACATAGTCATACAGCATGATTCAAAAACAGGCAAAGCATATCATGCAGTTATAATTGTAGACATTAAAAATGGCAAACTAATTGTTAACCATGCAATAAAGTCTAAATACATCAAAAACGCAGAATTAAAAAACTGCGAGAAACTTACTTTTTATAGATTTATCACCAACTAAAAATACACCTCCCCTGTAAAACGATAGGTTACACCACAATGGCTCACAGAGAACCAGCCATTTACGATTTATTGCAAATTACAATTTTGAGCGATTGAAAAGTACAAAATCTCAGAATATATGGTATATTTGCATAGACATTAACCATAAAACACATTAATACCTTATTATGAAAAGAATATTGTTTATCGCAGTGATGGCATGCCTAATGGCTACCTCTATAGCACAAGTGAAAACCGAAGTGGTTGCGCACCGCGGCTACTGGAAAACCGAAGGCTCGGCACAAAACTCTATCCGTGCTCTCGTGAAGGCCGACTCTATTAAATGCTGGGGCTCGGAATTCGACGTGTGGATGACAAAAGACGGCAAACTCGTGGTGAACCACGACGCTAAAATCAACGGTATGGAAGTGGAAACAAGCCACTCTCGCGACATCCTCTCTATTTTGCTTCCTAACGGCGAATATCTGCCTTCGCTCGAATCATACCTCGAACAATGCAAGCAACACCCCGAAATGGAAGCCGTGCTCGAACTGAAACCTCACAAAGACAAAAAGCACGAAGAAAAAGCCGTGAAGAAAGTGGTGAAAATGGTGAAAAAATATGGCTTGACCGACCGCACAACCTACATCACTTTCTCGAAAGAAGCCACCATCAACTTCATAAAATATGCCCCTAAAGGCACCGAAGTCTACTACCTTAACGGCGAAATAGCCCCTGCCGAACTCAAGGAAATGGGATGTGCCGGACTCGACTACCACTTGAACGTGATGAAAAACCACCCAGAGTGGATTAAGCAATGCCACGACCTCGGGCTTAAAGTTAACATCTGGACCGTAAACGCAACCGAAGACCTTAAATGGTGCATCGAAAACGGCGCCGACTTCATAACTACCAACGAGCCTGAACGATTGCAACAACTTTTGAAATAAACTTAATTTCTTAAAATAGAATTTTATTATGAAAGTAAAATCAATTTTATCGATAGTGGCAATTTTCTTTATTGCCCTCGGAGTTTCGTCATGCCAATCGAAAGAAGAAAGTTTTGTAGACAAACTTAACGACATTTACGAAGAAATCAACAATGCCGATAATCTCAGTTCTGAAGAATGGGACGCTCTAATAAATGAATTCACTGCCCTACACGATGAGGCAGCAAACTACAACTTCACCGAAGAGCAAATAAAAGAGATTGCAAAGTTAGAAACAAAGATTGCTACAGCAGCCTCAAAAAAGGCCTTTGGCACTGCTCTGAAAAGCGGCGGCGCAATCCTTAAAGGCATAAGCGAAGCATTCGACGACATTAAAAACGAAAGCCAAGACGAAGTGTCAGATTTAATGAACGACTTCGAAGAAAAGGCCGAAGAATTTGAATCAGAAACCAAGGAAGCAATGTCGGAACTCATTAACGACATTGAAGATATTGCCGAAGACCTTGAATAACATTTTTGCATCACACACGCAAAAGCCACCCCATCGCCGATGAGGTGGCTTTTGTTTTGTAATAAAAACTAACTAAGCATCCCTTAAAAAATCAGAGCGAACAAAGCACTGCTAATGCACCCCCATATAAAAGCAAAAAGGGAACATAGACCTCTATGACCCTTCTGCAAAAGTTTTTCACTTGTTAGGCAAAAAACCACTTAAAACAAACTAAAACAATCTAATTTCTTAACCTAAGTAAACCTTTAGTGCTACTTATTACTTAGCATCTACTAAACTTAATTTGACAATGCAAAGATAATACACAAATTTCAATTTGCAAAATATTTTTGCGATTTTTCTTACATTTTGATATCATTTATTTATTATCTGTTTCAATTTGAGCTGTTTTCGCCATTTTTCACAACAAACACCCTTACAAACATCTGTCCGTATGACCCTAATTGTTAGGCGGTTGTCACATATTAGGCACCAATTGAGCATTTGCCGGCATATTTTTGCAAAAAACATCAATTAATAACCAGAAAACTAACACACACTATGACCAACACACTAATGACCACCTTTAGCGAAAGCGAGATGCTAACCCTATGGAAACAAATTTTGCACCTCGAAGTGCCACGCACCGATTGCAGCGTGCAGCGCACCGACGGAATCAACCTCGATGCACTCATCACCACCCACATCAGGCAATGGTATGCCCACCTGCTCACCACAGCACCCGCACACCTTCTGCCCGTAGAAAACATCGCATCGCTCGTCACGCTCACCTCTCGACAAGGAGTGGTGGAAATTACACTCCCCACACACTGCGTGCGACCACTTGAAGTGAAACTCAACGGCTGGAAACAATCGGTAACCGAATTTCTTGTCCCACATCACCCTAAAGCCAAGATGCAAAGTTCACCACTGATGCGAAGCGGCTGCGAAAACCCCACAGCCGTACTTTCGGGCAACAAACTCACACTCTACTCTATAGCCCCCGACAAAGTGGCCATGCTCGAAACCCTGAGAGCCGTAGTTAAGCCAACCGAAGGCACCTACACCTTCGGCCAAGAAGCACTCGCCACAATACCCCGCTTTGCCGAAAGTCTATAATCGCCCCCACGCACACCCGGTCATAGAGTGCTCTTGCCACTCTCAACGCGTGTGTTCAGCACACAGCCTCCCATGCCAACAACCGGAGCCCAACGCTGCTGTAATCAAACTTCAGCCACCATCCAACGCCAAAACCGCCTAACTTTATTGTTTATTTTGCCCATATAATTCATTTTTTATCAGTATCTTTGCGCAAAATTCTAAACACATATTTACATCACTATGGATAAAAAATTCAAAAGAACACTCGTAACCACCGCTTTGCCCTATGCAAACGGACCTGTTCACATTGGTCACTTGGCCGGAGTTTATGTGCCAGCCGACATCTATGTTCGCTACATGCGACTAAAGGGTGAAGAAGTGCTAATGATAGGCGGCAGCGACGAACACGGTGTTCCTGTCACCATACGCGCAAAGAAAGAAGGTTGCACACCACAAGACGTTGTAGACCGCTACCACAACCTCATCAAAGACTCGTTTAAGCGTTTCGGCATTTCGTTCGACGTGTATTCACGCACCACTTCAAGCACTCACCACAAGTTGGCGAGCGACTTCTTCCGCAACCTTTACGACAACAACAAGTTCACAAAACTTGAGAGCGAACAATATTACGACGAAGAAGCAAAAGAGTTCTTGACCGACCGCAACATTGAAGGCGAATGCCCACGTTGCCACGCCCCAGGCGCATATGGCGACCAATGCGAAAAGTGCGGCAGCACTCTTTCGCCCGACGAACTCATCAACCCAAAGAACAAACTTACCGGCAACACCCTTGTTAAGAAAGCCACCACTCACTGGTATTTGCCTCTTAACGACCACCAACAATGGCTCGAAAAGTGGATTCTTGAAGACCACAAGGAATGGCGTCCTAACGTGTACGGACAGTGCAAGAGTTGGCTCGACAACGGTTTGCAACCTCGTGCCGTGACACGCGACCTCGACTGGGGTATTCCTGTGCCTGTTGAAGGTGCCGAAGGCAAAGTGCTTTATGTGTGGTTTGATGCGCCTATTGGATACATCAGCAACACAAAGGAACTTCTTCCCGACACTTGGGAAACTTGGTGGAAAGACGAATCTACTCGCCTAATACACTTCATTGGCAAAGACAACATCGTGTTCCACTGCATCGTGTTCCCTGCAATGCTTAAGGCCGAAGGCTCATACATCCTTCCCGACAATGTGCCAAGCAACGAATTCCTTAACCTTGAAGGCGACAAGATTTCAACTTCAAAGAACTGGGCTGTGTGGTTGCACGAATATCTCGACGACTTCCCTGGAAAGCAAGACGTGCTAAGATATGTGCTCACTGCAAACGCGCCAGAAACTAAAGACAACGACTTCACTTGGAAAGACTTCCAAGCACGCAACAACAGCGAACTTGTGGCAATTCTCGGCAACTTCGTGAACCGCACACTTGTGCTTACTCACAAATATTTCGATGGCAAAGTGCCTGCTGCCGGACAACTTTCAAAATACGACCAAAACACCATTGCCGAATTTGTTGACGTGAAGGCTGTTTTGGAAAACAACCTCAACAACTTCCACTTCCGCGAAGCGCAAAAAGAAGCAATGAACTTGGCCCGTATCGGTAACAAATATCTTGCCGACACCGAACCTTGGAAACTTGCTAAAACCGATATGGAACGCGTGGCTACAATCATGAACGTGGCTATGCAAATCACGGCAAACTTAGCCATCGCCTTCGAACCATTCTTGCCTTTCAGCGCCGAAAAATTGCGCAACATGATTGGCTTGACCGAACTCGACTGGAACAAGCTCGGTGCTACCGACATTATTGCCGAAGGCACTCAAATCGAAAAGCCTGAATTGCTGTTCGAAAAGATTGAAGACGAAACCATCGACGCACAAATTCAACGCCTTGAAAACATTAAGAAGGCTAACGAAATCAACAACTTCCAACCAGCGCCAGTGGCCGAAAACATCCCATTCGACGACTTCATGAAACTCGACATCAGAGTGGGCAAGGTGCTTGAATGCACCAAGGTGCCTAAGGCCGACAAGTTGTTGCAATTCCGCATCGACGATGGCATGGGCGGACGCACTATCGTGTCGGGAATTGCAAAATATTACGCTCCTGAAGACCTTATAGGCAAAGAAGTGTGCTTCATCGCAAACTTCGCTCCTCGCAAGTTAAAAGGCATCGAATCGCAAGGTATGATTCTTAGCGCCGAAGATGCTGGCGGACGACTTGTGGTGATTGGTCCTCACGGCGAAGTAAAACCAGGTGCTCAAGTTAAATAATTTAGCATAACACACACATTCAAGGGGTAGAACAGCTGTTCTATCCCTTTTTTCATTTCTCCCGTTACCACAAGAAAATACCTGCTCGGTTGCTATTGATTTTATAAAGAAATTTTTCTACATTTGTAGATTACTTAACGGAAAAATTAAAATCTCTCATATATATTTAAACTTTTATTCCAATGAAAAGCGACATTCAAATTGCTCGTGAGGCCAAACTCGAGAAAATTAATGTGATTGCAGAAAAAGTGGGCATCCCAGCCGACGACGTCTACAACTATGGCCCTTATATGGCTAAAATCCCGATGAAACTCATCGATGAAGAAAAGTGCAACAACAGCAACCTTATTCTTGTTACTGCCATCACCCCTAACAAAGCAGGATGCGGCAAAACAACAGTTTCGGTTGGTCTCGTTCAAGCCCTTAACCGCATCGAAAAAAATGCCATTGCTGCTCTGCGCGAGCCATCGCTTGGCCCTTGCTTCGGCATGAAGGGCGGTGCTGCCGGTGGCGGATACTCGCAAGTGTTGCCTATGGAAAACATCAACCTTCACTTCACTGGCGACTTCCATGCCATCACTTCGGCCCACAATATGATTACTGCGCTACTCGACAACTACATATACCAAAACCGCAACAACGGCATCGGATTGAGTCAAGTTATTTGGAAACGCGTGCTCGACGTTAACGACCGCAACCTTCGCAATATCGTCACCGGACTTGGCAACAGAGTGGACGGAGTGCCCGGTCAATCGGGTTTCGACATAACTCCTGCCAGCGAAATTATGGCCATACTTTGCCTTTCGAGCGACCTTGAAGACCTTCGTCGCCGAATTGGCAACATTTTGCTCGGATACACCTACGAAAACAAGCCTTTCACCGTCAACGACCTTGGCGTGGCTGGTGCTATCACTGTGCTTTTGAAAGACGCCCTTCAACCCAACTTGGTGCAAACCCTCGAAAACACTCCTGCTTTTGTTCACGGCGGCCCATTTGCAAACATTGCTCACGGTTGCAACTCTATTATTGCCACTAAGATGGCTCTTACTTTTGGCGACTACGTTATCACCGAAGCTGGTTTCGGCGCTGACCTCGGTGCTGAAAAATTCTTCGACATCAAGTGTCGAAAGGCTGGCTTGCAACCTAAACTTACTGTTCTTGTGGCTACTGCTCAAAGTTTGAAACTTCACGGCGGCGTGCCTGAAGCCGAAATCAAGCAAGAAAATCTTGAAGGCTTGCAACGCGGATTCGAAAACCTCGACAAGCACATTGCCAACATTAAGCAATTCGGCCAAGAAGTTATCGTTACATTCAACCGCTTTGCTTGCGACACCGAAGCAGAAATTGAACTCGTTAAGCAACACTGCCAACAACTTGGCGTGGGCTTTGCCATCAACAACGTATTTGCCGAAGGCGGAAAGGGTGGCGAAGAACTTGCCAAACTTGTGGTCGACACTATCGAAAACAAGCCTTCTAAGCCTCTTCAACTAATGTATGCCGACGAAGACTCTGTGAAGACAAAAATCGAAAAGGTGGCAAAGAACATCTACGGTGCTGCTTCGGTCAACTACACCGCAGCTGCCAACAAGATGATTAAGCAAATCGAAGAACTTGGCATTAGCCACTACCCAGTGTGCATCGCCAAGACTCAATACTCATTCTCGGCCGACGCTAAGGCTCTTAATGCCATCAGCGGATTCGACATGACAGTGCGCGAAGTGGTAATCAACAACGGTGCCGAAATGATTGTGGCAATCATGGGCGACATCATGCGCATGCCTGGCCTTCCTAAAGACCCTCAGGCTCGCCGAATCGACTTCATTAACGGCGAAGTGGAAGGTTTGAGTTAAAACATAATCCTTTTTAATCATATGGTAGCCACCCTTTTTTGAAAGGGTGGCTTTTTATTTGCCCTTACATTTGCTTCACAGCGCCATGAATTATATCTGTCAACACCGCGTTGCACGAACTTTAACTTTTTTTGTCGGACGAAAACAACATTGTGGTCAAAATTTGCCATATATTTGTACTAATTGTTTGTTTAACTATTTAAAACCACATTATAATATGAAAAAAACACTCTTATCGATAGTATTATTGCTCGCATCAACCACGACATTCGCACAAATCAATAAGGATAACATCAGCATACCAGAACCCGAGTTCGAACAAGAAGCAGTTCTTGTTATCAGCGAAACCGAAGGCATACCATTGGATGTTGAACATTCAAAACTAAAAACCACCTATAACGTAGGTATGGCCATGCTGGGCGTGACTCAAGGCAACGGTTACTACGAATTGCAGGGGGCTGCTTCACCAACCACCGTTACCGGCGATGCCTATAACAACGACCTTCACATTATCATCTCATGGTCGGACAACAAACGCTCACCTAAGCGACTTTTCCAAATCATTCCACTCGAAATCCAAAAGAAACGCCGCATATATAATGTGACAAAAATAAACTCATTTAAAGGCACCGAATCAGCGCATCAAGGCACAGTGGATTTTAAGGCTGAAAAATATGGAGAACACTCTTATCTGATTACCATTCCGGCCGCAGAACTGATAAAAGACCAAAAAGAAATATATAAGTTTGGTCGTCAATTCATAATACGCCTACTTAATGCTTCAGCAGAAAAACTTTCCGACACTGAAGACTTCTTGACATTCGGCATTGAAAAATATCCAGAAAACAAAGAATAAAATAAGATAAGGGAGGAAACGCTATTGGTTTCCTCCCTTATTCGTTAGAGTTATATCTAAAACAATTTACTTGGGCAGATTGAAGGCAATGCTCATTTCACGCATCTGCTCGTCGGTCATACCGTCGGGTTCAAACCCCATATTGCGCGACGCTATATAAATCAGTGCCGACTTGTTGAGCACATCCACTTGGTCGAAAGCAGCCATCACGTCAACATCTACGGCAAACACCCCGTGCTTCTCCCACATCACCACATCGTAGTCGGCAAGTTCGCTGATTGTTGCCTCGGCAAGTTCTACCGAGCCCGGCAGTTTATATGGAATAATGCCCAAACCTCGAGGGCAAAACGCCTTTGTTTCGGGTATCATACTCCACAGCAAACGCGTAGCCACATCTTTTTCAAGATATTTCTTGCTGTGACTCATTGCCACCAACTCTATGGGGTGCGTATGCACCGACGCCTTGTAAGGCGACCCTATTGATATCAAATAATTGTGTACGCTCAAGTGCGATGGCAATTCCGAAGTTGGTTTCACCACAGCATCGGCTATTATCTCATAGTGGGCGCAATCGTCGCAAATGCGAATCACCGACCCGTTTTCCATAGGGCGGCGGGCCAAATCGCGCATGCGCTTATTTGTGCCTTTGCAGTAAAAATAGCAACCCTTCAAATGTGGCAATTCGGCACCTATAGGCATCGGCTCGGCTATGGCTGGCATTGTGCGGATTTCATCATCCACCCATTCGGTGATGTTCACCGTAATGTTACCGCCATTGCGCTCAGCCCAGCCTTTTTGCCACAAATAACCGGCCACTTCGGCCACCTTATTAACTTCGGCTGCCAATTGCTGACGGCCTTCTAAAATCGATTTCATAGTGTTTTGTTATGTTTCTTTCGTTAGTTAGTGCATCATTGTTGAGCCACGGCTACAACCACAATGCTGCCAATAAGAAGAAGCAAACCGCACAACAGCACCACAATGGTGCCACGGCTACAGCCCTTCCATTCCTTTAGAATTATACCCCACACATTGCTGAATGTCACATTGAGAGCCATCAAAATGCTCCACGAGAACGCCAGCAAAACTGCACTGCCGGTTAAGAAACTCTTTCCTACTTCCAACCCGAAGAATTGAGAGTACCATAGCACACCGGCCAAAGCACAGAAAAACAAATTGCGTGGCCAAACATTCCACTTTGCATAGTCGGCAAAGGTGCTGTTCTTGGCATTTTGCCACAAACAATAAGAGGCATTTGTGATAAATCCGCCTAACGTTACCAACAAGATTACTGGCAATCCGGCGTATAGAGCATCCACGCCGGCTTCCAGCGATGCCGCCTTTATGCTGCCGCCGGCTTCCAGACCTAACGCAAAGCAGGCACTCATCACACCGCAAAGCAGTGCCACAAGCAAGCCCTTGGTGAGAGCAAAATCCTTTACGGCTTCTTTCTGCTCCTCTTCCGACATGCCCTTTGCTCGCAAACTGCCGGCATAACCTATCACAGCAATTCCTGCCAAAGTTAGCGATACGCCAATGAGCAGCATTAAGCCCTGACCGTGCAACAAATCGGTGCCCGCCAAAAGGGCTGGCAAAATAGTGCCGAAGCCTGAACATGTGCCCAATGCTATGCTTTGGCCCAACGCCACACCAAGGTAGCGCATGCTCAACCCGAAAGTCAAGCCGCCAACTCCCCACAACGCTCCATAGCCCATTATCAACGGTATGTTGCCCTTAGCCCAAAGCGATGTCAAGGTCTCTCCTTCTGGGATGCCCAATCCGGCCCCCAACAACGGGAACACAAGCCATGCAAAGATGCCCTGCACAAGCCAAAACGATTCCCAACTCCAGTCTTTAACCTTCTTGATAGGCACATACGAACTCGATTGCCCGAAACTGCCTAACGCTATTATTAATAAACCTATAAGTATTTCCATAATGATTAATTACGTTTCGACAACACATCCTTTTCGTAAGCCTCAACATCGGCAATAAATTCTTCGCCCACAGGCACACCGTTCTTTAGGCAGAACATATCCCAAACGGCATTCCATGGCAACGACTTGCATTCTTCGAGCAAGGCCAAGCGTTGGAATCCCTTTCCTTCTGCTTCATATGCACGAAGTGTGGTTAATGGTTCGAGTAGAGCCTGCAACAAACACTTTTGTGTGGCACGGCTACCGATAACGTATGCGCCAATGCGATTGATTGAAGCATCGAAATAGTCGAGACCAATGTGCACCTTACCCAATGCGTCGCAGCGAACAATTTCCTTGCAAAGGTCTAAAGTGTCGTCGTTCATGATAGTAACGTGGTCAGAGTCCCAACGCACCGGACGGCTAACGTGCAACATCAGTTCAGGCACAAAAAGCAACATCGACGACATCTTGTCGGCAACACTTTCTGTTGGGTGGAAGTGGCCGGTGTCGAGTGTTATGATTTTATTATTTTGCGCCGCATAACCAATGTAGAAATCGTTTGAACCCACGGTGTAACTTTCCAAACCGATGCCAAACACTTTCGATTCGATGCAATCGCGCATATTGTCGTAATGCTGCTCAAACACCTTGTCAAGGCTGTCTTTCAACAACGAACGGTAGAGCATACGATTCACAGTGATATCTTTGCTGCCATCGTGCACCCATAGGTTCATAATACACGGGTCGGCCTGACGCTTACCCATCTCTTCAGCAATTGCACGGCAACGCTTGGTGTGCTCAATCCAGAAATCGCGTATTCCCTTATCAGGGTGCGACAAACTCAAGTCGCCCGACTTTGGATGCGAAAACGATGTGCTGTTAAAGTCAAGTTTCATTCCGGTTTCGGCCGACCACTGCATCCAACTTTCGAAATGGCATGGTTCCACCTCATCACGGTCAACATACTTGCCGCCGAAATCACCATATATTTCGTGTAGGCTAAGGCGATGCTTGCCTGGTATCAATGAAGCCGACTTCTCAATGTCGGCACGAAGTTCATCTATGTTTCGTGCTTTGCCCGGATAGTTGCCTGTGGCTTGAATACCGCCACTCAACGAAGCACTCGATTCAAAACCTGTCACATCGTCGGCCTGCCAGCAGTGCATCGAGAGCTGAATGCCCTGCAATGTTTCAAGGGCCTTATCGGTGTCAACTCCTATGGCTGCATATCGCTCACGAGCCACTTCATACGCTTTCTTTACTAATTCTTCTTTCATGTTTGTATGGTATTTAAAGTTTATTTATTTCTGATAGTTTGTATCTCAACAAAGCGGGCATACAAGTCATCCCACTGAGCCACGTCTTGCGGTTCATAATAGGCAAGTTTAACCGACGCCGCCGACACCTTACGCATGTCGATGAGCGTCGCTACCTGTCCGGCCGCCTTCAGTTGCAGCAATATGTTGCCCAACGCTGTTCCTTCCACCGGACCGCTTACCACAGTTTTGCCTATGGCATTGGCCGTCATCTGCATCAAGTGCTGATTTTGCGACCCTCCGCCTATTACATGCAGACGACGCACTGCAAAGTCAATCATTCCCTCAATGCCCGACAGCACTTGGCGGTAACGTAACGCCAAACTGCGGAATATGCAAAGGCAGAAATCACCCGCAGTTACCGGCACTGGCTGACCTGTTGATTGGCAATATTCTTCAATGGCGGCTCTCATGCTGTCAGGATGTGCAAAGGCAGCATCGTCAGGGTCAATCAACCCTTCAAAGTTTGATGTTGCGCATAGTGCCACCAAATCGGCAACATTGGCCGGAGCATCGTTCAACTCATCACGACATTGCTCCAACAGCCACATTCCGCAAATGTTTTTCAAGAAACGCACCGTGCCGTCAACGCCGCCCTCGTTGGTGAAGTTTTGACGAAGGCTCTCTGCATCCACTATAGGCACCTTACTTTCAACTCCCAGCAGCGACCATGTGCCGCAACTCAAATAGGCATACTGCTCATCTTTAGCCGGAACTGCCACTACAGCCGAGGCTGTGTCGTGCCCGGCAACTGCCACCACTGGCACGGCTGGCATTCCTGTGGCCTGCTGCACTTGCTTGGTGAGCATTCCCACCACTGTGCCCGGTTGTGTTAGGTCGCCAAACTGCTCCCTTCGCATTCCTATTGCATCGAGCAGGGTCTCATCAAGGTCGCCCTCTCTCACGTTGAGCATCTGCGATGTTGAAGCCACTGTGCTTTCGGTTATGCATTTTCCTGTGAGCAGATAGGTTAAAGCATCGGGTATGAACGCCACCTTGTGGGCATGCTCAAGAGCCGAACACTGGCCACGACGCAAGGTGTCGAGTTGAAACAGTGAGTTAAACTCCATAAATTGTATGCCTGTACGGTCATATACCTCCTCGCGCGACACTCTTTCAAACAATTTTGGCATTGCGCCCTCGGTGTGACTGTCGCGATAGCAATAAGGCAGCCCCAGCAAACGCCCATCGCTGCCAAACATGGCAAAGTCGCATCCCCACGAGTCGATGCCTATCGACAACGGAACTATGCCTTGAGCCGACAGCAATCGCAACGCGTGCAATATCTCGTTATATAACGCTGGCAAGTCCCAATGCAAATGGCCCGCCATTGGTATCATAGGATTTTTAAAGCGGCTCAACTCGCGCATCTCCACCTTTGTGCCGTCGTAATATCCCAGCACCACTCGGCCACTCGTTGCGCCCAAATCGACCGCCATATAGCATCTATCTTTCATGTGTATTATGGTTTAATATTTGATTTTTGCAGTTTGGTTCATTCGCAAAATTTTGTCGCTTATGAGGTCTTAACACTCATTTACACACATAATTTTGCACTTTAATTACAAATTTAAGTTATTATTTATTCACAAACCTATGTTTTTTGCTATATATACTATAAAAATTGGCACTCCTATTATCTCCATCAAAAAAAATTTCACTAAACTTGTAGTATGAAACCCATTAAATACATCACCGAAAATCCGTCGGACGCCCTTTGGGGATTGTCGATTTGCTCTGTTGGCTACCAGAAAGTGCAGCCAGGCGAGCCGTATCCTCCGTCGGGGCACAACGAGGAATATTTGTTTTCGCCCGAAAAGGGGCGAACACTCAACGAATATCAAATGCTCTACATAGCATCGGGCCACGGCGAACTTCACACCACCCATGCCGGGAAAATCAACATCAACGAAGGCGACATGTTTCTGATTTTCCCCGACGAATGGCATTCCTATAAGCCATCGGCCGAATCGGGTTGGGAAGAATATTGGATTGGGTTTCGCGGCGCCAACATCGACCACCGAGTGAAGGCTGGATTTTTCTCAATCGATAATCCTGTGTACAACGTGGGATACAACACCGTCATCATCGACCTCTATCGCAAAGCCATCGACACGGCCTCGAGGCAAAAGCCTTATTTTCAGCAGTTGCTTGCCGGTATTGTTAACCATCTTCTGGGCATGATGTTTATGACAAGCCAAAGCCAAAGCCTGCTGTCTTCACCCGAACTGCCTACGGTTATCGACAACGCCCGACTATTTATGCAAAGCAAAGTGGAGGAGGTGTTATATATGCCCGACGTGGCCAAGCACCTCAACATCAGTTATGCCTCGTTTAGACACCTGTTTAAGAAATACACCGGACTTTCGCCTGCTCAATACCTGATAAACCTACGACTGCACCGAGCAAAAGAATTGCTGAGAGGTAGCCAAGCAAGCATCAAGGAGATTTCATACCGCCTACAGTTTGAAAATCCCGAATACTTTGCCACCCTGTTCAAAAAGAAAACAGGCATCAAGCCTTCTGAATTCAGAAAAGGATAATCCTCCATCCCATCACATGCCGTTAAAAAAAATGCCACCCTTGAAACAAAAAATTTTCTTTAAGGGCCGCTCTACTATGTCCGCCCAGCACTGGCACAATCTTGACACAATGAGCGTCGCAGGCCTTGCTGCGTCATAAACCTAAGCCCTCGCCAACAAGGGCACTACAACTATGCGGAGGAAATCGACAGCAAGTATCTCACACAAGTGGCGGTGCATACCACAAACCTGTTTTTCACCACTTTGCCAGAACTATAAAAAAATGCTCGAGCGCCTGACCTCACGGTTTACACTCGAGCCTACTTAGAGTATTTAATGTTACATTGTTAGTATTTCCATCCTTTTGATGCATCAAACCGTGAAAAGTTGCATTTACTATGATTTTTTTTATTTAAAATACTCAAAAAAGGCGATAAGTAGTAATAAAAAGGTTATCTTTGTTAAATACAAAAAAGCACAAACACTATAATTTTCAAAAAAAACTATATGGAAAAGATAAAAGGACTTATCGACGCGCCATTCACACCATTTTATGCTAATGGCGACGTTAACTACGAACCAATACCTAAGTATGCTGCAATGTTGGCAAAAAACGGCCTAAAGGGCGTGTTTATTAACGGCTCATCGGGCGAAGGATATATGCTTACTACCGAAGAGCGCATGAAACTTGCCGAAGCATGGGTGGCTGCTGTGCCCGAAGGCTTCAAAGTGATTGTTCACGTGGGCAGTTGCTGCCTTCGCGACAGTGTGAAACTTGCCGAACACGCTGCTAAACTTGGCGTTTGGGGCATCGGTTCTATGGCTCCTCCATTCCCTAAGATTGGCCGAATTGAAGAACTTGTGCAATATTGCGAAGCAATTGCCGCTGCTGCGCCTAACTTGCCTTTCTACTACTACCACATCCCTGCATTCAACGGAGCATTCCTTCCTATGATTGAAATGCTTAAGGCCGTTGACGGCAGAATTCCTAACTTCGCCGGCATAAAATACACTTTCGAAAGCCTATACGAATACAATCAATGCCGACTTTACAAGGGTGGCAAATACGATATGCTTCACGGACAAGACGAAACCATTTTGCCAAGTCTTGCTCAGGGCGGTGCTCAAGGCGGAATTGGCGGAACAACCAACTACAACGGTCGTGAATTAGTTGGCATTATCGAAGCATGGGAAAAGGGCGACATCGAAACTGCTCGCGAAAAGCAAAACTTCTCGCAAGAAGTGATTAACGTGATTTGCAACTACCGAGGCAACATTGTGGGAGGTAAGCGCATCATGAAACTAATAGGCCTTGACCTCGGCCCTAACCGCACTCCGTTCCGCAACATGACCGACGAAGAAGAAGCGTCTATGAAGAAAGAACTTGAAGCCATCAACTTCTTTGCTCGTTGCAACCAATTTTAATCAGCAACCATTATTAACCCTTTAACGAATGAACAACATAAAAGAATATATAGCAGGTTGGAGAGACGCCTACCGCAACGAACTGGTTAACAACGTGATGCCTTTCTGGATTAAGAACGGCTGGGACCGCGTGAATGGCGGCGTTTACACTTGTCTCGACCGCGACGGCTCTATCTACGACACCACCAAGTCGGTGTGGTTCCAAGGCCGTTTCGGTTTTGTGGCTGCATTTGCCTACAACAACATCGAAAAGAATCCAGAGTGGCTCGAAGCATCGAAGAGTTGCATCGACTTCATCGAAAACCATTGTACCGACGAACGCGGCAGAATGTATTTCGAAGTTGAAGCCGACGGCACTCCTATACGCATGCGCCGATATGTGTTCTCTGAATGTTTTGCCGCAATTGCAATGTCGGAATATTCTATCGCTTCGGGCGACAAGACTTATGCCGAAAAAGCATTGAAGGTGTTTAACAACATTCACCACTTTGTGAGCACTCCAGGCATACTTCCCGCAAAATATTGCGAATCGGTAACCACTCAAGGCCACTCGCTGACAATGATTCTTATCAACACCGCTTCGCGCATTCGCGCTGCCATTGCCGACCCTGCTCTCGTCAAGCAGATTGCCGAATCAATCGAAGCGCTAAAGAAATACTTCATTCACCCCGAATTGAAAGCTTTGCTTGAATGCGTTGGCCCTAACGGCGAGTTTATCGACACTATTGCCGGACGAACCATCAACCCCGGACACTGCATCGAAACGGTGTGGTTCTTGCTCGAGGAAGCAAAGCATCAAGGTTGGAACCCCGAAATCACAAAAACAGCTCTCGACATTTTCGACTGGAGTTGGGAATGGGGTTGGGACGAACAATACGGCGGCATAATCAACTTCCGCGATGCCCTCAACAAACCTTGCCAAGACTATTCGCAAGACATGAAGTTCTGGTGGCCTCAATGCGAAACCATCATCTCTACACTCTACGCCTACTTGGCAACCAACGACGAGAAATATCTTGAAATGCACCGCACCATCAGCGATTGGACCTACGCACACTTCCCCGACAAGGAATTTGGAGAATGGTACGGATACCTTCACCGCGACGGAACTGTGGCGCAACCAGCAAAGGGCAACATCTTCAAGGGTCCATTCCATGTGCCTCGCATGCTTATAAAGTCGTTTATGCTTTGTGAAGAAATTCTTGCAAACCTAAAATAACAGTTTTTGCCAAAGGGTTACCACCCCAATTGTTTTCCTCCAATAAAGCACCTCTTGAGCGCTTAACAAGGAATCTTAATTGCACATAGGCAACCCTCTTGCATTTTTTATAACTAACCAATCGTTAACCTAAAAAATCATTTTTTACCTAATAACCAATGAATTTAAAAGACAAGAAATGGTATCCGTGGTTAGTAGTGTTGCTCCTATCAGGCGTGGCATTTCTCAACTATATGGACCGACAGATGCTCAGCACCATGCGATTTGCCATGTCGGAAGACATCATCGAAGTAGCCACCAGTTACACTGGTCCTTGGGGCTGGGGTGCGCTTATGGCCGCTTTTATGTGGATATATGGATTGATGAGCCCCGTGTCGGGAACTATTGCCGACCGTCTTAACCGCAAGAACCTAATTGTTGGCAGCCTTTTCGTGTGGTCGGCTGTTACATTCCTGATGGGATTTGTAGATTCTTACTGGGAACTATATGCTTTGCGTGCCGTAATGGGATTCAGCGAAGCCCTTTATATACCAGCCGCCTTGTCGCTGATTGCCGACATTCACAGCGGAAAAACTCGCTCAATGGCTATCGGTATTCACATGACAGGACTCTATTTAGGCCAAATTGCTGGCGGATTCGGTTCTATATTCTCAAGTTTGCTCAATTGGCACACGGTGTTCCTTGTGTGCGGTCTTGTGGGTATGCTCTATTCGGTGGTGCTCATTCTTTTCATTAGCGACCCAGGCCGCGAAAAGAAAGCCAGCAGCGCTGCAGCCGACCCTAATCAGCCAAGCGTGATGAAAAGCGTGGCAATGGTATTGAGCAACGTGGCTTTCTGGGCTGTGCTGTTTGTGTTCACCACACTAAGCATGCCAGGATGGGCCACAAAAAACTGGCTTCCTGAACTGCTCGCCAACGTGATTGCAAGCAATTGGGGCATGGAAGTGGGTAAGGCTATGGACTTTGCAGGACCTGTAGCCGTAATCAGCCTTGCCGGCGCTTCGTTCCTTGGCGCTATGATTGGAGGCCGCTTGTCGGACAAATGGGTGCAAAAAAATGTTCGCGGACGTGTTTACACCAGCAGCATTGGTTTGGCGTTAATTGTGCCTTCGCTCGTCTTTATGGGCTTGGGCAGCAGTTTGCTTGAAGTGATTCTTGCCATTCTTTGCTTCGGCATCGGTTATGGTTTCTTCGACACAAACAACATGCCTATTTTGTGCCAATTCATCCCTTCACGCCAGCGTGCCACTGCCTACGGCTTCATCAATATGTCGGGAGTTTTGGGTGGTGCAGCAATTACCACAATTTTGGGCAACCTTTCACTTGGCACAGGGTTCGCTCTTTTGGGCGGAGTAACAGTGTTGTCGCTGCTTATCCAACTAATCGCTTTGCGCCCTAAAACTGTCAACATGGAATAACTCCTAACCTACGATTATGACTAAGTTTAACACCACATTAGGTGCTATAACCTTATTAACTCTCGCAGCATGCACCAGCACACCCACCGAGGTCGTAACCCTCGCGCCCGGACACCCCGAGGCCGAGAAAGGCTACGAACAAGGAGTGTCGGCATGCTACGCAGCACATATTGGTTCCGACCTGCTAATGGCAGGCGGAGCCAACTTTGCTATTAAGCCGGTGGCCGACGGAGGACAAAAATGCTTCTACAAAGGCATCTACGCTGCCAACACCGACAACAACAGCCTAGATTGGCAGCACATAGGCAATCTGCCTAAACCCTTGGCCTACGGTGCCTCGATTCAACATGCCGACAGCCTGATAATTGTGGGCGGAAGCAACGCCGACGGTCCTGTGGCCGACTCTTACAGCATACACCTTGCAAACGGCAAAGCCGTGGTGAAAGCCCTCAATTCATTGCCTGCCACCATCGACAACATGGCGGCTTGCATATGGCAAGATGTGGCGTTCGTTGTGGGTGGTAATGCCAACGGGCTGCCTTCCGACAAAATTTATGCCCGCAATCTGGCCGAGCCAAACTCTAAATGGCAAATGATTGCCCGCATGCCTCAGGCAAGGGTGCAACCCGTGTGCGCTGCCGCTAACGGCAAACTCTTCGTTTGGGGCGGATTCACTCCTGCCGCGGGCGATTCTATTGACGCTAAAGTTCACACCGACGGCATTGCGCTTAACATTGCCGACGCCTCTTGGCTCTCATTACCCAAGCCCATCACTCTCAACGGCGATACCATTACCCTTTCGGGCGGATGCGCTATTGCCGTAAGCCCAAATTCTATTGTGGCCTTCGGGGGCGTGAACAAAGATATTTTTGCCGACGCCATTAGCGGAACTTATGCTCTAATTGAGCAAGCGCAATACTTGAAACAACCCGTTGAATGGTACAAATTCAATCCAAACTTGTTTGAATTCGACGCATCGGCCATGACATGGAAGCACATAGGCGAATTTAGCCTTTTAGCACGCGCCGGTGCGGCTGCTGCCACCGATGGCAACGGTGCGGCTTGGTGCATTGGCGGAGAAACAAAGCCTGGCATCAGAGCCCCTGAAATAAGCAAAATAGTTCTAACAAAATAATCTCTCAATATGATTCTTACCACTCTTCAAGATAGCGAACGTATCGAATCGCTTCACCCTCTCTTCAAAACTCTTTTCGACTATGTTAAGAGTCACGACCTGCTTAACGCTCCCACCGGAAGAATAGAAATAGACGGCGAACGCCTTTTCATTAACAACGTGCTTGCCGAAGGCGTCGATAAAGACAAGCAAGTGCTCGAAATGCACCGAAAATACATCGACGTGCACATTCTTCTCGAGGGTAACGAAGCAATAGGCTGGAAACCTCTTAACGAAATCGTAAACATCACTAAAACCTACGACGAAGAAGGCGACTGCCTGCTTTCTGACGACAGTCCAACTGCTTTAATCGACTTGAAGCCCGGAAATGCCTTAATTGTTTGGCCTGAAGACCCGCACGCGCCGGTTATTGGCAACGGCAAAATTCGCAAACTTATCGGAAAGGTGCTTATTTAAGCAGATTTTTAGTACTTTTGTAAAAAGTAAAATCCTAAACCGACTTTCTAAATATCTTCAATTATCAATTCAAAGAAATTAATTGTTAATAAAATATTACCTAATGAAACACCTAAAACTTATTATTGCAGCAATTGCAGTGATGCTTGCAACATCGGGCATCAGCGCAAACAACCCCAAGGTGATAATGGGCGCCGCTCGCACCGAAACTTATGTGCCTGTCCTTAAAGGCAAACGAATTGCACTTTTGAGCAATATGACCGGCATGGTGGGCAATAAGCACACCCTCGACATTATGATTGAAAATGATCTTAACGTGACCACCATCTTCTCACCCGAACACGGATTCCGCGGCAAGGCCGACGCCGGAGAAAAGGTGAAAAGCAGCATCGACGAAAAAACAGGTATTCCTATCGCTTCGCTATATGAAGGCAAAACAAACCGCCCAAGCAAGGAAACTATGGACAAATTTGATGTGATTGTTGTAGACATTCAAGACGTGGGCCTTCGTTTCTACACCTACTACATCACCATGATTAACCTCATGGAAGCAGCAGCACTTCACGACAAGCAATTTGTGGTGCTCGACCGTCCTAACCCTACCGGTATGATTGTTGACGGACCTATGCTCGACATGAAATATCGCTCTGGCGTGGGACGCTTGCCTATTCCTGCCGTGCACGGACTAACAATGGGCGAAATTGCTCTTATGGCAAATGGCGAAGGTTGGCTTAACGACAACCTTAAGGTGAACGACTTGGTGGTGATTAAGTGTCTAAACTACACACACCAAACCCGATACCGCTTGCCTATTGCTCCATCGCCAAACTTGCCTAACATGACTTCGGTGTATCTTTACGCAAGCACTTGCCTTTTTGAAGGCACTGTGGCAAGTTTAGGTCGCGGCACTAAGAAGCCTTTCCAAATCTACGGACACCCCGACATGAAGGGCAAAGGATACAAATTCTCGTTCACTCCTAAGAGCGTGCCTGGCGCTAAAAATCCGCCTCTACTTAACCAAAAATGCTACGGCACAGACCTGTCGAAACTTGCCGACGAACAAATAATTGCCGAAGGCATGAACCTTGAATACGTTATCGACGCTTACAACGGTTGCGGAATGGGCGAAAAATTCTTCACCAAATTCTTCGAAAAACTCACTGGCGACGAAAACGTGCGCAAGATGATTATGGAAGGCAAAAGCGCTGCCGAAATTAAGGCTACTTGGCAACCTGCACTTAAGCAATACAAGGAACTTCGCCGCAAGTATCTTATCTACGCCGAATAATTAACCGAATAATTATTTTACTTAAAAAAATATTACACACATGTCACCATGGATAGTTATGGCCACCATTGTTGGCTACTTCTTACTCCTCTTCTTGATATCATGGTTTGCCGGACGCAAAAGTGATAACAACAGTTTCTTCACAGGCAATCGCCAAGCCCCTTGGCCTGTAGTAGCGTTTGCCACTATCGGTGCAGCCATTTCGGGCGTGACCTTCGTTTCTGTGCCAGGTATGGTGGCCGCTAAGGGCTACTCTTACCTGCAAATGGTGCTCGGATTTATTTTCGGTTACATAGCCGTGGCCTATGTGCTGATTCCGCTTTTCTACCGTCGAAACCTCATTTCAATATACGGATATCTTGAACAACGCTTTGGCGCATCTACATACAAAAGCGGTGCTTGGTTCTTCTTCATCTCAAAGATGCTTGGCGCTTCTGTTCGCTTCTATGTGGTGTGCGTGGTGCTTCAAAGCCTCGTGTTTGGCCCTCTCGGCATTCCGTTTATCGTCAACGTAATTATCACCATCGCCCTAATTTGGCTTTACACCAAGCAAGGCGGTGTGAAGACAGTTATCTGGACCGACACTCTAAAAAGTTTCTGCCTCATCATGTCGGTAGTGCTTTGCATTTTGTTTATTGGCAAAGGTCTTGGCTACAACTTTGCTGAAATATGCTCTGCCGTATCGAGCCACGAAACTTGCCAAATGTTCTACTTCGACGACCCTAAGGCTGGCACTTACTTTTGGAAGCAATTCATTGCCGGTATCTTCATGGTGATTGCCACCACCGGTCTCGACCAAGACATGATGCAACGCAACTTGGCGTGCAAGAATCCTAAAGAATCGCAAAAGAGTATGGTGGTTAATGCCATCAGCCAATTCTTCGTGATTGCGCTATTCTTGGTACTTGGCACATTGCTTGTGCTTTACTCTGCAAAGGTGGGCATCAATATGCCAGAAAAGAGCGACGACCTATTCGGCCTTGTGGCTTCACACCCAACTATGCCTACCATCGTAGGTATCTTGTTTATACTTGGCCTTATCTCGGCAGCTTATTCAGCAGCCGGAAGCGCGCTCACCGCACTAACCACATCGTTCACAGTCGACATCCTGAAAGCCAACCAAAAGAAAGACGACAAGGCCCTTTCTCGCACACGCGAATGGGTACACGTGTCGATGGCTGCTATCATGGGTTTGGTGATTGTGGTGTTCTACATCATCAGCAATAGCGACGCCATTAGCGCCGTTTACACCGTGGCAAGTTACACCTACGGCCCAATCCTCGGCTTGTTTGCCTTCGGTATGGCTATGAAGGTTAGCGTGCGCGACCGCTTTGTGCCTATCGTGTGCATCGCTGCGCCTGTAATTTGCTATTTCGTGCAAGACTGGTTGCTAACCCGTTTCGGCTACACTATGAGTTTCGAACTTTTGCTTCTTAACGCCGCTGTTACATTCATCGGCCTACTGATTTTGAGCAAAAAAGGCACTAAAGCCGAAGCATAAACAATAATCCTCAAAAAACAACTCAGAATATGGCAGGTTCGCTCATCAACAAATATATATGGCTAATCGACACAATCCAACGCCGTGGACGCATAACCCGAAAGGAGATTAACGCCCAATGGCGACTGTCGCCATATAGCGATGGCGGTGACCTTCCGCGACGCACGTTTCTTAACTATCGCAACGGCATTGCCGATATGTTTAAGATTAACATCGATTACGACCCTGCCACTTTCGAATACTACATCGACAACACTAACACCGACGACAGCGAGGCTCGGGTGCTCAATTGGCTTATCGACTCAATGGCGTTAAGTGGTATGATGCGCGATTCTAAAGACATTGCTAACCTTATTATGGTGGAAAATGTGCCTTCGGCTCGCGAACACTTACCTAACATTATAAACGCTTTGCGTCAGCGAAAACGCATAACATTCCAATATAAGAGTTACAACCGCTCGAACCCGTCGGATGTGGTGCTTGAACCCTATTTTTTACGTATTTTCAAACAGTTGTGGTATGTTATCGGACGTAACACTCGCGACAACAAGGTGAAAACCTATGCTCTCGACCGTATGGCTAATTTGCATACCACATCTGTTGATTATACCATTCCCGACAATTTCAACGGCGAAGTTTATTTCAAAGACTGCTTCGGCATAACCACTTCGCAAGCCGAAGCAAAAAACATCATGTTAAGAGTGGAATCTAAGCAAGCTAAGTATTTCCGAGCCTTGCCTTTGCATCACTCTCAATCTGAAGAAGTGCATGACCAATACAGCATTTTTCACTACAAAATGCAAATCACCTACGACCTCATGCAGCAACTCCTTTCATACGGACCCGATGTGGAAGTGGTGCAACCCATCGAACTAAGAGTGGCCATGAAGCAGCGATTGACCGAAGCGCTCAACCAATATAAATAACCATTCACACACGCATAGGTGCTTTACCAACAACCTACTGCACCATCCTCAAGCCCATCACCTCAATGGCACAACTTGATTTTAGGCCCCAAAGATGATCCTAAAAATCATACTTGTCATATAACGGGATTGAACTAAAAAACTCACCCTGCACCGGCTGAGGCAGGTTGGTTTGCTGGGCAGGCAAAAAAGAAGATTGCTCACTCTTATTTCATTGCGGCACTTAACATCACTTATAATTATCGGCATCTTGCAAATTGCCGAGCATATCATCTACACCCATCTTAAGCACCGGATGCCGCCACTCTGGGCATAATTCCTGCAAGGGCTTCAAGAAAAACACTCTGTTCGGCAAATGCTTGTGCGGCACTTGCAATGCAGGCTCATCTATCACCATTTCATCAATGGCCATAATGTCGATGTCTATCAGGCGGTCGCAATAATCTCCGGCCGAATTGCGGTGCACCGATGTGCCCACTTCGTCTTCAATGCTCTTAACCAATTTCAACATTTCCAACGGCTCAATATCGCTATCAAACGCCACTGCCATATTCACAAAATCGTTTGCGCTCCTATATCCCCACGCCAGAGTAACGATGGGCGCAGAACGCAATGCCACACCATCCACTCTGCTTTCAAGAACTTCCACAGCCCTATCAATGTTGGCATAGCGGTTGCCTAAATTTGAACCTAAATTGATATAATATCTCATCAAACAGCAGTTTTGTTGGAAACGAAAAAAAACGGGGTAATTATAACAATCACCCCGGCCGTAATTTCTATAATTAATTACTTTAAAAAAACCATTTGTCGTGCAATAATGCCTTCAGGGGGCAATTTTTACTCGTACTCGATAGGAATTTCGCGATTGATGCTTTGGTCGAGCGATATTAGAGTTTCTGTGCCCGTAACACCCGAAATGCTTTGGATTCTATCGTTAAGCAATTCCATTAGGTGCTGGTTGTCGCGAGCATATACCTTAATAAGCACATTGTAAGGACCAGTGCAATAGTGGCATTCCACAATTTCTTTAATCTTTTCTAATTCAGGAATTATACCGCGATACATCGACCCACGTTCAAGCTTCACTCCCACATAAGTGCAAGTAGAGTAGCCTAACACTCTTGCGTCAACATTATAACCCGAACCGGTAATAACATCCATGTCAATCATGCGCTGAATGCGCTGATGAATTGCAGCTCTCGAAACGCCGCATTCCACGGCAACATCCTTCGATGGGATGCGAGCATTTTTCATAATAATCTCGAGTATTTTTCTATCAAGATTGTCAATTTTTTCCATTGCGTTAGATTTTAAGTTCAACACACGCAAATATATCGCATTTTTTTTGCAAACAACGCCAAAAACAAACAAATTGTTCTTAAAAAAGTTTAAAATCGCAAGTTTTTCCTCTATATAGGCCCATTTTATAACAAAAAACAATCCTCAGAAGAGCACAGATGCACTTCTGAGGATTAGTATGTTTATCTAAGAAAATTTATTACTTCTTTTCTTCAGCCTTTACGCCTACAGTTTCAAGAGTGAACACAAGAGTAGCGTTAGGACCGATTAGGCCACCGCGGCCGTCGATGCCGTAACCAAGGTCACCTGGAATAACAACTTCCATCTTTGCACCTGGCTTCATCATCAAAAGCGCTTCCTTGAAACCTGGAACTACTTGAGTTGGTCTCAATGCACGAGTTTCGTCGCCTTGAGTAGCATCAAACACTGTGCCATCAATTAGCTTACCTTCGTACTTAACTTCGATGTTGTCGTTTTCTGCAAATGTTTCGCCATTACCTTCTGCAAGCACCTTGTAAACAAGACCGCTTTCTGTCTTTTGGTAACCTTCAGCTACCTTTGCAGCAGCATAAGCAGCACCTTCTTCAGCATTTTGCTTTGCCTTTGGGTCGTTGCGCTTGCCTTCGTTTGTAGCACGTTGCATCAAGGTCATAACTTCCATTTGAAGTTCTTGCATGTTAACGGTTGAGTCGCTCAAGAATGCTTTCTTAAATGCTTGAACCAAAAGGTCCTTGTTGATGTCTACGTATTGGTTCTTTGCTTGCTTTTGCATTTGAAGCAAGTTCAAACCCATAGCAATACCATTCATTCTGTTAACTTGTGCAGTATCCAAAGAGATTACTGATTCCAAACCCTTGATAAATTCTTGTGCATCAAACTTTGCTGAGTCTGGACCGTTCTTCATTTGGTCAGCAACACCATAACCATACATTTCACCCATGCGAGCGCTGATAGTATCGCCCAATGTTTCGCCCATTTGAGCTTGGCCATTGCAGCTTACAAGCATAAGAGCTGCAGCGACGATTGAAAAGATTTTCTTCATAATTTTTTTAATATATTCTTATTTATTTGATTATTGTCTCTGAATTATTAGTTGCGGTTTACGGCTATCAATTGAATGTCGAAGATAAGAGTTTCGTTAGGACCAATCATGCCGCCTGCACCGTTAGGGCCATAAGCGATTTCCGATGGGCAATAGATGCGCCATTCTGCACCTGGCTTCATCATTTGCAATGCTTCAACCCATGCTGGAATCACTTGTGTCACGCCAAATGTTGCTGGCTGGCCACGGTCTACAGAACTGTCAAACACACGTCCGTCAATCAATGTGCCTGTATAGTGAACTGTTACGCTGTCTTTTGCTTCTGGTGGATTGCCTTCGCCTTCCTTCTTGATTTCATATTGTAGGCCGCTGGCTGTAACGTTTACACCATAACGCTTCTTGTTTTCTGCCAAGAATGCTTCACCGGCTTGCTTATTCTTTTCGGCTGCTTCGGCTTCTAATTGTGTGAAATAGTCTTGAATTACTTGTTTTGCTTCGTCGAAGGTCATCTTCTTTTCTGTGTTTTCATACACGGCCTTCACGCCTTCTGCAAATTCTTCATAGTTTAGGCTCTTGATGCCTGATGCAAGGAAATTGTGGCCCATGCTCAAGCCAAGTGCATAGCTTAGTTTATCCATTTGTAATAGTCTTTGTTTTAATTTATTGATTAGCCTCAGCTGTCGCCTTATGAGGCTCAATTTATTTCATTGTGCAAAGGTATGGTGTTTTGCACATTATTCACCTTTTTTCTATAAAAAAAATCTTAAAATGACTTCTTTTTTGCACTTTCAGCAAATCTTCTGGTTATTCTATGCCTCATTTTTCAAACACCAATGTGCCAAAATACTCTGGCGCATGAAAGTTAGGGCGTTGAGTACCTATCGGATTCCACGACAAGAAATGCGGCTGCTGCAACTTATCGCCACACTTATAGAAGTTGGCGCGAATTGTGCGTCCGCCGAAATCGCTTATTTGATGCATAAAGTAGTAACTTGCAGGCACCAAAAGCACCACCTGCCAAGTGCATTGGCCCACGCGTTCGGCAAAGGGCTCACGTCCTAACGACGCCCATCGCTTAATCGACATGGTGGTTTCGCGCGATGCATGGGTGCGCTCGTTGCGAGTGGGTCCTCCGTTAAGCAGCACCGTGCCGGCACAGTTGCACTCTATGTTATAATATATGCCATCGTCGGTTGGCTGCGAAAAGAATTCCATGCATGCATCTTCCCACACATTCCATCCCATGTCGTTTGCTGTGGCTGCAACACTGTTTTCGGTGCACTTAAAGTTGATTATCAAATTATCGCCACTATGTGCCACTCTAAACTGCGCATCAGGAGTCTGCTTGTTCCACTCTGGCCAGTTGGCTACGTCTACTTGCTCAAACTCCACTCCAAGAGCATCAAGATGGGCTGGCATGTCGTGCAATTCCACTCCTTCTATCGAGATTCGCTTCACGCTCAACACCTTGCCATGCTCATTGGTGGCTGCATTTACGCTTACTGCTGTCATAATTATCAATAATAGATTTAAAAATTTTTTCATCACTGCAATGTATTCAGTGTTAACAAAGGCCTCGGTCAAAAATCCCAGCATGTGAAATTTCAAACATCGCGCCTTCCTACATATATATTAGTACACAAAGTTAACACTTTTATTTCCAATTACAAACACTCTCTTCGTAAGCCGCCCGACCGTTTTATTATGGTAAACCACAAACTCACCGTTGCTCTTTATGTAACCGAAACTTAAAAAAACCGGCTCACTCGGGGCTTGCTGCCCGATGACCGTAAGTTTGGGCTTTAATAATGCCGATGCTTGCACAACAAAAATGGCGCGTGGCTTAATCTTGCCACACGCCATAATATGTTAATCATCTATGTTTTGTAATGCCTTACCTCACTACAACCACCTTCGAAGCGTTTGGAGCCTTCACAGCATACACACCTGGTTCGTCAATCTTAACCACCACGCGGTCAGGATTGTCGCCCGAGCCCTTCACTGTAGTCGTACGGCCGCTGTCAATGTCCACTTCTTGGCCAGTAATTGAATACACGCTAACCGATCTTGCCGATGCTGTGCCTGTCACCGTGATAGTGCCGCGGCCACCCTCAATGCTGTTGCGTTTCTTAAAGATGTGTGAAATTATGCCCGATGTGCCAGTGCCTTCAATTACATATTGCGCTACTGCCACCTCGCTCGATTGATTACCCTTATAAGCAATCGCCTTTAGCACTGTGGTTGTGCTGATTACAATTGGGTTTCCGTCATAAAGATACGAGTCGCGGTCGGGTGTTGTGCCATCGAGTGTATAATATATTTCCACATCTTCGGCGTCACATAGGAATTCAACGAATTGTGTTTCGCTGTAAGTGTCTGAATTAACTGTAAATTGTGGTGATTGCACCTCATTGGCGTTCTTTACCTCGGCACTCACCGAGATACTACAAGCACAAATTGATAAAATAATTAATGTAAAAATTCTTCTCATAGGTCATAAAATTTAAATTATACTAAACAGATATCAAGTGATTTCTGCAAATATATAGCATTTTTTTTATTCATCCAACTTTTTGCATTAAATTTAACGGAACTTAATAGCCTGAAAACTTGCGAATAACGTCAAAAGTCCCCATTTAATCGGCATTTTCGGCATTTGAAAAATTTTTTTGTTTTAGTGTAATTTTTTGCACACTCATGTCATCTAATAAGCAAAAACAGAATTTAAAAGCAATGAGTGAAAAAGAATTTGAACAACTCGTGAGAGAACACAAAAGCACCATCTACACAGTGTGCTATATGTTTTCAAACGACTCCGATGAAGTAAACGACCTGTTCCAAGAGGTGCTCATAAATGTGTGGAACGGGCTACCCGACTTCAAAGGCCAAAGTTCGCTCAAAACATGGATATGGCGCATAAGCCTCAACACTTGCCTGTCGTTTGAGCGAAAAAAGAAGCGCAACAACACCGTTCCGCTTTCTATGGATGTGGACTTCTACCACGACAACGATGCCGAATCGCAACAAGTGCGTATGCTCTATGACCGAATTCATCGCCTAAAACCTTTCGACAGGGCTATAGTGCTGCTTTGGCTTGAAGGCATTAGTTACGACGAAATTGCTGCAATTGTGGGCATCACAACCAACAACGTGGCTACACGCCTATTCAGAATCAGAGAACAACTTAAACAAATGTCTAACTCTTCACATTAATCATATTATGGAAAACTATACCGAACTACAACAAATGCGAGAGCAACTCAACACGCTGCACAAAAAACTCAGCAACCAAGAAATCATAAATGAAGCGCTCATTCGCGCATCGATTGGCAAAAAAATAAAATCGATTAACCGCGACACCATCATTCAAGTGGTGGCTGCTACGCTTGCCATTCCGTTGTTCTTTTTACTTCGCAACCTCATAGGACTTTCGTTGAACCTGGTGATAGTGACAAGCCTTTTCTTTATTGTGGCTATTGCATACTCCCTCTACACCAACTCTAAAGTGCTTAACAACAACATTTACACCGGTAGCCTCGTTAAAACCCGCCTAAATGTGCTTAAGTTTAAGCAACTCGAGTGGCGATGGCTTTGGTTCAGCATTCCGTTTGGCATCTTTTGGGCCACTTGGTTCACCTACGAAATAAAATCTCTCATTCCTAATCCCGAACCGCTATATATTGGTGGAACCATTGGCGGCATCATTGGCTTGATTTGCGGAATCAACATTTTCAGAAACGACCAACGTCGCGCCAACGAAATAATTTCTGAAATAGAAATTCTCCAAAAAGACTAACACCACACCCGCTGGCTCTTGCATGAGACACCATTCCGTGAACAACAAGCAATTACCAATGCGCGGCTTGCTTCAGTCAACTATACCTTAATAACAAATATATCTTCAAAACCATTCACGCCCCTCGGAATTCCAAGGAGCGTGAATTTTTTATGCTTTGTCGCTATCTTATTTTTTGGGGCATGCAGCCTATTCATGCCGGCCTATGGCTGCATCATTATGCTCCGGCGAGGCCGATTTGCTAAGGTCGTCGGTGGAGTGCGATAGTTCAATCAGTTCTTTGAAGTCGATGTCAGGATGATTGCCGTTGCCCTTGCGGGTGAACGGTGTTCCAAACGGCACATTGTCGTCAATGTATCCTATGTTTTTCAAGAAGAAGTTTCCGTCGTCATTCACGCCACCGGCATAGTCGCGTCGCAAGCCCTGGTGTCCTGTTCCGTCGCAAGTAAACACACCTCGCAGCACTTCCCACCATTTGCCGGCGGCGTCGCGCACCCACTGCGACGGAAATTCAACACTGCGCGGCAGCCAGCCACACTCTGGACGGAAATTTTCGGAAAACGAATATGCGCCTGTGTAATAGGTCTGTATGCCCGGACGGCGTATTTCGGCCAAGAACACCCAACCCTCGTCGCCACGAAAATATCCGGTGTAGAGCGACGCCCCTGTGGCCACGCCATCAATCACCTCTGGCCTTACTCGCACAAGAGTGGCATAGGTGCGGCCCGACTGCCAATCGTAGGCATAAAAGTTTTGCACTCCCGAACCCTCATGGCTATAGTTGTTGGTTTTCACGCCTGCGCCGTTGCGCACCAATTCCGACACCAGACCTTTTTCGGTGTCGGTATCCCAAACCGAAAACAGCACCATTCGGCTACTGCCTTTTTTATTAGGCTGAATGCCCATATAAAACCCGTCACCGCCGGTAAGCATATAGTATGCTCCGTCCAAGTCCTCGCCCTCGGGCACACGCACTTCATTATAGAAATACTCGGCATTGTCGGGCAATGTCCATTGAAAATGATTCGATGGTCCGCGGCGAACAAAGTGCGGAACATGTTGTTTCAAATCGTCGGCCGACACAAACACCACCTTGCCAGCCACCTTGCTTGTAGCATTGCCCACAGCAGGGCCTCCAACAAGCAGAGAACTAAAAGAAGGATAACTTTGGGCTGTGGTTTTCACAGGCACTATGTCAACACGCACATGCCCCGGATGCTTTACCTTTACCTTGCCCAAATAATAGGCGTTTTGCTTATCGGTGCTGCGAATTTTCAGTTTAAAGGTTTTACCGCAGCACTTAACCCTCATCACCGACTCGCCCTCGGGCACATGCGATGCTTGCAATGCAAGATGCATCTCGCCGCTGTAGGCTGTGTAGAAAAACACCGACACCTGATGCTCCATCTGCTGCTGATACTGCGGCAGCCACCCTCCGGCTATCATTTCGGCATCGTCGGCTCGGCCATAACCGTTGGCTATTATGTTGTCGGCAAAGTGAGGGGTTACCTTCGAGCGGGCGTCAACTGGTGTGACATAACTATTGCACTTCAGCGGAATTGTCAACGTAAAGTTTCGACCCGCTGCATATAAAATAGCATTGGCCATCATTAATATGACCAATGCCGAAAATCGTAGTGTTTTCACGTTATATTATTGTTTTCGTTTATCAATCTAACAACCCTTCGCTGCGTCTTTTGCGAACGTGTTCTTTCACTTTCGCCAATCCGCCTTGGGCAGTTTCCTTATACAGACTTGGCAAGTCGTGGCCAGTTTGCTTCATCACCTCAACCACACGGTCGAAACTCACCGAGTGCGAACCGTCGCTGATTGCAGCATACAGGTTAGTGTCTAAAGCACGAGCGGCAGCCATGGCGTTGCGTTCGATGCAAGGAATCTGCACCAACCCGCACACAGGGTCGCACGTCAAGCCCAAATGGTGTTCAAGTCCCATTTCGGCCGAATATTCTATTTGAGCCGGAGTGCCACCAAACAGTTGGTTAGCAGCGGCGGCAGCCATGGCACACGCCACGCCCACTTCGCCCTGGCATCCCACTTCGGCACCCGACACCGAGGCATTGGTCTTTACCACATTACCAAACAAACCGGCTGTGGCAAGAGCGCGAAGCACTCGCTGTTCTGAAAATCCTTTAGTAGTGTAAAGATGATATAACACAGCAGGAAGCACACCGCATGACCCACAAGTAGGAGCAGTAACTATCTCGCCGCCAGAGGCATTCTCTTCGCTCACGGCAAGAGCATAGGCATACACCGTGCCGCGGCTCTTTAGCGAGCCCGAATAGCCCGACGACTTCACATAATAACTCACAGCCTTGCGTCGCACGCCGAGCCCGCCTGGCAATGCCCCTTCGGCTTCAATGCCTCGCTGAACCGACGACTTCATAACTTCCCACACTTGCTTTAAATATTCCCATATTTCGGGACCCTCGCATTCGTCTACATATTCCCAATAGGTTTTGCCTGCACTATTGCACCACTCCTGAATGTCGGTAATGGTGCTCAACGCATACACATCGGGATTTGACGGACGTGTTTGACCTTCTTCCACAATGTCGCCGCCGCCTATCGAGTAATAAGTCTTCTTGCCTATCAGCACTCCCGCCGCATCATAGGCTTCAAAGGTCATTCCATTAGGGTGATAGGGCAATGTTTCGCCATGCTTCCACACTATTTCGGCAGGAGCAATGGCTTCAAGCACCGACAGCACTGCCTTATCGGTCATGTGCCCCTCTCCGGTGGCAGCCAACGACCCATACAACAATGCTTTGTATAATCCTGCTTCTGGATATAACTCGCTAAATAATTCAGCAGCCTTTTTAGGTCCCATTGTGTGACTGCTCGACGGACCAATTCCTATTTTAAATATGTGCTTTATCGATTCCATGCTCCATTATTCTGGTGTGATGTAATTGCAAATATATAGCATTTTTTCTTAATTGCCTACTTTTTATGTTATTGTAACATTCTATTTATTTTTTTAGCCGCCACGCCAACCTCCCACAATAAAACAGCGACACCAGCCTTCCCCATTGCGGGCGACTGGTGTCGTAACAATTATTGTTGTATCCGTTTTTATAGTTTACGTGCAATTTCGGCCATTCTGATAGCGGCGATTGCTGCCTCTTCGCCCTTGTTGCAAATTGAGCCTTCGCCGCCAATTCGTTCAAGCGCTTGCTCTTCGTTGTCTACTGTCAACACTCCAAAGATTACAGGTATCTTACCCTCTGCATTCAAGATTGCCGAGCCTTCACTCACATGGCGACATTCATAGTCGAAGTGAGGAGTTTCGCCTCTCACCACACATCCCAAGATAATCACTGCATCAAAGGCTCGGCTTTTAGCCAATCGCGATGCCGCAAACACCAGTTGGAAAGTGTCGGGAACATGAACAACTGTGATGTCGTTGTCGGGGTAACCTTCATTTATTAGAAACGATACTGCGTTGTCACACAGTTTTTTAGTGATTTCGGCCTTTGAATCGGCCACTACGATGCCCACTCTTAACTCATCCAAATGCGGGAGAGGGACTGTTTTCTGTTCGTTTTCGTTAATTCCGTTCATTTTATATTTTAATAGTTAATAAAACTCTCTCTGCGTGCAACCATCGGCCTTGCTCCTCGGGTTTAGAATATGCCCTTCAGCAACGACATTATAGTGCGGTTTTTGCTCTTCTTATCGAGCAGGCTGATGATGCTGTTTTGCGCCTCAACATCGCCCAAACGGCGAGCAAGCGGCATTAGCGACGAAAGCAATTGTTCGGCCGATTCGCGGTGCTTGGCAATATGCATCAGCGACTGGGCCAACCCTATCGACATGACAAGTTCTTTGCGACCCATTTCGGTGCTGATACGCTTCTGATAACGCAAAGCCTTTGTGAAATATTTCATCGCATCGCGATAGTTGCCCATTTCGAGCATTATTTCGCCCTCTTTGTGCAGCGAATCTATAAGGTGCGACAGTGCTTCAACATTACCACCCTCCACCATTCCGCTATATTGCTCGGTGAGGTCGTGATAGTGGGCAAACACCGCCATCTGCTTTTGTTTCGACTTAAAAATCTTTGTCGATGCCTCTACGGCGTAGGTCAACATCTCGGCAAATCTATTTTCGTTTTTCTTTGCAAGACGTTCGTATAGTTTTTGCGACTTCGACAATTCCTTAGCAGCACGGCTGTTTTCGCCGGTGGCATTGTGCACCACTGCCAAATTATATAGAATGCCGGCCAACAATGCAATGAAGTCATCGCCCTTTTTCACCTGAATTCGGTCAACGGCATGCAGCGAATTCACTGCGGCATCAATGGCCATCACATAATCTTTGCGTTCTATGTAGATGCTCATGCGCGAAAGCCACAGCCACGCGGTGTAGTTTGCCGGTGTGCTTATGTGAGGCTCATAATTGAGCGTATCGATGAGCAGTCCGGCTTCCGACTGGCTATCGTGCTCAAGCAAATATAGCACATACCACATTTTTACATCCAAACTCACTTCGTCGGCCGGCAAAACGCCAGTTTCCATTATCTCCGACTGTCGGGCAGAAATGTCCTCGCTCAACGTAGGGAATGATGTTTTGTGAATCAATGCTTTCATTTTTGTGGATAAGCTACATATTGTGAATTACTAATTTCTGGTTTGGCACTCATCAGCATTTACCTTTTTGCAGAGCAAATTCGTCGCTGATATGATTCTTGCCATTCTGCACACAATTGTCGGCAAATTCATAGGCACTCTGCACAATGCTTTGCCAAGTGGATTGCGATACACTTCCGGCACCCTTGTGCGTAACGCCGCACTTCACCAACCCATACACAAATCCTGCCACATAACCGGCTTGCCAACCCAAATGGTCGCAATTGCCGCCTTCGGCCGTGGGCTGAACGCTCGATTTCTCGCTGCGTCCGTAGATGGTGGTGCTGCAATCGGGCGATATGTGCATATAACGGTGACAGTACATCATGTGGTGACGATAGGCCTTTTCGCCGTCCTCGTTAGGGAATATGTGATGCAAGTCGCCATCGGTGGCTACTACCACATCCGAGAATTCAAAGTTCTCAAGTATGTTTGGCATCACTTTGGTGATGCTATAATTGATGCCATATTCAAATCCTGGCAAATACACTATCAGCGCCTTTCGGTCGTAGGCATATTGCAGAATTTCAAACAAGCGTTTACGATTATCGTTCTCCACTGCATAGAGCGAGCCGAATATCACTATATCGTCTTCGTCGATGCGTGGCCACATCACATCGAAGCGGTCGGCGGGATAGACGCCATAATTAACCCTTTCTTTGGCCTGGCCATTTTCTTCAAAAATCACCGAAAACGGTGTTGACCCATTTGAATATCGGTCTACTGACGTTACATCAACCTTGTTGCTCTTCAAATAGTCAATAATGAGATTCCCCACATGGTCATCAGCACATTCGCTGACCATAATCACTGGCAATCCGGCAAGGGCAAGCGACGATGCAGCATTGGCTATGCGGCCGCCCACATAACTCTTTACTGGTTCACTACCTCTAAACACGGTGTGAAACACCGATTCGCCTATTGCTATTATTTTTCGCATATTATTATCGATTGTATCTCGCTACAAAGATACAATCATTGCATTATTTGTGAAAGATTTTAACCTATTTTTTCCTTTACTCCACATTTTAAGCATCAGCCATTTCTGAATTTAGCCCACATCATGCACTCCAATAAAATTTCAGTTGCAATCACCCGGCTGCAACACATTTATCTGAACGGCCACTTATAGGTTTTCAACTGACTATTTAACTGTGCCTCAGCGCCGTGGCAGTAACTATTGCACAGAGCATGAAACTCTGCTCCGTGATTCATGTGAGTGAGATGCGCAAGTTCATGACATATCACATAACGAATGAGATGCTCAGGCAAAAACAGCAAATACACCGATAGCGAAACCACTCCTGTGCGCGTGCAATAGCCCAATCGGCTACGACCTCGGCTCATCACCACGCCATTGGGCACCACTCCCACCTCGCTGGCCACTGCAAAAGCCATTTGCTTCAACTCGCCAAAATGCCTCTCGGCCACCCGAAGCAGCATCTTGTTTATCAGCCGATTAGCATCTACGCTTGCAAGTGAGCACAAAGGCGATATGCGCAATTCATAATCGCCGTTGCCCAATGGCAATATGCGATTACTTTTGCCAGGCACAACGGTAGCCCTAAAAAACATGGTGCTAATCGTTTCGCCCATTTCATAATAAGCAGCACCCACTCTTGCCACACGCTCGCGCAAGAGTTGTATTTTGGCTTGATTTTGCTCCAAAAAATGGTCTATTGGCTCACGGTTACGCTCAAATGCCGTGTTGCAACTCAAATGAAGCACCCCATCGCGCCACCGCGCAACGATGCTGCGCATACCCCTACGGGTACACACTTCAACTTGTCCGAACAAAGGGTTTTGGTGAATAAATTTGGCCATTAACGGTTGTCCTTACCCCAGAATAATTTTTCGCGCAAAGTTTCGGCGAAACTATGGCCTTTGCGTTGCACCACATTAATGTCGTAAGGCGACTTGGTGATAATCACGGCACACTCGTTAGGCATAATCACAATGTTGTTGTCCATGCTCAACTGAAAGTTTTCGGCTCTGCTATGCACCACCACACGCAAAGTGGCATCGTCGGGCAGCACCAACGGACGCATATTCAGCGAGTGCGGCGACACTGGAGTGAGCACCAAATTGGCTGCCGTAGGAGCAATGATTGGCCCACCGCAACTCAAGTTATAGGCAGTTGACCCTGTTGGTGTCGACACTATCAAGCCATCGGCCTTATAGTTGGTGAGTACCTTGCCATTAACATCCACCTCAACATTAATCACCGATGAAGTGTCGTGACGCAAAAACGCCACTTCGTTAAGAGCCAATGGCGTTTCTATCACTGCGCCGTCTTCTCGCTTCACCTGAAGCATGGTGCGGCGCTCAATCTCGTAGTTACCCTCCATCAGTTCTTGGGCAAACTGCTCCATCTCGCTAAGGTCAACCGCTGTGAGATATCCTAAACGGCCACTGTTGATGCCTGCCACAGGCACGCCCAAATGCGCCACTTTTTTGCTCGTACGCAAAAAGGTGCCGTCGCCGCCTATGCTGATTGCCAAGTCGGCCTTGTCGAGGCCGTTATACAACACATCGGCTATCGGAATGCTCGTGGCAACTTCCACTGGCAATTTGCCGAAATATATGTTGTCGAGCACTACCTCATGGCCTTTCGATGCCAAAACTTCAATCAACCGAACCACCGACTGCAAGGCTTCGCCTTTGCATCTTTTGCCGTTTACATAAATTCTCATCGCCGTTTTTCGCTTTTTTATTGGTTTTATCCGACTTTTGTTTCTAATTCTCCTTTATTAATATTAATTTTGTAAACAATTATCGGTAGCACAAATATACTAATTTTTTGTACAATTCTACATAATATGCTACCATAACCAAAAAATTTGAAATTCGCGAATACGCCAAGTATGACAACAAATTTAAGTGTAAACATCAATAAAATTGCCACACTGCGCAATGCCCGTGGCGGCAATCTGCCTAATGTACAAACCGTAGCAGTAGACTGCGAAAAGTTTGGTGCACAAGGCATTACCATTCATCCACGCCCCGATGAGCGACACATTCGCTACAACGACGTGTTCTTGCTACGCCCGCTCGTACGCACCGAGTTCAACATCGAAGGCTACCCAAGTCCCGAATTTATCGACTTGGTCATCAAGGCTCGTCCGGAGCAGGTTACACTTGTCCCCGACGCTCCCGACGCTCTAACCTCGTCGGCCGGATGGGACATTGAGCCTAACTTGGAGTTCCTTACCGAAATCATCGACCGTTTCAAAGAAGCAGGCATTCGCACAAGCATCTTTGTGGGAACCGATATCGAAAACATTAAGTTAGCCGCAAAAACCGGCACCGACCGAATTGAACTATACACTGGCCCTTATGCCGAAGCCTTCAAGAAAAACCCTGATGAAGCGGTTGCGCCTTATGCTGCTGCGGCTAAGGCTGCTCACAACTGCGGCTTGGGTGTGAATGCTGGGCACGACCTTAACCTTGAAAACCTTAAGTTTTTCAAGCAAAACGTGGCTTACCTTAACGAAGTGTCGATAGGCCATTGCCTTATTGCCGATGCGCTTTACCTCGGATTAGAACAAACAATCAAGGCCTACAAAGACTGTCTTAAGGACAAATAACTGCTATATAATAACCAAAAATAAATCAAACAAAACCCCATAAACTACATTATGACTATTTTAGGCTTAATACAAGATGCCGGCATGACACAAGTCATCGACACTATGTCGGCTGTCGTTACCGACACCGTTGCAACCGCTGCCACTCAAATGGCCGAAGCAGCCCCTGTTATTGAAGAAAAACTTTCTGTTTGGGACCTTTGCTTAAAAGGCGGATGGATTATGATTCCTCTTCTAATCCTTTCGGTGGTTAGCATCTACATCTTCATCGAACGCTTCATTGCCATTCGCGCAGCCTCTAAGCGCGACGACTCGTTCATGAAGAGAATTAAAGACTATATCCACGACGGCGAAATAGAAAGCGCCATGAATCTTTGCAAGCAAACCAACACTCCATACGCTCGACTTATCCTTAAGGGTATTAGCCGCATTGGCCGACCTATGAACGACGTGCTTGTGGCTATCGAAAACACCGGCAACCTTGAAGTGACTGCCCTCGAAAAGGGATTCACTTGGTTGGCTACTACGGCTTCGGGTGCGCCTATGCTTGGCTTCCTCGGAACTGTTACTGGTATGGTGCAAGCCTTCTTTGCCTTGGCAAGCGCTGGCAGCAACGCTAACGTAACCATCCTTGCAAGCGGCATCTATGAGGCTCTTGTGACTACTGTAGCCGGTTTGATTGTTGGTATTATTGCTCTTTTCGCCTATAACTTCCTCGTTTCGAGAGTGAACAAGGTGATGAACCAACTTGAAGCAAAAACTATGGAATTTATGGACTTGCTTAACGAACCTGCTAAGTAATCGCCATCCTAAAATTTTCCACTCGGTTTTTATTTTTATTTTGTTTTTAATTCATCATTAATAATAATTCACGATGGCATTAAAGAAACAACATGAGATGATGTCAATATTCAGTATGGCGTCGATGACCGACGTTATATTCCTGTTGCTCATCTTCTTTATGGTGACTTCCACTTTTGTGTTCCCATCGGCTCTCGAAGTCAACCTGCCTCAAAGCAGCGAACAAACTGCCATTAAACCCGGCACAAGAGTGTATATCGACAAGGAACATTGCATTTATGCTTCGGTCGACGACAGCGAACCTCAACCTCTGCCCGACGACCAACTTATGGGATTCTTGCAATTGGTGCAACAAACTGCGCCTGAAAAATTTGTGGCTCTTTACGCCGACGAAGAAGTGCCTTATGGCAAAATTGTAGACATCCTCGACAAGGGGTCGCGCTGTGGTCTGAAGATTGTGTTGGCCACTAAGCCCGCTTCTTCTAACTATGCCGCTCCTGAACCAGAGCAACAACCTGCAGACCAAACTGCTACTAATCTGTAACGTAGATTTCGAAAAATGAATAATTCAAACAAGAATACATTATTAGCAATAATAGCAACACTGCTCTTCCATGTGCTGCTGTTGCTTATTCTTGTTTCTTCGCACCTTCACTACACATGGCCTCCGAAAGATGCTCTGCAAATTGAGCAGATGCCTCAAGAAGAAATCATGTTTGGCGGCGAATTTGTGCAACTCGGCAATGTGGCACAACCTGCTCACAACAACCTTGCCGAAGCATCTCCTGCCGAGGCGTCCGAAAAGGCCGACGATGTGCAATTGCCTGGCAACGACCTAAAAGATGCCGGCGAAGCACAAGACCGTCCTAAGGAAGTGGTCACCTCTAAACAAGAGTCGCCTATGAAGGTTACCAAGAACGAAGACGATAAGACAAAGCCTCAAGGCGCCACTCAGTCGGAGCAAGCCGAACAAGACAAGGTGAAAGCGCAGCAAGAAGCACAGCGCCGCCGAATTGCCGACAGAATGAAGTTTGGCAACACAAGCGGTTCGGGAAGCGGACAAACCGGTTCGCCTAACGGAAACAGCGACTCTGGTGCTCGTAGCGGTAAGCCTGGCATTGGCGGTTTGGGAGGTTACACTCTCGATGTGTGGTCAAGACCTCGAAGCAGCGTTGAAGGCACTATTATAATCAGCGTGAAAGTGAATGCTCGCGGCAATGTCACATCGGCTTCTTATGCCGGTGGCTCGGGTGCTGCGGCAGGTAATGCGGCTGCTCGCAACAGTTGCATTGCCGCTGCTAAAGCGTCTACGTTCTCTGTGCCTAAAAACACTACTACCGACGCCGTTGGTACTATAACATACCGATTCGAATAATTGCTCTTTGCAACATAACTCACACAATAAAGGCATCGCTTGCAAGAGAAGCGATGCCTTTATTGTTAACTGATACTTTCTTGCACGCACTCCTGTGATTTGAGCGAACTCTGCGCAAGCCAACATCTATTTTTGTGGAGGGAAAACCAACATCAGTGCAGGGATGCCCGACGCCGAATAACTGTCAACGTTCGACCCTTCACGCATTCGGCGGGCATAATAGCCGCCTGTGATGTTTCGCGTCTTGTCGCGATTGCTCCAGCCCACATTGATTGTATTATGCAAAAACGGCAAGTATTGAGTCTGGCCAAGGTCATGAACCAAAATATCCACATATTCAGCAAAAATAGCAGTATAGATGCCTTGTTCTATGCCCCTCTCAAATGGCAGCACCCCATGGCGGGCCGACATTACATTCACCACATAATCGGTTGCCTTAATGGCATTGTCGAGATAGTGTTTCTCGCCTGTGACCTGATATAGCATTGCCGAAGCACCGATAAAGGTAGCCTGATTATACACATGGCCCTTCCAGTTTGGACGGTCGCCATGTATGTGATCGGCCACAAGGCCAGTTTCTGAATTAAACAAGTGGTCCACTGCCCACGCATAAATTTCCTTTGCCTTGGCAAGATATTGTTCGCGCGTTTGATATAGCGGCACTTCATCGCTCGATGGCTTACGGTTTTCGGGAACCACCTTATATAATTCCATGCATGCAACTACAGTAGGGAAATTGATGCATGCCATCTTGCCATGCCACGAACGGTTTGGCTTAGGATTTTTAATTGGCTGCCATTGCCAAAACATTCCTCCAGCCTCACTGTCATACGAACCAGTGTCGCCCACCTTCTTTGAGCCATACCACACTCGCGAAAATGCCTCTTCTGAATATTTCAGCATCTCCTTTTTGCCAAATTGCGCATATGCTCGTGCCAAGGTGATTGTCCACCACTGTATGTCGTCGTATATAAACCAACCGGTGTTTTCGTTATTGTCATGAGTGTTGAAGCCCTCATATTGCTTTTTATTGCCTTTATAGATTTTCAACGCCAATTTCTCATACTCCTTTGCACGCTTTTTATCGCCCACCTTCTTGGCCAGATTCATGGCATCCATGGCCATATCGAGATACATCGGCTGGCACCAAATAGCGGCCGCGCCATTAAAACGGTCGGTAGCATGTTCAAATTTGGTGTTGGTCTTATAGATACCCTTCTTTGAGTCGAGAAAATGTTCGTTAAATGCATCGTAAGCCGTCCAAACGGTTTCCATATCGTAGGCTTGGGCCGACGCCATTAGCATAGTCATTGCACAGCAAACGACAAGTGTGATTCTTTTCATAAAATTACAATTTGGTTTGAGTCATACAAAGATAAGTCAATAATCTGATTTTGCAATTCTCACTTCACACCAAAAATCTGTTTTTTCTTTATCTTAACAACCACACTCCGCTTTTGTTCATTCGCGGCTGTGTGGCCACATCTTTCATTAATTAATCACACACACCGCCTTTGGCTTTCACAAGCAGTTTGCCAAACTCTTCCACATTCAGTGCTGTCACATCGGGCTTAGTGTCGGACTGCATTGCCACTTCAAGCGTGGTTTCGCCCGAAAGCACCAGCACCCCCATGCCTCCGGCATTAAGTGCTGTCTTAACATCGGTGTAAATTCTGTCGCCACACATGGCTATTTCTTCGGGTGCAAGACCATATTTGTGCATAATGCCATTAAGCATACCCGGGTTAGGCTTACCTATCACCACATCGGCCTTACGGCCGCAGGCGGCCTCAATGCACGCTTGCAGCGACCCGCAATCGACCAACACGGTAGCCTCGTCGGTTGGACACACCCAATCGGGATTTGTGGCCACATAGGGCACTCCCTGCGATGCCCACCAAGTGGCTCTGCAAAGACGTGAATACACCAAGGTGGGGTCGAATGCTACGACCAACACATCGGGACGCTCGTTTGCATCATCGGCAACCGACTCAAATCCCGCACGCTCAAATTCCTCAATCATGCTCGGTGTGCCTAAGATAAACAATCGCTTGGCGTCCTTGTAATTATTCTTAATATATTCTATCGTCGACACGGCCGACGTACACATCTGTTCCTCTGTGGCATCTATGCCCATTGCGTGCAGTTTCTTCAAATAATCCTTTAGGCTTTTGGTGGGATTATTAGTGAGAAACGAATAATTGATGCCATTGTCGGTTAAAGTTTGTAGGAATTTTTTGGTATACGGAAATAAGGTCGACCCCATATAAATCGTTCCGTCCATGTCAAGCGCCACGTGCTTTATGCGGGCACAACTGCGCATCAATTCCTCGTCGCTATGTGGCGACACATAACTATCTATGCTTTTCATCATTGCTATTTCTTAATTTGCGTCGTAATTAATCTTGCTGGCACGTTCGTATCCATCGCGAGGTGCTTTCCACATGCTTATTAGCACCAACATACCCACAAATGCAACCACAATTATTGTTTCAAACACATGAGTCCAGCCATACGCATCGGCCACATAACCCACAAGTATGCCCGACAATCCCGAGCCCAAATAGCCCAACACTCCGGCTATGCCATTAGCGCGTGCCGAGGCTTCTTTGGTGGCCTGATTGCCCAACTCTATGCCTATCAGCGCTTGAGGGCCATAGATGCAGAATCCCGCTCCCACAAGCACTGCAGCCGTGGTGGTGAGGCTGGCCGTATCGGGCAAGAATCGGAATATTGTCATAAACACGCCTGCGCCAAGCATGCACATTACGCACATTCGGTGACCTTTTCCGCCAAACAGTTTGTCGGTGAGCCATCCGGCTACAAGGGTGCCAACTATTCCGGCTATCTCAAACGCTGCCACTGTCCATGCTGCATCTTTTATGTTCAGGCCTCGGCTCTCGGTGAGGAACTTCGGACCCCAGTCAAGAATACCCATTCTAACAACATACACAAACAAATTTGCCACACAGAAGGTCCACACCCAACGGTTTTTCCACACCATCTCAAGTTCAAATTTCTTCTGAGCGCCAGCGCTTTTGGTGTGCTCTAATTTGCCCAATCCCGTATCGGGCAAGTCGGGCAAGCCCACTTCTTTTGGCTCATCTCTAAGGCCTAAAAATATAACCAATGCTCCCGCCACTGCCAAGCACGCCGGAACATAGAAGCACCACTTCCACGCACCTATGTGCGCTGCATAGGTCAAGACTTGTTCGGTTGGAACTTCCAAGCCCATATTGGCTGTTATGGCTGCCACTACATCGGCATTGTGGCTCATATCTGTGCCTAACGAACCCATCAAATAGCCACAAAGCACCACTGCCAACGACGCTCCTATGGAGTGCGAACAATTCCACACACTCATCTTGGTGGCTAATTCGCTCGGATGTATCCAATGAGGCAAAATGCGGGCACACGGCGGATAGCCCATGCCCTGAAAGTATTGGTTGAGAATGATGGTTACGCCCATAACCAATATAAGCGTTTCAACCATTTTTGGCCCATTTGGCTCGCCTGTGATAATCACACTCAAGTCGGCGCCATATCCAAAGGCAAAGTTGGCCAATGCACACAGCAGCAAGCCTATGGCCATCACCAATCGGCCCCTTATGCGGTCCACAACATAGCCATTGATAAATCGCGAAAATCCATACACCAACGAACCCGCAAAGATTATCCACCCAAAACTCTTATTTGATATGCCATACTCGGCTGTTAAACCAGGCATTGCCAACGAAAAGTTTTTCCTTACAAAGTAAAACAACGCATAGCCTATCATGGTAACCACTATGGTGCCCACTTGCCATTTCAGAAATCTGGATTTTTGCTCGCCCAGCGATGCGTAAACGCTTTCTTTTGCCATTTTCAAGTGTTTTTTTAATATCCTTCTCTTTTATTTGCTCTTATGCAAAAATAATTATTCTTTAGCCTATAGGCAATTAGTGCCTACACTATTTTTCAGCCTTTCTGATTAACCAAGTATTGCTCTTCTCGATAAGTGAGCGTCATAAACAATATCGACAACACACATGCCGCCATCAGCAACACAAATGTCCATCCCCATCCGGCATGTTCGGCCACATAGCCTATCACCACATTGGCAAGCACCGCCGTGCCAAGCACATAACCCATAAATCCAGTCAAGCCAGCCGCTGTGCCTGCAACATTCTTTGGTGCAAGGTCAAGGGCCTGCACGCCTATGAGCATAACCGGACCATATATCAAGAATCCTATAATTATCAGACAACTAATTACCACAGTCAAGTTGTTAATGAATTGCCAATAAACGAAGATAACCACCACCAACAGCGCCATAAACACCATTGTTGGCAACGCACGGCGGCCCTTAAACACCTTGTCGCTCAGCCAGCCGCAGAATATAGTGCCCGGTATGGCTGCTATCTCGTAGGCAAAATAGGCCCAACCGGCACTTTTTATGTCGATGCCCTGCTCGGTGAGGATGGTTGGAGCCCAATCCAGACATCCGTAGCGCACCATATACACAAACGCATTGGCAACTGCTATATACCACAAAAACCTATTGCTTAGCACTATCTTAAATATCTCTTTGGTGCTCAGCACCTCTTCGGCCTTGGCGCTATAGGTCTTGGCCGAGTGTCCGCTCCACTTCTCTATCGATGGCAAGCCGCACGATTGCGGGGTGTCGCGTATCAAGCAATATGCCACTATGGCTACCAAAATTGCCACCGACGACGGAAAGGCGTAGGTGCCTATCAAAAAATAATAGTCGGAATTTGTGCCATAAAACCAAGAGCCAAACCACATGGCGCCATACACAGCCATAGGGCCCACAAGAGCACCGCCAACGTTATGCGCACAATTCCAAAAACTCATCCATGTGCCTCGCTCTTTTATTGAAAACCAGTGGCTCATAACTCGCCCACATGGAGGCCATCCCATGCCGTTAAACCATCCCACCAAAAAGTTGAGAATTGCCATCAATGCCACCGACAACGATTTTTGCTCTGCTCCGAAAAACTGCACCGGAACTATCATAAACATCATCGAAATTGACGCCATTATCAACCCCAACGGCAAAAATCGGCGGGCATCCGAACGGTCGCTGATGCTTGCCATCAAAAACTTCGAAAATCCGTAGGCTATGGCATTCATCGATAGCACTATCCCAAGTTCCCCTTTCTCAAAGCCAAAACTATCTACAAGCGTAGGGATAGCCATCGAAAAGTTTTTCCTTACTATATAATACCCGGCATAACCTATGAAAATGCCCATAAACACCTGCCATCGCAAGCGCCTATATTTTGCATCGGCCTCTGGGCCACTTTGCTCTTGCTTATGAGCCGGTGGGGTTAACACGTTCCACATATATATATATATATATTTATCTTATTTATTGATGTTTGTAACTTTTTTCTGCTGGTTGATTAATGCAGCGTTCTCAAAGCGGCACTTCCCGAGCAAGCAATATGCTCCTCCCGTGAACTACGCATTTTCTTTATTTACCAAATTTAGAAAACATAATCGCCTCTCACAAACATTTCCCACAAAATTTATGTCATCACCGCAAAAGCGTCACCATTACCCACGCCTCCGAAGTATTTTTGTCCCGCCCGGACAAAAGCATCTCATGTTTCACGCCACCTACAGGCACAAAAAAAGGAGCCGCTCCTTA
>JAZLAU010000035.1:0-108944 GCA_045613305.1 Muribaculaceae bacterium
CTTTAATTACAGATGCCGGGCGTTGAATTACTTCGCCTGCGGCTATCTGATTGGCTACAGAATCCGGCAATAATTTTATTATGTCACTCATTACAAAAAATCGTCGTTAATTAGTTTTTTTTCTTCGCCTTGTGGATTGCACTTCTTCGTTCATAAGAGCGTCCATCTCTTCCTCCTTGCCAAAGATGCTTTCTGGTGTTGTTGGCCTTAAGTCGCCATACCATTTGAAATTATCAAGATATAAATCCGTGCGGCGTGATAAATATAGAGGAATGGCTTTACCAACTACCTCTGGCCAAAGTGTCATCTTGTCGATTTGTTGCTTTGGTTTGAGCTTAACAACCATTGTGCTGCCTTCGGCACGAATGAGTTTATTGTATGTTGAGTCGTTTTCCATAGGATATGTCAATAGTCGCACGTTGCCGTTAACGTCTAATTGACGCATTTCTTGGTTTTCAAAATAGGCTTTCATGGTTTTGCCGGCCAGCTGATTGTAATAGATGTCCTCTATTCTTTCTGCCACAAAAGCAAAGTCGGGTAACGTTGCCCAATCTACTGTACTGTCGTTGAAATGAACGTTAATTTCGTTTCCTGACACCTGACGCTCTCCGCTCCAAACCACAGCATGCTGGTAGAGATTTAGGATTGTGTCGGCTTGAGAAAATGCCATTGAGTCGCAAACTCCCTGTATGTCATAACGATAAAATCGCACTCTATCATGTGCTACAAGCACTCGCAACGAATCTTTGTCAAGAAATGTGCGAAGTGAATCGCCATGCAAGTATAGTGTGTCGCCTTGTGAGAATTCTCTTGCGCGTGCCCTACCAGTGGCAAACGAATATTTTGTGTTTTCATTATGATAACCATAATTGCCATCAAGTATTGAACTGTTGGCTGAGTCGGTTAATACCATATTTGAAAATGCTTCTCCAATTCCAGTATTGCGATCATAATAAAGAGTATCGCCTGTAATTGTTCGGTTGTCCTTTGTGACAATCAGCGAACGATTGTATAAAGCGCTATTTTCAATTTCTGTATTATACCATCCTTTGCTGCTATAAATTATGTTGCTATCTGATTTTATGGTTGTTTTGCCCAATATGTCGGCAATGTGTGTTGCCGTGTTGTAGTGAAGCGTATCAGTAAGCATTACATACTTTTCATTTTTAAGCTTCACGTCATAAAGAAATTCTGCGTCCTTTGTGTCAGTTTCATATTGGCCATATACAGACGACAATTCGTTTTGAGAGTCAACAATTTTTCCGCCTTCGAAATAATAACCGAAATTGTTTCTTATGTCATAGTCTAGGCTGTCGGTATATAATGTCACATCTCGGTTAATAAGGCGTACGTTATGGCGCAATTGTGCCAATTCATCCATGCCGCTGTAATACAAAACGTCAGCATATACAAAAAGCGTGTCACCTTGTTCCATTTTGACATTTCCAAAAGCATCAAGAGAATTTGTTGCTTCGTAAAAATATGCACTGTCGCACGACATATACATACCTTCTTTGCGGAATTTCACATTGCCTTTTAGAACTTGGTAATCAGGGCTTATTTTGTAGTCAGCGCTCAGGATGTCGGCGTTTTCAAGAAACAATTTGTTCTTTTGATAGCGGTCGGCATCTGGAATCTGTGGCTTTATGTTTTTTTTGTTATTGATTCGCTTAGGATTCTTTGCTTCTATGGTGGCGTGTGTGGTTAACTTGTGATTGCTTTTTTGTTGTTGTGCCCACGCCGGATCACATATGACATTTTGGAGTAAACTAATAGCCAAAAGGCATAAGACGCTAATTCGCATCTTATGCCCTATTGGTTTATATGTTTTGTGTTGTTTGTTCACTTATGCTATTTGAGTGTTTTTGTTATTTTCCCCAATTATATTGGAATTCACAATTTCGCCAACCTTCTTCAATACGAACGTATGTGCTTTGCTGTTTTTGTTTAATCCAATCGGCCACAATCTTTTGTTTTTTATTGTTTTCATACATGCCTTTAATCGTTTGATAGTCTTCTGCCAATTCGGCTTTGTGACCTTCGATTCGACGTGTCAACTTAACAATTGCAACTGTTTCGCGGTTGGTTTTTGGATTCATCATAACAAATGGTTTTGATATTTCTCCAACTTCCATTTTGTCAACGATTTTACCTATTTCAGGATTTAAATCTGCCATTTGGAACTTAGGTGACATTGTTTTTTCATTTGTCATGATACCTTTGTTGAGCTTTGTGTCCTTGTCTTGTGAGACATACATTGTGGCTTCTTCAAAGCTTACTTTATTATTTACAATCTTGCTGCGGATTGAATCTAATTGCGTGATGGCATCAGTTAAGTCTTTATCTGAGACTTTAGGTCTCAATAAGATATGACGAGTGTTGATGCGGTCGCCTCGCTTTTCAATTAATTGGATAATGTGGAAGCCTGCGTCTGTTTCTACAATATTAGAAACCTTCTTAGTGTCGTTTAGGTTAAATGCCACATTAGCATATTCAGGGAACAAGTCGGATTTGCCCATAAAACCAATTTCGCCACCATATACCGAACTTCCATCTTCTGAATAAAGGATTGCTAAAGTTGAGAATTCGCTTTCGCCTTTATTTACCTTGTTTGCATAGTCGCGTAGTCGTGCCTTCACTTCATCAATTTCTTGTTGTGGAATCACTGGATTTAAAGTGATAATTTGAACTTCCACTTGTAGAGGAATATATGGCAACGAATCGGCAGGAAGCGTGTTGAAATACTTTCTGATATCTGAAGGTGTTGGCTTTACACCTTTTGTTAAGTTTGATTGAACTTCTTGGATAATTGCTTGGTCTCTTACCATATTGATGGTTTGTTCACGCAATTCTGGCATTGATTTTCTGAAGTACTCTTCAACCTTCTCCTTTGAGCCAAGGTTATTGATGAAGAAGTTTAGTCTTCGCTCTGCCTGTTGAATTATCATTGACTCAGGTACATCAATTGAGTCAATTTTAGCTTGATGAAGAAACAATTTGTCAATGGCAATTCTTTCTGGTATGATGCAATAAGGGTTTCCTTGAATTGGTGTTCGTTCATATTGCATTTGCATATATTGCTCTTCAATCTCCGACTTGAAAATAGGTTCGTCGCCTACTACCCAAGCCACTTCTTCTGCTACATTGTTTTGCGCAAATCCTGATATAGCTATCAATGCAAATGATAGCAATGTTGTTAATTTTAATTTCACTTTTTCTTAGTTTTAATTTATATTACAAATTTCACTATTTTTTGTCAATCAACAAAATTCAAGTGGCAATAAAGTATGTTTAAAAGTCTTTTTTAACTAAATATATAATTATACCGTCCCAAGTTTTGGGTTCTATTGGAGAAAAGAAAAAAATAACTCTCGATTAATGCAAATCGAGAGTTATTTTGATTATTGAATATTTACTTTCTTAAGTACCTTTTCTTTGATTTCAACTTTATATTTTGATTTCAAATATTCAACCCATTCTTTTTCAAGTTGAGCTTGATAATCACTGGTTACTGCCATTTTTTCATCGTTTGCATTTTCTGGATTATCAATCAATCGGCCTTCGTAAACAAAACATTCAGTAAATCGCTTTACTTTAGGTTTTTCGCCTTTTTTAAACACGAGATAGTCAACCGCAGGATTTTCACCTTCTGCATCTAATACTCGCTCTATGCTTATTTTGTTTTTAAGTTCCTTCTTTAAGTTTTCCAACTTTGTAGTGCTTTCGCTGTTGTCGGCAGCCAATAGCGATTTTGCCAATTGTTGAATAGAATCGTTAACTGAAAGTATGATTATGCCTTTAAATTTAGGTTTCTTCCAAGTGTATTTGTCTTTATTTTCTTGGAAGTATTTTTCAAGCCCTTCTTTGTCTTTTGAAGCGCCTTCCCAAATTCGTTTGTTGCTTACTTCAAACAATAGCATTCCATCTCTATATTCATTAAGAAGATTGCGGAAGTAAGTGTCTTTTTTGTATAGTTCATCAATGTATTTTTCTCGCAAAATGGCTTCTGCATTCAATTCTACAGCATTCTTTACGGCCATCATTTCGCCTTGGGCGCTTGTGGTAGCCCTGTGGCGCATTCCATTTGCTATTTCGTGCAGATAAACTTTTCTGCCTTTTATGCGAAACGCTTCAATATTCGAATCTTTTAGAGATGCTATAAATATGCTGTCGTTGCCGTTAGCCTCTTTTATCTTCTCTTCTACAAATGAATATAGTTTCTTGTTTTCTTTATATTTGAATTCTTTTCGTAATTGGTCCATTTTGGCATCTTTTCCCATGTCTGCACGTTCGTCGCGATTAATCATCGACTTTATTATGCGTTCATTTTTTTCAAACGATCCTAATGGCATGCTTGAAAATTTCTTTATAATGTGAACTCCGTATTGAGTAATTACTGGCTCTGATAATTGACCGTTTTTAAGTGCAAATGCTGCCTTTTCAAATTCTGGCACCATTTCGCCACTGCCAAATGAGCGCAAATGTCCTCCGTTCTTTGCTGAACCTGGGTCTTCAGACTCTATTTTTGCCAATTCCTCAAAATTCGCACCTTCCTTTAGTCGCTTTAAGATTTCTTTGGCTTTTGCCATCACCTCTTCTTTTGTTTTGGCATCTGCTCCTTGTGGATATAGCTTTAGGATGTGTGCACATGACACTTTGCCTTGGTCTTCTCTTTCACCATTTACTTGAAGTATATGCCAGCCAACTTTGCTTTGAAATGGCTTTGAGAATTTGCCTATTGGGGTGTCGTATGCAGTCTTTTCGAAAACATATGGGAATGTGCCTGCCTTAATAAAGCCCAAATGTCCTTTTCTTTCTTTTGCGTAAATGTCTTCTGAGTGTTTATAAGCAAGATCTTCAATTTTCTCGCCGTTTAAAAGACATTGATATAGGCTGTCGGCTTTTTGTTTTTGACGAATTTTGCTCGCTTCATCATTGCCCAAACGTAAGTAGATGTTTGTTACATCTCTATTTTTTTGCATGCGTTCGTATGCCTCAAGAGCTAATTGCTTGGTGACTGTAGAATCTTCAAGATATGGTTTTACTAAATCTTTCTTATAGCCAGAAAATTCTTTTTTGAATGCTGCTGTAGTATCGATGCTTTGCGATAATGCTTCTTCTACTTTAAGTTTATACACAACGAAACGGTCAACATATTGTTCGAGTGACTCTTTTTCGATTTGTTGAAGATTATTCTTTTGGTAAAGGTACTGAAACTCCGATAATTTCACGTCTTTACCATTAATTTTCATAATAACAGGGTCCTTCGCCGCGTTTGCCAAAAGTGCGATGCCCAAAAATGTTACAGACAACAAAAATTTTTTCATTATGATAGTATTATATTAATTTCATTATTTAATATAACGTAGGATACTTATAAAAATTATACAATCCGCAAATTTTCTTTTTCCATTATGTTATGGACATGAAAACTTACGGATTGTAATATAAAATATGTCTTGAGTTATTTATTAACCTCTGCTATAGTTAGGCGCTTCGCTTGTGATTGCCACGTCGTGTGGATGGCTTTCTTGCATACCTGCATTTGTAATCTTCACAAATTTAGCATGATGTAGAGCTTCAATTGTTGGAGCACCACAATAGCCCATACCTGCTCTCAAGCCACCTAACATTTGGTATACCACTTCGTAAAGACTTCCCTTGTATGGTACGCGAGCAGCAATTCCTTCTGGTACAAGTTTCTTGTTGTCGGCTACATTGCCTTGGAAATAACGGTCCTTGCTACCCTTTTCCATAGCTTCAAGAGAGCCCATGCCGCGATAAGACTTAAACTTACGTCCGTTGAATATGATTGTTTCGCCTGGAGACTCTTCAACACCTGCAAACATACCGCCAAGCATTACTGAATATGCACCGGCTGCCAAGGCTTTAACGATATCGCCTGAATAACGAATACCACCGTCGGCAATCAATGGCACACCTGTTCCTTCAAGTGCCTTTGCCACATCATAAACGGCCGATAGTTGTGGAACGCCAATACCTGCAATGATGCGGGTTGTGCATATAGAACCAGGACCGATACCCACCTTTACGCCGTCAGCACCATTTTCTACCAAATATTTAGCAGCTTCACCTGTAGCAATATTGCCAACCACAACATCAACATGTGGATAAGCTTCTTTCACTTTTCGTAAAATTTCAACAACGCCTTTTGTGTGACCGTGAGCTGTGTCGATAACTAATGCATCTACACCAGCTTCAACCAATGCCTTTGCACGTACCATTGAGTCGGCTGTTACGCCAATGCCAGCTGCTACTCGTAGACGTCCCAAAGAGTCCTTTGCTGCATTTGGTTTGTCTTTTGCTTTTGTAATGTCTTTATATGTAACCAATCCTACAAGTTTGCCTTCTTTATCTACAACTGGCAATTTTTCAATCTTGTGACTTTGTAGAATTTCTGCCGCTTCTTCAAGGTTAGTAGATTGACTTGTTGTGACAAGATTTTCTTTTGTCATTACTTCGTCTATCGACTTGTTAAGGTCTTTTTCAAAACGCAAGTCGCGATTTGTAACAATACCTACAAGGTTTCTTTCGTCGTCTACTACTGGAATGCCGCCAATCTTATATTCGCGCATCATGTTAAGAGCGTCTTTAACCAGTGAACCTCTCTTTATGGTAACTGGGTCGTAAATCATGCCGTTTTCAGCTCTCTTCACTGCATGAACTTGTCGCGCTTGCTCCTCAATTGACATGTTTTTATGAATGACGCCGATACCGCCCTCACGTGCTATGGCTATAGCCAATTGTGATTCTGTAACTGTATCCATAGCTGCAGAAATCAACGGAACATTCAATGTGATGTTTCTTGAGAATTTTGTACTTAGGTTAACTTGATTAGGTAGTACTTCTGAATATGCTGGAATAAGAAGTACATCATCGAAGGTTACACCTTCCATTTTTACGCGATCTTCAATAAAAGACATATATTAGAGCTTTTGATGCCTTTGCGGCGTTGTTAATAATTTATTTTCTAAGTAAATTTGACCATTTGTCTAAAGGTTTGTCCTCAAAAATGGCCTTTTTCTTTTATTGCACACAAAATTACAAACTTTTTCACTAAAAAAAAGGCTTTTGTCATTAAAAAGTAGTGTTATGTACAAAAAAGAGTTCAATTGTTTATCTACAATACTGCACGGAGATTGTATGCTAATTGCCGTTTTCGCTAATAAACTTTAAGTGAACCAATCGAATTTCGTCTTCTGTAAACGCATCGCCCCATTCTTGGAAAGCAGCTTTCATATCGGCAGTTGCACATTCTCTGAAATAGTCTGATAACTCTTCCACATCATCTTCATCAATTATTTCGTTAATGTAATAATCGATGTTGATTTTTGTGCCTGAATATACAATTGATTCAATTTCGTCAATCAATTCAGAGAATGGAAGTTGCAAAGAGTCGGCAAGCGCATCAAGTTGAATCTTTTTGTCAATGCCTCGTATAATGTCAACTTTCTTTACGCTTCGTTTTGCAACAGTTTTAACCCTGAAGTCAATTGGTCGGTCTATTTCGTTATCTTCTACATGCTGTGCTATTACATCGACAAATGCTTGTCCGTATCTGTTTGCTTTCCCCTCTCCTACACCCGGAATGTTTTGCAATTCTTCGAGTGTTATTGGATAGGTAGTAGCCATTGCCTCCAATGAATTATCTTGGAAAATTACATATGGCGGAAGATTTAATTTTTGTGCTGTTTTCTTCCTTAAATCATTTAATATTGAGTAAAGTTCAGGGTCGAGTGCATTGCTTGAACCCGACTTACTTTCCATTTCAGCATCTGTTTCAGAGAAATCGCGGTCTTCAACAATCATAAAAGAGTGTGGCTTGTTTAGATACTTTTTGCCTTCTTCTGTGATTTTTAGAAGTCCATAGTTCTCAATACCTTTATTAATGTAGCCATCTAAAATTGCCTGGTTAATAATTGCATTAAGCAATTTTGGGTCGGTGGCAGATTCGCTTCCGTACAATTCTAGGTTTTCGTCTTTAGTATCTTCAACTGGCTTACCAAGCAGCAGTTTTATGATATAATCGGCTTTGCGTTTTTCTTTTACAGCTATTATAGCCTCAAGAATTGCGCAAAGCTCATCTTTTGCCTCAATTTTTTTACGTGGGTGCTTGCAATTGTCGCAATTGCCGCAGTCGGTTTCTTCATATGCTTCGCCGAAATAATGTAGTAATGTTCTACGACGACACACTGAAGATTCTGCATATGAGGCAGTCTCTGACAATAATTGTTTGCCTATCTCTTGTTCGCTCGTTGGTTTACTTTGCATAAACTTCTCGAGTTTCTTAAGGTCTGTTTTTGTGAAATATGTTATGCATTCACCTTCACCGCCATCTCTGCCCGCTCTGCCGGTTTCTTGATAATAGCCTTCAAGACTCTTAGGAATGTCATAGTGTATTACAAAGCGCACATCGGGCTTGTCGATGCCCATGCCAAAAGCTATTGTTGCTACAATTACGTCTACTTTTTCAAGCAAAAATGCATCCTGATTTTCTGTGCGTTTTGCAGTTTCCATACCTGCATGATATGGCAATGCTTTAATGTCGTTAACGCAAAGGGTTTCAGCCAATTCTTCAACCTTCTTGCGGCTCAAGCAATATATGATGCCCGACTTGCCTGGGCGTGATTTGATATATCTTATTATATCTTTATCTACATCTTTAGTTTTAGGCCTTACTTCATAATATAAGTTCGACCGGTTAAACGACGATTTGAAGATACTGACATTATTCATCCCTAAATTCTTTTGAATGTCATGCTGCACCTTTGGTGTGGCTGTTGCAGTCAGTGCGATAACTGGTCGAGTTCCGATTTCATTAATTTTGGGTCGAATGTTTCGATATTCTGGACGGAAATCATGACCCCATTCAGAGATGCAGTGGGCTTCATCTACAGCAAAGAAAGATATCTTCACTGTCTTGAGAAATTCTATGTTTTCCTCTTTAGTTAGCGATTCTGGAGCCACATAGAGCAATTTGGTTTTACCCTTTTTCACATCTTCCTTAACTTCTAATATTGCTTCTTTCGAAAGCGATGAATTCAAGAAGTGTGCTATTCCATCGTCTTCGCTATAATTTCTCATAGCGTCAACTTGGTTTTTCATTAATGCAATTAGTGGAGAAATCACTATGGCCGTTCCCTCCATTAGTAATGAAGGCAACTGGTAACACAAAGATTTACCACCGCCTGTTGGCATAAGCACAAAGGTGTCTCTCTCGGCGATAAGATTTTCGATTATCGCTTCCTGATTGCCTTTAAAGGTATCAAAGCCAAAGTGCTTTTTTAGTTCAGCGGCAAGTTGTTTTTTGGTGGCCATGGTTAATAATTGATTGATTATAATAGGTTTGTTTATACAAATATAAAATAAAGGCTCAAAAATTGCAAGTTTTTGAGCCTTAAATTATCATATTTGATTAAATGCTTCGAAATTAGCTTTTTCTAATTGCTTTTGTGCATAATCTTGAGTTATTGTCACGGTTTGAGTATTCGAAGATGGAACTTCATACATCGCGTCGATCATAATGGTCTCAACGATTGACCTTAATCCTCTCGCTCCGAGTTTGTATTCTATAGCTTTGTCCACTATGTAATCTAATGTTTCATCGGCAAATGTTAGTTCAACCCCGTCCATTTTAAACAGTTTTTTATACTGTTTGATGATGGCATTCTTCGGTTCTGTCAATATTCGCCTTAAAGCATCACGGTCAAGCGGTTCAAGGTTTGTAAGTATAGGCAGACGTCCAATGATTTCAGGGATTAAACCGTATGACTTTAAGTCTTGAGGTGCCACATAATGCAGCAACTTTTCACGGTTTATCTTCTTTTTGTCGGTATCTGAGCCATAACCTACAACATGCGTATTTAATCGCAAAGCAATTTTGCGTTCTATTCCTTCAAATGCACCGCCACAGATGAAAAGGATATTTTTTGTGTCAACGGCTATCATTTTTTGGTCAGGGTGCTTTCGCCCGCCTTGAGGTGGAACATTAACAACTGAGCCTTCAAGGAGTTTCAATAATCCCTGTTGTACACCTTCTCCGCTTACGTCGCGCGTGATTGAAGGATTGTCGCTTTTGCGAGCAATTTTGTCTATTTCATCAATGAAAACAATGCCCTTTTGCGCAAGTTCCACATTATAGTCACATGCTTGAAGAAGGCGGGTTAATAGGCTTTCAATGTCTTCACCCACATATCCGGCTTCTGTCAAAACTGTAGCATCAACTATTGCAAACGGCACTTTAAGCAATTTTGCTATAGTTTTTGCTAAAAGAGTCTTACCCGTACCTGTAGGTCCTACAATTATGATGTTTGATTTTTCAATTTCCACATCATCATTATCGGTTATTTGCTTTAGTCGTTTGTAGTGGTTATAAACGGCTACCGATAAGTATTTTTTAGCGCTCTCTTGCCCTATCACATATTGGTCGATGTAGTCATGAATCTCTTGAGGTGTCGGAATATCTTTCAAACTGTCATCAACGGCGTTATTTGCCGCCTTTTTTGATGACACAAGATACTCGCTCAAGATTAGATTTGCCTGTTCAACACATTCGTTGCAAATGTAGCCATCGTGCCCAGGTATAAGCAATTGCACTTCGCTCGATGAGCGGCAACAAAAACTACATCTTATTTCTTCTTTATTTTTCTTCATATGTTATCTTGAACGTTCAAGAACTTTGTCAATCATGCCATATTCCACGGCTTCAGCAGCCTTCATCCAATAGTCGCGGTCAGAGTCGCGAGCAATTGTCTCAAATGGTTGGCCCGAATGGTTAGAAATGATTGTGTATAATTCTTCTTTCAATTTCAAAATTTCGCGTGCTGTGATTTCGATATCGCTCGCTTGGCCTTGCACGCCACCAAGTGGTTGGTGAATCATTACTCTTGAATGGTTCAACGCAAATCTTTTTCCCTTTTCGCCGGCTACCAAAAGCACAGCCGCCATTGATGCTGCCATGCCGGTACAGATAGTTGAAACATCGCTTTGAATATATTGCATTGTGTCATATATGCCAAGACCGGCATAAACAGAACCGCCAGGTGAGTTGATGTATATTGACACATCTTTTCCTGGCTCTGCAGAGTCAAGGTATAGCAATTGCGCTTGTATTACGTTTGCAGTATAATCGTCAATTTGAGTACCTAAGAAAATGATTCTGTCCATCATCAAACGTGAAAACACATCCATTTGTGCCACATTTAATTGACGTTCCTCGATAATTGTAGGGTTAATATAACTGCTTGTGATATTTGCATAACTGTCTAATGCCAAGCCGTTCATGCCCAAATGCTTTACAGCATAGTCTCTAAAATCATTCTTCATAATTATTCTATTAAAGTTATCAAAGGTAAATTTACAAAAACCTTGCCAATTGTCAATGTTTAGATAAAAAAATATAAATAAAAAATGGAGTGATGTCATAAAGACAGACATCACTCCACTATCTATTTAAATCGTATAATTACTTTTCAGATTCAAAAAGTTTGTTGAAGTCGTTCACAGAAACTGACTTTTCTGTAACTTTAGCATTTGCACGGATATATGCATAAATCTTATCTTCAACAGCACGGTTAGCCAAATCGCGACGATATTCGTTGTTTTTCACAATTTCTTGTGCTTGGCGTTCGATTGCGTCTTCTGGAGCATTGTAAATGCCGTATTGTGTAAATTGTTGAGTTACGATAAGTTTAGCAATGTTTAGCAAATCGTTTTCTTCAACCTTGATTTCGCCTTCTGCAGCAATCTTATCCTTAGCCAATTGCCAGATAAGTTGTGGCTTCATCTTAGGATATTCTTCTTCCATCTTTTCTGCAGTTGCCTTTTCGTCCTTCATCAAGAAGAATTTCTTCAAGAATTCGTCTGGCAATTCAATGTTGCCGATGTGATTAACGATTGCTTCTTGAGTGTCAAGAGTGAAACGATAGTTGCTGTCACCAATTAATGATGCTGCAATACCTTCTTTAACCTTTGCCTTGTATTCTTCTTCGGTTTTAACAACATCCTTACCGAATGCCATGTCGAAGAATTCTTGGTCTAGTTCTGCTGCTTTGTTTACAAGGATTTCTCCAATTGTCATCTTGAAGTCGCTCTTAACGTCTGCTTCTTCACGACCAAGGTTCAACATGCCACCAAGTTCACCAAGGTTACCGTTGCATGTGTTCCATGGGTTGAACACTACTTCTTCGTTCAACTTCTTGCCTACAAATTTAGCCTTTTCGTCTTCGCTCTTGAAGTATTTTGGGCTAACTACAGTGCTAACAACAACAATACCGTTTTCCTTTTCAGTGCCGTCTTCATTAAGTTCTACCATTGAACCCTTGATAAGAGCTTCTGGTGTAGTTTCTTCGCCGGTAACTTGTGAGCCGAAACGGTTACGCAATGCATTGTTTTGGTTTTCATACATTTCGTCATCCACTTCAATGTTGTAGTAAGGGATTTCTACAGACTTAAGGTCTACGTTAAATTCTGGAGAAAGACCTACATTGAAGATGAATGTGAATTCTTTGTTATTGTCAAGGTCAATGTTTGACTCATCGGCCAACATTGGTTCACCTAGAACTTGCAATTTGTTCTCGTGAATATATTTTGTTAGTTGTTCGCTAACTTCATCGTTTACTACGTCAGCAATTACTTGCTTGCCGTACATCTTTTGAAGTAGGCTGATTGGTGTGTGACCAGGACGGAAACCCTTCACTGGGTGACGTTGGCCAATAAGCTTTAGGTTCTTCTTTACTTTTTCTGAATAATCAGCTTCTACAATCGAAATGGTGATTACGCCATTTACATTGTCTTTCTTTTCGAAATTTACATTCATTGTTGTTGAATATATTTAAGTTATTAATTATCAATTTTGTGTGGTTTTTATCAAAACCGGGTGCAAAATTACAATTATTTGTTGCCTTTAACAAATTTGCAATGAAATTTTGTTTAATTATAATAATTCTATGTGCAAATTGCGTGCCATAATTGGGGTTTATGATAAAAAAAGATGGATAAAGTTGCCCATATCCATCTTTATATAAACAAGTGTATGTTATTATTACCAAATAATCACTCTTTCTTCTGGTGCAAGATACATCTTATCTCCTTCTTTTATGTCAAATGCATCGAAGAATGATTGTATGTTACGAAGAGAACCGTTTACTCTCCACTTGCCTAATGAGTGAACGTCAACTTTTGTTCTGCGCAATATTTCTTGGTCTGTAATGTTGCCTGCCCAAACGTTGGCATAACTCAAATAGAAACGTTGGTCTGGAGTGAAACCATCTATTTTTTCTTCTGATTTTCCTTGTTCGGTTTTCTTAAATGCTGTGTATGAAACTCGCAAACCGCCTTGGTCGGCAATGTTTTCGCCTAGAGTGAATTGACCGTTTGCGTGTGTGTCGCCAAGAACAACAATTTTATTGAATTGTTCAATTAAGATTTGAGTTTTTGACTTGAATTTTTCCGCATCTTCGTCTGTCCACCAAACCTTCATATTGCCGTTTTGGTCAAAGTTGCGACCTTGGTCATCAAATCCATGAGTCATTTCATGGCCAATTACTACACCAATTGCTCCATAGTTGCAAGCGTCATCTCCGTTAGGGTTGAAGTATGGGGCTTGTAGAATACCTGCAGGGAAACAAATCTCGTTGGTGGTTGGGTTGTAATATGCATTTACGGTTTGTGGTGTCATACCCCACTCGTCGCGGTCTACTGGTTTGCCATATTTTGAAAGAGCATGTGCTGATTCAAATGCACGCGCAGCTCTTACATTTTCCCAATATGATTTTGTTGGGTCCACTGTTATTCCGCTATAATCTCTCCACTTGTCAGGATAGCCTACTTTCACAGTAAAACTGTTTAGCTTAATCAATGCGTTAACTTTGGTCTTGTCGCTCATCCATTCAAGTGATGCGATGTGTTCACCAAGAGCCACTTTCAAATTGTTTACAAGTTTTAGCATCTTTTCCTTTGAACTTGCAGGGAAATATTTTTCCACATAAAGTTCGCCCACGGCTTCTCCTAATATATGGTTAGGTACATTTAGCGCACGTTTCCATCGAGGTTCTTGTTTTGTTTTTCCCGACATCACACGCGAGAACATCTCAAAGTTAGCATCGATAAAAGCGTCGCTTAAGTATGAACTTGCCGATGTTATTAAGTCGTAAGCAAGATAATCTTTGATTTCTTGGTCCTTTAGTGTCACCAACAATTCATTGATTTTTGCCATTGCCTTTGGTTCTGTAACACAAACTTTATCAACGCCCTTAAGCTGCAATGTGTTAAAGAAATTGTCCCAGTCAATGTTTGGGTATTCAGTTTTTAATTTATCAATAGGATAAATGTTATACATCTTTGAGATATCGCGGCTTTCTTCACGAGTCATCGTAGCCTTTGCGATTTCTGTTTCAATCTTAAGGATGTTTTTGGCTGCTCTTTTAGCATCTTTCTTTTTATAGCCAGCCAATGTCATGATAGTTTCAATATAGTTCACATAAGCATTTCGGATGCGAGTGCTGTTTTCATCGTTTTCAAGATAATAGTCGCGGTCACCCATTCTAATGCTTGCTTGGCTAGCATAAACTATGTTCACGTCAGAGTTTGCCAAATCGGCCATAACGTAGCATCCAAAGAAAGGAGAAGAAATGTCTCTGTGCATCCAGAAAATTGTGCTCATAAGGTCTTCTCGTTTCATTTTTGATATTCTTTCCAAATCGGCAGCTATTGGACTTGCCCCTTCGGCATTCAAACGCACGCTATCCATACCTAGTTTGTACAAATCGTTTACTTTTTGCGCAACGCTGCCGCTAACAGGATTTGATTTGTCTAGGTTTTGAATGAGTTCTTTAATTTGAGCACGATTGTTTTCTGCTAACTCGTCAAATGTGCCATAACGAGCATATTGAGGGTCGAGCGGATTATTTTTCTGCCATCCGCCAGTTGCATACTGGTAAAAATCTTCACCTGGCGCAACACTAAGGTCTAAGTTTGCCTTATCTACACCAATCTTACCTTTATCATCTGCATTCATTGATAATGTAGTGATTAAAGCTAGTGCTAACATTGATAATTTTAATTTATTCATGTTGATTTATAATTAGTTTATATTTTTCTTTTTAATCGTTTTTGAGCCTTTCAAGTTCTTCGCACGCTAATTCCCAGTCGCACATGGCCATTTCCAATTGTTTGTTTATGCGTTGATGCTTGTCGTATATGTCTGGGTCAGACATGTCTCCTGAGGCCAAAGCATTCTCAATCTCCGCAACTTTTTGCTCATATTCAGCAATTTTCGATTCAAACTCGTCAACTCTTTTTTTAGCCTGGCGCACTAGTTTGTCGTGTTCCTTTTGTTCAAAATATGAACGTTTAGATTCGCTGATTGCTTCAGGTTGTTTTGCTCCTTTAAACGAATCGGACTCGTTTTTTTGCGTAGTTGATTTTATTTCAAGTTCTCGCAAATTTGTCAATTGCTTTGACTGTAGGAAGTCGTAAACACCACCAATGTGTTCTTTTACTTTTCCGCCGCCAAATTCATATACTTTCTCTACTAATCCGTCTAAAAAATCTCGGTCGTGCGAAACTACGATAACAGTCCCGTTAAATGCTTTTATTGCTTCTTTTAGAATGTCCTTAGTGCGAATGTCGAGGTGATTTGTCGGTTCGTCCATTATTAGCAAATTCACTGGCTCGAGCAGTAGTTTAATCATTGCTAAACGAGATTTTTCACCGCCTGAAAGAACCTTCACTTTTTTCTCCGAGGCTTCTCCACCAAATATAAATGCCCCTAAAATGTCGCGAATCTTTGTGCGAATATCGCCTACTGCTACTCTATCAATTGTGTCAAACACAGTTAATTCGCCGTCAAGCAATTGTGCTTGATTTTGAGCGAAATAACCTATTTTTACATTATGTCCTAATTTTAAACTACCGTTGTAGCTTAATTCGTTCATAATACATTTCACTAATGTGGATTTTCCTTCGCCGTTTTTGCCAACGAATGCCACCTTTTCTCCGCGCTTAATGGTGAAATTAACGCCGCTAAACACTAAATGGTCGCCGTAGCTTTTTGCCAATTCATCTGCAATCACTGGATAATCGCCTGAGCGTGGTGCCGGTGGAAATTTCAGGCTCAAGTGTGAATTGTCCACTTCATCTACCTCAATGCGGTCTATTTTAGACAATTGCTTAATGCGGCTTTGCACTTGAACTGATTTGGTTGCCTTATATCTAAATCGCTCAATAAATGCTTCTGTATCTTGAATTTGCTTTTGCTGATTAAGATATGCTCGCATTTGTTGTTCCACTCTTTCCTGGCGTAATTCTATGAACTTCGAATAATTAACGGCATAGTCATAAATCTTGCCAAGTGAAATTTCAATGGTGCGATTGGTTACGTTATCAATAAATGCTTTGTCGTGTGAAACAAGCATCACTGTGTTACTTTTTGTTTTAATGAAATTCTCTAACCACTGTATTGATTCTATGTCTAAGTGGTTAGTAGGTTCGTCAAGTAACAGCACGTCGGGTTTTTGAAGTAATAACTTTGCCAATTCTACACGCATTCTCCACCCGCCGCTAAACTCACTTGTTGGACGGTCAAAATCGGTCCTTAAAAAGCCAAGCCCCAATAATGTGCGTTCCATTTCGGCTTCGCTATTTTCCGATTTATACATCGATTGAAGTTCAGTGTAATGCGACAATCGTTCTATCAGCGATTGGTAATCGTCGCTTTCATAGTCAGTTCTGTCGAGCAACTGCGCATTTAATTGCTCAACCATGTCGTTAACATCGTTAACGTGCTTAAATGCTTCCTTAACCTCTTCCTTTAATGTTTTGGTGTCGGTTAACAACATCTGTTGCGGTAGGTAACCTATGGTGATGTCACTTGGCTTTGAAACACAGCCTCCTGTGGGGGCTTGCAAGCCTGCAATGATTTTCATCATTGTGGATTTGCCCGCTCCATTTTTACCCACTAATGCTATGCGGTCGCGTTTGTTTATAACGTAATTTATGCTATCGAAGAGAGGTACGCTGCTAAATTCAACCGAAAGATTTTGTATCGCAATCATCTAATGTACTTTCTTATTTGATTGCAAAAGTACAAAAATTACATCAATCATATAAGCATTAAATCAGATTTAAATATATAAATATGTGTATTTACTTTGTTTTTTTGTATTTTTGTAAATTAAAGTACATCAATAGATAGATAAGTAGGAACATTTCAGTTTATGGAATTCAAGCTTCATTCAGAATACAAGCCAACAGGCGACCAGCCTAACGCAATCAGAGAATTGTCTGAAGGCGTAAATAATGGTGTTCCCTATCAAACATTATTGGGGGTTACTGGTTCGGGTAAAACGTTCACCATGGCTAACGTTATTGCCAACACTCAGAAACCCACTTTAATTTTATCGCACAACAAAACGCTGGCTGCTCAGTTATATTCAGAATTCAAAGCTTTTTTCCCTGAAAACTCGGTTCACTATTTTGTGTCATATTATGATTATTATCAGCCAGAAGCATATATTCCATCAACCGATAAATACATTGAAAAGGATTTGGCCATTAATGAAGAAATTGATCGCCTTCGCCTTTCAACAACAGCGGCATTATTATCGGGTCGCAAGGACATAATCGTGGTTTCTTCAGTTTCATGCATTTATGGCATGGGTAATCCTGAAGATTTTGGAAAGAATACGATATTTGTTGAAGTTGGCCAGGATTTGTCGCGCGATAAGTTCCTGACAATGCTTGTCGACGCCCTTTATTCTCGAAGCGAAGTTCAATTTGTGGGTGGTACTTTCAGAGTAACCGGTGACACTGTTGACATATCGTTGGCTTATGAAAAGATTATGGTAAGGGTGATATTCTGGGGAAATGAAATTGAAACAATCCAAATATTGGACCCCGAAACTCAACTTGCAACAGAGTCGGTTGAATCGTTTAATATCTATCCCGCCAATTTGTTTGTCGCATCAAAGGAACGTGTGGCGCAAGCAGTAGGACAAATTTGTGTGGATCTTGGCACGCAAGTCGACATGTTCTATAATGAGGCACGTCCTGTTGAAGCACGTCGACTTAAGGAACGTGTTGAGTATGACATTGAAATGATTAAAGAGGTTGGATATTGTTCTGGCATTGAAAATTATTCAAGATATTTCGACGGGCGAGAACCGGGAATGCGCCCATTCTGTTTGCTTGATTATTTCCCTAAAGACTTCTTGACAATTATTGACGAAAGCCATGTGACAGTGCCACAAATCCGCGGTATGTATGGTGGCGACCAATCTAGAAAAATTAATTTGGTTAATTATGGTTTTCGTTTGCAAGCGGCTGTTGATAATCGCCCTCTTAAATTTGAAGAATTTGAATCATTAACACCGCAGACCATTTATGTCAGTGCCACACCTGCCAATTATGAGTTAGAAAGGTGTGAAGGCATTGTTACCGAACAAATTATTCGCCCTACTGGCTTGCTTGACCCGTTAATTACCGTAAGGCCTTCGATGGGACAAATGGATGATTTGATTAATGAAATTCAAATACGTGTTGAACGTAATGAAAGAACTTTGGTAACTACTTTAACAAAAAGAATGGCCGAGGAACTATCAGATTATTTGTCGCGACACGACATTAGAGTGGCGTACATCCATTCAGATGTTGAAACGATGGACCGTATTCAAATTCTGGACGACCTAAGAGCCGGTGCTATTGATGTGCTTATTGGTGTTAACTTGTTGAGAGAAGGTTTGGATTTGCCAGAAGTGTCGCTTGTGGCTATCCTTGACGCCGATAAAGAAGGCTTTTTAAGAAACAATCGTTCGTTGACACAAACTGCAGGGCGTGCTGCGCGTAACTTAAGCGGTGAAGTAATAATGTATGCTGACAAAATCACACAATCAATGCAGCAAACAATCGATGAAACTGAGCGTCGCCGCTCCATTCAGTTGGCATATAACGAGCAACACGGAATTACACCTCAGGCTATTATTAAAGCAAGAAATGCAATTATAGGTGTAGATAATGAATTTGACCAAATCACCGAAAAGAATCTTCGACAAGCGGGTCATAGAATTAATAAGCCAATCGATACTAAAGTTATACACAAACAAGATTTTGGCGTAAATATTGATATGGCTGCTGACCCTGTCATCCAATATATGGGTACTCAAGACTTGGAAAAAACTATTGAACGATTGCGTAAAGATATGATTGCGGCTGCAAAGGAAATGGATTTCCTTCAAGCGGCTCAATTGCGCGATGAGATTGTAAAACTTGAAAATCGCTTGGCTAAGTTAGAAGAGAAATAATTTGAATATGGCAAATATCGACAATAAAAACATAAGAAAAAACCTATGGTTGCCGACAACAAAAAAAGAAGTTGAGCAATTGAATTGGGATTATATTGACGTGATTTTGTTTTCGGGCGATGCCTATATCGACCACCCCTCAATGGGTTCGTCGGTAATAGGTAGAGTTTTAGAGGCAAATGGGTATAGAGTTGCTATTGTGCCACAACCAAATTGGCGTGACGACCTGAGAGATTTTAAGAAACTTGGTAAACCGCGTTTGTTTTTTGGAATATCTGCAGGAGCAATGGATTCAATGGTTAATCATTACACTGCAGCCCACCGTCGAAGAAGCGACGATGCGTATACCCCAAACGGCAAAGCCGGCATGCGACCAGACTACCCGACTATTGTATACTCTAAAATTTTACGTGAATTATTTCCTGACACCCCTATCGTTGCAGGCGGCATAGAGGTTTCTTTGCGCCGATTATCGCATTATGATTATTGGAAAGACAAGTTGTGTCCTTCGATTTTAGCAGAATGTGATGCTGATATTTTAGTGTATGGAATGGGTGAAAAGCCTATAATTGAAATCGCTAAAGCATTAGAAAACGGAAATGTTATTTCAAAAATTACAAACATTCCACAAACTGTAGTTCGTCGTCCGTTATCTGAATTGCCGATTGATAACGATAACTGCCGTATACTACACTCCTTTGAAGAGTGCGTTAAGTCAAAAAAATGTCAGGCTGAAAATTTTAAAACAATTGAAATTGAGTCAAATTTGTGGGAAGGTCATGACATTTGGCAAAAGACAGGTAACATCGCTATAAAAGTTAATCGTACTAATCCTCCTATGTCGACTGCTGAGATTGACTCTTCGTTTGATTTGCCATACACACGTTTGCCGCACCCACGCTATAATGGGAAGACAATACCGGCATATGAAATGATTCGGCATTCTGTGAACCTACATAGAGGCTGTTTTGGCGGGTGCGCATTTTGCACAATTTCTGCACATCAAGGGAAGTTTATTTCAAGCAGAAGCAAAGAGTCGATATTGCGAGAAGTTGAACAAGTTACAAAAATGCATGACTTTAAGGGCTACATTTCTGATTTAGGTGGCCCTTCGGCTAACATGTATTCAATGGGTGGCAGTGACAGAGATCTTTGTAAGAAATGTCAAAGACCATCTTGTTTGCATCCAAAACCCTGCACCAACTTAAATAACGACCATCAACCATTATTGGATATCTATAAAGCAGTTGACAATATTGAAGGCATTAAAAAATCGTTTATTGGAAGCGGTGTGCGTTATGATTTGGCGATGCACAAGAATAAGAGTGATAAAATAAACAAAACGAATAAACAATATATAGAGCAATTAATTGTAAACCATGTTTCTGGTCGATTGAAAGTCGCTCCAGAGCACACCAACGGCGATGTGTTGTTCTTAATGAGAAAACCTTCGTTTAAGTTATTTCACGAATTTAAGAACATTTTTGACAACTTAAATGATAAATATCATTTGAAGCAGCAGTTGATACCTTATTTCATTTCATCACATCCCGGATGCACAGAAGTTGCCATGGCCGAATTAGCAGTTGAAACCAAACATCTGAATTTTCATTTAGAACAAGTGCAAGACTTTACACCTACGCCAATGACAGTTTCTACTGAAACGTATTATTGCGGAATGCATCCCTACACTCTTGCACCTGTGTATACTCCCTTAACAAAGGAAGAAAAATTGGCTCAAAGAAAATATTTCTTCTGGTATGACGATGAATATAAAAGGGACATTTTTAACTCATTAATGAGATTAAAACGAACAGATTTGTTGTCAAAAATTTATCCAAGAGGCATTGGTCAAATACCACGAGGCGGCCAACCTGCAAATAACAGATTTAAGGATAAGAATACAAAAAACTACAAACCAAAGCGGAATACAAAAAACAATAATAATAAATTTTAATTTGAATTCAATATGAATTTTACAACGAAAACTATTATGGCGTCAATTATGGCCTTAGCAACTGTTACGTCGTGTGACACTGCTACCGATGAGCATGTCATCGATAAGCCAAACCTGAAAATTGAAAATGGTCAATTTACTCCTGAGATTCTTGACGGACTTGGTAGAGTAACAGGCGTACAAGTTTCACCCGATGGCACTAAAGTGCTTTATGGCATTTCCTATGACAACTATGCCTTAAACAAAAGCAATCGCGAGTTATGGGTAATGGATGCCGATGGCTCTAATCAAACTAGATTAACTGTTACTGCATCATCTGAGCATAATGAAGTTTGGCTTGATGGTGGTAAAAAGATTGCTTACTTGGGTAAGAACGGAGAATCAATGCAAATATTTGTTATGGACGCCGACGGCTCAAATAGCAAATGCGTTTCAAATGTTGATAACGGTGTAGATGCTTTTGTTTTTTCTCCTGATGAGAAAAAAGTTGCAATTATTTCTCAAATAAAATTCGGAGAAACCGTAAGTGACATACATCCTGATTTGAAAAAGTCAACTGCTCGTATCATCGACGACATGATGTATCGCCATTGGGACGAATGGGTTACTACTATACCTCACACATTTGTTGGTGATTTTGATGGTAATAATGTTTCAAATGTATATGATATACTTGAGGGCGAGCCATATGAAGCACCTATGAAACCTTTTGGTGGAGCAGAATCTATTGCTTGGGCTTCTGATAGTGAAAGTTTGATTTATGTAAGTCGTAAAAAGGTAGGCATGGAGTATTCTCTTTCTACCAATTCTGACCTTTATCAATATTTCTTGGCCGATAAAACAACTGTAAACCTTACTGAAGGAAACCTTGGTTATGATACAAATCCGGTATTTTCACATGATGGTAGCAAGGTTGCATGGTTGTCGATGGAACGTGATGGCTATGAAAGCGATAAAAACAGGATTTTTGTACTTGATATTAAGAACGGCACAAAAACCGATTTAACTGCAGAATGGGATTATGCAGCCGATGGTTTTGCTTGGGCTAACGACGACAAGTCAATATACTTCACAGCACCGTTCCAAGGCACAATTCCTATGTTTAAGGTTGATGTTGAATCGCATAAAATTGACACTGTTGCCTCTGGCGACTACGACTATGCAGGCGTATTCCCTGGCAAAGATGTGGTTTACACATTGCGTCACAGCATAAGCGAACCAAATGAAATTTTTGCAGTTAAGGAAGGCTCAGAACCAGTACAACTAACTAAGGTTAATGCTGATGTGCTTGCACAATTATCACCAATTAAGGTTGAAAAGAAATTAGTGCCAACTACTGACGGAAAGTTGATGACAACTTGGGTGGTGCTTCCTCCAAACTTCGACCCAAATAAGAAATATCCGGCTATTCTATATTGTCAAGGTGGTCCTCAATCTCCAGTAAGCCAATTCTGGTCTTATCGTTGGAATCTTCGTCTGATGGCTTCAAACGGCTATGTTGTAATTGCCCCTAATCGAAGAGGCCTTCCTGGTTTTGGAACAGAATGGAATGAACAAATTTCAGGTGATTACGGTGGTCAAAACATGAAGGACTACTTTAGCGCTGTAGATTATATGAAGAATGAATCATATATCGATGCAGAACGCATAGGTGCTGTTGGCGCAAGCTATGGTGGTTTCTCTGTTTATTGGTTGGCTGGTCACCACGAAGGCCGTTTTGCTGCATTTATTGCTCATGCGGGTATTTTCAACATCGAAAGTCAATATCTTGAAACAGAAGAAATGTGGTTCGCTAACTGGGATATGGGTGGCGCATTCTGGGATAAGGATAATGCAATAGCTCAAAACACATTTGCTAACTCGCCACATAAGTTTGTTCAAAATTGGGATACTCCAATCATGATAACAGTTGGTGAAAAAGATTACAGAATCGTATTTACACAAGGTATGATGGCATTTAATGCTGCTAAACTACGTGGCATTCCTACACGAATGGTATCGTTCCCTGATGAAAATCACTGGATTTTGAAACCTCAAAATGCTATTTGTTGGCAACGTGAATTCTTTGGTTGGCTTGACAAGTGGCTTAAGCCAAGCTCTGAAAATACAGAAGCAGAATAAATGACTTAATAGGAAAGAAAAAAATTCCCGAGGTTAATCACTCGGGAATTTTTATTTATAGCGCGTATTAAATATTACTTCAAAAAAGGGTTTTGTTGCTTTTCAAACAACACAGTTGTTGAAGGGCCGTGACCGCTATATAGACATGTGTCGTCAGGAAGTGTTAGAATCTGATTGTTTATACTATTTATTAATGTGTCGTAATCGCCTCCCCACAAATCAGTGCGACCTATACTGCCCATAAATATGCTATCGCCCACAAATGCCGAGCCCGATTCTTCTAAATAAAATATCACTCCCCCTTCTGAGTGTCCTGGGCAATGACGAACTTCGATTTTTTCGTTTGCAACATGCAACACATCTCCATCAGATAGTGTTTTGCCTATTGTTAAAGGTTGTATCTTTAGCCCTAATCCAAACATTTCGTTTTGCATAGGTAAATTTTGTGCAAGATGCGTTTCGCCACTATGAGCACAAACTATGGCTTTATGTGTTTTGCTTAAATACTCGGCAGATGCTGCATGGTCGATGTGTGCATGGGTCAACAATACATATTTTAGAACAATGTTGTTGTTTTTTAAAAATGTGTCAACTTGATTTTGTTCATCACTTGACATCATTCCAGGGTCCACTATTGCAGCCTCTTGGCTTTCATCGTCCCAGAGTAGGTAGCAATTTTCTTGGAATATTCGTGACACAAATCGTGTTATTTTCATCATTTACGGATTAAAGTGGTAAATAAACAACTTTCTTTGTCTCAAAAAACGCTTCGTCATAATAAACATTTAAATCACATGACAGAACATCTTTGAATTTTTTCAATTCTTCTTTCAGGTCACCACCTTTTAGGCAAATGATTCCATTTGGTAATGCGTTCTTCATTTCATCCGACACCAATCGTCTAACTAAAGGCACCATGTCATTCATGTCCATGACTGCCCTACTTACAACGAAGTCAAATTTTCCTTTTACTTCTTTAATGTCACCATGTTGAATGGTAACATTAGTCAAACCTAATTTGTCAACAATATCTTGCGCAACCTTTAGTTTTTTACCAATTCTGTCAACCAAATGAAATGTAACGTTTGGGTAAAAAATAGCCAACGGAATTCCCGGAAACCCTCCTCCTGTGCCGAAGTCTAAAACTTTGGTTCCATCTTCAAATTTCAAAAACTGCACTATTCCTAAAGAATGCAAAATATGATTAACATATAGGTTATCGATATCTTTACGAGAAATAACATTAATCTTGTCGTTCCATTCAGGATACAGAGCGCCTAAGGCTCGGAATTGTTCTGTTTGTGTACTCGAAAGATTTGGAAAATATTTAAGCAAGTGTTCCATTAAATTCAAATTTTTAATTGTTCTTCAATAGTCTTTCAGTAAGCGGAGTATTGAGCATATACATCTGAAGATCATCAAAATCGAGTGTTATCGATGTTTCACCAACACTTAAAAGTGAAATTTCATAAGGAATGAAATTCCAGGTAATGCCATTTTCGTTGATATAGAAATTGTTATTTACTCGTAGATTGTCCAAATTAAAATAGCCGAGATTAATAACATCGTCTTCAGTTTCAACATCCAGTTGCTTTATTAATTTCTTTTTCAATAGTTCGGTCAGCACATCGTGGGTTGATTCTGGGAATAACTGATTAAGGTCGATATAACTCATGTTTTGCAAGTCGAAATTAAGATAATGACTTGATTTCATTGTCGAATTGTTGTTCTTTATTGTTTCTTCTGTTTTGCAAAAAGATATAATTTCCGACTTGTTATAGATAGTTCGAATATTGGTGTAGTTCGCATATTGGAAAACTATTTCATAATCTTCATCTATGTGTTCTATATTTTCTTGTTCGTCAACTCCATATTGGTCTAAAATGTTAGCCGCCATTTTGTTTAATGCGTCATTAGCATTAAGAGTGTCTTCCACTTCAAGTACAATGTTATTAAATAATTTTTGTAGGGTCAAAGTGTTTTCGGCGTTAATATATGATTCTGGAAAATCAACACTACATTTTGCTAACACCTCGCACTTTTCGCCTGTAATCAACGGGAATGAAGCAGTATCGCCAATTTCAATCATAGAAATTTGCACAGTGTCGGCGTCACCTGATGCGTTAATTGCACTTCCTAAGTTACAGCTTGATAAGGCACATGTAATGAGTGTGATAAGACCAAATAATGATATGCTTTTTCCCATTTTTTCTCGTATGACGTTTAATTCAGTTATGTGAAATATAAAGGTACAACAAATTTTTCAAATATTTAAACCTATTAATTCACAAAATTATTGCGATATTTGCATAAATATATAATTATATGGCAGCACAATTAGGGAAAATAAATACATTACAGATTAAAAGGTCTGTGGATTTCGGATTATATGTAGGCACACCCGACACCGATGAGGAAATTTTAATGCCACGCAAATACACCGTGCGAGATATGCAAATAGGTGATTTGGTTGATGTTTTTGTTTATAACGATTCTGAAGATCGCTTAGTGGCAACAACAGAACAACCAAAGGCAATGGTTGGAGAATTTGCCCTTCTTCGAGCTAAAAACATTAGTAAAGTTGGGGCTTTTATGGATTGGGGGCTTACAAAAGACTTGCTTGTTCCTTTTAGAGAACAAAAAGTGAGAATGATTGAAGGCAGATGGTATATTGTATACATCTATGTTGACGATAACACACAAAGAATTGTGGCTTCGGCAAAACTTGATAAGTTTCTTGATAATACAATCCCGCAATTTAAGAATTTTGAAGAAGTTGATATTCTTATTACCCAACGCACTGATTTAGGGTATAAGGTAATTATCAATAATCTATTTTGGGGAATGATATACCATAATCAGATATTTGAGGATGTTAATATCGGAGAAAAACATAAAGGCTACATTAAATCTGTTCGTAATGACGGCAAAATTGACGTTACTTTAGGCAAAAACGAAAAATCGAGAGTTCAAGAAGTTGCAGATAGCATACTTTCGTTTTTGAGTAAGAATCGTGGAATCATGCATATAACAGATTCTTCATCACCTGATGAGATTAGAGTGGTTTTTCAATGCAGTAAAAAAGATTTCAAAAAAGCATTAGGCCTGCTATTTAAGCAAAAACTGGTTGACTTAAGTGATTCAAGCAAAGTGACATTAATAAAATAAAACAAAAGCCCAACTCTTGTGAGTTGGGCTTTTATCATAGCCGAATTACTCTTATTTTTCATCAATTTCGTTAAGGAAATAAGCCTGAGCTTTAATCACATTGCGAGATTGAAGCATCATTGTTTTAGTTTCGTTAAGCAAGTTGAAATATAGAGCACTTGACCTGGTGCTGCCTTCCACTTCTTTCAGTCGCTTAATTTGGCTCTTAATGCATTCTGCGATTGTGTCGAATAGATCATCGCGCATTTGCATCACACTATCCAAGCCCTTGAAGTCCTTTTCACGAAGCATCTTGTTAATGACATAGAAAATGTTGTTAACACCGTCATTAATCATCTTTAAGTCCTTTATTTGTTCGCTTGTGAAGCCTGTATGGTTGTTGTTGATGTGTTCGTATGCGGGACGAGTGCAGTGTAAAAGCGCCTTAGTCACTTCGCATATATAATCCACAACCTGAACATAGAAGTGTGCTGTAGGAATATTGTCTTCTTCTAGGCGTGAAAGCTTTGGCACAATGCCATATTTTGCTTCGGTGGCTTTATGATACATTTCTTCGCTCTTAATCTTTTCGATTTTCAGTGCAGCTCGGTTTTCATCATATAGAGCAATTAGCATTCTGTTATAAATGCCCGACACTTCTTCCATTGTCTTACATATTGCATCGGTATATAGATATAGTATTTCCTTCTTATCTATTTCATTATCAAATGCAATGATGCTCTCATCGGTTTTGCCCTTCTTTTTAGGAGCGTTAATATAGTGATGGCAAAGAATGTAACCACAAGCTATCACTAAAATCACCAATGAAATTGCCTCGCCCCATATTAAGAATAGGCCAACAAGTAACGAAAGAGTAAATCCGATTAAAGCAGTCATAAACCACCCTGATATCACAATAAGCACTCCAGATATGCGATAAACTGCGCTGTCTCTATCCCATGCTCTGTCGGCTAGCGAACTACCCATTGACACCATAAACACAACATATGTGGTTGAAAGTGGCAACTTTAGTGATGTGCCAATGCAAATCAAAATGGCTGCAGCTGTTAGGTTTACAACAGCTCGAATCTTATCATAGCTCGCATCGTCCTGCTCTTCTTCTGATAATGCTCGGAATCGGTTATTTATTGCATCTACTATCGAGTTTGGCAAACTATTTTTTATTCGTTTATTTAGATTAATTGTGCAGCGCACTATTGAACGTGAAATTGGTGATGACCCAAAACGCTCGTCTCCAGAGTTCTTTGACGATAAGTTCAGCGTAGTTGCTGCTACTTTCATTGCATCCTTCGACAAGAACAGTGTTATTGCCATGACAACACCAGAAAGGAATAGTAACCAAATGGTCACAGGAGAAGTGTTGACTAACCCTCCCATTAGCATATCTTCGGTTCCGCTATTCATAGCCATATTATATGAGTCGAAGCCTGCCAATGGCACACCGATGAAATTTACAAGGTCGTTGCCTGCAAATGCTAATGCAAGCGCAAATGTGCCGCTTAAAATAGTTATTTTAAGGATGCAAACATTTAAACGTTGCAATATGTAGAGTATAATAGAACATATAACCCACAAGCCCAACAGCACTGCAATTAAGTTGTCGGAAACAAATGTAGAGAATGTTTCGGTTATCAGTCCAGAGTCCTTTAGTCCTTTGAAAATAGCGAAATAGATTATGCCCACAATTGACACGCCACACCATATAGAACCAAATTTTTTAATATTGTCCTTAAATCTAAACGTAAAAATCAATCGAGATACATACATTAATACAGAACCGGCAATGAACGCTAATACAACAGAACATAGGATACCAGTTATCATGCCTAACGCTTTTCCTGAATTGATAAATTGGTCAAGGTTGGCAATGGTAAGAACGTCGCTGTTTGAGATTTTATACAATGCTATAGCAACTGCCGAGCCGAGCAATTCAAAAATAAGTGATACTGTAGTTGATGTGGGCAATCCAAGAGCATTAAATGTGTTTAACAAAATCACATCAGAAAGCATTATACCCACAAAAAGAAACATCACTTCTTTAAATGTAAACATTTGTGGATGGAACACTCCGTTTCGTGCAATTTCCATCATTCCGCTTGATGTGAGAACACCTATCAAGATGCCTGTGGCAGCAACAATAAGAATTACTCTCATTGATGCAACTTTTGCGCCCAATGATGCATTTAAGAAGTTGACCGCATCGTTCGACACTCCCACTATTAGGTCAAGGACTGCCAGTAATGCGAGTACAACCAAGATAATTGTAAAAATAGGACTCATCTCCTTTCTGTTTAAGTTTTTGTTTTAATAATTTATTGTTTCGTAATGGTAAAATCAAATTGTAATCCACCATTGTTCCTGTTAAGTGCTGTTATGCTGCCTTTGTGAAATAAGATTGCGTTTCTCACGATTGACAACCCTAAACCAGTGCCACCGCTCACCCTCGATCTGCCATCGTCAACTCTATAGAATCGCTCAAATATTTTAATAAGATGTTCGGGAGCAACACCTTTACCATTATCATAGAATGAGAAATTTATGATATCGTCAGACTCGCAAACACATTTTAAATACATATCAGTGCCTTCGGAGTAATTAACTGCATTTTCAAAAAGGTTCTTAAAGACAGATTCCAACAAACTTGAATTGCCAATAATTTCTAAATCTTTAGGTATATCAATATGGAGATTCATAAATTTATCGGCTGGATACAATGAAAGGAACTCATTTGCTGTAGCATAAATCAATTTACTTAATTGCAACTCGCGAACCTCAATTTTGTTTGCAGCCTCTGTCATGCGTGTGATAATTGATATATCGTGCAGCAAATTTGCCAATCTTTGGGAGTTAGTGTACGATTTCTCAATTAATTCTTTTTTTGCATCTTCAGACAATTGACTGCCATGGTTGATGATAGTTTCAAGACATGCCTGTATGGCATGAACCGGTGTCTTAAGTTCATGATTTATATTATTGGTCAATTGCTGCTTAATTCGAGTCTTTTCTGATTCTTCAAAAATTGCTTCTTGCAAATGTACGTCTCTCTCTTTGGCTGTTTTTTGAAGATTGCGATATAGGTTAACAATATGTCCGGAAATTTCACCCAATTCATTTTTAGGAAATTCGGCAATGTCAAAATTCTCAATATTGCCTCGTTCGGCTAATACTGCAAAATCTCTTAGTGCTTGCACATTTTTGCTAATGCGTCGCGATGCAAAGTATCCGAAGAGCGAAATTACAATAGTTGTAATAATTATAATATACGTATATATTAAATTGATTGATAGAGAGTTTTTCAATGTGCTATTATACAATAGCGATGTGCGAACAACCAAATTTTTTGCTAATGTTGCTGAATAGAAATAATCTTGGTCGTTTGCTGCCGATTGTCGACGAATTGTATATCCTTTCCCTGTTTTTATGGCATCAATCACTTCTTGCCTATCGCTGTGATTTTGCATGACTGCATTCTTGTTTGAGTCATATATCACATCACCGTTAAGAGCAATTAATGAAACTCTTACGGAATCAACTTTTGATAGTTGATTCACATAATTGTCATCTATTGTTTTGCCATTTTCAAGGTCACTTATAATTCGATTGTTAATTTCTTGGAGGCGTGTTTTTATAACTTCTACTTTATATTCCTTCTCTCTACTGTATTGTACGATACAAAAAGTGAACGTTATTATCCAAGTAAAAACTAAGATTGCTATAAATAGCCTATTCTGATAGTTAATCGTGCGTTTTAAAACCATAGCCATAGCCTGATTTAGTAAATATGTTTTTACCGTATTTGCCTAATTTTTTTCGTAAACGATTAATGTTTACATCGATTGTTCTGTCAACAACACAAACATCATCTTCCCACACTGAATCCAAAAGTTCATCACGAGTAAATACAAAATTTGTGTTCGACATAAGATAGCATAATAGATTAAACTCCTTTTTTGTTAAAAACAGTTCTTCTCCATCTATTAAACACCTTCGCTCAGCTATCAAGATTTCAAGATTCTCGTATTTTATTGTCTTTTGTTTTTGAGTTTCACAACGGCGAAGCACGCTTTTCACTCTCAAAATGAGTTCATTCATTGAAAACGGTTTCTTGATATAATCGTCGGCTCCTGTTTCAAAACCTTTTATAATATCAATTTCTGAACTTAATGCAGTGCAAAATATAATTGGCTTTTTTGCCAGACTTTCATCTTCGCGCAATTTTGTTGCCAACTCAAATCCGTTCATCTTCTCGAGCATTACGTCAAGTATGAATAAATCATATTTTTTAAGATCGGGCTGTTTAAGCGCATCCTCAGCTGAACACACAGTGTCAACGCTAAATCCTGCTATTTCGAGATTGATTTTAAGAACATCGCACAAAACGCTCTCGTCTTCTACAACTAATATGTTTTGCATTTTTATCATATATAGTTTAACCTATGCAAATTTATAAAGCATTATCTTCAATTTTATTACAAAGTAATAACATTTATAATCAAAAAAAAGTTTTTTCAGAAGACATTTATTTTGCGCAAACAACAAATATTTTTCCTCAAAACATTTGAATTAAAACGTTGATTTTATAAATTTGAAAAGTAATTTAAACCGAATAAAAAATGATTGAAATTGGACAAAAACTGCCTGAAATTTTAGGCAAAGATCAAAATGGTAATACTCTTCACCTTAGCGATTTTGCAGGTAAAAAATTAGTTTTATACGTATATCCAAAAGACAACACTCCTGGTTGCACAAACCAAGCTTGCAACTTGCGTGACAATTATGATGCATTGTTAAGCAACGGATTCGCAATAGTTGGTGCAAGTATTCAAAGTGAGGCATCACACAAGAAATTTATAGAAAAATATGATTTGCCATTTCCAATTATTGCTGATACCGATAAAGTTTTAGTAGAAACACTTGGAGTTTATGGCGAAAAGAAAATGTGTGGGAAAGTTGGTATGGGAACATTTAGAACAACATTCATAACCGACGAAAATGGTGTTGTAACTGAAATCATCGGTCCAAAACAAGTAAAAGTAAAAGAACACGCCCAACAAATTCTTAAATAATAAATAAGCCTTGCTAAATTTTTAGCAAGGCTTATTTATATATATATGGTTTTGCTTATTCTTACATCATGCCACCCATTCCTGGAGCTGCAGGTGCTGCAGGAGCCGCAGGTTCTGTCTTTTCTGCGATTACGCATTCTGTTGTCAAGAACATGCCAGCGATTGATGCTGCATTTTCAAGTGCAACGCGAGATACCTTAGCAGGGTCAATAACGCCAGTTTCAAACAAGTTTTCATATTTGTCTGTACGAGCATTATATCCGTAGTCACCCTTACCTTCTTTTACTTTTTGAACAACAACTGCACCTTCAAGACCTGCATTTGCAACGATTTGGCGAAGAGGTTCTTCAATGGCGCGGCGAATGATTTCGATACCTGTAGTTTCATCATCGTTATCACCCTTAAAACCTTCAAGGCTTTCGATGCAACGGATGTATGCTACACCTCCACCAGGCACAATACCTTCCGCTACAGCAGCGCGAGTCGCACTCAATGCATCGTCAACTCGGTCCTTCTTTTCCTTCATCTCTACTTCAGATGGTGCGCCAATATAAAGAACTGCTACACCGCCCGCCATCTTAGCAAGACGTTCTTGCAATTTTTCTTTATCGTAGGTTGACTTTGTAGTTTCAATTTGAGTCTTGATTTGAGCCACACGGTCAGCAATAGCATTTTTGTCGCCAAGACCGTTGATAATAACAGTTGTTTCTTTGTTTACAGAAACTTTTTCTGCTGTGCCAAGCATGTCAATTGTAGCACCGTCGAGCTTAATACCCTTATCTTCCGATACTACCATACCGCCAGTTAGCACTGCGATGTCTTCAAGCATTTCTTTACGACGATCGCCAAAACCAGGAGCCTTAACTGCACAAATCTTCAAGGCGCCACGAAGACGGTTTACTACCAATGTAGCAAGTGCTTCGCTATCAACATCTTCAGCGATAATCAACAAAGGACGTCCACTTTGAGCTGTTGCTTCAAGAATTGGTAACATATCCTTTAGGTTAGAAATCTTTTTGTCATATAGAAGAATGAAAGGATGGTCCATTTCACATTCCATCTTTTCACTATTTGTAACGAAATATGGAGAAATGTATCCACGGTCGAATTGCATACCTTCAACCACTTCCACTGTTGTAGTTGTTCCCTTAGCTTCTTCAACTGTAATTACACCTTCTTTTTTCACCTTTTTCATTGCTTCAGCAATAAGTTGTCCAATTTCAGCATCATTGTTAGCTGAAATGCGAGCTACGTTTTCAATCTTGTTGAAATCGTCGCCTACTTCTTGCGCTTGAGCTTTGATGCACTCTACAACCTTAGCAACAGCTTTATCAATACCGCGCTTCACATCCATTGGGTTTGCTCCTGCTGCGACATTTTTCAAGCCGGTGTTGATGATTGCTTGTGCAAGGAGTGTGGCTGTAGTTGTGCCATCGCCTGCGTCATCACCAGTCTTTGATGCAACTTCCTTTACAAGTTGTGCACCTATGTTTTGGAATTTATCTTCAAGTTCAATTTCTTTAGCAACACTTACACCGTCCTTTGTGATGTGAGGCGCACCAAATTTCTTTTCAAGAATCACGTTACGGCCTTTAGGACCAAGTGTTACCTTTACAGCGTTAGCCAATGCGTCAACGCCTTTCTTGAGCTCTTCACGAGCCTTTATATCGAATTTGATTTCTTTTGCCATTTTGATATGCTTTTTATTATTCTACAATTGCAAGAATGTCACTTTGACGCATCATCAAATACTTTGCGCCATCTACATCAAGCTCGGTTCCTGCATATTTACCATATAGTACGGTGTCACCCACCTTAACCACCATTTCTTCATCTTTAGTGCCATTGCCTGTTGCAACAACCTTACCCTTAAGTGGTTTTTCTTTGGCAGAATCTGGTATGATAATGCCGCCTGCTGTCTTTACTTCAGCCTCTGCTGGTTCAATTAGAACCCTGTCTGATAATGGTTTAATTGTCATGATTGTATGTTTTTAATTTTTATTGTTTCGTTCAATTACATATAGTTTAAGCATAATATGTGCCAAACTATAGTTATAAATATAAAAATTGACATTTTGTCACACCATATTTAGTTGATAATTATTTTCAACTTTCATAATTTTTATCACAAAAGGAAGTAATATTTTTGTTTAATACATTTTTTGATTTTAATTTTGCAATGAGTTGAATATCAGTAATTATGAATCGAAACATTAATCCATCTGACTTTACCATACTTATAGTTGACGACAATGCCACTAATACTCTCCTATTAGATGCAATTCTAAAAAGGGAGAAGTATAAAACTATTATAGCATATAATGGCAAGGAAGCCATAGCGAAAATGCAAGAGTTGCATCCAGACCTTGTGCTGCTTGACATTATGATGCCCGAAATGGATGGATATCAAACTGCAGAATTAAAAACACAAATAGATTCGATAAAAGACATCCCGTTTTTATTCGTAACTGCATTAAGTGACACCAACAACATGGTTAAGGGCTTTAAGGCTGGATGTAGCGACTTTATCTCAAAGCCATTTAATACCGAAGAGATTCTGATTAGAATAAGACATCAGCTTATGTCTGTGGCCGATAAAAGAACTATTATCAACCAGACAGACGAACTAAAGCGATTAATTCAGAATAGAGACAAATTGTATGCAGTTGTTGCTCATGATTTACGCTCACCGCTTGGCACCATTAAGTCGGTGCTAAACATTCTGGACGAAGGACTTGACGAAAACTCAATTGGCGATGACTATAAGGAATTGCTGCATGCAATAACTGATAGTTCTAACGAATTATTTACTTTGCTTGAAGATTTATTGAGTTGGACAAAGTCCCAAATGGGCAAACTAATATTCCAGCCAAGCAGCTTCCAGTTTAGTGAAGCCATTAACGATGCAATAAAGTCGGCGTCTTCAATGGCTAACATTCATAACATAACAATTAATTACGTTGACAATAGCAAGTGCGAAGAATTTTGGGGCGACAAAAAAATGATTACAACTGTAGCGAGAAACATAATAGTTAACTCGATAAAATTCAGTGATGACGATTCGTCAATTGACATTGAAACCAAAATTGAAGACTCTTACTTTATTTGTAATATAACTGATTATGGTTGCGGAATGAATGAAGAGGTTCAAAATGCACTAAGGGAGCAAATTGGCATTACCACAACCGGCATACGACAAGAAGAAGGAACTGGTTTGGGATTATCGTTATGCAGAGAATTCATAAAGGTACATAAGGGAATACTTGACTTCTCTTCTGAAGAAAATGTAGGTTCTAAATTCACTTTTAAATTGCCTATTATTGCATATTAAACTATAAAGTATTTACATAAATGCTTTACGCAATTTAGTCTGTCTGTTTATTCCTAAAAATATAATATAAGTGCTTTATTATCACACGCTAAAACAACTGAGAGGAAATGAAAAAAGATAGTAGTTCATTCTACTATCTTTTTTCATTATAGAGATATTAATTTCTTCTAATAATAAGAGTAATAGCTTCTGGATTATCGGCAACAAACTTTTCAATGTTTTCAACCACCAAAGCCAGATAACCGCCTCCGCCGGCACCAGGCATTTTCCATGCTAAAACACCATCCTTGTTTTTATATTTATTAATGTATGATTCCACACAATCGCGTATCATAGCCGGGAACATTGCTACTTGGGCCTCAAATGATGCTTTATATGCTTCAGCAAATCCACACAAGTCCTTTTTCATGATAGAATTCCAACAATAATCAGCCGCATTTGCAAGATTTTCAACCTTAACTTTGGTAATATCCTTGCCTTCAACAACCGAGCAACCTGGTTTGCGAGGTTCCATAGGAATCAAACAAAGATGACTTTCCAACCATGAAAGAATGTCTTCATCATCACATCGTTCAATTTTTTCAGGCCAATAATGACCGTCATAATAGTGACGGCATAAGGCTGGCACACAAATGCCTATTGAGTCCTGTGCCCCACTAATGATTCCGTCTGTTCGTTCGGGGTCATTTTCGAAGCAGAACACAAGTTTTGCTAATATTTCTGGCGACATGTCAGGAAGTTTCATCGGCCAGATTTTACGTATCATGTTACGTGTGGATGTCGACAATCCGCATCTGTCCCTGATTTCAAATGTGGGTTCTAAGCTGATTGTTATAGCCCATCCCGGAGCATAACAACTCACATATGGCTGGTCTATCCATGTGCCAGCTAAATCTAATCGTGTTGGGATGCTGCAAGTTTGTGTTTTCAACGATGTGCTTGAACGTGCTTCTAAACCTTCGGCAGGAGTTCGTTGCAATACAATGTATTCAATGCCTCTTTCTTTACAAAAATTTTTCTTAACATCGCTTCCACCATCTTCATTAACGACTAAAATGTCGGGCTTTAGCATATCGACGGTTGGTATGAAGTCCATAATTCCTGAGCCTTCATTTATGTATGCATCTTTCACATATTTGATTGACTTTACCATAAACAAACGCTCTTGTTCTTTATATACAGTTTGATGGTTCTTATATTTCAAGATTGTTTCGTCGGAACCAATACCTACATATAAATCACCAAAACTTGATGCTTGCCTGAAAAATTCAACATGACCACTGTGCAACAAGTCGTAGCAGCCTGAGACGAACACCTTTTTAGCCATAATTGTATATTTTATTTATCTAATTCAAAAATCCTTTCCATCAACTGCCATTTTTCTGTAGAAGTTGATTCCGCATTGCATCCCTGAAATTGAGCAACATATGCTTCCCATTCTGCTTGTCGTGGTAATGTTGCCAAACGAGCATTGTCGGCCACAAAATCAAAGTCGTCAACCGTGTCCATTATCATAAACGCAACATTACCATGCAAAAATATTTGCATGTCGATTATTCCAACTTCTTTAATGCCAGCTTGGATTTCAGGCCACACTTTTTTGTGGACTTCTATGTATGACTCAATGAGTTTTTTGTCTTCGGGTAAACTCAATATTTGACAAAACCTTTTCATTGCGTGAAAAATATAATAAAATAATAAAAATGCGCTAAATACAATTGATTGCATTTAGCGCGTTTGTGGAGCTGGAGGGAATCGAACCCTCGTCCAAACATGGAACTAATAAGCTTTCTACATGCTTAGTCTCGACTTAGTTTTCGACTATGAGCAGGCTCAAGACCACCAACTCATAGCTTATCCATTAAATTTCGGACTCGACCCATGGCTTATCGTGTCCTATTTCCGAATTTCTGAGCACCACCTTATCGAAACGTCTCGGAACTAGGCAATCGGGTGATGTCTTGTCTCTACCACCTGGGGAAGAGATTAAGCAAACCTACTATACTTCAGTTATGCAGCAAGAGCGTAGTTATTTTCGCCATTTGAATGTTCGATGTCAAAGATTAAAGAGATTAGCCATCATTACTCTGCATGCTTACTTACCACCTCTACACGCTGTCAAAACCAGTCAACCCCATATAGTTATGTATAAGTATAATACATTAGGCCTCTGCCTTTATTTCACAAAGTTACATATTATTTTGTAAAAAAAGAAATACACATTAAATTTCTAATGTCTTCGTTTAGCAATCAGTTGCAATAAACGTGGTTGTTTTTTAGAATTGTTACGAATTCTCTCAATTGTTCTTTTGAACTAAAGCAATCAAATGGAATGACAAAAAAGTTAAATCTAGGGGTTTTATATCGCAGCAATAGATGCTTGCTGGTTGTTGTATAGCCAACCATTTCACCCCACGTAATTATATGTTGAAAATCCTCAAAGTTTAAATGAAGACCATCGTTTTCAACTTCCATTGTTTTTGGCAGTATGCTATACCTTATTTCTTTTGTCAGACAATATGAAAATATCACTACCGACAAAATCATCGGGTATACTACAAGACAAAAAGTTAAGGCTACATATATAAAATTCAAATTAACAAAAATCAATGCCAAAGAAATAATCAATGGCATTGCATATATCCACCAAAATTTTTGTAAATATCTGTTGATTACAATTTTAGTATAGATTGATGAAGTGACGTTAAATGAATCAAAAGTCATTTTTAGCCTATTACTTTGATGATGTGTCCATAAAAGCAAAATAAACAGCACCCACTAATAGCAAAAAGCTAATCACATGGTTCCATCTTAATGCTTCACCTTTAAATAGAAGTGTGGCAACGATAGTAAAAACGGTTAGTGTAATAACCTCTTGTATCACTTTTAATTGTATAAGCGTAAACGGTCCACCATTTTCCACGTATCCAATTCTGTTAGCTGGCACTTGAAATGCATATTCAAATAATGCAATGCCCCACGACACTAAAACTATTAAATACACGGGCCATCCTGTGCTAATTCCCATGTTTTGAAGCTTCAGGTGACCATACCATGCAAATGTCATAAACACGTTTGAAATCACCAATAAAGCTATAGTCAATAATGCACTTGTCCACATATAGAATTAATTATTTCTTTTTGCTCTTTTTCCTAAGGGCATTTAATTTATTATTATATTTCTTATATGCTGTTTTATTTTTCTTAATTAGTTGTTGGCTATAACCTGTACCTTCTGCATTATAGAGTAACGACATCTTCAAATACATTTTTCCGTTACCTCTTTTAATTGGGAACACTTCATGTTTCTTAGCCACAACTTCATCGCATAGTGGTGAGTGTCCGTTTGGTAGCACGCCTTGCAATTCTGTTGGAACGCCATTTTCACCCAACATTACCATTCTCAACTCTGCACATGGAGGGAACCCTAAACCGATCCACATTACAGTCAAGGATGGGTCTTCACCTGGTTTAACGCCTTCGATGCAGCATGATGCTGTTGACGAACGGCGAGGGATAAAGTCTTGGTCTACAATCCACTCCAAGTTATCGTTAGTGAAATCGTGCTTTAAAACACTATGATAATATGTTTTTGAAATCTTTTCTGTAAAATCATATGGAGTGAAGTCTCCGTTATCGATATGTGATTGAATTAAACATTTTTCGTTTTCTTCTCTCACATAGCCCATGCCTTCATCAGTACGTCCACTATACGAATAATTTGTTCTAATCAATACACCGTCGGGCGAATCTTTAAGGTCAAATCGCTTAAAGGTGTAATTGTTAGTTTCAAAATATGCACCATTGCCGTAAGCATCAATAACGCCAAAGTTAGCTTCAACGCCAAGTGGTTTTGGCAATTCTTTTAGCAACTTCTCAAAGTCGTCTACTGTTTTGCACTTTCGCAAAGCTATTTTCATCACAACACCTTCCTTGTCCATTTCCGATGCTTTCACGTCATCGTCTTTAAGATTGTAAGACGCGGTATTCATAATCGCAAAACCTTCTGAGTTATACCCCATCCAAGCTTCTTTGTTTTCTCTATCACTTGCATTATATAATGCCACGTGCTCATAGTCACCGTTTATTGCTGGAGTACGTTCAACTTTGTTGTTTTCTTCTCCAGTGTCACGATGTTTCCATAATAGGGCTCTGCCGTTTAATGTTTTTTCTGCTGATATGATTGCAGATGTGCAAGCAATAGCATTAACAAATGCCATTGTTAACAAGAATGAGATGAAAAAACGTTTCATATTATAATCAGGTGTTTTACTGGTTAAATTATTTTACCCACTTGTGGCAAAGTTAAATAATCAACTAATCCCGTAAATATGCCTACTGCCGACATTATTAAGATGATTAAGCCAATCATTATGTTTAGTTTGCGGATTGTCTCGTTGCTGAATTTGTTTCTAACTTTGTCAACAAATCTAGTGATAATCATCCACCAACATATAGCACCAGCTACAATAAATATGTAACCTATTATATAATGGTGTATTTGATATTCTGGCAAGAAGAAATTGAAGCGTGCAAATAAACCGATAATTAGGAATACAATTAACGGATTAGAAAGTGTCAATAAGAATCCTGTCAAGAAATCATTCCACTTGTTTTTCTTCTTAATCCCTTTATTTTCCTTTTCTTTCTTCTCTCTCCTTTTGCGGCGTTCTTCTTCAGTAGGACCGGTATTTTTGTTTCTAATCAAATATATTGCATATGCAAGCAACACTGCACTGCCAATTATTTGCAATATGTTGCGATTGGTTTCTATAAAGTCTGTCACAAACGACATGCCTAAACCCGTTAGTAAGCAGTAGAAAAAGTCTGACAAAGATGCTCCTAAGCCAGTATACATACCAGCTTGGCGTCCTCGCGACAAAGTGCGATGAATACATAATATGCCTATTGGTCCCATTGGTGCCGAAATTAGCAAACCAATAGCAAACGCTCTTGTAATTATGTATAAGATTTCTTCCATTAATAATATGTAAATTCATACAAAGTTAAGAAAAATAAGCGGAATATTTGCCAGGAAACTTAATAATAATGTTTTAACGCATTGCTTTATGCCTATTATTAATATTATTACCATCAAATTTCCCACAAATAAAAAAATCAATTACTTTTGTCATATGAGATTACTGAGCCTTATAATATCAATAACTATTGCAATTTCGGCATTTGCCTCAGAGCCGCAAACTCAATATTTGTCATACCTTAATGGTTTTGACGGATTTAGAGATGGTTTGCGCATAAATAACCGCTTGCAATTTTCAAACGAAACAAATTCACCCAAATTATCGTTAACAAATTCTCAGGTTGATGGATTTAAGTTCACTATTGTTACACGATTCGCTAATCTTAACAACGATGGTCTAAAAAGTTACAAAGTGTCAGATTCTAAGGGGAATAATTATAGCATTAAAAAACCTTTGTGGGGAGTTATTTTTAATTATGAAAATGATTCTTCTTATTATGCGGTTACACTTCAGGCTTTTAACGCAGCTCCACTTGATGAAGTTTTAGGCAAATCAATGCTAAAATGCAGATTAATTAAGCATTATTGTGGGAATGACTCAATAATAGCCGACCATGTTATAGCAAACGGAATAAAAACAGACGCTGGCGACAACCTGTTAATCGTTGAGCATAGTGACAATATCACGACCATAAAATTGGGCAGCAACAAACCGCAGCAGATTATAGTTGCCAATGACATCAATTATCAGGATAGGTTTAAAACTGGAATTATTGCCTATCCGGGAAGTAAGGTGTCTGTAGAGCGTTTTGTTATAAAATGCAATCCAGACCCTGCCATTAAAATTAAAACTCGTTGGACAAAAGACATGCTCGACGAATACTTCAGTAAAAGCGACAACCCTCTTGAGGGATATTGGCAATACCTTGATAGAGATGTCGATGAAAAGCAGTTGGATATTGGTGGGTATTACAAAATAGCTTTAGTAAAAGCACAATATGGTTATGATGTGATTTACATAGATGGCGCTAAAGTTAATTCTGCAAAATGGAGTACCGGTTTGTTAAAAGGCCATTTGTCAGAAACCATATTCAGCGATGAATATAATCTTGTTTGGTATGACTCTGACATGCAAGCCATGACCGAAGAATTGTCGGCAAAAATTGAGAAAGCATCATTAATTACTTTTAGATTCCCCGTATATAACAGCCAAATAAGATTTTCAAAAATTCCAACCAATAATTGATAAAATTTGCAAGTTTATATACAATAAAAAGACAGGAGAGCTCAACACTTCCCTGTCTTTGTTTCTATTTAGCTGAATAATTAATAGCTTCTTGCAAACACAACTCTTTGTGCAGATGGCTTACCGGTAACCATACACTTACCTGGTGTCTTGTCACCATCCAAAGGAATACAACGAATTGTTGCTTTAGTTTCTTCCTTAATCTTTTCTTCAGTTTCAGGAGTGCCATCCCAGTGTGCCATAATGAAACCACCCTTTTCAATTTGTTCCTTGAACTCTTCGTAAGTTTCTACGGTGGTAGTCATTTCTGCACGATGATTCAATGCTTTTTGGAAGATGTTTTCTTGAATATCGTCAAGAAGATTCTTAACGTATTCTTCTATGCCTTCAATTGACACTGTGGTTTTTTCCAATGTGTCACGACGCATAACTTCAATTGTGCCATTTTCCAAATCGCGAGCTCCAAGCACTAATCTTACTGGAACACCCTTCAATTCATAATCCGCAAATTTAAAGCCAGGGCGCTTGTTGTCGGCATTATCATATTTTACGCTGACACCCATTGCCTTAAGGTTTTCAACAATAGGGCTAACCTTTTCATTGATGGCATTAAGTTGTTCTTCACCTTTATAAATCGGAACTATAACAACTTGAATTGGTGCCAACTTTGGAGGTAGCACAAGACCATTGTCGTCAGAGTGTGTCATAATTAAAGCACCCATCAAGCGTGTAGAAACGCCCCATGATGTAGCCCAAACGTATTCTAATTCATTATTGTTGTTGATAAACTTAACATCAAAAGCCTTTGCAAAGTTTTGTCCCAAGAAGTGAGATGTGCCTGATTGCAATGCTTTGCCGTCTTGCATCATTGCTTCGATTGTATAAGTTTCTAAAGCACCTGCAAATCGTTCGTTAGCCGATTTTACACCTTTAACTACGGGAACCGCCATGTATTTTTCAGCGAAATCACCATAAACGTGCAACATCTTGATAGCTTCTTCTTCAGCCTCTTCGCGAGTAGCGTGTGCTGTGTGTCCTTCTTGCCACAAGAATTCTGCAGTTCTTAAGAACATGCGAGTGCGCATTTCCCAACGCATTACATTTGCCCATTGGTTGCAAAGGATAGGAAGATCGCGATATGAACTAATCCAATTCTTATATGTGTTCCAAATAATGGTTTCAGATGTTGGACGGATAATCAATTCTTCTTCAAGTCGTGCTGCAGGGTCCACAACTACGCCTTTGCCTTCAGGGTCATTCATCAAACGGTGGTGTGTTACCACTGCACATTCTTTTGCAAACCCTTCAACGTGTTCGGCCTCACGGCTCAAAAACGATTTTGGAATCAATAGAGGGAAATATGCGTTAACGTGACCTGTAGCCTTAAACATATCGTCAAGCACACGTTGCATTTTTTCCCAAATCGCATATCCGTAAGGTTTAATAACCATACAACCTCTTACTGCCGATTGTTCTGCAAGGTCAGCCTTGATTACCAAGTCATTATACCATTGCGAATAATTATCGGCTCTTTTTGTTAAATCTTTTAGCTCTTTTGCCATTGTTATATTGTTCTTTATTTTCGTTTTGCAAAGTTAAATAAATGCCTCGTATTGAGAAACTATAAAGTTATTTTTTTCTTTTTTGCAGCTTTAATCATTTCCATTTCTGGCACTAAATAAATTTCCAATCGTCGATTAAACTTTCTGTTTGCCACAGAGTTGTTCTCAACTAATGGGTCGGTTGCACCCAATGCATATGGCACTACATAATCAACACTGGTCTTTTCCTTCATCCAGTCATAAATAGAGTTTACTCGTGCTTCAGTAAGTTTCACGATATATCGCTCAGAACCCGTATTGTCGTGATGCATAACAAGGAGCATCTTGTACATTCCTGGAGTTTTCAAATAGTTCAAAAATGGTTCTATAACCTTTTTACCCGTTTCGCTAAGCACAGTGTCGTTTGGTGCAAAAAGTTGAGCAGCCGGCAATGTTATTATAACAACTTCTCTGTTTCGGGTTAGCTCCACAAAGAGTTTATTGCTTGACAAAGCATTTGCTTGGTTATATTGAAATTTCACTATCTCATCAGCCGATTTGCCCAATTCTGGCATCGCCAAATTGTCGTCAAATGAGAGGTCATAAATATCTACTTCCGCATTTTGTGTCTTCTCTTTTGCAAAAATGTTTGCAGAAGGCAACACAAATAATGCTGTTACAAAAATATTTATAAGATTCTTAATTAGTTTCATGCCAATTATTGAATTATTAGTTCAATGTATTTTCATATTCGATTTCTGCTAGCACTATGGCTTTAACGTCATCGTTTAATATTTCGTTATCTGGGTCTTTTGAAATTGTTTTGCTCACATATTTCACAATAGCATCAACGTCTTCAACATCGTGTTCGGTGTCAAAATCATCTTCCTCCTCATAGTAGTCATACATTGCATCTATGAGTAGCAACAAATCATCTTCGCCATAAGTTTTTTTACCTTGAGCGCTAAGTGCATTATTTATATAAGCCACAGCTTCTATTTCGTCAAATTCTTTAAATTCTTCGTTTGCCATAATTGTATGTTTTTTTAAATATCTAAAATTCCATCAGGAAGTTCTAACTCTAAAATTTTCTCATCTTCGTTAATGTCAACTATAAATTCGTCAACAGCCGGTATTGGATAGGTTGCTTCTTCGCTTTCCACAATAAAAAGCACGTTGTCGGTAGTGTCGTCAACATCAACAATTTCACCAATTTCATTGCCGTCGGAGTCAATAACGGTGAAACCTATAAAATAATCAATAGGCAACTCATCGCAATCTTCTTCAACCGACAATTCTGCGTATTCTGTCTTCATCACATAGATTGTTTTGTTAACAAGCGTTTTAACCTCTATGTCGCTCTGAAAACCGTCAATAGTTAATAAGACTGTGTCTAATGTTTTGGGACGAATGTTTTCAACAAAAAACGGGACAAAAATTCCGTCAATGTCGGAAACAAGACATGAGAATTTCTTAAAATCGTCAATTTCACACTGAATAGTAGCTGAAATTTCACCTTTTACTCCGTGTGCCTTGTTATAAATTCCTATTTCTATAATTTCTTCGCGCGTTATCATGCGATATTATTTTTTCTTTTTAGAACCCTTCTTATTTTGATTAGCAGCGGGCGCTTCTTTGAATTCATGGAGAACCCACTTTTCTGGGTCAAGATTAATCTTTCCGCCCGAAATTTCTCTTAAATCGTTAAACACACGTTGGTCGTCTATGCCATCTTTGCTTATAGAAAGAAGAACTTTCTTCATATGATTAGCAATCAAGAGTAGCAGAGCATCCTTCTCCTCTCCTTCTTCATATGTGCTGGCCTGATTAATCATATCAGTCAAGATCTTGCCGTAATGACGATGCTTTAAATTGTCGGCTTGATATGGTATTGCCTTAGGTTTTACGGCCAAATTATCCTTATTGATAATCTCATATGGATAATCAATGTCTAATTTGAAGTCCGACATTATGGCAAGATGGTCCCACAAAATGTGTTTAGAGTCTTCTTCGTCTCGCAATTGCGGAACTATGTTTCCCATAACTTGTATTATAGTATACGCACAACGAGTTCTTTCATCACGGTCTTCAATTGTGACGCAATGATCAACCATTTGTTGAATATTTCGGCCATATTCTGGCAATGCCAACTGCGTACGGTCGGAGTTATACTCCAACATTTTATTTCCTTTAAAAATGTCTTCCGTTTCCTGCATACCTAATATTTATATTTATAACACCTTGTTTTTAGGTGTAGTTGCTTGGAATTCTTTTAAATACAATGGTGTAGAATAAGCTACATCAATGAAATCGCCGTTCCTAAATGCTCGTTCTGAAAGAGCCACCATATCTACAGCAACAGGCTTAACTCCTGTGAGATATGCCGCATTTTCGACTTGCGACATTTCTTCCCATTTTTTTGCACCGTTACCGATAAAAAGCAATTTGTTCTCATAACCCTTAAACGAGTTCTTGTCAAGTATCATTGCTTGAGGAGGGATAATTTCTTGTAGTGCATTATTGTAAATTGCAGTATATACCTCATTGCGGCGAGCGTCAATCATTGGAACGTACAATGTGTCGTCTTCAACGAATTTGCTAAACATTGCCGAGACACTCAAAAGTTGCAATGTGTTTACTCCTATCAACGGAACATTATAGCCAAAGCACAAACCTTTAGCTTCCGATAAACCGATACGCAACCCTGTATATGATCCCGGGCCAATACTAACTGCCACGGCATCAAGTTTAATTTCTCTGCTTGTAATATATCGCACAATGTCGTCTAAAAACACATTTAGCACTGTTGCGTGATTCTTTCCATCATATTCTTCATGATGTTCCAATATCTCTCCATCGCACGACAAAGCAACAGAGCAAACATCGGTTGAAGTTTCTATATTTAGTATATTTGCCATATTCATTAAAATTCCCTACAAATTTAAGAATTTTCTTCCTTTTATTATAATTGATTGGAATTATCGCATTAAATTTGTAAAAAATTCTTTGTAATGATACTATCAATGACAGGTTTCGGCAAGGCAGTAGCCGTTTTTCAAAATAAAAAAATTACTGCTGAGATAAAATCATTAAATAGCAAGCAACTAGATTTATCAGTTCGTTTGCCTCAATCATATCGTTCAAATGAGCTTGACTTTCGCAATGAAGTGGCAAAATCACTTGAACGTGGTAAGGTGGATTTATGCATTTATTGCGAGGATATTGAGTCAGTTTGCGATTTTAACATCAACATCCCTATCGTAAAAAAATATAAAGAACAAATCCAATTAATGGCAAAAGAGCTCAACATCGACGAGCCTTCTGATTGGTATGCCACTCTGCTTCGTTTGCCAGAATCAATAAAAAACGACAACATGTCGAACGAAATTTCAGAAGAAGAAATTGCAGCAGTTTCAAGCACTCTAAAAAATGCCATTGATTCGTTAATTGAGTTTCGCTCACAAGAAGGCGTGCGACTTGAAAAGTTCTTCCGTGAAAAAATTCAGAGCATTCAAAGCCTTCTTAACCAAGTGGCTCAATTTGAGCAAGAAAGAGTGACAAAAATAAAAACAAGAATTGAAGACGCTCTTGCAAAGCTCGAAAATTTTGAATATGACCGAAATCGTTTTGAACAAGAAATGATTTTCTATATCGAAAAGCTTGATATAAATGAAGAAAAACTTCGTTTGCAGAATCATCTTGACTATTTCATTAAAACGATGGAAGAAGGTCACAGCCAGGGCAAAAAACTTGGATTTATCAGCCAAGAAATGGGCCGAGAAATCAACACTATGGGGTCAAAAGCCAATCAAGCTGATTTGCAAAAATTAGTTGTAATGATGAAAGACCATCTTGAACAAATTAAAGAACAAGTACTTAATGTAATGTAAGCCAGACGTATGGAAAAAGGAAAATTAATAATTATTTCAGCACCATCGGGCACTGGAAAATCTACTATAATAAGCAAGATAATAAATGACCCAGAATTAAAGTTGGAGTTTTCCATATCAGCAACCACAAGGAGTCCGCGAGTTGGCGAAGAAAACGGCGTGCATTACCACTTCTTGACTGTCGAACAGTTCAAGGAACAAATCGAAAACGATGGACTTGTAGAATATGAAGAAGTTTATCCGGGCCGTTATTATGGTACTTTAAAAAGCGAAATCGAAAGAATTGAAGATAAAGGTTGCAATCCTATTCTTGACATTGATGTTAAAGGCGGTGTAAACGTAAAAAAATTGTACGGAGACAATGCCCTATCAATATTCATAGTTCCGCCGAGTATCGAAACTCTTCGCGAACGATTGTTGAGCCGAGCAACTGATTCAATCGAAGCAATTAATCAACGTGTTGAAAAGGCCGCGTATGAGTTAACTTTTAAAGAAGACTTCGACAAACATGTGGTTAACGATGTGCTTGAAACGGCTGTGGCAGAAACAAGAAAACTAATCTTTGATTTCATAAAACAAAAGTAAATAAATGAAAATAGGCATTTTCGGAGGTTCGTTTAACCCTATACACACAGGTCATGCGATTATAGCAAATTACATTGCACAAAATTCCGACCTTGACGCTGTGTGGATGATGGTTTCGCCCCTTAACCCGCTTAAGACAGAAAACTTAGGAGCCTCCGATACCGACCGATTACGAATGACCGAAATGGTAACCCGACAATTAGAGAAAGTTACCACTTCGGCCTTTGAATTTTCAATGCCCAAGCCTTCATACACAATTAACACCCTACAAGACTTGTCAAAAAGATTTCCTAATGCTGAATTCACTTTGATTATTGGGGCTGATAATTGGTATAATTTCAAACAATGGAAAGACTATGAGGAAATTTTAGCCAATTATAAAATCCTTGTTTATCCACGAATGGGCTTTGACATCGTTATTCCCGAACAATATAATTCAAACGTGTCGATTGTTGATGCTCCTGTCATAGAGCTTTCGTCAACAATTATACGACAAGGCATTAAAAACCAACAAAACATGTGTTTTTATCTGCCTTCACAAGTTTATCAATATATCCTTGAAAACCGATTATACATGTATGGAAAGTAATCACCTATCACCAAACAGTTTGGCATTCATTGCTCTGTCAAACGAATTCTGTGAAACTCTTGAAAACACAGCAAGTTTCGAAAAGCAAGACTTTATTGCAAAAATGCTAAAACTTTTGCCAAGATTATATATTTCATCAACCGACCTTAACATTGAAGAATCGGAAGAAGAATATTACATTGAGCCATATCTTGAAGAAGATGAATATAACAACATTTGCTCTCAGATATCAATGTTAATGGGTGCAGATGATGTGTTTCTTGAAACATTTGAAGAAGACATGAAATATTCTGACACTCCTGTATCGGCAACAATTTCTGAATGCCTCTCTGATATTTATCAGGAATTATATAATCTTGTAGCATCAGTAAGAGATGTGACTAATGAAGCAATCAATTCTATTTTGATTAGTTGCAAAGAAGATTTTGCCAACTATTGGGGCCAAACATTAACCAATGTGTTAAGAGCATTACATTCAGCATTTTATAATGAATCAGAAACAAATTAAAAATTAAATATCATGAACAAGTACATCAGTTCTCTCTTAAATTTCATGGACTCAAGTGTCTGCAATTTCCTTGCAGTCGACACAATTAAGAAAGTCCTAACTGAAAGTGGTTTTGAAGAAAAACGACTTGAAGACGCATTTTCATGTAAAGCCGGCGACAAGTTCTTTGTCACAAAAAATGATTCAGCAATCTTTGCTGTCACTGTTGGCAACAAGCCTGTTTCAGAAACCGGGTTTAAAATAATCTCTGCACATAGCGATTCACCATGTTTTAGAATAAAGCCTAACCCAGAGATGAAATCTGGTGACGGCATTGTACGCTTAAATACAGAAGTATATGGTGGCCCAATTCTATATACATGGTTCGACCGTCCACTATCGTTAGCCGGACGTGTTATTCTTAAAGGGGAATCTGCTCTAAAGCCAGTTACAAAACTGCTAAAAATCGACAATCCGATCTTAATAATACCCCACCTTGCCATACATTTCAATCGTTCGGTTAATGACGGCAATAAGCTTTCTAAGCAAAAAGACATGCTACCTATCTTAACTAAGATATCTGATAATCTTTCTGCAAATGGCATGCTGCTTAACTATGTGGCCGAACAACTTGGAGTGACTGCCGACGAAATTCTTGATTTTGACTTATTTGTGTACGATACAGAAAAGGCATGTCTTGCTGGCCTAAACAACGAGTTTATTTTGTCAGGACGTCTTGATGATTTAAGCATGGCACACGCTGCAATTACTGCAATTACAGAAGTTGAAGATAAAGAAGCAACTTGTGTGAGCGCTATTTTCGACAATGAAGAAACTGGTAGCGGCACTAAACAAGGTGCGCACTCTCCTGTGCTAACCAATCTACTTAATCGTATTGCAGCCTGCCAGGGCGTTTCTTTCGACGGATTCTGTCAAGCGGTCAATAAGTCGTTCTTGATTTCTGCCGATAATGCTCATGCATTTCATCCTAACTATGGCGAAAAATATGACCCAACTAATCACCCTGCGTTAGGCGGTGGACCGGTTATTAAAATAAACGCCAACTGCAAATATATGACAGATGCACATTCTGCAGCAATATTCAAGAGTTTGTGCATTGAAGCGGGTTCTCCTTATCAATACTTTGTAAATCATTCTGATGTTGCGGGCGGATCTACATTAGGCAATATTTTCACTGGTCAACTCGACATTGAAGGTGTGGATGTTGGCAGCCCTTTATTAGCAATGCACTCAGTTAGAGAAACTGCTAGCGTTGAAGACCATATCAATATGATTAAGGTATTTAAACAATTTTTTTCTTGAAATCAATTTAGATTTTGAAAAGTCCAATAGAATTATTAAATTTGACAATATTGAACACTTAAAACAAAATAACAAAAATGAAAGACGAACAACTGTTAAAACAAGTAACTGAAAAAGCTCAAGTGTGGCTTGGTGAAGGCTATGATGCAGACACCCAAGCGGCAGTGAAAGCAATGCTTGAAAATGAAGATAAGACCGACCTAATTGAGTCATTTTACAAGGACTTAGAATTTGGCACAGGTGGTTTACGCGGCATTATGGGTGTCGGTTCAAATCGCATGAACATCTACACTGTAGGTATGGCAACTCAAGGCCTTGCTAATTACATTAAGGACGCGTTTAAAGATCTTCCTCAAATTAGTGTTGTTGTAGGTCATGACGTTAGAAACAACAGCCGTCTATTTGCGGAAATTTGTGCAAACATCTTTTCTGCTAATGGCATTAAAGTTTATCTATTCGATGACAGCCGCCCTACACCAGAAATTTCGTTTGCCATTCGCGAATTAGGTTGCCAATGTGGCGTTAACATTACCGCATCACATAATCCTAAAGAATATAATGGCTACAAGGCATATTGGAATGATGGTGCACAAATGACTGCTCCTCATGACAAGAACACTATTGACTACGTTAACAAGATTAAGGGTGTTGCAGAAGTGAAATTCAATGGCAACAACGACCTTATTGAAATCATCGGTGAAGCAATGGATAAAGTATATCTTGACAGAATTAAGACTTTATCATTGAGCCCAGATGTTATTGAACGTCACAAAGACCTTAAGATTGTTTTCACTCCAATTCATGGCACTGGCAAATATTTGATTCCTGCTTCGCTTGCCAACTTTGGTTTCACTAACATCATTCACATTCCAGAACAAGATGTTCAAAGTGGAGATTTCCCAACCGTTGACTCTCCTAACCCAGAAAATGCATCAGCTATGGCTATGGCAATTGCTAAGGCTAAAGAAGTTGACGCTGACATCGTTATGGCTTCAGACCCTGACGCTGACCGTATTGGCTTAGTTATTAAGAACACTAAGGGCGAATATGAATTGGTTAACGGTAACCAAATCGTGATGATTTTCTTGTATTACCTAATGGCTCGCCGCAAGGAATTGAACCTAATCAAGGGTAATGAATATATTGTTAAGACAATCGTAACCACAGAAACCATCAAGTCGATTGCCGAAAAGCAAAACATTAAGATGTATGATGTATTCACTGGTTTCAAGTGGATTGCTAAGGTAATGTTAGAAAATGAAGGTAAGGCACAATATCTTGGCGGTGGTGAAGAAAGTTACGGTTTCTTAGCACAAGACTTCGTTCGCGACAAGGACTCTGTGTCTGCTATCTCTTTGATGGCCGAAATCGCAGCATGGGCTAAGGATAAGGGCTTAGACATGAACGCAATGCTTATCGACATCTACATGACTTACGGATATTCTAAGGAAAAGGGTATCTCTTTGGTTCGCCAAGGCAAGTCAGGTGCTGAAGAAATTGTTGCTATCATGAAGCAATTCCGTGAAAATCCACCTCAAACTATCGGCGGTTCTCCTGTAGTTACAATTAAGGATTTTGACTCACTTGAAGAAAAGAATGTTGCAACTGGCGAAATCAAAAAGCTTGACATGCCTACAACATCTAATGTTCTTCAATTCTTCACTGAAGACGGCACTAAGATTTCTGTTCGTCCTTCAGGAACAGAACCTAAGATTAAGTTCTACATGGAAATTCATGACACTCTTAACAGTGCTGAAGAATATGATGCAAAGAACGAATGGGCAGATGCTAAACTTGCAGCTATTGCAAAAGAACTTGGCGTTTAATTAACTCATAATTTAAATATTAAAAGCATCGGTTTAAATCAAACCGATGCTTTTATTTTTTACACATTAATCATTTGTGTCGCAAGAGGTTAAAAATCAAAGAGGCCCTATCTAAACAATAGGGCCTCTTTGATTAAATTATCGAATAAATAGCAGCTCTCGATACTTTGGCAATGGCCACATTTCATCGTCAACCATTAGTTCCAACTTATCGATGTGGTATCTAATATCTTCCAATAAAGGACAAACTTTGTCATGATATGCAATAGCTTTTTCTCTTTCTGATGTAATGCGATTTGCAATCTTGCGAGCTTCAACTATTTCATCCACTTTATCCTTAATAATTATCATATGCTCTTCCATAGTCTTAATTTGTTCTAAGTCGCGCAGTGACATTCTTTCGCTTTCTTCTTGCGAGAATACACTTTTAATCTTAAGAACCTTGTCGAGCAATGCATTTTGATATCTTGTCGTTACAGGTATAACGTGGTTAAACGCAAGGTCGCCAAGCACACGAGCCTCAATTTGAATCTTTTTTGTATAGATTTCCCATTTAACCTCATTACGTGCTTCTAGCTCTATCCTACTAAACACTTTTGTTTTGGCAAACATTTGAACAACGTCGTCAGTAAGATAAGCGTCAAATATCTTTGGCACCGATGTTTCACAGTCCAAACCTCTCTTTTGTGCCTCTTCTTTCCATTCTTCACTATAACCATTACCGTCGAAGTGTATTGGCTTAGAAATTTTAATTAATTTTCTAACCTCAGCAATGATAGAATGTACCACAGATTCGCCTGTAGCAATGCGTGCATCAACAGATTCTTTAAAGTCGAACAATTGCTCGGCTACAGCAGCGTTTATTGCTATCATTGCCGATGCACAATTAGCCGAACTTCCCATTGCACGGAATTCAAAACGGTTACCCGTAAACGCAAATGGAGATGTTCTGTTTCTGTCCGTATTGTCGACCATAATCTCAGGAATTTGAGATAGGTTTAAGTTATAACGGCCCTTATCATCCAAACTAATTACGACGTCTTCATCTGAACTGTTTTCAATGTTTTCCAAAACCTTGGTTAATTGAGAACCTAAAAACATTGAAATAATAGCAGGTGGTGCTTCATTAGCGCCCAATCGATGAGCATTAGTAGCCGAAGATATTGAGGCTTTCAGCAATCCGTTATATTTATATACGGCAGCCATTACATTAACTACAAATGTAATAAACTGTAGATTCTTCATCGGTGTTTTACCTGGAGCAAAAAGCAGTTCGCCTTTATCTGTGCCCAAACTCCAGTTGTTGTGTTTACCCGAACCATTAATGCCCGCAAATGGCTTTTCATGCAATAACACTCTGAAATTATGGCGACGAGCCACGTCATCAATCAAAGACATTAGCAACAAATTATGGTCGTTTGCCAAATTTGTTTCTTCATAAATAGGAGCTAATTCAAACTGGTTTGGCGCAACTTCGTTGTGTCGAGTCTTTGCCGGAATTCCAAGTTTATGGCATTCTATTTCAAGTTCGAGCATAAATGCTTCAACTCTTGAAGGAATTGCTCCGAAATAATGGTCTTCTAATTGTTGATTTTTTGCACTTTCGTGACCCATAAGAGTGCGTCCGGTCAACATCAAGTCTGGACGGGCTGAATACAATGCTTCATCAACCAAAAAATACTCTTGCTCCCAACCCAAAAAAGAGTTTACATGTTTCACCTCAGGGTCAAAGTATTTAACCACCTCAGTTGCAGCCTTGTCTACTGTGTTTAGTGCGCGTAAAAGTGGAGTTTTATAGTCAAGAGATTCGCCAGTATATGAAATGAATATTGTTGGAATACATAAAGTGTTATCTAATATAAAAGCAGGAGAAGAAATGTCCCAAGCCGAATAACCTCGTGCTTCAAAAGTATTTCTGATTCCGCCATTTGGGAAACTTGAGGCATCGGGCTCTTGTTGAACGAGCAATTTGCCCGAAAATTCTTCTACAACACCACCCTTGCCATCATATTCAATAAATGAGTCGTGCTTCTCAGCCGTGCCATCAGTTAGAGGATGAAACCAGTGTGAATAGTGCTTTGCGCCATTATCAAGTGCCCACTGTTTCATGCCTGCCGCCACACTATCGGCAATTTCTCTGCTTAGAGGTTCTTTATTGTCTATGGCTTTTGTCAGTGCTTCATAGGTTGATTTCGACAGATATTCAAACATCTTTCTGCGATTAAACACAGCTTTGCCATAATATTCTGATGGACATTCCTTCGGAATTTCCACTTTTAGTGGCTTTCTGTCGAAAGCTTCTTCTACTACCTTAAACCTAAATTGTGACATATATATTGATTAATTATATTCAACTTGTTAGTATTCGTAAACCCCTTCAAACACAGTGACTGCACCTCCAGTCATCAGCAGACGATTATCATCATTCCACTCTATTTCAAGGTCTCCCCCTAATAGGGAAACCTCTGCTTTGCGATTTGTTCGGCCAGTAAGTGCCGCTGCGGTTAACGATGCGCACGCTCCTGTTCCGCATGCCATGGTTTCACCCGAACCGCGTTCATACACTCGCATTTGCATTCTATCTGGTGATAAAATTTTCACAAATTCCACATTTGCCTTTCGTGGGAATATTGCGTTATCTTGGATTTCTTTACCTATTTTCTCTATTTCAAGACCGTCAATTTCATCTAAGAATACAACACAATGAGGATTTCCGGTTGATAATGCTGTTATATTAAGAGTGCCCATGCTTGTTTCAATTGGTTGTTCAACAATAGGCTCTACAGAGTTTGCAGGTATAAATTCTGGTTTGAAGTTTGGTTCACCCATGTCAACCATGACCTCTTCTACCTTTCCTTTAGAATCCAATTTAGTTATATGCAAGATTTTAATACCGGCAAGGGTTTCTAATGCAATATCTCGTTTATTGGTTAAATGCTTATCATAAACAAATTTAGCTATGCATCTTGATGCATTGCCACACATCTCTCCTTCCGAACCATCTGCGTTAAACATGCGCATTCTGAAATCGGCACAATCAGAGTTCATTATTGCAACTAATCCATCAGCACCTACTCCTTTATGCCTGTCGCTCATCTCACATGCCAATTCCGACAAATTATCAGGACATTGATTAGTAGCATCGATATAAATATAATCGTTGCCAGCGCCATGCATTTTTGTAAACTTAATCAACATTTAAGATTCTTATATTTCAATAATACATATTTTGCTAAGCAAAGGTATAATTTTATATTCTACTATGCAATACTTGATTTAACATATTAACTCATTCAAACAAAACATTTTCTCCTCTTATCATTCGCCTATTTTGCACCCAGTCTTTAAATTAATTTATGGGAAATAACCATCTTTGATAATTAAACAGCAATGCATGACACCATCATTACCAATAAAGAGGGTGTCAAATTATATGCACGTTACATTGCATCTGATAGCGTTAATAGTAACACAGCAATAATTATTCATGGTTATCGGTCAAACTCTATATCAATGATGCATATAGCGTACATGTTTCATCATGATTTTCACTATAATGTGTTTCTCCCTGACTTGCAGGGACATGGACATAGTGAAGGCGACGTAATTCAAATGGGATGGAAAGATGCAGACGACATAAAGGAATGGATAAATGTATCGAATGGAATATTTGGCAATAAATCAAAAACAATAATAACAGGCATTTCTATGGGTGGCGCTACTACTATGATGCTGTCGTCAAAAACACTTCCCGACAATGTTAAATGTTTCATCGAAGATTGTGGATATACTTCTGTTGGGGATGAATTTAAAAGCGAACTCAATAAGCAATATCACCTGCCGGCATTCCCTATACTTCACACAGCCAGTTTCACAAGTAAGATTTTATTTGGATGGAGTTTTAATGAGGCGTCATCTCTTGATTGTGTAAAATCATCAAACAAGCCCATGCTTTTCATACACGGAAGTGATGACACTTATGTGCCTACAGAAATGGTATATAAGTTATAGAATGCAAAAGCAGAACCCAAAGAAATTTACATTTCTCAGGGTTCTGCCCATGCTGATTCATATCATGATAATCCTTACATCTACACTCTTAAAGTGAAGGAGTTTCTTGACAAGTATTGTAATTAATCAATGTGAATTCGCCATACCACACCTTCAATCAACGAGGTGTAAACATCACCATTTTCATCTACTTCCCATCCGTTGAATTCCGAAGAACCCATTTTGAATTCCCAAAGTTTCTTTTTTGCAATTGGGTCTATTGCCACCATCAAGCCTCGGCGTGAACCTACATACACTACTCCCTTGCTTTCAAGCACAATACATGGCGCATGCTCATAACCAAGGCCTGCATCCACCATCCACAACTCATTATATTCATTGCCTTCGGTGCTTACAGCAACAACTTCGCCATCCATAGTCTTGGCATATGCCACCTTTCCATCTTCCGAAACGCCCAAACTTTCGCGGAACTTATGACTATTGTTGCGCCAAATGGTTTTGCCCGACTTGCGGTCGACTGCTGTCATATATCTGTCAGGTGCTACTATAATGACCTTATCTTCTGTAACTACCGGAACGCAATTTCCAGGACCTAACATATTGGCTTTTTTGCCATTGTTCCAACGCCATTTCAACTTTCCGTTCTTTGTGTTCAAACAACGTAGATATGTGTCCCATGCACCAAAGAATACTTCTTTTCCGCTTACCACAGGTGCAGCTTGGCAATAGTTGTTTAAATCAGTGAATTTCCATAACATTTTTGAACCATCGGTTTTCCATGCTTCAAATGTCTTACCGCCACCTTGATATAACACATCTCCTACAATTATACCATCAGCAACATATGGAGCGTCGGCAATATGCTCTTTAACCAACTTTCCATTTTGCTTGTCTAACCAAAGCAAACGCTTGTCGGCAGTAGGAGCAATTACATAATTTTGAGAAACTGCCGGACGTGAGAAAATGCCCGCTTCTGTTTTGTATTCCCAAACCAAATGTTTTGTCGATTTATTAACTGCCTTAATATATCCAAGTGAGTTGCCAAAATAAATATTTGATTCATCAACTCCTATTCGTGTGAAAATAGAGGCGTTATCTCTGTACACCAAATCTATATTTACATTCTCTGGAAGTGGTGCTTGTACATAATCTTTCTTTAGATAATAATTAATTGGATAAGCAAATTTCAACTCTGAAGGTTTCTCCAATGTTTTATTAAAGAATTTAATCGAATCTTGAGTGATGTGCATCTCAGCAAAACCATATGAATCATTTTTCATATAAAGTGCACGGGTCATCACCCCATCAATCTTTCCATTAACCAGATAACGCTTCCATGAATGATAGTGACCATTTACGTGTGTGATTGTTGGATATTTTTCCAAAACTGCAATGTAATCTTGGTAATTATCCAAATCTTCTTGTAGCGGATAGTGGCAAAAACTTAAAAAGCGCTTACCTTCAGTTACTTTTTCATTTAGCACCTTGTCAAGCCACAATAAGTCCTCTTGCTTAATGTGACCGTCGCCCATTTTCATATATGGACCACAATTCACACCGGCAATCACTAAATCATCTATTTCGAATATAAATCGGTCATTTCCCCACAAGTCATTAAACGTTTTACATGCACTTTGGCTCCAATTATTTTCGTGGTTACCTGGTACTATATAAAATGGTTTAGTTATCTTGTCTAATATTTTTTTAATATTAACCAATTCTTTGTCGCTGCCTTCATTACTCAAGTCACCATTCAAGATTACGGCATCTGCATCTGTTCGATTAATTTCTTCAACAACTTTATGCAAAATACTATCGTTGACATTACCTGGCACCACATGTGTGTCGGCCAAGATTGCCAATTTTATGGTTTTTGCATTACCAACAGCAAGCGTTGCAGAAATTGCAACAACAAGCATGAACAAGAAAAATTTTTTCATATCTGACACTTTATTTTTATTACTACGTAAAATTACATCTATATTTTAAAAGGTACAATTTTAAAGAAGATAAAAATCTAACTATTTTGTATATTTGCATATAATTTTTATTACATGACAACATTTCTACAAATTGAAGGACTCACAAAATCTTATGGCGACAGATTGTTGTTCGGTGATGTCACATTTGGCATTAACGAAGGCGACAAAGTGGGTCTTATAGCAAAGAATGGCACAGGAAAAACCACTCTGCTAAGGATATTGGCAGGGCAGGAAGACTATGATAGTGGACGAATTGTGTTTCACAACGATTTACGCGTTGGTTACCTTGAGCAAACGCCTTCTTTCAAATCATCAAAAAGCATTATCGACACATGTTTAGAAGGTGACGACCAAATATCACAAGCATTGCGCGATTATGAAAAAGCATTGCAATCTGATGACACCGATTTGCTGACAAAAGCCGTGCAGCAAATGGATAACCTCAAAGCCTGGGACTATGAAGACCGCTTTAAGCAAATCCTCAGCATGCTTAAGATTGACAATGTTAACCAATCTATCGATAACCTATCTGGAGGACAAATAAAACGTGTTGCATTGGCCAAACTGCTCATTAGCGAACCACAACTTTTAATACTTGATGAGCCGACTAACCACCTCGATATTGAAATGATTGAATGGCTTGAAAGTTATTTCAAAAGAAGCCGAATGGCCATTTTTATGGTAACGCACGACCGTTATTTCCTTGACAATATCTGCAACAAGATTATTGAAATTGATAATCAATCAACTTATGAATACGCTGGCAAATACGATTATTATCTTGAAAAACGAGCAGAACGACTTGAAGCTCAAAACAGCGAAATCATTAAAGCGAAAAACCTCTACAGAACAGAATTAGATTGGATGCGCCGACAACCTCAAGCTCGTGCCACCAAAGCGAAATATCGCATTGACGCATTTTATGATTTAAAAGAAAAGGCACTAAAACGTTATGACGATAGCAAAGTAAATCTAAATGTCAACTCGTCATACATAGGGTCTAAAATTTTCATAGCCCACAATGTTTGCAAAGCATTCGATGACATAAAAATTTTAGATGACTTTTCTTACACATTTGCTCGCTATGAAAAATTGGGTATTATCGGAAAGAATGGTGCAGGTAAATCGTCGTTCATCAAATTATTGCTGAACGAATACCTCCCCGACAGTGGTTATTTTGAAATTGGCGAAACAGTTAAGTTTGGATATTATAGTCAAGAAGGAATTCAGTTTAACGAAACAAAAAAAGTTATCGACGTAATTAAAGACGTAGCCGAGCACATAACCTTTGATGAGAAAACATCGTATTCGGCAGCTCAATTTTTGAACTTGTTTCTGTTCTCAGCAAAAGACCAACAGAAACTGGTCTCAAAACTTAGCGGTGGCGAAAAAAGACGTCTGCATTTGGCGTCAGTTTTGATGCACAAACCTAACTTCTTGATTTTAGACGAACCTACCAATGACCTCGACATTGTGACATTGGAGATTCTTGAAGAATATATTTCTAAATTTAAAGGTTGCATCATAATAATTAGTCACGACCGTTTCTTTATGGATAGAACCGTCGACCACATTTTTGTGTTTGAAGGCAATGGTGTAATTAAGGACTTCCCAGGCAATTATTCTGATTATCGTCAATATTTGAATGATGTGAAACAATCAGAAAATGCATCAAACAATGAAATCAAAAAAGCCCCTCAGGCTAATTCTTCATTCAAACCCAAAAACAGGAACACTAACAAATTAACCTATAAAGAAAAAAAGGAGTTTGAAGAATTAACTGTTTTGATTGATGCCCTAAACAAAGAGAAATCTGAACTGGAAGCACTTTTTAATAGCGGAGATGTTATTACCGATATGGCCGAAAAAGCCAAACGGTACAGCGAATTAAAAGACATTCTGGATGAAAAAGAGTTTCGTTGGCTTGAACTAAGCGAAAAAGATCAATAAAAAAGAGGACTTAAATAAGTCCTCTTTTTCGTTATTTATATCTTTGCGTCAATGAATCGTTAGCATTCATAATCAACACATGCTCTTGATTCAACTTTGCCGCCAATAATTCCGGCAGCCGCTACATGTGCAGGATGTTTAGCGTATATGCTAACCTCTTCCATGTTACCAACTATGGCAGTCAAAACCACATCCCATGTTTCATTAGGATTTTGGTTCAACCCTACTTCCATACTTTGCAAAACATCAATCTCATTAGGCAATTGCAGCAAAGCATTCTTAAATTTTTCACTTAATTCTTTACGTTCTTGTGCATTGCCCTTTAACTTGAATGTAACAATGTGCTTAACCATAATTATTTTGTATAAAGTTTGCTCTTTAATTCTATAACACGTTCATCGGTGATATAATCATCATAATCCATCATCTTGTCGATAATGCCATTTGGAGTTAATTCGATTTCACGATTACAAACTGTTTGAATAAATTCGTGGTCATGTGAAGCAAACAAAATAACACCTTTAAATGACTGAAGCGTATTGTTGAAAGCTTGAATTGATTCAAGGTCAAGGTGGTTTGTTGGAGTATCCAAAATTAACGTGTTTGCATCGGTCATCATCATTTTAGCAATCATACAACGCATCTTTTCACCACCAGAGAGCACCGATGCTTTTTTAAGGACTTCTTCTCCTGAAAACAACATTTTGCCCAAGAATCCCTTCAAATAAATTTCACTTGAGTCATTGCTATATTGGCAAAGCCAGTCAACAAGATTCATGTCGGTGTTAAAGAATGCAGAGTTGTCAAGAGGCAAATATGCAGTAGTAATTGTTTGTCCCCACTCAAATGTTCCAGAATCAGGCTTCCTATTACCATTAATGATTTCAAACAAAGCAGTCATTGCTCTTGGGTCCCTACTTAGGAACACACACTTATCACCTTTCTCAATTGTGAAATTCACGTCTTTAAAAAGCACCTCTCCGTCAATGCTTGCTGTTAGCCCGTGCACTTCAAGAATCTTATTGCCCACTTCTCTACTTGGAGTGAAGATAATGCCTGGATAACGACGTGACGATGGCTGAATTTCTTCAATATTTAATTTTTCAAGCATCTTCTTGCGGCTGGTTGTTTGCTTTGATTTTGCAACATTAGCGCTAAATCTACGAATAAATTCAAGCAATTCTTTACGCTTCTCTTCAGCCTTCTTATTAGCTTGTTGTTGTTGTCTCAATGCCAACTGACTTGAATGGTACCAGAAGCTATAGTTACCCGCAAACAACGTAATCTTATTATAGTCAATGTCAAGAGTATGAGTTGAAATAGCGTCCAAGAAGTGACGGTCGTGCGATACTACTAACACGGTATTTTCACATTTCGACAAATAATCTTCAAGCCATGATACGGTGTCAAGGTCAAGGTCATTGGTTGGCTCATCGAGTAGCAGGTTGTCAGGGTTACCAAACAAAGCCTTTGCCAAAAGAACACGCACTTTTTCCTTTGCACTCATGTCTTTCATCATCACATAGTGCTTTTCTTCTTTAATGCCCAATCCGCTTAACAATGCACTTGCGTCGCTTTCTGCATTCCAGCCTTCCATTTCGGCAAACTTTTCTTCAAGTTCTGCAGCTCTAACACCATCTTCATCACTAAAATCAGGCTTTGCATATAATGCATCTTTTTCCTTCATTATATCCCAAAGCACAGTGTGACCTTGTAGGACAGTATCCATTACAGTAAATTCATCGTATGCAAAGTGGTCCTGACTTAACACCGACATACGTTCACCTGGTCCCTGTGTAACGCTTCCTTGTGTTGGAGTTAATTGTCCACTCAAAATTCTCATGAGCGTACTTTTTCCTGCACCATTAGCTCCAATAATGCCATAACAGTTACCCGCAGTAAACTTTAAATTAACGTCTTGAAACAAGACCCTCTTCCCAAATTGAATTCCTAAATTGCTTGTTGTAATCATTTCTGTCTCTTAATCTAATTTTTTGCAAAGTTACAAAATCTTTCTTACAATATTATTCAGACAATGTCAGTTTAATGAATTGTTTTTTAATACTCAACTATTTTTTGAGGCAATAATGAAAAAAATAAAGGGCAAGATGTTGCCCTTTAAATTATCTTATAATTCTGTATTTACTTTCTCAGTAATCTCAGAATACGTATTTAAGTTAGTTTATTAGTTTGAAGCTTGTTATTTATTATCTATATAATATGACTAATAACTCCTTAAAAGGTTTAACTTAAGCTTTACATTTAACAGATATTAACCATTGTTTATCCGAATAAATGCTTGAAAGCCTCTTCAACCTTAGAAACTTCTATAATTTTAATATTAAACTTGCTACAATTTATGCCTTTAATATTATTCTTCGGTATTATGATAGTTTTAAATCCAAGTTTTTGAGCCTCACTTAAACGTTGTTCAATTCTTGTTATCTGCCTTATTTCACCTGAGAGCCCTACTTCGCCTGTCAAACACACATCTTTCTTTATAGGCATATCAACATTGCTTGAAAGAATAGCGCTGATAACAGCCAAATCTAACGCTGGTTCATTCACTTTTAAGCCACCTGCAATATTTAAAAACACATCTTTTTGTGCTAATTTAAAGCCAACTCGCTTTTCAAGAACTGCCAAAAGCATATTCATTCTTTTTGAATCAAAGCCAGTTACCGACCTTTGAGCCATACCATAGGCGGCGGTGCTAACTAAAGCTTGTGCCTCGATCAAAAAAGGTCGCGCTCCTTCTAGAGCCACTCCTATTGCAACCCCTGACAATTCTTCATCATTTTGTGTCACCAACATTTCAGAAGCATTCAGCACCTCGCGCAATCCGCTATCGTTCATTTCATAAATGCCAATCTCTGAAGTGCTACCAAAACGGTTCTTAATCGAGCGTAATATTCGGTATAAATAATGACGGTCGCCTTCAAATTGCAAGACAGCGTCTACAATATGTTCAAGTACTTTTGGACCAGCTATACTGCCCTCTTTGTTTATATGTCCAATTAAAATTACCGGAGTGTTAGTCTCTTTTGCGTATTTTAGGAATGCACTAGCACACTCTCTGACTTGGCTTACACTTCCTGCAGCCGATTCAAGTTCTTCAGAAGCTATTGTTTGAATAGAGTCTACAATAATTATATCCGGATTGTTTTCTTTAATGCTTGCAAAAATATTATTTAATGATGTTTCGCAAACCAAATAGCATTCACAGTAACCATGGTCACCGGCTATTCTATCCGCTCTCATCTTTAATTGTTGTGCACTTTCTTCTCCCGACACATAAAGCACCTTGCGGCTTCTTATTCTTAGCACATTTTGCAGCACAAGAGTAGATTTCCCAATGCCAGGTTCTCCGCCTATGAGAATAATCGAGCCCGGCACTAAGCCACCACCAAGCACTCTATTTAATTCTTGGCTTGGCAACTTAATGCGTGGCATTTCTTCTGTCTTTATCTCACCTATTTTTACTGCTGCAGCCGTTTTTCGAGTTCTGTCAATACCGGCATATGCACTTTTGCTATTTGCAACAACCGGTTCCTCTATAAACGTATTCCACTCTCCACAATTTGGGCATTTGCCTACCCATTTCGGAGATTCAGCACCGCAATTTTTACAGAAATATGTAGTCTTTACTTTCGCCATTATAATTATTTTTTCATTAACGATTTGCGACTAAATTCACTGATAGTAATTGCAGCAGCAAGACCTACGTTCAACGACTCAGATGTCTCGCCATTAATAGCGTTTGATGGTATATATAAGTTTCGGGTTGTTAATGACTTTAATTTATCCGACATTCCTTTGCCCTCATTGCCAAAAATTATAAATGCCGAACTGTCGAGGTCGGAATTATAAATATTTTCGCCGTCTAATGTTGTTCCATACACAGGTATCTCTGGAAATTCATCAATAAGCGCCTCAAGATCGCAATAATGAACTTTAACTCTCGAAATAGCCCCCATTGTAGCCTGAATTACTTTATGGTTATAGACGTCAACAGTATTCTTGTTGCAAAATATGTTTTTAATTCCATACCAATCGCAAAGGCGAATTATTGTGCCCAAATTCCCAGGATCTTGCACACCTTCCAAAATCACATTTAGTTTATTTGAAATCTCATCATTCGAGAAATTAGTCTCAGGTATCTCATACACAGCTATCACTTCCGAAGGATTTGAAAATTGCGACATCCGTTCCATTTGTTGACGTGTAGCAATGTGCAATTTGTCCATATGTGAATAATTGCCAAAATTATAATACCAGTTTTGGGTTGCAATAATCATTTTGCAATTAAAATAATCCCAAGTGTCGCGCACACATTTAGTACCTTCTGCCACAAAGCATTTTTCTTTATCACGGTTTTTCTTTAATGATAAAGATGTAACAAATTTCACAACACTATTTGACACCTTATACATATTATTCAGCTTTATTTTTTCTTCGATAGATTTTATATCCAATAGATGCTACTATTATCGAAATAATTGGACACATATAATTAAACACACAATAAGGTAAATAATAAAATGTATTTACACCTAAAACCGTCGACTGAGTCATACCGCATGAGTTCCATGGAATTAAAACAGATGTTACAGAAATTGAATCTTCAAGCGAACGACTCAATAAACGAGGCTCTAAACCGTTTCGTGAATACAAATTTTTATATATGTTACCTGTGACAATTAATGACAAGTATTGGTCTCCGGTACAAGCATTTACAAGCAAACCTGTACCTACTGTTGTAGAAACTATTTTGCGCAATCCATTTAGTTTTTGCGACAATTTGCGTGTTATGCTCGACAACATTCCAGTTCCAATCAGCGCCCCACCAAACAGCATTGCGCACAACACAAGTTTTATGGTTTCAAGCATGCCCGAAATGCCGCTTGTGCTAACAAGATTGTTTAGCATATCACTACCTGTGTTAATTGAAGTTTCGGTACATAGCACATTCACAATCGCCCAAAATGCACCGCTTTCTGCTGTCAAAAGTCCAAATATACTAGGTTGCATAAACACCAAACAGCACACTCCCATCAGTGTACTGATAAACAATGTAAGCAACACCTTAACTCTAAGAACAATAAGCGTACATGTTACAACTGGTGCCAGCAACAACCAAGGTGAAATGTGAAATGTTTTCTCCAGTAGCATTATCGTTTGCGAAGTTTCAGCGGCATTTGTAACATTTGTTATCAATCCAATGATTGAAAACACAATCAATGCTAAGATTAACGACGGAACAGTTGTAATCATCATATATTTCACGTGTGTGAACAAATTGACACCCACAGTTGACGAAGCCAAAATCGTAGTGTCGGACAATGGAGACATTTTATCACCAAAATATGCGCCCGAAATTACTGCGCCTGCCGTACATGCTGGGTCATATCCCATCACATTTCCTATGCCCATAAATGCAACTCCAATTGTGGCACATGTTGTCCAGCTGCTACCAGTTAAAATTGATATTAATGAACATACTATAGTACATATTACTAAAAAAACTGTCGGACTAAGTAATTCCAATCCATAGACAATTATCGTTGGCACCACTCCACCCAACATCCAAGTAGCTGAAATTGTTGAGATAAGAATAAGAATGGGCACAGCTGGAAGTATCTGCTTTGCACTCTTACACAAACCTCTTTTAAGTAAAATGAGCGAGCATGGGTGGAACAATCTCGACAAAACTAACGTGATTATGGACATTGCCAACAGCACATAACTGCTATACGTTAGAACATTGTCTGCTCCGTACACAATCATTATGTAAACAATCGTTAGAATTAAAAGCACAATTGGCACTAACGATAACATTATTGGCGGTAAACCTTTTTTATTTTCCAAGTGAATAGTTTTTTCGTAAAATTAAATTATTTCTCCAAGTAAAATTTGTCTCATGTTAATAAGGTTAGTAAGCCTTCTTGTCGCCAACTATGGCATTGAACACTGTTTTTAATATAATATAAATATCTAGCCATAAGCTCCAATGTTCCATATACCAAATGTCACCTTTAACTCGGCCTTCCATTTGACCAATCTCCTTTGTCTCACCTCTAAAACCTGTCACTTGACTCCATCCTGTAATGCCCGGTTTTATATAGTGGCGTATCATGTAGTGATTGATTATCTTTGAATATTCTTCAGTATGTTTTAACATGTGTGGACGAGGTCCTACAACACTCATGTCACCCAACAATACATTAAAGAATTGTGGAGTTTCATCTATATTTGTCTTACGTAGTATATCTCCCCACTTTGTCTTTCGTGGGTCGTCTTTTGTGGCTTGAAGTGTATCGGCTTCATTATTCACCTTCATGCTTCTAAACTTATATAGCACAAATTCTTTACCATTCATGCCGCTTCTCTTTTGCTTAAAAAACACCGGCCCAGGCATTGTAATTTTAGTCACAATTGAAACTACAATGAAAATTATAGGGAAAAGAGTGACCAAAAATAACAATGAGAAAAATATATCAAACACTCGCTTAACAAGACGATTCGACAATGTAGTTAGTGGACCATGGAAAAAGTTCATATATGGAATCGACCCTAACACATTAAGATGCATAGCTTGTTGAGAGAAGTTGCTAATGGCCGGCACTATGTAGAAACTTAAAAAATTATTTTCGCAATATCTTGTAATTTCTTCCACCAAATTTGTTTTATAATCGGGATTCAAGCAGCAATACACCTCTTGCACACCACCTTTTGTGCTTAAGTATGGTATTACATCCTCTAAAACCCCCAAATGCTGCAAATCGCCATAACCATCGAATATTGTGTCGTTGAAATATCCTATTACATCAAAGCCCATCGACTTGTCTTTGGACAACTCTTTATAGAGCGAGATGATATTATTATCACAACCAATCAACACAACTTTTCTTCGGTTGCTTGGCATTTGATGGTATAATTTAGCAAAATAGCGTATGCCGTATCTAAACGATAGAAAACACACAAACAGCGTAACTAGATACAACAGATAATATGGCCAACTAAAAACATAAAAGCCACCTATATGCAATATAAATACGCTTAATATCGAATAATAGAAAACATTTTTTAGCACAGTCAGCAGCACTTCATAGTCTTTCGACCTACGCATGTGTACACTTACACCATTTTCTATTGTTACTGCAAAATAAATAGTACAAATAAGAGATAGTGACTGTAAAAACTCACTACCCATTTGCGAATTTCTGAAATATGCAAAGAGCGCAAACAATCCCCCGCATATTACTACTTCCGAAAAAATAACAAAGGAAACTAGTAAACTACTGTATTTCGATGTTATATGTATGCGTCCACTCATAACGAAAAATTACCGATTAATCCATGAAGTTTTTCTCCTGAAAAATCAGCTTTTAATCTCTTCTAAAAATGTCTCTACTATAAACTTTATCTTTTACATCGTCAAGGCAAGCGTCATATCTATTAGCAATAATTGTTTGACTAATTTCTTTAAATTTAGCCAAATCGTTTATAACCTTACTGCCAAAGAAGGTTGAGCCATCTTCAAGTGTTGGCTCATACACTATAACTTGGGCGCCTTTTGCCTTTATACGTTTCATTATACCTTGAATGCTTGATTGCCTAAAGTTATCGCTATTACTCTTCATAGTCAATCTATAAACACCAATGATGCATTGTTTTTCGTCATTCGGATTATAGTCACCACGATTGTAATAGTCATAATAACCTGTCATCGACAAAATGCGGTCAGCAATGAAATCTTTTCGAGTTCTATTGCTTGCAACAATTGCCTCAATCAAGTTTTCAGGCACATCAGTATAGTTTGCCAATAGTTGTTTAGTGTCTTTTGGCAAACAATATCCTCCGTATCCAAAAGAAGGATTATTATATTGAGTTCCTATTCTAGGGTCTAAACACACGCCCTCTATAATGTGTCGAGTGTCCAAGCCCTTAATTTCTGCATAAGTGTCAAGTTCGTTAAAATACGAGACTCTTAAAGCAAGATATGTATTTGCAAATAATTTAACCGCTTCAGCCTCTGTAAATCCCATTATCAATGTTGGGATATCTTCTTTTAGTGCTCCTTGCTGAAGCAATTTTGCAAACTCATTTGCGGCTTCAACCATGCGAGCCGACTCCATGTCTGTACCTACGATTATTCTGCTCGGATACAGATTATCATACAATGCCTTACTTTCTCTTAAAAATTCTGGCGAGAACATTATGTTTTCGCAATTCAATTTCTTTCTTAATGATTCGGTGTAGCCAACTGGTATTGTTGATTTAATCACTATTATAGCCTGCGGATTATAATTAATAACCAATTTAACCACCGATTCAACTGCGCTTGTGTCAAAGAAATTCTTCTTCGAGTCGTAATTCGTTGGTGCTGCAACAACAACATAATCAGCATCTTTATATGCTTCTTCAGCATCTAATGTTGCCCTTAGATTCAATGGTTTGTTCTTTAGATAGTCTTCAATTTCACTATCTACAATAGGCGATTTTTTGTTGTTGATAAGTTCCACTTTTTGGGGAACAATGTCTACTGCAACAACTTGATTGTGCTGAGCCAATAGTGTTGCAATACTAAGCCCAACATATCCTGTACCGGCTACTGCTATTTTAATTTCCTTTTCCACAATCATCGGTTTTTGTACATGTCCTCATAATATTTTTCATAATCGCCCGACGTAATGTTATCCATCCATTCTTGATTGTCAAGATACCATTTAACCGTCTTCTCTATGCCTTCCTCAAATTGCAATGAAGGCTCCCATCCTAATTCTGCTTGCAATTTTCGCGAATCGATAGCATAACGCGCATCGTGTCCTAAGCGGTCGGTAACATAAGTTATAAGATTTAGGTCTTCTCCCTCTTCTCGGCCTAACAACTTGTCGACCGTATTGATAATTACCTTTATAATATCAATGTTTTTCCATTCATTAAAACCGCCAATATTATAGGTTTCAGCGACTTTACCTTCATGGAATATCAAATCGATAGCTCGCGCATGATCTTCCACATAAAGCCAATCACGCACATTCTCGCCCTTGCCATATACAGGAAGCGGACGACGATGACGTATGTTATTGATAAATAATGGTATTAATTTCTCAGGGAATTGATATGGTCCATAATTGTTTGAGCAGTTTGTTACAATAGTAGGCATTCCGTATGTGTCGTGATATGCTCTAACAAAATGGTCGCTACTTGCTTTGCTCGCGCTGTATGGACTATGTGGATTGTAACTTGTTGTTTCAAGGAAAAACTCATTTCCATAAGCCAAATGGTGCTTTGACGACGCTGATGTAGTAAACGGCGACTCTACACCTTCGGGCGCATTCATTTCCAATGCGCCATACACTTCGTCGGTAGAAATGTGATAAAATCGTTTTCCCTCATATTTTTCAGGAAGAGATTCCCAATAGAGTTTTGCCGCTTGTAGCAATGAAAGGGTTCCCATTACATTTGTTCTTGCAAATGTAAACGGGTCTTTAATAGAGCGGTCAACATGGCTTTCAGCTGCAAGATGTATGATTCCGTCAACCTTTTCTTCTTGCATAAGTTTATAGAAGTTTTCAAAATCACAAATATCCATCTTTACAAATTTGTAGTTTGGTTTATCTTCCAAATCTTTCAAATTTGCCAAATTTCCTGCATAGGTCAATTTGTCAAGATTGATAATCTTGTAATTGCTATATTTGTTAACTAACAATCTCACAACATGGCTGCCAATAAATCCAGCACCACCTGTCACTACTATTGTTCTCGATGCATTCATAACTTTAAAACTCTATTGAGAATCTCTTTCTGTTAATTTAAATTATAAGAATGCAACAGTCAAGCCTGCCATAACAATGCTGACCATCGACATTAACTTAATCAAAATATTCAAACTTGGGCCTGATGTGTCCTTAAATGGGTCACCCACAGTGTCGCCTACAATTGTCGACTTATGGCTGAAACTACCCTTGCCTCCAAAATGACCTTCTTCAATCATCTTCTTTGCATTGTCCCAAGCGCCACCGCTGTTTGCCATAAACACGGCCAATGTAAATCCTGCAGATAATGCGCCTACCAATAGGCCAAGCACGCCACCTACACCTAAAAGAATACCAACAACTATTGGAATTATAATTGCAAGAATTGAAGGTAAAATCATTTCGTGTTGTGCTGCTTGTGTCGAAATTTCTACGCATCTTCCATAATCAGGAGTAGCATTACCTTCCATGATGCCTTTAATTGTACGCAATTGACGGCGCACTTCTTCCACCATCTTTTGTGCAGCGCGTCCCACTGCTTCCATTGTCAAACCACAGAAAAGGAATGCTGCCATTGCGCCTATAAATGCTCCGATAAGCACCTTAGGATTCATCAACGTAACCTGGAAGAAATTCATAAAATCAGGCATTGTTGCTGTTGATGGGTCGAATGTGTTACCAATTGAGTCAATAAATTGCCTGCCTTGTTCAACTTGTCGAATCATTGCAATCTTAATCTCTTCTACATATGATGCCAACAAAGCCAAACCTGTTAAAGCTGCACTACCAATAGCAAATCCCTTACCGGTTGCCGCTGTTGTGTTACCTAATGCATCAAGCGCATCTGTACGATGACGAATTTCTTCACCTAATCCGCTCATTTCTGCATTACCGCCAGCATTGTCTGCAATTGGGCCATATGCGTCAGTTGCCAATGTGATGCCTAAAGTTGAAAGCATACCTACTGCAGCTACACCAATACCATAAAGACCCTTTGCAATACTATCGGCACTCATGCTTAAGTCAAAACCGTTAGCGCACATGTAACTCATCAAAATTGCCACACCAATTGTCAAAACCGGGATACAAGTTGAAATCATACCGGTACCAATGCCCTTAATGATTACAGTAGCACTACCAGTTTGGCCGGCTTCGGCTATTTTTTGTGTTGGTTTATATGTATGACTAGTATAATATTCTGTTGCTTGGCCAATTATAACGCCAGCAACTAAACCAGTTATCACAGAGAACGAAACTCCAATCCAGTTTTCAATTCCTAATAGGTATAGGATTACAAATGAAGCAACCGCAATTAAAACAGCACTAATATTTGTTCCTAACGACAAAGAGCGCAACAAATCTTTCATTGTAGCACCTTCCTTTGTTCTAACCACAAAAATACCTATCAATGAAAGGAAAATGCCAACTGCAGCAATAATCATAGGAGCAATTATCGCCTTCATCTGCATCTCCGGATTAATAGCAAAGGCTGTTGCACCCAAAGCCGCTGTCGACAAGATGCTGCCGCAATAGCTTTCATACAAGTCTGCACCCATACCTGCTACGTCACCTACATTGTCACCTACATTGTCGGCAATTGTTGCTGGGTTACGAGGGTCATCTTCAGGGATGTCGGCTTCAACCTTACCCACTATATCAGCACCAACATCGGCCGCTTTTGTATAAATACCACCGCCAACACGTGCAAACAATGCTTGTGTTGAAGCACCCATACCAAAAGTTAGCATTGTGGTTGTTATAGTTATCATCGCTGTTGATTCGCCTTCATAGAACGCGCTTAAAACAACAAACCAAAGTGCAATGTCCAACAAGCCAAGACCAACAACTACAAGTCCCATAACGGCACCAGAACGGAAGGCAATCTTTAATCCAGCATCCAAACCCTTTCTTGCAGCATTTGCCGTACGTCCCGATGCATATGTTGCTGTTTTCATGCCAAAGAATCCAGCCAAACCAGAGAATAAACCTCCAGTTAAAAATGCAAATGGAACCCATGGATTTTGAACTTCAAGCACATAGGCCATAAAGGCAAACACTAAAGCCAATACAATAAATACAATTAAAACTACTTTGTACTGTTGCTTTAGGTAAGCCATAGCACCTTTTCTTACATATTCAGCAATTTCTCTCATTCTTGGTGTTCCTTCATCTGACTTCATCATTGTCTTGAAGAAATACCATGCCATTGCCAAAGCCACAATCGACGCCACAGGCACTAGCCAAAATACTGGAGGAATAGTATTCATAAGATTTAATGTTAGATTGGTTAATTAATAAATGGTTGATTTATAATGTTTTTAATACATTTACTTAAAGAATCAGTCCAATGTGGAATAGAAATTCCAAAAGTAGTCTTAATCTTAGTCTTATCAAGAACGGAATAACTTGGACGCACAACCTTGCTCGGAAATTCATTGCTGTGACACGGATTTATTGCACATTGATTGTTGCCACACATTTTCGCTATCGTTACGGCAAAATCATACCACGAGCACACCCCTTCGTTGCTATAGTGATATATGCCATAGTTTCCGTCACATTTGCCATTTTCCACTATAGAAACTATTACCTCTGCCAAATCATAAGCATATGTAGGAGTTCCAACCTGGTCGAAAACCACATTCAAACTTGGCTTGCTTGAAGTTAAATTCATCATGGTCTTTACGAAATTCTTTCCGAATTCGCTATAAAGCCATGACGTGCGTATTATAATATGCTTACAGCCCGACAGTATAACTTTTCGCTCGCCTTCCAATTTTGTTTCACCATATACTCCAGTTGGCGTACCATGTTGCTCTTCTCCACAAGGGGTATTATAAGGGTCACCCCCAAACACATAGTCCGTACTGATATGTACCAACAAGCCATTTACTTCAGTCATGGCAACCGAAAGGTTATATGGTGCTTCTGCATTCAGCTTATGCGCACAATCTGAATCATCCTCTGCTCTATCAACATTTGTAAAAGCTGCACAATTTATTATTGTATCAATTTCATGTTTTGCAACAATTGACCTAACATCATCAAGTTTAGTGATGTCGAGGATAGTCGTTTCATGGCATTCGCTCTCAACAACATCTGTAAAGATATAGTTGTTGATTGAATTTTTGGCAATAATCCTAATCTCATTGCCAAGTTGACCATTTGCACCTGTTACAAGTATGTTCATATATCAATACAAATTATCTTTAATATCAAACGGTGAATCAAATTCACTCAACGGCGGATAATGCTTATCTTTTTCGCTCATAATGGCATTCGCAAGATTCACTTGCCAATCTATGCCAAGGCTTTCATCAAGAGCGCTTAATCCGCCCTCACTTTCTGGGTGGTAAAAGTCGTCGCATTTATATTGAAAGATGGCGCTCTCGCTTAAAACCACAAATCCATGCGCAAATCCCCTTGGTATAAAAAGTTGGCGATGATTTGATTCTGACAGTTCTACGGCAACATGCTTACCAAAAGTTGGCGAGCCTTTTCTAATGTCAACCGCCACGTCAAGAACCTTTCCCTTTACACATCTAACCAATTTGCTTTGCGAATATGGAGGTTTCTGAAAATGCAAGCCTCTCAACACTCCATACTTTGACATGCTTTCATTGTCTTGAACAAAGTTAACTGGGCCTATCTTTTCGCTAAAATCCTTTTGCGAATAGCTTTCAAAAAAGTACCCTCGCGAATCACCAAACACCCTTGGCTCAATTATATAGACGCCTTCTATTTCTGTGTTTACAACATTCATCACTCTATTATGCTTTTGCCCGTACGTTTAATTTCATCAATAACCTTCAACAAGTATTGTCCGTATTGATTTTTTATCATTGGCTGTGCAAGGCATCTCATTTTTTCCTCATCAATCCAGCCTCTTCGATATGCTATTCCCTCAAGACAGGCGACCTTAAGGCCTTGACGTTTTTCAATAACTTCAATGTAGGTAGACGCTTCCGACAACGATTCGTGCGTACCAGTGTCAAGCCAGGCAAAACCTTTATCCAATGTCTTAACCATCAATTCTCCATCTTCCAAGAAATGCTGATTGACAGCCGTAATTTCAAGTTCGCCTCTTGCCGATGGCTTAATGCCCTTAGCCACCTCCACAACCTTATTAGGGTAAAAGTACAAACCAACAACCGCATAGTTGCTTTTAGGGTTCTTTGGCTTTTCTTCTATCGACAAGCAATTTCCATTATCATCAAACTCTGCCACACCATATCTTTCTGGGTCATTAACCCAATAACCGAATACTGTGGCTTTATTATCCTGCTCGGCATTCAACACGGCATCTTTTAACAAACGAGAAAAACCCGCACCGTGAAAAATATTGTCGCCTAACACCAAGCACACATTGTCATCGCCTATGAATTCTTCGCCAATCAAAAAGGCTTGCGCAAGGCCATCAGGCGATGGCTGTTCTGCATATTGAAAACTTACACCATAGTCTGACCCATCGCCCAACAAACGTTTAAAACCTGGCAAATCATAAGGTGTGGAAATAATCAAGATTTCCCTAATACCAGCCTCCATCAATACAGATATCGGATAATACACCATAGGTTTGTCATATATTGGCAGCAACTGTTTGCTTACACCTTTAGTTATTGGGTAAAGGCGTGTTCCAGAACCACCGGCCAAAACTATTCCTTTCATGTTAAAACTATCCTTGTGAGTTAATTAATATTCTTTTTTACAGCGCATTTCTTGTCACGCACTTAATATACAAAAATAGCAAGAATAATCAGCATATCAAAATAAACGGGCAAAATTAAGCACCCCAAAATTCTCATTTTTAATTAATGCCCCACACTCTACTCACAACTCGCTTTTATCCATAAAAACTTCGGCCCACACACAACAAAAAAGGACTTCATCAGAAGTCCTTTTTAGTGATTCCGGAGCGATTCGAACGCTCGACCCACAGCTTAGAAGGCTGTTGCTCTAATCCGACTGAGCTACGGAACCATCTTTATGTAGCATTACTTTCGTAAAGTGATGCAAAATTAATGCTTTTAGAGTTAAAAAAAAAATTTTAAACTACTTTTTTTCAATCACCCCATATTAATCTCGAATGTTTAAGTGCGCTTAGGCGATTTAGTCACACCCAAGTTTAGCGGTCACTATTAATGACACATTCTTTGACCATATTGCAAAAATCTCTGCTTTCAGCCAATTCCTCAAGGTTTATGTGCATCCTATAACGCCAAAAATGTCTTGATTTCGAAGGAATATTAATTTGTTCCTCATGAGGGTTTACCCTGCGAATTTTGCCGTCCATTGCCATCCAGTCTTGCAGCGGAAGTATGCATAACACCGAAGGCGACTTCAAGCAATTTTCCACCATTTTTCGGCACACATCAGGAGTTGCACGCTCGGGAGCTTCGCCTTCATAACCCAAAACGGTGTTATAGTAGCGCTGCGTTTTTGCAGCATCTTCTTCCCACCATCCTCTTATGCCCGACATGTCATGAGTTGACGTTGAGCTCACGCTGGCATATGGATATTTCAATGTATCGCCAAACTCCACTCCATATTCTTTTGGCATTCGAGGGATTTCCAATGACAAATATTTTTGCCTATTCATGACATTAGCCACGCAAGCAGGTATCATGCCCAAATCTTCACCACACACAAGCATTCGCGACGACTCCGTGATGGCAGGCAACTTCTTCAGTGCATTTGATTGCCAAAAATCATTATGGCGATAATAGAAGAAATCTTCATACAATCGGTTGAAGCAACTCTTTTCGTAGTCAGTCAGCGTGCTATATATGTGTGTTTTTTGAGCACTTATTCTTGGGTGATATTTCGACGAATCTGCCCTGTCTACAATGAACAGCACGTCATCGTGAGCATTAAGCAAGCCGTCACGCATTTTGGCATTTTTCTCATCGTTTTCAAATTGCCAAAAATATTCTAACACCTTTTTCTGAGTATTAACATAATCTTGGAAATCATACCTATAATCATCCACTTTAAGCAAGAAACGCGACTTAACCTCTTCGGCATATTCACCAAAATATTCCGTTAGGAAACTTTCGTGAATATACGGCTTAGTATACATATCACGTTGCATCCAAAAGTCGTAGTTATAACGCATAACCTCCGACGTTAAAGGAAGTGCCGGGTAGAATGTCCCCAACAATCCGTGTACGCAATCGGTAGGAATTTGCCAAATTCGGAAAAACCCTAAAATGTGGTCTATTCGGTAGGCGTCAAAGTATTCTTCCATTTTTGCCAATCTCCTCTTCCACCACTGATACCCATCTCGGCGCATCACCTCCCAATTATACGTTGGGAAGCCCCAGTTTTGTCCTAAAACCGAAAAATCATCAGGTGGAGCCCCAGCCTGACAATCCATATTATACAATCTTGGATCGGCCCATGCGTCAACGCTCACCGGACTGATTCCTATAGGTATGTCGCCTTTCAACACTACATTATGCTTATGAGCATAATTTCTCACCTCACGCAACTGTTTGTCCAAAAAGTACTGCACAAAATATACATAATTTGCAGCATCTTTATTCTTCTGCAAATACAGGTCTATTTTTTGAGATTCGTATTCCGAATACTCACCCCAATTTCTAAAATCTGCAGTATTAAATTCGTCTCTTAATAAAGAATAGGCAGCATATGGTTTAAGCCACTCTGAATTATTCTTAACAAATGCTCTAAATGGCACCGACGAAACAACCTTCTTTCCTAACTGTGCATACAATGCTTTTGCAAATTCCTCTTTAAGATTATTTGCTTCCACATAGTCAACTTCGGGCAACGAATTGAGCACCTTTGCTCTATCCTTAAATCGTTTTAACAGGGCTTTGTCGTCCAATTCACCAATTGCATCAGGACGCAAATACATGGGATGAAGTGCAAATGCCGAATTCGCATTATATGGATAAGAATCTTCCCACGAACGCGACATTGTTGTGTCGTTTATTGGCAACAACTGAATCACTCTCTGTTTCGAAGCCTCTGCCCAATCAATCAACTTATATAAATCATAGAAATCTCCAACACCGTAATCCTCTAAACTACGCAATGAGAAAACTGGAATAGCCGTCCCTGCTCCACGCCAAAGTTTTAAAGGGTTACGCAAATACAAGTTGTTATATACTGCCACAGCGCCTTGGTTAGCGCTGCAATCACATAACCTGTTTCCTCCAAACTCCCATGCCTCCAACGAATGTGTTTTTGAGTTCAGAACAACAAACTTATATTCAAAGTCAGTCATGCGAGGTATGGCTATACTCCACTTTGGGTAACAACTACAATTCAACGTCAATGCTTTATTAGCATCCCATCGCCCCAAGTAATCATTTTCACCGGTTAAAGCCACAACCATATCAGGCTCAACCATCGGCGCATACACATTAAGTACAATTTCATTTGCCGACGCTTTCACATTTTGCCTATCTTTCTTTCTGTTGAATATGCCTTTAGTGAAAGCCGTAGAGTAAAATATAACATCCTCTGGCTGATCTTTCCACCCATCATACACATCAATTGCATGAGCATCGGTGTCAATATCAATCTTATGTGGTTCATTCCATTCTCTGCGCACAACCACACCATCATCTGTCTTTATGATGAAATTATACGCCAAATCATCAATGTCATCCACATCAAAGGATTTACTCCAGTTTGAACCAAACATGGGTTCCATTCTCAAAGACTTTGAGATGTCGCCATTGCCCAAAGTGGGGTGATTTCCGGTTATATAAACCGACTCACCCCACTTTGTATGATAATGTAATGTTATTGTTATTCTCATTTACAATATCTTTTTTGTTATCCGCATTTTGAAGATCCGCAAGATGTACAAATCAAGCAGCCTTCTTGATATATTAATGTTTCGGCGCCGCAATTAGGACATTTTTGTCCGCTGGCTTCCAATCCATTAGGTAGGTATTTTTTAAGTGCTCGTTCAACACCCATTTTCCAAGTATTGATTGATTGGCTGTCGAGTTCAAGCGTACCCACAAGCTTCAAAACCAAGTCGATAGGCATACCATATCGTAGCACTCCAGAAATCAGTTTCGCATAGTTCCAGAATTCAGGATTAAATTTGTCAGACAAGCCTTCAATTGTAGTTTTATATCCGCGCTTATTGATAAACTGGAAGTCATAACGCTTATTGCCGTTTTCATCAATTGCTTTAATAATCTTACCCTTATTGACTGATTTTGGGCAGAATATGCCTTCTTCGTCATCGGCCAAACCAGTAAAGATTTCATATGGACGGCCATTGATAAGTCCGATGAATGCAATCCATTTTTCCTTATTATTTTGGAATCTTACCACATCGGCATCAAGTTCTATTGGGCGCTTCATGAATCGTTCTTCTTCAGCCATATAATGCTGTTGCGGACAAATAGGCTTCTTTTCCTCTTTTTTTGTCGAAATCAACACGCCAGAACGAGAACCGTCACGATAAACAGTACATCCCTTGCAACCACTTCTCCATGCTTCTACATACAATTCATTAACCAATGATTCCGAAACATCGCTTGGCAAATTAATCGTAACGCTAATTGAATGGTCAACCCATTTTTGCACGCGTCCTTGCATTTTCACCTTTTGCACCCAATCAACATCAGTTGACGTTGCCTTATAGTACGGTGACTGCTTCACTATTTCGTCAAGTTCTTCTTGAGAATAATTTTCTTTAATAGCAATGCCGTTAATTTCCATCCATGTCAAGAACTTGTGATGATAAACTACATATTCTTCGAATGAGTCGCCATTGTCATCGGTGTGGTCCACTCTAACATCCTTGTCGTTAGGGTTAACCTTGCGACGACGTTTGTAAACTGGCATAAACACAGGTTCAATGCCCGATGTGGTTTGGGTCATTAGACTTGTTGTTCCCGTTGGTGCGATTGTTAAACAAGCAATGTTTCTGCGACCATATTTTTCGGCAAGTTCCTTAAGTTCAGGGTCAGCCTCATACAGACGGTTAACAAATGGATTGTTTATTTCGCGCGCAAAATCATAAATTTCAAAAGCACCACGTTCTTTTGCCATGTTTATTGAAGAACGATATGCAGCAAGAGCCAATTGCTTATGTACATTTTCAGAAAATGCAGTTGCTTCTTCAGTGCCATATCTCAAACCTAATGCAGCCAACATGTCACCTTCTGCTGTTGTGCCAACACCAGTTCTGCGGCCCTTAATTGTTTTTGCCTTAATCTTTTCCCACAAATGAAGCTCTGTCGACTTAACTTCTTCTGTTTCTGGGTCAGAAATGATTTTTGCAATAATCTTATTGATTTTTTCCATTTCCAAATCAATAATATCATCCATCATTCTCTGAGCCGACATCACATGCTTTTTAAACAAATCAAAGTCGAAATAAGCCTCTGGTGTAAATGGATTTACAACATATGAATAAAGGTTAATAGCCAACAAACGGCAGCTGTCGTATGGACACAAAGGAATTTCACCACATGGATTAGTCGAAATTGTCTTAAAGCCAAGGTCTGCATAACAATCTGGAACAGATTCTCTGATAATAGTATCCCAGAAAAGTACACCAGGCTCAGCGCTCTTCCAAGCGTTGTGAATAATCTTATTCCACAATTCCTTTGCTTCTATTTCTTTTTTAAATGCTGGATTTTGTGAATAGATTGGATATTTTTGAGTATATTTTTCACCAGCAACTGCCGCTTTCATAAATGCGTCATCAATACGCACCGACACATTAGCACTTGTAATCTTGCCCTCAGTCATCTTGGCATCAATAAATGCTTCTGATTCTGGGTGATTAATGCTTACAGATAGCATCAATGCTCCGCGTCTGCCATCTTGAGCCACCTCTCTTGTACTGTTAGAGTAACGTTCCATGAAAGGCACAATACCAGTAGACGTCAACGCAGAATTTTTTACAGGGAATCCCTTTGGACGCAAGTGCGACAGGTCATGGCCAACGCCGCCACGACGTTTCATCAGTTGAACTTGCTCTTCATCCATTTTTATAATTCCGCCATAACTGTCTGGCTCGCCATCAAGGCCTACTACAAAACAATTAGACAACGAACCTACTTGAAAATCGTTACCTATACCCGACATTGGGCTTCCTTGTGGCACAACATACTTAAATCCCTTTATCAAATCATACACTTCTGATTCCGACATTGGATTTTCATAGTTCGACTCTATTCTTGAAATTTCACTTGCAAGGCGTTTATGCATATCGTCAGGAGTCAACTCGTAAATATTTCCATACGAATCCTTCAATGCATATTTACTCACCCATACTTTTGCGGCCAATTCGTCGCCTTTAAAATACTTTATCGAAGCTTCGTAAGCCTCTTCAAATGAATATGTTGCCATTGGTTTAATTTATATGTTTACGCTTATGCAAATATAATTAAAATTATCTGCATTTTTTGCAAACATATTCGTATAGTTATTAACAGCCTAACTAAATTTCGAGCATAAAAAAGGCGCCGATTAAATAACCGACGCCAATAATTTCTTTAGTTAGCCATAAAACCGCCTAATTCAGGCTGAAGCATTGATTGACATGAATAAATCCTTGCGAATTGTTTGATAAAATCTATCGACTTTTTCTTTGGACCCTTTACTGCTTCTTCGTTTTTAATGGTTACATTTTTCTCCGAGTAGATTTTTTGCATAGGCATATTTATTAATATTTACACCTATATAACGCAACACTACATCGCAATATTATGCAAAAAATATTTTTTTGAGATTTTTTCATTTTTATATCGCACAACCACACTTATACAGTCAGTGTAACCCTATTCTCCTCTGCTATGCGACGAATATTCAAAATTGCGTATCTCATTCGGCCCAAAGCAGTATTAACACTTACATTTGTGGTGTCGGCAATCTCTTTGAAACTCATGTCTTTATAATATCGCATTAACAAAACCTCTCTTTGAGACTCTGGCAGCGCTTGGATGAGATTTCTGATGTCGGCATGAATTTGCTCAATCACCATACAGTCTTCAACCGTATCTTCACTGAGTTCTTTACGGTTAAATAAATCAAAATCTTCACAATCGCACGACTGAAGGTTTTCAGACTTTTCCTGACGGAAAAAGTCTATAATTAGATTATGCGCAATTCTATTTATCCACGCTATAAACTTGCCACTCTCAACATATCTGCCTTGCTTAATGGTCTTAATTGCTTTGACAAACGTTTCTTGAAAAATGTCGTCTGCCAAATCTTCATCTTTTACTTGGTGAAATATATATGCGTACACACGATTTTTGTGACGCTCAATAAGAGTATCAAAAGCCTCATTCTCACCACCGACGTAAAGTTTTACCAACTGTTCGTCAGTTTGGTTTTCAAATTTTCTCATTACAACAATTATTATTTGTTTAATAAGTAAATTTATCCTATAGGCTTTCGTTTTTTGGGTTAATATTAATGATTATGACGCAAATATAGCATTAATTTATAAAATTATCACTACAAACTCATTTTTTAACAATTTTATGGCACAATATTACGCAAAAGTTTACGTTATGGCCAATACTATAGTTTAAATTTAGCCATTGTCCAATCGTTCCTAACAACTTTAGACACCAAATTCAAACCATATTTCGACAACTCTTCTTGCAATAAAGGCAAGTCACTTTCATAGAAGCCCGAAATGTGCAACGCACTGCCCGACTTCATCACAGCAACATATTTATCTATATCGTTGATAATTATATTTCGGTTGATGTTTGCGAGGAAAATATCACATTCTTCTACATCGCACAACTTTGCTGCATCACCTAAAATCACATCCACATCAACGCCATTTAAAGCCACATTGTCCTTGGCATTAGCACAAGCGCCCGAATCAATCTCTATTGCAGTAACTTTTCTGGCCCCGAGTTTTGCCGATAATATTGACAAAATGCCAGTGCCTGCCCCCATATCCACAACATGCTTTCCTTTGACTTCAGACTTCAATAATTCTTCAAGCATCATCGATGTTGTTTCGTGATGGCCCGAGCCAAACGACATCTTTGGATCAATGATTATTTCATACTTACATTTCTGATAGTCTTCGTGGTATGTTGCATGCACCACACACTCGTCACCTATCACAATGGGTTTAAAACTATTCTTCTCCCATTCTTCATTCCAATCGTCACCTTTTATCTCGGTTGAAGTCCATGTGATTTTTGCCGAAAAATTGTAAAACGACATAACCGAAGCAACATCTTCCTCTACATATAAATCTTTGTTTACATACGCCTTCATTCCTTGAGGTGTATTAACAAATGACTCATAACCGTAGTCACACAAAAATGCTGCCAATATATCCATTTCGTCTGCATTCAAAGGCTTGCAAACAAAATCTATTTCAATGTAGTCGTTTCCCATTTTTCTTTAAAAGTTATTTTTTCTTACGTAATTTCAAAACAAACTTTGCAATGTTAAAGCCTATTAGAGCATAGTCTATAAACTTCATCTTACTCGACACGCGCTTAAAAATATTTGTCGAGAACCCAACAGCCGATGTTGCACTTTTTGTTTCTTCAATTTTCACCCTTATCTTTTGATTCAACCTGTCTTTTTCTGTCTCAAGTTTTATCAATGCAAGTGCACGCTGAAACTTAAGTTCATCCATTGTGTAGCCTTGCCATTCAGCAACAGGCTTAACAGGCTGATCAACAATTGAGGTGTTGATTGTTTGTGTTGTTGCTTTTTCCATAATAAATCATTCGTTTGGTTTAAGAAAAAGTTTTGACAAAAACTTCGCAATCGGGTCAACTATTAGCTGCTTTTTAAACGCAACCACCACCAATAGCAGCAACACATATAATGCGGCAACTATGAGATTTGCACCCCACGAGCAGCCCATAACATCCGACAGATATTGCACCAACGCCATCGACAGATAAAACAGGATGCAGATTGCCAACAAACATACAATTATGGCAACAGATGCGGCTGAAAACAAGACTGCCATTTTCTCAACAACAGTCAGTTTTGAATAATCGACTTGAAGAGTTAAATATTTTTTCAACTCATCAATCAACTCCTTATAATTTGTACCATTTACCATAATTCAATCATTAGGTATTGCAAACAAAACATCTGACGCAAAATGTTTTATCATTATGCGTCATGATGTCTATTAATGAATCTTCTTAATTATTCTTCAATCTGAGCTGTTATTTGAGAAATAAGCATTTCAACTTCGTCGTCAGTAAAGTCGATACCCTTATTCTTCAAAATATCCTTGATTTTTGTTCTCAAGTCAGAGCCTTTTTCTGGTGCGAACAAAACTGCAATTGTGCAGCCAACAATGGCACCACCCAAAAAAGCTGATACTAAACCTATTCCTTTCATATTAAAGCAGTTTCAATATAGTTATTACTTAGGCATTTGAACGCCTTCAACTTCATCTGTTATTTCTTTTACAAGTTCGTCCAATTTTTCATCTTTCAAACTCACACCCTTATCTTTTAGAATTTGAGCAATTCTGCCACGAGTGTCAGAACCCTTTTCTGGGGCAAACAACAAACCTATAGCCGCGCCTGCAATAGCACCACTAATTACCGATAAAATAACATGTAATGGTTTCATAGTCTATCAATTAAAAATTATTACTTTCCAAAATTAAATATTACAAAATATATGCCATATGGTTATTATCATTAACACTGATGACAATTATTTTGTTCAAAACTATCAATACTTTTTCATTAAAAAAAATTTTTTAGGTTTTATTTTGAAAATATGTGGTTTTATTCACACATGGCCCTTCTAATATTAGCAAATTCAAATACATGATTTTTATAACTAATGTTATAAAACTTCGTTATTTACGACCATTTTCATTAACTTTGTAAGTTAATTTAAATTTGCCGATGGATAAAAACAGCATAATAATAGAAGGCGCACGGGTTAACAACCTAAAAAACATAAGCCTATCAATTCCTCGAGGAAAATTTGTTGTCATAACCGGGTTATCGGGTTCTGGCAAGTCGTCTCTTGCATTCGACACTTTATATGCAGAGGGACAGCGTAGATATGTAGAAAGCCTTTCCTCATATGCTCGCCAATTTTTTGGACGAATGCCTAAACCCGAATGCGACTTTATAAAAGGTCTGCCTCCGGCAATTGCCATTGAGCAAAAAGTCACCACACGAAATTCAAGAAGCACAGTAGGCACATCTACTGAGATTTACGACTACCTACGTCTTCTTTTTTCGCGAATCGGGAAAACTTATTCACCTATCTCCGGAGAAATTGTTAAGAAACACACCTCTGACGATGTTGTAAATGCCATCAACAATTTTCCTATTGGTACTCGTATAGCAATACTTTCACGCATAATCATCCCAAATGACCGCGACTTTGCCACTCAACTCGACATATATCTAAAAGGTGGATATTCTCGTCTTGAAAATAATGGCAAATTCATCCAAATAACCGACATCTTAAATAACGCAAACGACCTTAACATTAACGATTACAGGCTACTGATTGACCGCGTGTCAGTCAGCAAAACCAAGGAAGACGATTTGCGAATACTCGATTCTTTGTCAACTGCATTTTTTGAAGGTCACGACGAATGCATAATCATGGCTTGGCAAAGCGACGGAACCATCAAGACCTTAGAATTTTCAAAACGATTTGAGGCAGACGGCATAACGTTTAAAGAGCCATCTGAACTAATGTTCAACTTCAACAACCCTATTGGGGCTTGTAGCACCTGCGAAGGTTTTGGAAGCATTGTTGGAGTTGACGAAAAATTGGTGGTGCCAAACGCAACACTATCAATTCACGAAGACGCAGTGGCATGTTGGCGCGGCCAAGTAATGGGCGAATGGAAAACCGCATTTATAAAAGAAGCATCTAAAAGCAACTTCCCCATTCACACACCATACAAGGACTTAACTGAAGAGCAAAAGCTCTTCTTATGGAAAGGAAATGGCAATTTCCCTGGAATCGACGGATTTTTCAAATTTATCCAAAGCAAATCATATTCTATACAATACCGCGTAATAAATTCACGCTATCGCGGAAAAACCGTGTGTCCCGACTGCAACGGTGGAAGGCTAAAAACCGACGTCAACTACGTAAAAGTCAAAGGTCTAACTATGACCGAAATGGTAAAAATGCCAATCGACAAACTATATGCATGGTTTAAGAATATCACTCTAAGCGAACAAGACTCCGTCATCGCTCATAGGCTATTGACAGAAATAGAGAACCGTCTTTCATTCCTTTGCGAGGTTGGATTGGGCTACTTAACCCTCGACCGCGTTTCGTCAACTCTTTCTGGTGGCGAAAGCCAACGAATAAACTTGGCCACATCGTTGGGCAGCTCGCTTGTTGGTTCTATCTATATCCTCGACGAGCCAAGCATCGGGCTACACTCACGCGACACAAGCCGACTCATTAACGTGCTACGAATGCTTCGCGACTTAGGAAACACGGTTGTTGTCGTTGAGCACGACGAAGACATCATCAAAGCGGCCGATTATCTTATTGACATAGGCCCCGAAGCCGGACGCAAAGGCGGCGAAGTGGTGTTTGCCGGCGAATCGGCAAACCTATCTTCATCAGAGCGCAGTTACACACTTAAGTACCTAAACGGCGATTTAGAAATCCCTACTCCAAAACTGCGCCGCAAATGGAATAACTTCATAACCATAAAAGGTGCCGCCGAAAACAACCTAAAAAACATTGACGTAAAATTCCCGTTAGGCGTTATCACAGTAGTTACTGGAGTCAGTGGCTCAGGGAAATCGACTCTTGTGACCGACATACTATATCGCACAATTGCACGCAAATTAGACATTAATGTCAGTGCGCCAGGATCGTTCTCTTCGATTGAAGGCGATTTAAAATATATCAAAAATATAGATTACGTTGACCAAAACCCTATCGGAAAATCAACAAGAAGCAACCCTGCCACTTACCTAAAGGCGTTTGATGAGATTCGACATCTGTTTGCTGAGCAGCAATTGTCAAAACAAATGGGCTACACTGGAGGCTACTTCTCGTTTAATTCTCCGGGCGGCCGATGCGAAGAGTGCAAGGGCGAAGGCTCTATCACTATCGAAATGCAATTCATGGCCGACATATCTCTCGTTTGCGAAGAATGCAAGGGAAAACGCTATAGCCAAAGCGCGCTTGAAGTAGAATATCGAAACAAAAATATTTTCGACGTTCTAAATATGACCGTCAACCAAGCCATTGAATTCTTCTCTGAAGAACCTGGAAATATTGAGAACCGTATTGTTCGACGCTTAAAACCTCTTCAAGACGTAGGATTGGGTTATATTAAATTAGGGCAATCATCATCAACTCTATCTGGAGGAGAAAACCAACGTGTGAAATTAGCATATTATTTGTGCGAAGAAAGCAAAGAGCCAACCTTGTTTGTTTTCGATGAACCAACAACTGGCCTACACTTTCACGACATAAACACATTGATGAAATCATTCAATCAGCTAATTGAACACGGCCACACCATTATAATCATTGAACATAATATGGACGTAATAAAATGCGCCGATTATATAATAGACATGGGTCCTGAAGGCGGAGACAAAGGCGGCAATGTGGTTGCTACCGGAACACCGGAAGAGATAATAGCTTGCCCAGAAAGTTACACCGGCCGTTTCTTGGCCGAAAAACTTAAGTAAGCCACACATTATATATATAACACAATAGTTTGCAAACAAAACAATTAACCATAACGCATATGAATTTAAACAAAACAGGTGTATTATTTGATTTAGACGGAGTGCTTATCGACACTGAAACGCAATATTCTGTATTTTGGGGGAACATCGGCAAAGAATACCTTACCGACAGCACTGATTTTGCAGAAAAAATTAAGGGAAGTAATTTAACTGCCATATTGGACAACCATTTCCCTGACAAAAAATTGCAAGAAATAATAGTCGCTCGTCTTGATGAATTCCAAGCTTCGATGAAATACGAAATTTATCCAGGCGTAAAAGATTTCGTAAACCAATTGATTGAGCACAACATACCCATGTGCATAGTAACAAGCAGCGACGACAACAAGATGAACTCTTTATTTGAGCAGCAGCCCTATTTTAAAGAAACATTTAAGAACATCATTACCGGAAGCCAAGTGACAAACTCAAAACCACACCCCGAATGCTTCCTCAAAGGCGCAAAACTAATAAACCGAGACATCGCCGACTGCTACATTTTTGAAGATTCGTTGCAAGGCATTACTGCCGGAATCGCATCGGGGGCAAAAGTAATTGCATTAGATACAACATGCCACAAATCGGCAATCGAAAAACTAACCACAAACATCATTAGCAGTTTCGAAAACTTTGGAATAGACGATATGTTCAACATTTAACACTGCCCCTATTTTAAAAATATATGCTCAAACTGCTTTACAGAAATAACTCATAAAGAAAAAATCCATCTGAATAAAGATGGATTTTTTCGTAAGTTATGGGCTTATATCAAAGTTACTTTTTAAGTTCGTTTTTAATAGTTTCAATGTCTTCTTGCAGTTTCTTATCAATCGACAAACGCTCTTTTACAGTTTTGCAAGAGTGCAACACTGTTGCATGGTCTCTCGACAATTTCAAACCTATATTAACCGATGACATTTGCGTATACTCTTTAGCAAGATACATTACCAATTGACGAGCATCCGATATTTCTCTCTTTCTCGACTTTCCGTAAAGCACATCAGAATTAATGTCGTAATACGAGCACACTGTCTCTACTATTAGTTCAAATGTAACTTGCTTTTTAACAGTCTTTATTGAGTTAGCAATAACAATATTTGCCAAATCTACGCTAATCTCTTGATTTAACACTGTAGAGTATGCTAATAGCGAAGTCACAATACCCTCAAGTTCGCGCACGCTATCAGTAACATTTGTTGCTATATAATCAAGCACATCGGCTGGGATTGTCAAACCGTCTTGCGAAGCCTTCATCGACAACACATCTCTGCGAAGCACATAATCTGGCTTTGATATTTCAACAGTAACACCCCATTTAAAGCGAGAAGACAAACGTGGAACGAAACCGTCCATATCTGCAGGTCTTGTGTCGCTCGACATAATAATCTGCTTTCTATTTTGCTGCAAATGGTTGAATATATAATAGAATGTGTTTTGAGTGCCTTGTTTGCCAGCAAATTCATGGATGTCATCAAGAATCAACACGTCGATGCTTTGATAGAAATTAATGAAATCATTAATCTTCTTTTGCATCACAGCAGTGGTATATTGACTTTCAAACACTCTTGCAGTAACATAAAGAACTCGTTTTTCAGGTTCCATTTCTTTAACCTTCAAACCAATTGCCTGAATCAGGTGGGTTTTACCCACACCAGTCGAGCCAAACAAGAACATCGGATTAAAGGTCTTGCACTCTGGATTTGTTGCAATTGCCATACCAATGCTCACCGCAAGTTTATTGCTCATGCTGCCACAATAATTCTCAAATGTGTTATAAGGATTTAATTGAGAATCTATATTTGGCACTGATTCCTGAATGAACGGATTGCGAACGGCATTCTTAGGTTGCTTAATTGTTACAGAACCGCTCTTGTCGTTATCACCCGCTTCTGATTTTACCACATCATATTTATAATATAGATTGATGTCACATTTATATACTCTATTAAGGGTTTTTCTTAACAAGTTGCTATATTGGTCCTCAATCTGTTCAACAAAGAACATCGAAGGAACAGAAAGGGTCAAACCGTTCTGGTCAAAGTTACAAGCACGAATCTGGCTAAACCAAGCATCATACTGCTCAGCTGTCAAATTGTCCTTGATAACCTCAAGACATTTGTCCCACAATAATATTCCTTGTTCTTTGTTCATTATATGATCTGTTTTATCTAGTTTGCTAGTTTTAGCACTACAAAATTTGCAATAATTTTCTAATAAAAAAAGTGTAAAATTTATTTGCTTTTTAAAATTCTATTTCATTATATTGAAAATCAAGCAGTTATATTATCAACCTTAAAGTAGACTGTAATATTCACTTGTAATTAAACACAATGCTTTGAAATTCAGCACCATAAAGACAATTAATTAAAGCGTTTGTTTATTACAACCAGCATGGTTTTTATGCGCTTGTAGTAGCGAAAAAACACTATTTTAAGAAAAAATCAAAAAGGGCCTTATTTAAAATAATTTCAAATAAGGCCCTTTTGCATATTTGTATATTTATACTTAGAATACCTTAATTGTCACATATCTTTTTGGGTTCTGCTTTAAGTCTGTCAACAACGAATCCAAACTAACAACAGCCTGATCGAGGTGCTTATACAGCGATTTATCATTTAACAATAAACCTAAACTTGAGTTTTTGTTATTCAAATTATCCGATAACTGCTTTAAATTCGCCATTGTTGCGCTTGCGTTATCAATTGTTGCTTGCAAAGGCATATTTTTCAAATCATCTGACACCATTTTAATATTAGCCGACGCTGCATCAAGATTTGCAGTTATGCCGTCAACATTTGTCATTATGCTTGGCATTTGACTATTCATCAATTTGCTCAATTGTGCAGAACTTTGCAATAAATCCTCAGTAATACCGTCAAGTCGAGACACAGAATTGTTTAATGCCGGATTAGCCAATATAGTATTAATGTTTGTAAGGATTGAATCTATCTTTGGCATCAAATTATTAAGAGCCGGCATAAGATTGCCCCCTATTGCATCCATTAAACCAGCCTCAACGCCTGAAGGAATCTCATCACCAACATTATAATATTCTGCATTATCCGATAATGTTAATACAAGCTGTGCTGTGCCAAGCATGTCAACCGACAACTTGATTTTTGAATCTTTTGGAATTCTCAAATCCTTATTTAGGCTTAAAAGCACAGAGATATCATTGTCTTGATAATCATAATTAACTTCTCTCACCTGTCCCACTTGAAATCCGTTGATTGTAATAGGTGCTGCAACAGCCAATCCGTTTACCTTTTCAAACTTTGCATAATAAAAGTTTGCTGGGCGGAACAAATTAATTCCCTTTAAATACTCAATGCCAAAATAAAGAATGCACAAACTTATAATAACAGTAACCGCAATCAATACTTCTTTTGTAAAAAACTTTTTCATTATTTATATAATTAATCGTTTTATTTAACTCGTTTATTTCCTTTAAAAACAACTATAAAAGCCTCTTTGAACTTTTTCTTTATTTCATTCTGCAAAGATAATGCTTCTTTTTTATCCGTAAGTGTTCCATAGGTATATTTATATATACCATTTTCGTAATAATAGTTAACGGGCGACAGCCCTTTTAAACGATAATCGTTTTCTTTTAGTTTTTTGTTGCTTGTCAAGAATTGTATTTTATAAACCAACTCATCGCTTTCTGCAGGCTTTGCATCATCAGCCGCAACCAACCGCTCTCTTTGAGAGTCTTTCACCTTTACACTCTTACGGTTTTTCTGCTTTGAAGATTTCTTCTCAACTTGGCCACTGTTATAGTAACTTTTCTTATAACTCACAAATGCATCGAATATCGACTTTGCCAATTCGTTCTGTCCGTTATCCGAATCAAGATATTTTTCCTGAGTTGGATTGCAAATAAAATCCAGTTCTACCAACACTGCAGGCATTGAAGTTTTCGACAATACCCAAAATCCAGCCTGACGCACTCCGTTATCTTTACGGTTAGCAGTTGTCTTGAATTCTGATTGAACTCTCGATGCAAATTCTATACTATGAGCCACGTGTTGATTCTGGCTAATCTCAAATATAATATACGACTCTGTAGAATTCGGATCAAAGCCTTCATAAGTGGCAGAAAAATCCTCCTCTAACTTTATAACAGAATTTTCACGCATAGCCACTTCAAGGTTCTCATTATTCTTGTGCATACCGAGAATATATGTTGCAGCACCGTGTATTGTCTTCCAGTTTTTATTCTTTTTGTCTACAGAATTTGTGTGAATCGATATGAACAAATCACCATGTGAATCATTTGCAACCTTTGCCCGCTCTTGCAAGGTAAGATATTTATCTCCGCTTCTGGTGTAGACAACTTTAACATCGCTGCAGTTATCGCCTATCATCTTGCCCAACTTAAGCGCCACACCAAGATTGATGTTTTTCTCATATGCATATTTTCCCACGGCACCACAATCGCGGCCTCCGTGTCCTGCATCTATCACCACAACAAAATCCTTGGCCGAAACACAAATCGACGGGAAAAATACCACCATAATTAATATGGCAGCGAACGTCTTAAATATTTTGTTCAGCCCAATCAACATCATTAAATATTTATTTACAAATTTAGCAAATATCAACCGATTAGACGCATAATTTTTACCAAATTATCCTTAAAAGAACAAAATCAGACCTTGTTTGCTCCTTAATTTTTCCGGTTTAAATAAGGACCTTCTCATATATTTTTGTTGCATTTATCACGCAATTAGATTACTTTTGTATAATACAAACATTAATTAACCGTGAATATGCCAAGCATTCCAGAAAAAATGTACGGCCTTATTGGCCATCCACTCACTCACTCGTTCTCAGAAAACTATTTTAACCAAAAATTCGCGGCAGAGAACATTAATGCAGAATATCGCAACTTCGATATTCCTGAAATTGATTTCCTGATGGAAATCATAGCTCAATACGATAACCTAAACGGATTGAATGTAACCTTACCTTATAAAGAACTTATTATTCCTTATCTCGACTCGTTAGATGATGACGCCAAGGAGATAGGTGCTGTTAATGTTGTAAAGTTTATACATTCAAAAGAAGGGCTTAAACTTAAAGGGTATAACTCAGATGTTATTGGTTTCACAAACTCTATAAATTCGATGCTCACAGAGCATCACAAATCGGCGTTAGTGTTAGGCACAGGTGGTGCTGCTAAAGCCGTAGCATATTCATTAAAAAAACTTGGCATAAACGTGCGCTTCGTATCCCGCAAGAAAACCGCAAGCACATTAATATATGAGGAATTAACAAAGAACGACATCAAGGAAAGCAAGATTATCGTTAACGCCACTCCTCTCGGAATGTATCCTAAAGTAGACGAATGCCCAGATATCCCCTACCGATTCATCACTCCACAGCATCTCTGCTATGACCTGATATACAATCCACAAGAAACACTATTCTTAAAAAAATGCAAAGAAAAAGGTGCTACAATCAAGAACGGGCTTGAAATGCTCCTCCTACAGGCTTTTGCCTCATATGACATATGGACAAAATAACACCATCACACAAGGCAACTAAAAAATGAAATCTATCCTCTCCAAAGCTCCTATTTCAAGAATTTTAGTTCCTTATGCCATTGGTATCTTAATACCGTCAACATCATATGTTATGGCAACTATTATCCTTACGACAGCGATAATAGTTGCCATATGTTTTAGAGCATACTCACACGGCAGTCCGCTACGGTCATACTCAATAACTCCTTATAGAATTATACCTATAATCCTCATATCTTTTTCGTTAGGTGCATTCAATTCCGTTAGAACAGCACCCACCGAAGCCGACTTATCTCGGATAAACAACAAAATAATTGAATGCACAATAAACGACATTCAACTAACCGACCGGAGTATGTCCATTGTTGCTAAAAACGCCAATTTGGGCAAAATACTATTAACAACACAAGGCTGCAACTACAACCTATTTGAAGGTTGCAAGATTGCTTTCAGGGCAAATCTTAAGCAAATTAAGTCAACAAATAATCCTCACGAATTTGATTACTCAAAATATCTCCGCAACAACGGAATAATCTACACACAACACCTCCATAGCTCAAAAATACATGCCACAGGGACTGATAATGGGTTTGTGTATAGGATTAAACGAGTTAAATATGACATTGAGAAGGCCATATTGGCTACTAATGCATCGAGCGAAGCTAAATATTTTGTCATCGCCATTGTGCTTGGCAACAATAAATACGTTGGCTCCGACGTTCAAACCCTATTTTCTCATGCAGGCATTGCCCATATTCTAGCCCTTAGCGGTTTGCACATCGGTGTCATCACAATATTATTATGGTTTCTGCTATTTCCCCTTGACCATTGCAACCTGAAACGATTAAGGTTGATTATCACCTTAGCCTTAATAGCATTTTATGCGTTATTCACCGGTTTAAGCCCTTCTGTTGTGAGGTCTACGATTATGGTGGGATTTACATTTGCCTCTTTTGTGTTTTTCAGAAAGAACAGCACACTCAACTCCTTACTCGTAGCAGCTCTAATTATACTTGTAGCCTCACCTAATGCCATCTACAGCCTTAGTTTTCAATTAAGTTTCATTACAGTGTTTTTCATTGCAGCATTCGGAGAGCATATTAATCGTTTAGCTCATACAAGATACAAATTATTAAACTACTTAATCTCGTCTGCACTAATTTCTATTATATGCACTATGTCAACGGCAGCCATAACTGCATTCTATTTTAACTCAATGCCTATTCTTTCGTTTGCTACCAATTTATTAGTAGTGCCGCTTCTTCCTCTGCTAATGATAATCGCATTGTCATTTACATTCTTTTCATATGCATATGGCGATAGTTTCATTTTGTCGAATGCTATAGAGCATTGCTACAACTACATATACCACATCGCACAACTTATCTCATCTTTGCCCGGCGCTTATATCGACAACATCTTTATAACCCTACCGACAACAATTTGCATTACATTTGCTCTTATAGCATTAGGAGCATTGTTTAAATTCCGAAACAAATTTGCAGCTTATACTATTGGTATTTTCGCCTCTTTGGCTTTTGCGTTTCAGATCTACCACCATATCTCTGTTCCAAAAGAAGGTTTTGTTATTTTCAACTCATTCAATTCAACCCCAATTCTTTACTACAACAACCATAATGCTGCTCTATGGTGTCCCGACCACAAAATTGACTTGAGTGAATTTAAACAAACACATAAAGGATTTCTTGCATTCCATCAAATAGAGAAAATCGAAATGGTTTCAAGCAACGCCACTTTTTCGGACAATGCACGATTCTTTCCCCCTTTTGCCTCATTGGGCGGAAACAACATTGTAGCGCTTACTCAAGGCAAGTGGAAACGAATTAAAGTTGATAAAACTATAAAAGTTGACTTAGCTATTATAACAAAAAGATTCCACGCCGACATTAAGACTTTAAGCAAAATCTACGATGCTAAACTGGTGATAATCTCTGGTGATGTTTATGATAATACTCATAAGCAACTAACCGAGCAACTAAAAGAATCTAACATCAAATTCCATTCAATTCCAGAAAACGGGCCTTACGAGTGGCACCAATAACCACAACTTCTATTTAACTTTGCCCGATACAATATAATTCTTTTCATAATAAGGCTGCGACAGCGAATCCACCACTACACCTTTAGAACTTGCATGCACAAATTTACCTCCTTTTAAATATATGCCCACGTGGTTTATTTTACGATTTCTTGCGTTGGAGAAAAATACTAAATCACCCTCTTTTAAATCCGATTTATCAGTCTTCTCACAATTTTTTTGAAATATCATAGCGGAATTTCTCTCCAACTTTTTACCGTAGACGTTCAAATACACTTGAACTACAAATCCCGAACAATCTACTCCCTTCCGAGTATTGCCTCCATATAAATAAGGCGTTCCAATCCACTCTTCTGCCATAATGTACAACGAATCATTGTCGAAATCAGCCTTGTCAATGCCATACTTCAGCAGTTTACCGCCCCAAACGTTTTTTTCAGAGAAGACAATGTTTTCGTTTTTATATTCAGTCCCTTTAACTTGCCTCTTAGTACTGCCACATGAGTGTAACATCATTGCCACCAACACGACAACTAATAAATAGAGTTTATTCAGTAGATTAACACGCATATTCACAAATTAAAATATGGCTAAAGTTAGCTTACATCTAACCTTAGCCATATCAACATATTTGAAATTATTACTCTTCAGTTTCCTCTTCTTTTTCTTCTTCAAATTTAGTGTATCCCGCTTCTACCAAAATGTTATACCAAGAAATCACCTTCTTAATATCATTGTTATATACTCTTTCTTGGTCGTAATCAGGCAATATTTGAACAAAGAATTCATGCAAGCTTTCTGGAGTTTTAAATGCCGACATGTCAAGGGCCTTACCTTCATATTTTTCATATACCGAAGCAAACACCTTCCACAATGGAATTTCTTCGCCATAAGTATACATGGCAATATCACCCAATGAAATTATACGATCACGGGTATAAGCTGGCATTCTTTTTTTGTCTTTAAGACTTTCTACTATAATGATGTTCTTACCGTATGATACCAATTCATACAAACCAGGTTTTCCAGAAATTGATAATATTTTCTTAAGCATATCTATTAGTTATTCTTATTAATAATTTTACGCAAAGATATAACAAAAAGTTGAATTTAAAAACCGTTATTTGCCCTCTATGCCTATAACATCAAAGTTTAACGCATAATAACCTTTGCAATAGTAGTTCCATCTACTACCACAACATACACGCCTGATTGGCATCTGACAGAATTCTTGTTTTCAGCCACCAAAATACCGTCTACATTATAAACTCTCGACGAACTATAGTTGCCTTTAATTAAAATCATTCCGTCTTCCACCCTCACATCAACATCATTCATAACAGTAGAAGGTGCATCAGAATAAAGCTTCACAACCACCGAAGTTGGATGAATCAACATCTGAGTGCCATCATTACCAATAACACCCACCACATTTGCACGATATCTTGCAGCTGTAGGCTCAATCGATTCCAACATCAAATTCTCAACCTTAAGCGTGTTTCCACCTTTACTTAACGACAAGACGCCATCAATGTCAACAATCGAAACGGTCTTGATTTCAACCATTTCGCCAATCATCGATTCGTCGATTGCAGTCAAATCGGTCTCAATAGCTTTCAGACCTTCTGTAGTAAAAATAGATTCTTTTTCAACTTCAATTGCAACAACACCATCAATAGTCGTCTTTTTACCTTTTACCCCTGGATTGACAATTTGTCCTACATTGACATTTGACAATCCTTCTGAAGAATACAGATAAGCAACACTCTTGTTATCAGTAACCAATGCATAAATGCAGTCATGGCTAAGCATTGTACATTCGAGTTCACTATTTATCTTAACATGTTCGCCATCTTCCATGCCTACAAGATCAACTATTGCGTCTGATTCAGTATAACTAACATTTGCCGCAGTTGTTACAGTAATTGAATTTATGCCCAATATATTACTTGTAGCATCCGATTTACTGAAATTAATAGACTTTGACGAACCTTCCCAAACATTCGAATTTGTAAAAGAGCCATTAGTACACCCCCAATCCGTAAAATCGTTGTGATAAAAATCGACCTCAATCTTCACGATATCGTCGGTTTTTGAAGTCACTTGCACTTCACTTGTATCATATATTTTCAAACAATAGGGCTTGTCTCCGACAGTGAAAAAAACATTATCTTGAACTGTATTAGTAAATACTAATTCAACCTCTCCCATGCTAAAAACAAGACCATCAACCGAAACATTTATACCCGGGAATTCAACACCACAAATTTTATTGTCAGAATCCACTTTATTAAAATTAAAAGTATAAACTCCGGCATTTGCTATTGCTGAAATATGCGCCACAAGCAATAGCACAATTAGCTTAAATCGTTTCATGATTAGTTTTATTTAATAGATTTATAATTTGAGGCAACAAAGCACTCTCACCATCATTGCGGAGCACTCGTATATTTTTGTTATCCATATAATTTAAATTCTGGGAATTAATACGTGACTCAACTTGCTCTCTGCTCATATTGTTACGAGAAATCACTCGTTCCACCCTAACACTCACCGGCGCTGTAACATGCCATATCTCATCGGCCAACGAATCTAAACCGCTTTCGTGCGGCAATGCCGTTTCAAAGAAATAAATCGCCCTACCACTATCCTCTGCCTTATTCAACAAATCTGCAACAACCGCAGGGTGAACAATCGAATTCACTTTCAACAAAGCATCTGCGTCGTTAAATATAATGTTACTCAACTTTGCACGATTCACTTCTCCACTTTCGTTAATAACATCATCTCCAAAATTGGCTTTCAGTTTTTCTTGCAACGTAGCTGATGTGTTCATTAATATTTTTGCATTTATGTCACAATCATACACTTCATGGCCAAGCAATGTCAGAATATGCGAAACCACACTCTTTCCACTTCCTATTCCGCCAACAATGCCAACTAACATCATTTCTCCAACTTTTCTATAATATATTCTACGCTATCGGCATCAATCGACACATTTTTATATGCCATAGGCACCTCGCCGATTCTAACCTCCACCTTATTAATTATAGGAGAATCCAATATATCATTGTAGTCAACAGTTGCTACAACTCGCTTATCTGAGTTATTATATTGGCTTTTGGGCACCAAATACGAAACTTTAACTTCCGAAGGGAAAGTGATTACATTTATATTCTCGGGCTTATTTCTAACAACAACCGGGATGACACGAACCCTCTTAATCAATTTCTCTACTGGCACCATCACATTCACTTCACGAGGCTCAATCCTAACGTTTTGAATAGGTGAAATTGATACTTTTCTAATCAAAGAATCGGTCAACTCTTTTTCATCAACATGATATGTGTACACAGCATCCACATCATTAAGGTGTTCCCTATTAGCATATACCACTACCGAATCTTGTGACATTGTTATTTTCCCAACAATTTCATACTGCATGTTAGCCTTAGCCGTAAAATCTAACACTATCGGCACCACTTTTGAGTCATATCGAGGATCCACATATCGTAACGATACTGAATCCGGCAATATGGTGTTAATTGTCGATTCTTTACTATACTTGTCTCTGATAAGGGCATTTAACTGTTGTTCGTTTATCTTGAACACTCCGTTGCCATTATCATAATCTGAGAATTCTACTTCAATCTTTGACTTTTTCTTGAAAAAGTAATTTAATGCCGTTTCTCTAATTGAAACGTTGATTTTTTTTGGAGCATCCGACAAAAACATTACAGAATCTGGCACACTTACTATTTCAAAAGGCAATTCAACGTCTTGTATTTGACTTTTATTCGCATTATTAAATACCCAAAAGATTGCCGATATAATCACAAAGAAGCCATACGACAATAATTTTTTCATCGTCGCACTCTTTCTATAAGAATTGAGTTTTTCTATAAATTCAGCCCTGGTCATTTGCTCATAAAAACAAGCCATTCTACGTATAGTCATAGAATGGCCTTAATTATTAAATATTATGATGGAGTGTTACCGCTATTTGCTTGCGCTTCGTTTACTTCTTGCACTGTTTGATAGATTGAACTCTTATCGATTCTAATCTTAACATTGTCTGAAATTTCCAAAACCACTACATTATTATCTGGTTTGATATCTTTAATCTTACCATAAATGCCGCCGGCAGTTACCACTTTATCTCCATTTTTCAACGAATCACGGAACTTTTTAATTTCCTTTTGTCTCTTTGACTGAGGACGAATCATGAAGAAATAGAATATTGCTATCATCGCAATAATCATCAGAATGCTGCTCATTGCACCACCGCCCTCTGCTCCTTGTGCTTGTAGCAAGATTGTTAATGTTGTCATATATATATTCTTTTAAATATTATTTGTTTTACAAATATAATTAATCTTTTACGATAACGCGTTTTGCTTTAAATTCTTTAACTATTGAATTCAAAATGCCATTCACAAACGAACCGCTCTTTGGCGTACTGTAGTACTTGGCCAACTCGATATATTCATTTAGCGAAACCGATGTTGGGATTGATGGGAATTTCTTGATTTCTGTTACACAAACTCCAAGAATCACTCTATCCATAAACGCTACTCGGTCTGCCTCCCAATTTTCTGTAATATATTTATCAATCAATTCATCATTTTCATCCTTACATGAAACCGACTCCATGAAGAGCGTCTTGCCGAATTCGCTATCTTCTTGATCTTTATACATTGGGAGCAAAGGTTCTGCAACGCCATCCTGAACTCTCTTAATGGTTTTAATGGCAAAAGTGCCCATAATCATCAAGTCGTCATTCCAGAAAACAGACTTGCTTTCAAGAATATCAGCCAGGCCTTCATCTGATAAAATCACGTGCTTCATCAAATCTTTCCACACTTCGCAATCTTTTGCAAAATCAGTAGACTCCTGAGCCATATATTTTTCATATACTTTTGAATGAGTAATCTTTTCCAAAAGCATCTTCATGAAGATATCATCTTCTTTCCATGTGAGTTTGTTAGCCTTCACATATTCGCCAAGAGTTTCGTCCTCTCTTAGTTTCTTAATGAATTCGTTCTCAATAAAGCGTGTGTTTGGATTCAATTCCTCATAACTTGGCAAATATTTGTTTCTTGCATCATCAATGCGACGTTCCTGCAAGTCAGTGAGTTCAATCATCAAAAGAAGAAGATAATTGTATAATTCATACGATTTATCAAAACTTTTTGCCAAATCCTTTACTGCATCACGCAACGGAGTTTCCTCTTTAGTCAACAGATAAGAATAAACCATCTGTATAACCTTTATTCTAATTAATGTTCTGTTAATCATAACTTATTTCTTTTATGCAAAGTTACGCAAAAGTATGCGTATATTAAAATCAATATTTTATTTTGTCTCCTGATTATCGTTCAATCTCTGACGAACCACTTCATACATCATAATGCCACCCGCAACAGAAACATTAAGCGAATTTATATGACCAAATTCGGGTATTGCCACAAATTCATCACATAGTTTCAACAAGTCGTTACAGATGCCCTTATCTTCAGAGCCCAATATCAACGCAATTGGACCTGTGTAGTCAACTTGAGTATAATTAACAGCACTCTTTTCTGAAGCGCCAACAACTTTATAGCCACTGTTTTTTAGAAACTTTACAGCATTCACCAAACTTTTCTCCCTACAAATAGGTATATAGTTTAATGCGCCAGCCGAAGTCTTCACCGCGTCTGCATTTGCCGTAACACTATTTTTTTCAGGAATTATAATAGTATTAACTCCTGCACAATCGCATGTACGAGCAATGGCGCCAAAGTTTCTAACGTCGGTCACCCCATCAAGCACTACTACAAACGGATTATAACCCTCTTCATATAGCATTGGAGCCACATCCTCAATTTTATTGTATGTAACAGCCGACAAAAAAGCCAAAACGCCTTGGTGATTTTTTCTCGTAATTCTGTTGATTTTTTCTATCGGAACTCGTTGTACTGGTATTTGATAGGCCTTAACGACTTCAAACAATTCGCCAATCAACTCGCCGTTAATATCCTTCTTTATCAACAGCTTATCTATTTCTTTTCCTGACTGTATTGCCTCTATTACAGCTCGAATCCCAAAAATATATTGGTCTTTATCAATCATCTTTTATATTTTATTTTTTAATAATGTTTTCGCATTTTCAATAGCCGATTGGGTTACAGTGCTTCCGCTTAACATCGACGCCAACTCATAAATTCTTCCTTCTCCGTCAAGTTTCTTAATTGCGGTTACGGTTGAATTTTCAGTATCGGTCTTAAACACTTTCAAGTGATGATCGCCTTGTGCTGCCACTTGGGGCAAGTGAGTTATGGCCAATACTTGTATCCTATTCGACAATTTCAACATCATATCACCTATTTTATCTGCCACATCACCCGACACTCCTGTATCAACTTCATCAAATATTATTGTCGGCAAGTTTATTCTTTGAGCAATCAATGTCTTTATTGACAACATCAATCGCGACAACTCACCGCCAGATGCTGTGAATTCGATTGGCATCAAATCTTGATTCTTATTGAATGCTACCATAAAACGCACCTCATCAGAACCAGTTAATGCCAATTCTTTTTGTTTAATCAACACTTTAAAGTTGACATTCTTTAATCCTAAAGGACAAACAATTGACAATAAATTAGCCTCAAACTCTTCTGCGGCTTTCTTTCTTGTCGCCGACAACTCATCTGCGATGCAACAAGCATCATTATAGGCAGCGTTTTTAGCCTTTTCAAGGCTCTTAATATGCTCGTCGGAATTCTCCACTTCTTCAAGTTTTCCCCTAAGAGTTTCACGCATTTCTATCAGCTCATCTACACTGGAAACAGAGTGTTTTGTTTCTAAAGCATAAATAGCATTAAGTCTTTCATTTATACGTTCCAACTCATCAGGATTAACCTCCAAGCCATCTTGAATCTGAGATATCGCCATTGCGATATCTTTCAGTTCTATCATTGCTGAATCAAGTCTGTCGGCCAATTCCTTTGCCTCTATAAGGTTTTCCGATGCAGCATATACGCTTTTAGTTGAAGTTTGCAATCTGTCAAGAATAGAGCCTTCGTCTCCATTCAAATGCGACTCTGCGGTCCATAGCAATTCCTTGATTTCACTCACATTCGACAACTTCTTCTGAAGAGCCTCAAGAACCACATCTTCGCCCTTTTCTAACTTTAAAACATCAAGTTGATTAAATTGAAATCTTAAATAGTCTTCGTCTGCCTTATTCTTTTGAAAAGAAGAAATAGCAGAATCTAATTCTTGGCACAACTTTTTGTAATTCAAGAAAGCAGCCTTATAATCTTCGAGTATTGCTTTATTATCGGCAATACTATCAATTATATTCAGTTGATAACTTGATTTAAGCACCAATTGATTACTATTCTGGGAATGTATGTCAATTAGATTTGGTGTTATTTCTTTAAGTAAACTCACCGAAACAGGAGAGTCATTTATAAAGACACGCGACCTACCATTATCTGAAAATTCTTTTCTAATAATACATTCTTCTGGATAATAATCTATGTCGTTTTCTTCAAATAGACTCTTTAAATCAAAGTTGCTAATGTCAAACGTTGCCTCTACAACCGATTTCTTTTCTTTGTCTCTAATTGATTTTGAATCAGCCCTCTCGCCCAATATAAGCGACAATGCGCCCATGATAATCGACTTACCGGCACCGGTCTCACCTGTCAATATGGTCATGCCTTTATCGATAGCGATATCTATGTGGTCGATCAGAGCATAATTCGTAATACTTAATCTCGAAAGCATAATAAATCAATTTTTAGGAGAGTCTTCTTTAATCTTTTGTAAACGGTTATTCTCTGTTGGATAAAGAGTTTTCAGTATATCGTAAGCATTATCTTTTTCCGTGCGACTGCCTTTAGAATACACATTCACCAATTCATCCATTTTCGCGTCTTTAAACATCGACAAACAAACAGACATAGGCGCCAATTCATAGAGAGCCTTCAACACATCGAGCGACTGCGAAACAACTGCTCGACCTTTATCAGGACTCACAACCATTTCATCAAGACCTTTCCTGTGATAATTATACATTATTTCTCTTATGCCAGCCGTTGTCTTGTCGGTAAATGCACTTAATACAGCACTGCGATTTTTAGTGTCCTCAAAAGCCTTCCACCCCGATTCGCCTTCACTTTGCGCCAAACGAACCACAGCTGCGGCTTTTTCATAATACGGATCACCTCCATTTAATTCAAACGAATCAAAATCTATGGCTATAATCAAGTATGCGTAGAAGTTTAATATCGCCGTCAAATTACTTTCCCAGTTTACCTCAGAAAAAACCAAAGGTTGATTGTTCTCATACGAGAATTCAACCTTAGTATCTTTGAAATTAATCAACGTCGTTGTGTATGTACTGTTATACACTGGTCGGGATGACTGTATTTGCAAATCGGCAGTAATGTTTGGTTCTTCATATTTATTCACAGTGAAGAACATTTTACATTCTATCCTCTCGTTTTTTCCAAACTGCGCATCAGTCCATTTTTGCGAGTTCATATATTCAGATATCACACTTTGTAGCGTGTTGAAAACATCCTTGTTGACATTTTGAACCTTATCGGTGTTAATTTCCACGACACAATTAAGTTCTTGCGCAACCGATGTCACGCAAGACGATAGCATTATCGCAGACAATATCCATCTACAAAGCCTACAAGTCAATCCCATATAGTAACGCAATTAAAACAATCCTTTTGACTGAAATCTTATGTTTGTTAAAACGTTTTTTGTGTCTTGAGGGAAATCGCCTTGCATCATCCAGCCATAATATCCAGGGTCTTGCTTAAGCACTGCAGTCACAAGCTGTCCTTTATATTTGCCGAAATTAAACACGGGTTCCCTGTTCTCGTTATACACAAAACGTCCCGCCAAATCCACATTCCTATTTTGTGACGAAAATTCAGAAAGGAATTCAACATCGTTAACGAGGTCATCATATCGGTCAAGTTGGGCTTTAAGCACCTCATATGTTGCCCTGGTGTCACCGTCTGCCGAATGTGCTGCATCAAGGTCTTTGTTGCAATAAAATTTATACGCTGCAATTAGGGTGCGTTGTTCCATTTTGTGAAAAATGGTTTGCACATCCACAAATCTGCTTTTAGTATAATCAAAATTCACACCAGCATTAAGAAATTCCTCTATAAGCATCGGAACATCAAAACGGTTACTGTTAAAGCCAGCAATGTCGCTACCTTTAAAAATTTCAGCAATTTCTTTTGCCTTTTCTTTAAATGTAGGACAATCAGCCACATCGGCGTCAGTTATATGGTGAACCGCGCTCGATGCTTCAGGTATATGCATACCAGGATTAAAACGAATAGTCTTCTCCTCTTCAGCCCCATTTGGATACACCTTTATATAGCACAATTCCACAATCTTATCGTGCGATGGGTTTAATCCCGTTGTCTCAAGGTCAAAGAAAACCAATGGTTTTTTAAGATTCAAATTCATCTTTCAAGCAATCATTAAATCATCATTGGCATCAATAGAACCAACAAATCTTCATTATCTTGTTGCTTTTCAGGTTCAAAAATACCTGCACGCGATGAGTCTGACAACTTAATTGTAACGGTGTCGTTATCAATATTATCAAGCACTTCAATAATTCGCGACTTGTTAAAGCCAACAATCATGCTGTCGCCAGCATAATCGCAAGGTATTGTTTCTTCAGCCAATGTTGAATAATCTACGTCTTCAGCCTTAAGGAAAATTTCATTTGTTCTGAATTCAAATTTAATCAATCCGCCTTGGCTTGCAAAAACCGACACACGGCGAATAGCTGCAAGAAGTGTTTCGCGGTCGATTGACAACTGATTAGGGTTCTCAGTTGGGATTACCGAATTGTACTTTGGATACTTACCGTTCAAGAAACGACAGTTTAGTGTATATTCTTCAGTTGTGAATGTTGCGCACTTTGAATCGATAGTAATTGCAACATTTCCGTCTTCCTTTGCAAAGATGTTAGCCAAAATCGAAGCTGGCTTGGTTGGCAAAATAAACGAAGCTTCAAGACCAGTGGCAGTGCGATAATTTTGATATCTCACAAGTTTGTGAGTATCTGAAGCCACAAAAACGATTTGTTCTGGCTTAATATCCCAAAGGATACCCATCATCATTGGACGCAAGTCATCTGTTCCGACTGCAAATATTGTCTGATTAACACCTTTCACAATTTCTTTAGCTGGAATTGCAAATGTTCTTGAGTCAGAATCATTCAATGCCTTTTGTGGGAACTCATTGCCATTAATGCCGATAAAGTTAAACTTACCGTTCATGTAATAGATGTTGATTTCCAAAGTTTCATCGTTTATTTCAAACTTAAGCCCTTGCTCTGGAAGTTCCTTAAGCAATTCATTCAAACGCTTAGCGTTAACTGCAAATTTACCTTCGCCCTCTGCATTGTTGACTGCAATACGAGTCTTCAAAGTAGTATCAGAGTCGCTACCTGTAATTACCAATTCGTCACCTTTCAATTCAAACAAAAAGTTGTCTAGAATTGAGATACTATTCTTTGAGTTTACCACCTTACTAACTGCCGACAAATGGCTCATAAGGTTCTTACTTGAAATATTAAAAATCATATCTTTATAGTTATTTATTATTTTTCTTTCGTACACATTACGGCATAATATACCAAATACAAAAATACTTATTTTTTTCGACTTTAAGATAATATTTTTCCGCTTTTTTAATCACCTATATTATTTTTTTGCTTATCCATTCCATCTATGTTTAGTCCATATCTTTCGAGAACAAAGACTTTTTTTATCAATATTGAGCAAAGTCCAACTATTTTTGCAATAATGCTTGCATTATAGAAATAATTTTTAATTCTTTTTTTGTAAATTTGCAAAGCTAAAAACATAACAAAGAATTCTGAAACAAATTAATTATGGCAGAAGAACGCATTGAAATTAATGAAAACGAAGAAAAGAAGCCGATGAACTTCGTGCAGCAAATTGTTGCCGAGGACCTTAAGGCTGGCAAAAATGGAGGCAGACTAAACACACGTTTCCCTCCCGAGCCTAACGGTTACCTTCACATTGGACACGCCAAAGCAATATGTATGGACTTTGGAATTGCCCAAATGTTTGGTGGCACTTGCAACCTTCGTTTCGACGATACAAACCCAACAAAAGAAGACGTAGAATACGTTGAATCAATCAAGGAAGACATCAAATGGCTAGGATACGACTGGGAGGACCGTCTATATTACGCATCCGACTACTTCCCTAAGCTTTATGATTTGGCAGTTCGTTTAATCAAAGAAGGCAAAGCCTATGTTGACGACCAAACTTCAGAGCAAATAGCCGCACAAAAGGGAACTCCTACTACCCCAGGAACCGAAAGCCCATATCGCAATCGCACTCCTGAAGAAAACCTTGATTTGTTCGAAAGAATGAATGCTGGCGAGTTTGAAGAAGGCGCTAGAGTGCTACGCGCAAAAATCGACATGGCATCTTCAAACATGCACTTCCGCGACCCTATCATGTATCGCATCATCAAGCATCCTCACCACCGCACTGGCGACAAGTGGAAAGTATATCCTATGTACGACTTTGCGCACGGACAAAGCGACTTCTTCGAAGGGGTAACACACTCTATTTGTACATTGGAATTTGTTCCTCACCGTCCTCTTTACGACTATTTCGTTGATGAATTGGCCGACGAAACATACCGCCCACGTCAGATTGAGTTCAACCGACTAAACCTAACATACACCCTTATGAGCAAACGTAAATTGCTCCAATTGGTTAAAGAAGGTTTGGTTGCAGGTTGGGACGACCCTCGAATGCCTACAATTTGCGGTTTGCGCCGTCGCGGATACACACCAGAGTCTATCAAGAACTTCATCGACGCCATCGGATACACTAAGTATGAAGCTCTTAACGACATTTCTCTTTTAGAACATGCCGTTCGTGAAGACTTAAACAAGCGTGCTAATCGCGTTGCAGCAGTCTTCGACCCTGTTAAAGTTTTAATCACAAACTTCCCAGAAGACGCTGAAGAAATCCTAACTGTCGAAAACAATCCAGAGGATCCAAACAGCGGAACACACGAAATGCCATTCACTCGCGAATTATACATCCAACGCGAAGACTTTATGGAAAACCCTCCTAAGAAGTTCTTCCGCATGACTCCTGGAAACGAAGTTCGCTTGAAAGCCGGCTACATCGTAAAGTGCACTGGTTGCAAAAAAGACGACAACGGCAATGTTGTGGAAATCTACTGCGAATATGACCCTGAAACAAAAAGCGGAATGCCTGGAAGCATGCGCAAAGTTAAAGGCACTCTTCACTGGGTTTCTGCAAAGCATTGCAAGGAAGCCACTGTTCGCCTTTACGACCGATTGTTTATGGTTGAAAATCCTTCTGCCGAAACAGAAAAAGACTTTAGAGATCTTCTTAACCCAGAATCTCTCGTTACCACTACTGCGCTTATCGAACCATATTTGGCCGACAACGCAAAAGTTGGCGACAAGTATCAATTCCAGAGAGTGGGTTATTTCTGCGTCGACAAAGATTCTGCAGACGGCAAACTTGTGTTTAACAAGACAATTGGCCTAAAAGACAGCTGGGCAAAAGAAAAAACAAAGTAATCCTTGATATTTAGAACACGATAAAAGAGCAGCGAATTCGCTGCTCTTTTATTTTTTATAGACAATAAAGTATCTGAATTTGCATTAATAGATATTCGTAAAAGCGCTCATTCCTATCGTATCGCTATCGACATTAACAAAAAGCGAATTTAGAACGTAAAGTGTAACTGGATTCTCAAACCTCTGCGGTCAATGCCCGGACGGTCCAAATAAGTTAAACGCCAAACATAATCAAGGCGTAAACATGTAAAGATATTATCCACGCCAACACCCAATTCCATGTATGGCGTCTTATCCATAGGCAAACAATTATTCATCTCTGGGAACTTTAACAACTCAGGGTTATTAGCCGGGTTATTTGAATTTTTCAATTTACCATACAATCCCCTAAACGAAAAAGCCTCCCTCAACTTCAAATATTTTAAAAGCGGTATTCGGTTAAATATTGTACCGTTAGCCCAATATGTAATGTCCCAAGAAAAATAACTGTCATTCATGAACTCCATAGGAGTCATTAACGTATATGATTCTGGCTGAATAGTATATGACAAGTTGGCATTAGGCAATAGCAAATTAGGATAAGCCACATCACTCCACAGTTTGCCGGCTTTTAAAATAATATCAGTATATCCAAATGCCGAAAACCAAAACCTCTTCTGCACGCCAAGCTCGGTTTTGTTTACGCAATATTTACTACCTAAAAAACCTTTTGGAGCATAACTGTGCGACAAAGTAAACACCGGTGCGTCTAAATTGATAGGAATTCTCGACGTTTTTGTCTGATAAAATTTCTCTCCTGGAGCATATCGCAGCGCTACATTAAAGGATGCCTCCTTATAGTTTTCATATCGATTTCCATATCCATCAACAAATGGCATGAAGCGGCTTGCCTCATGAACATCATATCTAAATCCTGCCGCAACAGAAAAACCGCTTTCCGTTTCAAGTTTATACTCAAGTTCACTTGTTTGCTTATATATCACCGCCTTATCGGGCATTCTCTTTAATGCCAAAAACACATTATCGGCATTAGTATACAAATATTGTTGTCCCAAACGGTCAAGGTCATATTTATGTGAGGCTCTTAGTGAATGTACGGGAAATTCATTACTATGATACTTTTTCTCGTTAAACGAATATTCTAATTGTGCATTATATTTCCACTTCTTATCCTCAAAACCATATGCAGCATATCCTTTAGCAAACAGATGTTTGTTCAAATTAGCCGTAGTCATGCCACCAGTTTTAAGCCTCAAACCTTCTAATGTATTCGCTCCGATGGTGGTATTCATAGGCCCAAAATCGAACTTGCTGTTTTCGCCTGTAGAGATATATCCCGAAACGAGTGTAACCAACACCTTTTCTCCCCAATAAAACAAAGGCACACTTCTCAATTTGTTCAGCATTTGCTTTATGGAACTTTCACCCTTCTTTATCGGCTCTTGTCGGTTGTCTCTCCAAAATTCGTCAGGCATATGATTTGCATTTTCTGCCAATACCCCAACACCCTCTTTCTCAAATATTTCTTCATCTTCGGGCTTGTCAAACGAGTGATTGTTATACATCACCAATCTTCGTGCATATAACTCCTGTGTGCCCGGCATAACTTGAAACTCAACAGTCATGTCGTCTCGCGTCTTTAACCTTGACCCATCGGCTGCCTTTACATAGTCTTGCTCGATATGTATTTTCTCCACATAATTCAGATTTATGTCTTTCGGCACATTCATCTTCACCTTCTTTACAAACATTGCAGAGTCATCAGCCACAACATAAATGCGCCCATTAAACCCAAACGATTGAGGATTAAATGGAGAAAAACTCAAGTCCACGCACTTAACACCGTCTACGTCCACTGTATCGTTCAAGTAAAACTTATAGAAATCGGGAGCAATATTCGACAATGGGCTAACAAACTTATTCTGCATGAAAGTCACATCATTGCTGAAAATATCAAGTTCTCTAAAAATATCTTCCAAAAAGCGTTGAATACTCTCCTCATCAAACATGTCATCTAACCCCGAGTGCTTTTCACCCCTCACCAGTTCCTTGTGAGAGTTTGGCTTAAGACGAAATTGTTCAGTTGACACTCGCTCCTTTATCGACATCGGCAATATAGGTTTACCCGACACCTCACTCGTGTCAACAAACTCATACAAAAAGTCAAAATTCTTAAAAATTAGATTTTTCTTATCTTTATTTACTCCACTTAAACCGCAAGTCAGTTTATGATACTTGTCAAAACTATAATACGGATGGTTCAGCGGGTTACAATCTCTCCTTATTGATATTAATTTTTTGACAAACGCAACAGCCGGATTATTCTTATCGTACTTTTCTTTCTTAGGTTTCACAACCACCTCACTCAAAGCAACACCCGTTGGCACAATCTTAATGATAATATTATTGTGCTTACCTTTATCTACATACACCTCTTTGTTATCATAACCCATCAACGACACGCTAACATTTAAGAAATTCACTTTTGTGGAAATCTTAAATCTACCCTCTTCATCGGTCATCGTGCCCCTATCCGAACCTTTTAAAAATATTGCCGCATATGGCATGGCTTCGCCTGTAATAGAATCAACCACTAAACCCTCAATAGTGGTTAGCGCCACATTATGCTGCGAATATGAACTAAAAGATGCAGAAAAAATTATAGATAAAAAACAAATTAATTTTATACTGAATTTCACCTTAAAAAACCACCTTAATTTTGTAGAATTTCCCTTAAAAAATTATTTTTGCAAAATTAACAATAAATTCCAACATTATAGGACATATTACTCCTATATACTATTCGATTACACTTCAAAACAATATTAAAATGGCTATCGAAATAGAACATAAATATATAGTCATCGATGACTCATACAAATC
>JAZLAU010000036.1:0-4052 GCA_045613305.1 Muribaculaceae bacterium
GTCACAACAGCCATTTTGCGACTTCGGGCCAACCTACCCTTAAAATTTTTGTTGAAATTTTCCTCAATTTTATTACCACTATTCAAAATATGTTATTACATTTGCAATAATTAATTAATAACATTTCTAAAAATTTAATACAAATATTATGGCTTACGTTATTAATCCTGATCTATGTGTATGTTGCGGCAGCTGCGCTAGCTCTTGCCCAGTAGAAGCAATCTCTGAAGGCGACGGTACTTATGTAATCGATCCAGATACATGCCTTAGCTGCGGTTCTTGTGCAGCAGTTTGCCCAAGCGAAGCTATCACTGAAGGTTAATTATAATTAACCCCATACAACAAAGGAATAAAAAAAGAGTTGCCAAGCAACTCTTTTTTTTGTTTTTATACAACCTCCTTAGCTTGTTATTCAAATAAAATTCTTATCTTTAGCATTAAAAAAACAAGAATAACATCCACCCCGTAGCAAAATGCCTAAAAACTATATGACGCAATTGTTCGAATACCTCGAGCAATTAAAACTCAATAACAACCGCGAGTGGTTTAATGCACACAAAGACACCTACACAGCCTTACGCGAACTGTGGCTTGCCGATTTGCAACGAACCATTTCGGCCCTATCCCAACACGACCCCACACTGAAAGGAGTGCAAGCCAAAGACTGCGCCTACCGTATATACCGCGACATTCGCTTTAAAGCCGACAAAACCCCTTACAAAAATTATTTCAGCGCATGCATCGGCATAAACGGCCGCAAAACCATGCAATCGTGCTATTACCTGCACTTCGAGCCTGGCAACGCCGGTATATACTTTGGCATTTGGTGCCCCGAACCCGAGCACTTGCGCAGCCTTCGCTCGCTTATCAATGCCTACGGCGACGAATTGCAATCGCTTACCACAAACCCCGATTTTGCCGGCCGATTTGAGTTTATGCCAATGTCTTCGCTAAAAAAGGCTCCAGTCGGATTCCCTGCTGACCATCCACAAATAGAGTTCCTTAAAGCAAAAGACCTAACATTCGGGCATAACGTGGCCGACGATTATTTCACCAATCCCGACTGGCCTGAAAGAGTGGCCAACGACCTAATGCATGCCATTCCGGTGTGCAATTTTCTAAATTATGTTTTTGAATAGGTGACGCAAATGCAATTTTCGCACAAAATTGAACAATTTGTGCCAAAAGTTAATCTATTTAAAAATTGATTTACAATCGATATAACTCGCTAACTTTGTATAATATAAAAATCTAATCATTAATACGATGGCAAAATTAAAAGGAGCAATAGTTGTAGATGAAGAACGCTGCAAAGGATGCGGCATTTGCGTTGAAGCATGTCCATTTAAAGTAATAGACCTACAAAAAAAGGAAGTAAACAACAAAGGTTACCACTACGCTTACATGGCCAATCCTGACGCATGCACCGGTTGCACCAGTTGCGGCACCGTTTGTCCAGATGCTTGCATCAGCGTTTACAGAGTAAAAGTTGACTAAAACAACGATTATCCTAAACAGAATACACCTACTATTTCATACCCAAAACAATGAAAGATAAAATTAAATTGATGAAGGGCAATGAAGCGTTGGCTGTTTCGGCCATACGCTACGGTTGCGACGGCTACTTCGGCTATCCAATTACGCCCCAATCTGAAGTCTTAGAAACCCTTGAAGCCGAAATGCCTTGGGAAACTACCGGCATGGTTGTGCTTCAGGCTGAAAGCGAATTAGCCTCAATCAACATGGTGTTTGGCGGTGCTGCTTGCGGCAAGGCCGTATTCACATCATCTTCAAGCCCTGGTTTGAGCTTGATGCAAGAAGGCATTTCATACTTGGCAGCCGCTGAGCTGCCTGCTCTTATCGTTAACGTTATGCGTGGAGGTCCTGGTTTGGGCACTATCCACCCTGGCCAATCCGACTATTTCCAAGCCACAAAGGGCGGCGGACACGGCGACTATCACTGCATCGTCTTGGCGCCTTCGAGCGTGCAAGAAATGGCCGACTTCGTTTGGCTTGGTTGGGACTTAGCCTTCAAATATCGCACTCCTGCCATGATTCTTTCCGACGGCGTTATCGGACAAATGATGGAAAAAGTTATCCTTCCTGACCAACGCCCTCGCAGAACCGACGAAGAAGTGGCTAAGCAATGCCCTTGGGCCCTAACTGGCCGAAAAGGCGGCAGAAAGCAAAACAAGGTGTTCACTTTGGAATTCGATTCTGAAAAAATGGAACAAAACAACCTTCGTTTCCAAGAAACATACAAAAAAATTGCCGAAAACGAAGTGAGAGTGGAAATGATTGGCACCGACGACTGCGATTATCTTTTGCTTGCATTCGGCAGCCTTGCCCGCGTTTGCCAAAAAGTGAGAGAACTTGCTGCTGAAGACGGCGTGAAGGTTGGAATCATACGCCCTATCACCCTTTGGCCATTCCCGTACAAAGAAATTGCTCAAGCCGCACAAAACGTGAAAGGAATCATGGTGGCAGAACTAAATGCCGGACAGATGATTGAAGACGTTAAGCTTGCCGTGAAATCTGACGAAATGCCTATTATACACTACGGTCGCATGGGCGGAATCGTTCCTAATCCAGAAGAAGTATATGAGGCTCTAAAAGCCAAACTTATTAACAAATAGGAGGTTACACTATGGACATAAAAGATATCATTAAACCCGAAAACCTTGTATACGCAAGACCAAAACTCCTTCACGACACCGAAATGCACTATTGCCCAGGTTGCAGCCACAGCACTGTGCACAAAATTGTGTGTGAAGTAATTGAAGAAATGGGTGCTGAAGAATATACCATCGGTGTGGCTCCTGTTGGTTGTGCAGTATTTGCTTACAACTACATCGATGTCGACATGTCGGAAGCCGCACACGGACGTGCTCCTGCTGTGGCTACAGCAATCAAGCGACTTAACCCCGACAAATTGGTGTTTACATACCAAGGCGACGGCGACTTATCGGCAATCGGCACCGCCGAAACAATTCATGCAGCAAACCGTGGCGAAAACATCACAATCATATTCATCAACAACGCCATTTATGGCATGACTGGCGGACAAATGGCACCAACCACCCTTTTGGGACAAAAAACTGCCACCACGCCTTACGGCCGACGCGTTGACCTTAACGGACACCCTCTTGCAATCAGCAACCTGCTTGCTCAACTCGACGGTACTTGCTACGTTACTCGTCAAAGCGTTCACACTCCAGCTTCGGTGCGCAAAGCCAAAGCCGCTATTCGCAAAGCTTTCGAAAACAGCCTTGCAAAAAAAGGCACTTCAATAGTTGAAATTATTGGTACTTGCAACTCTGGTTGGAAACTTTCACCAATTGAAGCCAACAAGTGGATGGAAGATAACATGTTTGAAAAATATCCACTCGGCGACCTAAAAAACGTATAATATGAAAGAAGAAATCATTATAGCCGGATTTGGCGGACAAGGTGTCCTTTCAATGGGTAAAATCCTTGCTTACGCCGGAATTATGGAAGACCTTGAAGTGACTTGGATGCCAAGTTATGGCCCTGAGCAACGCGGTGGCACTGCCAACGTTACTGTCATACTTAGCGACAGCCGAATATCTTCGCCTATCATCGACAGTTTCACAACTGCAATTGTGCTTAACCAACAAAGCCTCGACAAATTCGAAAGCAAAGTTAAGCCCGGAGGTGTGCTAATATACGACTCTAATGGCGTTGTTCGCAAGCCTACTCGCACCGACATCACCATCTATCCCGTTGATGCCATGCAAGCAACTTTCAGCCTTAAAAACAGCAAGACATTCAACATGATTGTGCTTGGTGCTCTTCTAAAGGCAAAACCTATGGTGACAATCGACAGCGTGCTTGAAGGCTTGAAAAAAGCGCTCCCCGAACGCCTGCACCACTTGTTGCCTGCCAACGAAGAAGCCCTTCGCTTAGGCGCTACGCTTATCAAATAAGGCTACACCCTAATTTTGAATCTCGTGTGAAATATTAAGATACTTTTTTTATCATAATTTTTCACCCTAATATCACTCCAAGCCCCCTTTGGTTTTCACAAGCCA
>JAZLAU010000037.1:0-83500 GCA_045613305.1 Muribaculaceae bacterium
TAACCAACGGCATTATATAGGTGGTTTTAAAGTAGTAGGCGGTGATGGTAATGTATTTGCTTTTGCCGTCGCTGGCGCCCGCCTTCAGCCACTTTTCTGCAACATAAAAAAAGAAGGATGCATCGCAATGCGTCACATCCCACTTTCTAAATATACTAAAATTTAAAGGGAATTTTCTATGGCCTCCCTTTAGGCCAACGATGGCAGGATTCTCTCGAACCCTGCCACCCTAATCAATTATTTATTAGTAAATCACTTGATAAGGATTTTTGTTGGTTTCATATTTTGTGCCTTCACAACGTAAACGCCGTTTTCAAGGCCTGTTGCGTCAATTTCTACTTCGCCGTCTGCTTCTGCGCTTGCAACCATCGTTCCTGTTGCGCTGTAGATTGCCACCATGCCGTCTACGCCCTTCACTGTCACGATGCCGTCGGCTACTGTCACGTCGGCTTCAGCCATTTCCACGCCTTCAATGCCTGTCATGATACCACCGGCTGATTGTGATGGAGCATATGATGCTGAGTTCTTTTCCTTCACGTTTTGGTCTACGTCTTCGTTTGTTGTGATAGCCTTAACGTAATAGCTGTAACGCTTGAAGTCTGAGTCTTGTGCTGTCTTGTTGCCTACAGGGATGTCCAAATCAGCCTTTCTCATCTTTTCAACTGGAGTAGTGAATGTGTAAGCTGTTGTACCTTCTTCTGCTGCAACTTCAGCTACCAATTCGTAACCGCCTACTGCGAATGTTGCTGCTTCGCCTACTTCCTTGCCCCAGATTTCGAACTTCACTGGCTTAGTGCCTGCATATTGGTCTTGCATGCTCCATTGCAATGTAGCGTTTTGATACAAGAAGTGGTAGTCTTGTGCGAATTGCAATGTGCTGCTTGCTGATAGGTTAACTGCCAATTCGGCGTTTGTACCTGCATATTCAACTACTGCGCTTTCGCTACCGTAAGTGTTAGCCTTGTCGTCGTAGTGAGCCACTGAGTAAGCCCATGCTTCTGGTTCAGATGCTGCTGCACCACCTACTACTTCGCCTGCTGCGATTGGTTTTGTTGCCACGTAGTCCACAATGCTCAATTGGCCGTTTACCAATGCAATTTGTTCGCTTGAGCCGCGGTGTGAGAATGTGCCGTTACCGTTGTCAACCACGTCGGCCACCTTCACCACTTTAACCTCTTCTCCTTCTTGCTCATAGCGATAGATGAAGTAGCCTGTACCCGAACCTGTCATGGCTGGCTTGAACGAAATCACGTTGTGGAACAATTCTTGGTCAGCACATGTTGCTGCATCTGGAGTACCTGAGCGGTAAGCCTTTGCTGCTGTGTTTTGAGCCTTAGCGTAAGCAATTTCTGCGTAGTTTGAGTAGTACTTGTTTTCGCCAGTTGTCAATACCAATTGATATTTTGCGTTGTTTGCAATACCTGCCGATACCACAAACTCTTCTGTCCATGTACCATTCTTGTCGCTGCCAGTGTTGTCGATTTGTGCCACAAGTGCGCTCAATGAGATGCTTGTGTTTTCTACTGTCACAGTCTTAATAACTTCTGCTGCGTTTGTAGTGCGAACCAATTGCAATGTCGCGCCTACTGCCAAAAGAACTTCGTCGTGTGCTTCAGTTTCTGTACCCACAATTGTGTTTGTGAATGTGTTTGTTTCAGCCTTTGGGTCGTACTTTGAAGTGCCACCTGATTGAAGAGACAACTTAAATGGAGCTGTACCAGGAATCAAAACAGTCACCACGTTTGATGTAGTTTGTGACATTTGAGTGCCGTCAGTCTTTTCTACCTTAGAGATTACACGATAGTACACTGTGTAGCCAAGAACCTTAGTTTCATTGTCAAAATCCTTCAAACCGGTGTCAGTCCAGGTCTTGCCTGCTGCTGTAGTAACGTCGTTGCCTACTTGTTCCTTTAGTTCGCTTGGAGCAACTTCTTCCCAGTTTGTATTGTCGTATGAACGTTGAAGAACGTAATGTTCCTTCATGCCGTCATATAGAGTAGCAGCTTGAGCGCTGTGAGTTGCATACTTGTCGAATGCTGTGTTCCAGTTTAGGCTAACATTATATAGACATTCGTTTTCAGAGTTGATTGTAGTCTTCTTAACCGCTGTTGGATTTTGCATATCAACATCATAGAAGAACACGTATGGTTTTTGGTCGTTTGCCGCACCATCAACAGCAGTTCCTGCTGCAACCTTCTTATAACCCACAACTCTCGTGCCATCACCAGTTGTACTTGTCACTTCTTGATAGTATCTTCCTCCATAAACCGTCTTTATGTCCACATATTCTCCATCCTGATAGATATAAACCCCCTCCAAAGAGTCCACGGTCTTTCTGTTAGAGCCCGAAGAGTTACGAATACGGTAAATTGTTCCGTTTGCTACATAAGTGTCTTCTGTTGCTACGCCGCCCTTAAAGTTAGCGAATGGCACATAAAGATATGCTGTGAAGTTATAGTGAGGAGATGTATAATCATCCTTAGCATTCAATGTGATATAGTGGTTTGTTTCAAGAGAAGTGTCACAATTGTGAGGCGATACGAAAGGAGCACCGTCTTTCAATTGATTCCAGCATGGTTGCAATGCGTCCCAACCTTGTGAAGTGTTGCTTACATAGCTCCATTCGTCATAGTAACCAAATGAAAGATAGTTGTAGTCACCCATATTTTCTCGTCTCACGATAAAGAAGAACTTGTTAACGTCCTTTGCTTCGTGAGTATAGAATGTACCTGATGAGGTTTCTTGCTTGCTTGATTCCTTAACTTTCTCGATGTTGTCTACACCAAGGTTGATTTGATCATAGATGCTGTAGTTTGACTTATTACCTTTCCAATAGTCGTTAATGCTTACGAAGTAAACGTCACCAACATTGTTCTTTGGCTTGTTACTGCTGCTAAGAGTATAGCTTGTACCTGAACCCGTTGCACCGCAAATGTCGGTCAACCATGAATTTAGTTCTGCTGTTCTACCTTGATCTACAAGTGACTTACCGCCTGACACAAGAACGCCGGCGTTTGCATCAACTGCACCAAACAATCCTAAAGCGATTGATAACGTAATAAATAATTTTTTCATAATTGATAAGTTGTATTAAAATGTTTGTTATTTGTTTTCTTTGGTTACCACGATGACAATTAGTTATGACTCTATTCCGATACTTGAAAAAAACGTGTTACATAATCCTTATCATCCATCAAAATGCCTTATCACTTTTAATTTTGGTTTCAAGTTATGAGCCTTTCGACATCACAAAAGTAATTGCACTATACAGCAACACATAATATTTTTCTATCGTTAATATACGATTTACCAAATTTAACACTCCATTTAACATTTAAATATTTTGCATTTATTTTATTCTGTTGATTTTCTGCGTTTTGCAAATTCTCAAAAATTACCTTCGAAACTCACATTAACTTTTTAAATCAAATTCGACCTCAAATTGTAAAAAACCAATCACCACAAAAGTGGTCAAAATCTGCTCTCATTATGCCCTGACGCGGTTTTTGAACACAACCAACACACCTCGTCAACAGCCCTCGGCAATCATCACACCCAAACCACTCACTCCATTCACGAAACCCGCCGAGAACAAATGGACCAATCTGGACCACACCAACAAGCCCAAACCCACAGCCCCCAACTTGGAAAAAACATCCGCCGAAAACCCCCTCTCACCAGCAGTCCACCTTTCTCTCACAGACCCCCACCTCCAGCAGCCTACCAACCGCCGCCGAAAACAAAAAAAGTGGCGGGAACCTCACGGACCCCGCCACCCTAATCAATTATTTATTAGTAAATCACTTGATAAGGATTTTTGTTGGTTTCATATTTTGTGCCTTCACAACGTAAACGCCGCTTTCAAGGCTTGTTGCGTCAATTTCTACTTCGCCGTCAGCCTCTGCGCTTGCAACTATCGCACCTGTTGCGCTGTAGATTGCTACCATGCCGTCTACGCCCTTAACTGTCACGATGCCGTCGGCTAGTGTCACGTCGGCTTCAGCCATTTCCACGCCTTCAATGCCAGTGATTATAGCACCCGCTGGGGTTGACAATGCGTAAGCTGGCGAGTTCTTTTCTGCCACGTTTTGTGCAACATTTTCTTCTTTTGTGATGATTGCCTTAACATAGAAACTGTATTTTTGGAAGTCTGATGCTTTAGCAGTTTTTGTGCCTGCAGGGATTCCTAATTCACTCTTTTTAGACTTTTGAATAGGAGTAGTGAAAGTGTATGATGTTGTGTTGTCGGCTGCCGCAACTTCACCTACCTTTTCGTAACCTGCAGTTGCAAATGTTGCAACATCGCCAATTGCCTTGCGATAGATATCGAATCTCACTGGCTTAGCATCTTCGTATCCTGTCTTGTTCATCGCCCATGCTATAGTTTCTTTTTGGTACAAGAAATAATAGTCTTCAGCGATTACCATTGCACTATTTGCTGCATCCAAAGCCACTACTAATTCGGCATTTGTAGCCATGAAACCTTCACCACCATCGCGAGCGCTGCCGTAGGTGTTGCCCTTGTCGTCGTAATGAGCCACTGCGTAACCCCAAACCTTAGCGTCTTCTGCCTCCAATCCTGCTTGTCCTACCACTTCGTTAGGAGCAATTGGTGCTGCTTCAACCAAGTCTGACACGCTCAATGTGCCATTCGCTCCCAATTTAATTTCCTTGATAAAGGTTGTGCCGTCAACTTCATACAAGCGGAATGTGCTTCCATCGCCAGTATCCTTAACATCTGCCACCTTTTCGCCATCGCGATAGATGTAGTAGCCTGTACCCGAACCTGTCATGGCTGGCTTGAACGAAATCACGTTATGGAACAATTCTTGGTCTGCACATGTTGCTTCGTCTGGTGTACCTGAACGGTGAGCTGCCACTGCGGTGTTTTGCGCCTTTGCGTTAGCAATTACTGCCAAGTTTGAATAGTATGGTGCTTGAGCGCCTGGAACTGTCAATACCAATTGGTATGTAGCATCCTTCTTTTCGCCGGCCTCGGTAACAAAGCTTTCTTTGAAAGTGCCGCCATCGCCGATTTGTGCAACAAGTGCGCTCAATGTGATGCTTGCGTCTTCAACCTTAACTTCGTCAACAACAGTAGCCTCGTTGGTTGTAGTGCGAACCAACTGCAATGTTGCACCTACTGCCAAAACTACTTCGTCGTGCGCTGGGGTTTCTGTACCTACTAGGGTGTTAGTGAAGGTGTTCTTTTGATTCACTGGGTCGAACACAGATGTGCCGCCTGATTGCAATTCCAACTTAAATGGTGCTGTACCTGGAATCAAAACTGACACTACGTTTGATGCAGTTTGCGACATTTGTGTACCGTCGGTCTTTTGAACCACCGAAATAACACGGTAGTAAACTGTGTAGCCAAGCTTTTTAGTTTCTTCAGTGAATGGCTGCAAGCCTGTGTCGGTGTACTTTTTGTTAGCGGCAGACTTTACATTATTGCCTATTTGTTCCTTTGTTATGTTTTGGTCAACTTCCACCCAGTTGGTCATGTCGTATGAACGTTGAAGGATGTAATGTTCCTTCATTCCGTCGTATAGAGTAGCGCTTTGAGCTTCGTGGCTTGCATACTTATCGAATGCTGTGCACCAGCTTAGGTCTACTGTATAAGGACATTCATTTTCTGAACTGATTGATGTCTTCTTAACCGCAGTTGGAGTATTCATATCCACATCATAGAAGAATACGTAAGGGTCTTGATTGTTTGCTGAACCCTCAATTTCTGTACCAGCAGGAACTAATTTATAGCTTGCAACTGTAGCCACATACGGTCCCCATCCACGTGTATAAAAATACTTTCCAGCATACGCTTCCTTAACCTTTTTATACTCGCCATCCACAAGGCAATATACATCGTCGCCAATTTCAGAAATCGGAGTTGTTTCAATTGTAGTGCTCCCCACAATATAATTAATTTCAAACGAAGGAACATCATAAATATAATAAGTCTTGCCGTCTTCCTCATAAGTGGCTTCTGTAGTTACGCCGCCCTTGAAGTTAGCGAATGGCACATAAAGATATGCTGTGAAGTTATAGTGAGGAGATGTATAATCGTCCTTTTCGTTCAATGTGATATAGTGGTTGGTTTCAAGCGAAGTGTCACAATTGTGTGGAGATGGGAAAGGAGCACCGTCTTTCAAATCATCCCAACATGACTCCAAAGCATCCCATCCTTGGCTTGTGTTTTCAACATAACTCCACTCATCATACCAAGAAAATGCAAGATTGTTATATGTACTACCAGATTTTCTTGAACCCTTTCTTACAATAAAGAAGAATTTATTTGCATCCTCTGCTTGATGGGTATAGAATGTACCTGAAGATGTTTCTTGTTTACTTGAGTCTTCCACTCTTATGATATTATCAACACCTTCATTAATTTGAGTATAAACATTATACGGATTTGAATTAGCGCCCTTCCAATAGTCATTAATTGACACAAAGAATACATCGCCTTCATTAATTCCATTTGGAGCTGTGGCGCCAACAGTATAACTTGTACCAGAACCAGTTGCACCGCAAATAGCTAAAAATCGTGCTAATTCCGCATCTCTGCCTTGATCTGTAAGAGACTTTGCGTTTTCATTCGACACCAAGCCGCCATCAGCATAAGCGTCTACCGTACCAAGCAATCCTAATACGATTGATAAAGTAATAAATAATTTTTTCATAACGATTAATTTGATTGTATTTGATTTTAAGTTTATTATCGCTTTTGAAAATATTGACCGCAATGGGGTTAGATTGTGTTGGTTTTTCATATCCAAAATGGAAAACATAATATAATCCTTATCGTTGCCAAAATATCCTCATCATCTTATCCTTATTGTCGCTTTAAGGATTTCGACACAACAAAATTATAATCCATTTTATACATTAAATAATTTTCAAAAGCCTTTAATATTCGATTTACCAAATTTAACTCGCCATTTAACATTTAAATTTTTACTTTATATTTTATATTATTGATTTTCTGCGTTTTATAACACCCTATAAAAATTATTGATTTTGTAAGTTTATCTTTTTGAATAAATTTTAATACCCATTTGTGAAATTATTCGCCCTTTTTTGCCACATATCCACCTCATTAAAAACAAACTATCATATTCTCATTTATACAATATATGATATTTATTATAGTACTTTTTATCCTTATGCATAAAGTTTGTTTTTGTATATTTAATCTATATATTAGCACATTTTACCTACGAATGTTATTGTATAGTCTACAAACGCACCTGCCGCACATCCACACCCAGCACAAGCATACTTGGATTAAAAAAACTGCATGGCGAAAACATACACACGCATTCAGTTTGGTGCAAAAAAATATCCCCATTGCACTGCTGCAATGAGGATAGTGAATAAGTTATAGTTGCTCCCGGGAGGAAGCCTCTCCCAGTGTTAGCCAATTATTACTCAACCGCAACGGCACGCAAAGTGCCCAACTGCTTAACCGACACTTTCGACGGTTTTCCCTTATAGAAAAGCTTGCCCGTGCCCGAGCCACGAAGCGAAAGTTCTCCGCCGTTCACAGTGCACGACACCTCGCCAGTGCCCACTATGCGGCACGAAACCTTGCCGGCATCAAGTCCAAAGGCATCGATAACTCCCTTGCCCACATTGCTGGCATTAAGTTCCTGACACTTGCCGAACAGCACAATTTTGCCGCTGCCGGTGTTAATCGACGCATCGGCAATCACTGCATTGATGTCATTAACCTGAAGCATTCCGTTGCCCGAGGTTTTAACCTTTATCTCGGTGAATTTCACCCCGTTGGTGTTAAGCACGAGAGTGGAATCGCTACCGTTTTCCACCGACTTCAAATCGCCGGCATACACCTTGATGCGAGGCAACTTCACGGGGTTGATGGCGTTATCGGTTTGTATGGTTAGACGTCCCTTAGCGTTGTTTTCAAACAAGATGCGAGGCACGGCTTCGTCGTGGGCATAAAACACCACCTTGCCGGCCGAATCGGCATTGCAAACCACCTCCACACTCACGGCATCGAGCACGCGGATGTGTTGGAATGCGCCCAAATCCTTCTCATAACGATGCTGGGCCGACACAGAACTAACTGCAACGGCAAGCATAGCAATAATAAAATAAATTCTTCGTTTCATAGTTTTAAAAAAATCAATTTAGTCGTAGTGATTTATATATAACAATGTTTTTGCTCATTCAGTTGCCTGCTGGGGCAAAATATCATTTTCGATGTGATTTAAAATCTCATTCAACTCGGCAAACGTGTTAGCCTGGAGCATAGCCACGCGGGTGTCGCGGAAGTTAGGAATACCCTTGAAAAGCGGCGTAGCAGCCAAATGACGGCGAATGTGCAAGATGCCGCGGTACTCGTCGATGCGGTTGATGCTTTCGTCGATTTGGCGGCGCAGCAAAGCCATCTTATAATGCGGGTCGAGCGGCTCAATGGGGCTACCATGCTCAAGGTAGTGCTTCATTTCGCGGAATATCCATGGACAACCTATGGATGCACGGCCCACCATGATGCCGTCAACGCCATAACGGTCGTAGTATTGCGCCAACTTCTGCGGCGTGGTGATGTCGCCGTTGCCTATGATGGGAATGTGGATGCGAGGATTGTTTTTCACCTCGCCTATGAGCGTCCAATCGGCCTCGCCGGTGTACATCTGCGAGCGAGTGCGGCCGTGTATGGTGAGCGCCTGTATGCCACAATCCTGTAGCTGCTCGGCAAGCGTGGTGATAATCATATTATTGCAGTCCCAGCCCAATCGAGTCTTTACAGTGACAGGAATCTTCACGGCGTCGACCACAGCGCGCGTAATCTCGAGCAACAACGGCACATTGCGCAGCATTCCTGAGCCTGCCCCCTTCGACGCCACCTTCTTAACCGGACAACCGAAGTTGATGTCAAGAAAATCGGGGCCTGCAGCCTCGGCAATCTTGGCAGCCTCGACCATCGACGCCACGTCGCGGCCATAAATCTGAATGGCAGCCGGACGTTCGCCCTCCTGGATGCAAAGTTTGCGTGTGGTGCTGTTGATGTTGCGTATCAGTGCATCGGCCGACACAAATTCGGTGTAGACCATATCGGCACCCTGCTCACGGCATATGAGGCGAAACGATGGGTCGGTTACATCCTCCATCGGCGCTAACATCACCGGGCGTTCTCCTAATTCGATGTGTCCTATCTTCATTGTGCTGACCTTTTTATTGTTGTTTCTGATGCATTTGATTTCAATATGCGAAATTACTAATTTTTTTGCAATGCAAATATTGAATGTTGTTAAAACGAATGTGATATGCCCCATTAAGAACACAAAAAAATTAAAAATCGGCCGCGCCGCGCATCATTTAACCCAATACTGCACTGCATTAATGCCCTATCTACAGCAACTGCACCGTATTAATGCCCAATCGGCGGCAACTGCACCGCATTAATGCCCAATCGGCGGCAACTGCACCGCATTAAAGCCCACGCAAGCAGAAAAAAAGGCGGGAGACGCAACCTAGTTGCATCCCCCGCACAAAGAGTTATCTGTTTGGTCAGCCCTCACGGGGCGTTCCAAAAATCATCTTATTCCTTAACTTCCCAAATGAACTTGTAGTCAGGGTCAGAGATTTGAGTGTTAATCTTACGTTCCAAAGTCAAACCACCAGTTACAGTATAACTTACTTCGCTGCCAGGAATTGAAGTGTAGTCAACGAAAGTATATTGGATGTTATTAATCATAATGTATTGGTGAGTCAAGTATGGAAGGCTTTCATCAGGCACTTCGCTCACGTTGTAAGACGCTTCCTTGCCAACTTCAAGTTTGATAAGTTCGTTTTCAGCCGATAGTTTAACCACGCCCACAGTCTTTGAGCCTTCGAATGTAGCCTTAATCTTATAAAGGTTACGGTCGGTGCGGTCTTCGTCAACAGTACCTGCATAGAAGAAGATAGTGTTTTCGTCAACAGCATAACCACGAACGTAAGGCTTCACGATAGAACCCGAACCTTCGTCGCCGGTCAAAGTTGTTAGGTAAGTACTACCAGAGTAGTCACCCGAATAGTCGTTGAAAGGAAGAATACGAAGCAACGCCTTGCGGTAGTGCTTACGGTAGTTAGGAGTGTAGCCTTCACCTTCCTTGATGGTAAGAGGAAGAAGCCACTTGTAACCCATGTCGATGCCGTTGAAGTCGAAACCAACGTTCAACAAAGTAACTTCAGCACCAGCAGCGATGTCAAGAGTAGCAGGCACATCGGCATAGTCTTGCATATTGTGGTAATACAAGTCGGTACGGTTCTGATAGCGAGCTTGGTTAAGCACGTCAAGAGTATCAGGGTCGACAGCGATATTCACCTTATATGCAGGAGTTTCGTTAGTAGAACCGCTCACGACAACAGGAAGTTCGTAAACCGACTTACCGATGCCGATTTTTGCAGTACCGTCTTCGTTATGACGGGTCATAGGCACGTTTAGGATGGTAACACCCTTGTCGTTATCAAGAGGAGCAGAGAACGACACAAAGTGGTCGAATTGTTCCGCGGTCCAGTCGTCGTTGCATGATACTGCCGACACTGAAAGCAGACCCACTGATAACAATGCAAATATCTTATTAAACTTTTTCATATTATTCTGCTTAATTAAAAAAATTAGTCATTTAGAGTCCATCCTGGAGTTTGAGTCATGCGCTTGTTACGCTTCAACTCCGAGTGAGTGATAGGCCAGAAATACAACTTATCAGAGAATGTAGATGGCAAGTTGTAAACAGCGATAATCTTGTGGAAATCTTCACGGTTCTTAGAGTCCATAAACACGTTTAGACCGTAGATTTGTTGAGATTCTTCACGTGGAGCATCTTTCCAACGACGAAGGTCGAAGTAGCGTTGTCCTTCACCCATAAGTTCAATCATACGTTCGCGCTTGATAGCCTTACGCATCATAGCAGCATCGGCATAAGTTTCGTCAGAGTAGTCAGGCACACCGGCACGGATGCGTACTGGGTGGATACCCTTTTCCATTTCAGCGCGGTCGCGTGATAGAGTGTAAGTGCCACCGTTCCATGATTCTACTGTGTGAGTAGTAGTCAACTCATTGATTGCTTCAGCATATAGAAGAAGGATGTCGGCATAGCGGATTGCTGGGTCGCACTTCCAAACTTGGTTACCGTAAGTATCGCGAGGGTTAACCCACTTCTTGATACCGATACCGGTACGCAAGTAGAACTGGCTGTTCAAGTAACCGTTACCACCACCACGGTAGTAGAAGATTTGCTTGTTGCGGTCGCTGTCAAGTTCTTCGTTTGTACAGTGCCATACACTACCGTTGTAACCTACTGATGCATAGAAGCGAGGTTCGCGGTTTGCATATTGTAGCGACACGTTTGCTTGAAGAGGCTTGTAGTTGCCACGCATAACGTCCATCATAGTAGTAAAACCAGTTACACGTTCCTTACCGTTAGTTGCTGCCCATTCTTCTGGAAGCATTTCCTTGTCCTTACCAGGAACGTCAGTACCGTCGTTCATATAGTAAGCGTCAACCATCTTTTGAGTCATACCGTGACAGTTCCAACCACCGAAGTAACGTGGAAGTTGGTGGTCAACGAATGCTTCAACAGCATAACCGTTGCGGCTGTTTTCGCCACGAGTGAAGATAAGTTCAGGGTTTTGAGCAGCGTTAACGTCGCCGTTGAATACAGAGCGATATGATTCGAATGGGTCGATGTTAGCCCAACCTTCTGGCCAGTTCTTGTCAGAGAACTTTTCATCGTATGGAGGGGTAATAGTGGCTGGGTAAGCAAGACCGTTAGCCGATGTACGAATGTTAGCAGTGTAAAGTTCGTAAACGCCAAGTTCAATGACGTCGCGGCAAGCAGCAGCAGCCTTAGCCCACTTTGATTCGTCGTATTCTGGCGATAGCAATGGGTTGCCTTCGTCGTCAACAAATGCTTGAGCAAATGCATCGGTGTTACCGTTAGCAAGAGGGCTGGCAGCATAGATAAGAGCCTTAGCACGTGTTGCAAGAGCTGCACCGATAGTTGGGCGTGCTATTTCTTCGTCACCACCGCGAACTGTGTATTGCAATTCCTTTGATGCTTGTAGCATTTCGGCTGCAATGTGGTTAGCAACTTCTTCATATGAGCTACGTGGAGTAGCAATGTCGTCGTAACTTTGAGTGTAGTCTACACCTTGGTCAGGCATGATAGGCACTGGACCGTAGCGCTTAAGTAGCAACCAATAGTAGTAAGCGCGCACAAAACGTGCTTGTCCACGATAGTCAAGGATTTCCTTTTCGGTCATATCCTCGTTCATATAGATATTGTGGATAGCTACAGAAGCTTGATAGATACCCTTATAGCTTTGTGACCAACCTGCGTCGAATTCGTTTTCAGTGTATTCGCCAAGGCGGAACTTGTTGTACGACAATTGGATGCCTTCCTTAGGGTCGTATGCCACGTCGCGGTCGCCATAGTAGATGTCATCGGCAAAGCAGAATGAGTTAGACAATTGGTCCTTTGAGCAAACTTCTGCATTGCGTCCCTTCAAGAATGAGAAAGCTTGCGCCAACCATTCTTCTGAATATGTTTTCTTTGTGAAAACCGATTCAATCGTTACACGGTCCTTGAAATACTTGTCCGATTCAAGATAATCGGCGCATGATGCCAACATCACGCTCAAGCCAAGTACCGACAAAATCAATGCTTTATATTTCTTAATCATAATATTCTTCAGATTATAAGTTAATTGTCAAACCTAATGTAAATGCACGGGTCAATGGATATGCTTCACCGCGTGGGTTAGCAAGTTCTGGGTCCCATAGCTTGAATGGAGAGAATGTAAGCAAGTTGGTGCCAGTCATAAACACGCGAATGTTGTTGATGTGCATCTTTTGAGTTAGATGTTGAGGAATTGTGTAACCTATATCAACATTCTTCAAACGAAGATATCTCATGTCGCGCAACCAGAATGTAGATTCTTGTTGGTTGTTGCTGTTACCATTGTAGCTCAAACGTGGATATGGAGCATTAATGTTTTCAGTGGCTGGTGTGCCAGAGATGTCGCGTGACACCCAACGGTCTTCAACCAAACCTTCGATGATGTTACCCCATTCGCCTTCGCTGAATGCATACACACACTTACCTGTTAGCATCAAGTTAACCTTACCAGCACCTTGGAAGTGAAGGTTAACGTCTATACCCTTCCATGCTGCTGACACACCGAAACCGTAAATCAAGTTTGGACGAGATGTTGCACCGATAGCCACACGGTCACCGCCGTTTACTACACCGTCACCATTGACGTCCTTATACTTAATATCACCAGGTTGGTATTCGCCAAATTGTTGCTTTGGACTGTTGCGAATATCATCATAATCCTTGAACAAACCTTCAGAAATCAAACCACGGATTTGGTCTACGCGGTAGCCCTTAGTTTGTTGATATGCATACACGTTGTTTTCTTCGTCGTAAGCAGTGATTTCGTTCTTGCTATAAGTGAAGTTACCACGAACTGTCAAGTTTACGTCGCCAAGACGTTGTCTGTAAGCAAAGTGACCATCGAAACCGCGAGTCTTAACTGCACCTACGTTTGCGCTTGGAGTTGATTCCAAACCTGTGATTTGTGGCAAGAAGTTACGTGCCATGTAGATACCTTCACGACCTTCGTCGAAGTAGTCGATTGTTGCTGTCAACTTATCGTGGAACAATGCCAAGTCAATACCAAGGTCTTTCTTGGTTGCAATTTCCCATGTTACATAAGGAGAAGCCACTTGAGTGTAGTGCTTACCTACGTAAGAACGGTTGTAACCAGTGTTAGCCCATTGATATGCAGTGCCTTCGGTTGTGCCGATAGTGTACAAGAATGGGAAGCGAGTGCCCATGCGGTCGTTACCTACGCGACCCCAAGAGAAGCGCACCTTAAACATGTTCAACCAATCGCAGTTCTTAGCAATGAAGTCTTCGCTGGCAATGTTCCATGCCAATGAGAATGCTGGGAAGAAACCAAATTGGTGACCTGTTGCAAAGTTTTCAGAACCTGTGTAACCGAAGTTGAAGTCAAGATAGTAGCGGTGTCTCCAGTTGTAAGTCACCTGACCTGCAAGCGACATATTGCGTTGCGACACACCATTCTTCAAGTCTGTACCAATGTTTTGGGTATTGATATAAGAGTCTTGAGTGAACTTAATAGTTGCACCAAGGTTGTTTTCCTTGAGACTACGATTCCATGAAAGCATAGCATCCAAGAATTCGCGGCGGTTACCACTTGAACCACTTTCTTGGAACATGTCAGATGGGTCAGAAATCTTAGTCCATACAATGTCACCATTAGCGTCGCGCTTACGTTCTGCCTTCCATTGTTCTGGCCAACGACGACGGTTAATGTAGTTAGAGTTGTTGATGTCGAAACCGAATCGACCTACGAAACGCAAACCTGGAGTGATGAAGTCAAGGTTTTGTTCCAACGATACGTTAGTTTGTACTGAGTTGTTCCAGTTTTCGTTATAACCAGTTTGAGTAGCAGCCACCCAAGGGTTAGTCTTGTTACCAGTACCTACAGCAGGGAAACGGCCGTTAGAGTACATGATAGGAGTAGCAATTGGAGTATAACCAAACAATTCGCCCCAAACGTCGCCGTCACCAAGACCTGGGCTGTTACGCTTGTCAAGAGAACCTGCAACACCCACCTTCAAAAGAGTAGTGCGAGTGATGTCGATGTCAGTATTCAAACGGTAGTTCCAACGGTGATAGTTAGCGTTGGTGTTATAGTCCTTGCGTAGAGTTTCGTCGGTGTTATACATACCGTTTTCGTTCAAGTAACCTACTGATACGAAATAACGTGCTGTGCTACCACCACCACTCAAGTCAACGTTTGCACGATAGTTAAACGCACCGTCTCTAAGAAGTTTACCCTTCCAGTCAACGTTTGGATAAAGGTCTGGGTCAAGACCAAGACGCAAGATTTCCAATTCTGCTGGTGAATAAACTGCTGCACGGTTACGAGTAACGTTTGCTTCGTTAATCAAGTTAGCATACGATACACCGTCAACAAATTCAGGAGTCTTTGTGCGTGTGTTATAAGAAGATTGAAGCTTAACATTGATGTTAATCTTACCTTCCTTACCGTGCTTGGTAGTAATCAACACTACACCGTTCGCACCCTTAGAACCGTAGATAGCGGTTGCAGATGCGTCCTTCAATACAGAAATCGATTCGATATCTTCAATGTTTACTTCGTCGAGCTTACGTTCGAAACCGTCAACCAACACATATGCACTGCTGCTTGCACCGAAGGTAGAGATACCACGAATCCAGAATTCAGAGATGTTCTTACCTGGCTGACCAGAAGTTTGCATTGCCATCACACCGGCAACATTACCTGCAAGTGCATTCGACAAGTTAGTTGGGTTAGTGCGCTTGATGTCGCCCAAATCTACTGTGGTGATAGCACCAGTCACATTCACCTTCTTTTGTGCACCCACAGCGGTTACAACCACTTCGTCGAGCACAGATTCTGATGATTCCTTAAGGACAATCTTCAATGGAGTTGCATCCTTAATTAGGACTTCTTGCTTATCATATCCCACATATTGGAACACAAGTTTCGAGAATTGTGGAGCCTTGATTGTGAAAGCACCATCAAGGTCGGTATTGGTACCCAAACCAGCGTGGTTAACTACCGAAACGCTGACACCGATGATAGGCTCGCCTGTTTCGTCGGTTACAGTACCCGAAATTTTAAGATCTTGGGCAAATGCTGTCATGACAACACTTAGCACCATCACTGTTAATAATATAAATTTCTTCATATGTCAAAGTGTTTCATGATTATTACTCTTCGTAACTGATCTTACGAATACGACGGTTATCACGGTCATTAATGTAAAGAACTTGATTTACTTCATCGTATGCCAAACCAGTTGGGTCGCGGAAGCGTGCTTCGTCGCGAAGGTCACCTTCTACCATACCCCATACTTCAGCATTCAAGCTTGTGCTACCACGACCAGCATAAGTTGAAAGAATACCTTCTGGAGTCAACTTACGGAGACAGTGGTTGTTGCAGTCTGCAATGTAGAAGTCATATACATCATCACGACCTTCTGCCACATAATCAGGATTCTTAACAAAGATTCCTTGATATGGACGGTTCAAACGTGCTGTTGTACCTACACCGTCAACCCAACCTGCACTACGTGATTCACCTACCACTACGTAAGGAGGAGCAAAGCGCTTTTCTGCCCAGTTGTAGTCGGTACGTAGAATGTAGTGTTGGTTAATAACTACAATGTATGCATAGTTACCTGATGGGTGGATGTCGATTTGGAATTCCCAGCTTGTATCTTGAATTGTAAACAATTCTTCGTAGCAGCTATATGTAATCCAGCTTTGACCTGAACCAGCCGATAGGAAGTAGTCGTCAAGTTCCATGCGGAATACTTGGCCACGTTGGTAACTGTTGAAATACAACTCACCGTTCACTGGGTGAATTGATGCACCGTTACATTGCTTATATGCACAAATTTCTTGTGGGTTTTCAAACAAACCTGTTTCTTCGTTTCTGTCAAGAACATATACACTTGCCGAACGTTCGCCGTTACCGTCAAAGTCAACAGCCACTAGCATGTGCTTATAGTCGTTTGTGAAGTCGATAGTACGCAAACGCTTGTTACCAAACAAGCTACGAGTTATCGGAGTTGTCACTTCTTGCTTTTCCATGTCGAGCATCTTGATGTCGCCACCGTCATACACAACATACAAGCGATGGTTGTAGTCAGGATGTGGGTCGAACTTCATCCAACCGTCCATAGCGAAACCTGTTACGGTGCTGAATGGACCGTCGTGCCAACCTTGGTCGTCATTTTCGTTGCGGTAACCGCAAAGAGTGCCAACAACCTTCGATGGCAAATAGTTGAATGCCTTTTCACACACGCCAGTCTTTTCTGTTGAGTGCTGACGAAGAGTTACTTCGATTTCGCCGGTACCGGCCTTCTTAGGTACAAGGCAGTAAAGTGATGTGCCCGCTACACTAACCACCTTAGCTGGTTGGCCGCCAATTGTTACCGACACTAACGATGTGTCATTACCAAAGTTGGTACCATAGATGACAAGTTGTTGGCCTGCACCACCCGACTCTGGAGTGAACTTTGTAACCGTAACCGGCTTTGAAGGGTCAAACGGGTCACCCTTTGGGCCAAATGGTTGTTCGTTGTCATCGCTACAACTTGCCATTGTGCAAACAACGACTGCTAATAGCGCATACAATGCACTGCTTAGCATCTTTTTCCATGTTTTAGTCTTCATTTTAAAGAGGTTTAGTTATTATTGGTTTTGTATTTTATGTTTCAATACTTGCATCCAGTGACCAGCAATCACCGAACGTGCGCGGAAACCTACCCAACGGCCAGTCTTGGTGTCATACCAGTCGCTGATTGGAACGCGTGTGCTTGTTTCGTTAACATAGTCGTAGATTGGGTCAGCTATCTTTTGGAATTCTTCCACATCCTTTGTCATAGCCGCTGTCCACATAATCCAGTCGCTCTTGGTGTAATCCTTGCGGCAGTCAAGTGGCAAACCATACTTGTTTTGCTTTGTCAAGTAGTAAGCAATTTCGGTCTTGGTTACATCTTCAAACAAGCCAGTGCTCCACAATGTATCCCACACCATATTATATTTTTGGCTCCATGTGTTTTCGCGGTCGAATGCCAAACGATAGTGGTCGCCTTCGCCTGCCATTTCTTTCCACTTATTAGCATAGTCCTTTGCAATTGCAGCATACTTTTCTGCAACATCGGCCTTGCCTAACATCTTTGCCAATTCTGAATAGCCTTGGATTGCCATGATAGCCTTAACCGACAAGTTTGCATTGTGTGCCCAGTGGCCTGCAAAGTCGTCTGTACACAATTGGTTTTCTGGGTCAAGACCATATTCAACCAAATAATCGGTCCAAGTGGTCAATTCATTCCAATATTTGTTAGCGTAATCGGCGTTGCCTTCCATCTTAGCGATAGCAGCAGCCAAAATCACCATGTTACCGCTTTCTTCAACTGGCATGTCGCCACCATATACCTGACCGTTAGCGATTGGATATGTACCAAGGTCGTGTGCAGCAAATGGCTTGTTCCAACGGCCTGTGCGACTGTATTCGAAGATACTTGTCATCATAGCCTTTTGCAACTCTGGATTATAAGCCAAGAAGAATGGTGCTTCTGGATATGTCAAGTCAACGGTGTTGATACATCCGTTTGAGTTATTTTCCTTAGAGAACCACAATAGGTTGCCATCCTTATCGGTAAACAACTTGTGAGCGCTCATCATTTGACGGTAGCTTGCAGCAAGCACTTGTGCATACTTGTTGCCACCTGCAGCTTCACCATCAGCAAAGATTTCTGCGTCTACCTCGCGGCAACGGTCCATGATGCTGTTGTAGTTCTTTGCCATCTTTTCGAATGCGTCGGTGATAGTCACCTTACCATCGTGTGCCCAATAGCCCTTGCGAAGTTCATACATATATTCTACTGAATAAACATCGTCGTAACCAAACATCACAAAGTTGCTTGGGTTCTTGTCAGCAGTCACCTTACCAAGGTCGTCGCAGTAAGCCATGGCTGGCATCTTACCCTTTTCGCGAGTAACCACCATCTTTTCGCTTTCTGCAAGAGTACCATTGTCTCTAAATGCACGCTTCATAGCATCGATAGCACCAAGAGCCACCTTACCGCCACGGTTTTCTGGGCTTGCAACATAAGCATAACCCCAGTCAATACAGATTTGGTCGGCTGCCTTTGCACAGATTGGCTGTTCAATTGTACCAGCCTTCACATAATTAATACCATTCTTGCTCAATGTCTCAGCCACGGTTGGTTGAGTTTCACGGTTTACGGCAAGCTTTGGTGTTGTTTCGAAGTACACTTGCACTGAGTGTTCCTTCTTATCATTAGCCTTTACGCGATATGACACATAATTAATAGGAGTAGACAACAAGTCAAGGTCGTCATACACTTGAGGAGCTGTGAACACCAATTCAAGGTCCACTGGGCCGCAAGTGAATGTGTAGTAAGTAGAAGTTGCCATCACTGTGCATGACTTTTGAACTGCTACATCCTTGAAACTAACCGCATCCTTGCTTTCCTTATATAGACCGAAGTCAACATAAGCGCCACCTGTTGTGTTGTGGCAATGTGCTGCGATAACGTTCTTGCCTTCCTTCAAAAGTTCCTTTTGCTTGTCGGTCAACTTATAAACGAAGTCAGTTCCCCAAGTTTCGCCTGTGCCAACAAGTTTTTCGCCGTTAAGATAAAGTTCAAACACGTCGTCGTGAGAATACTTCACATAAAGAGCTCCAGCTTCTGCCAAGTTGCTAATTTCAACAGTGCGACGCACATAAATGTCGTTGCCATTGCCACCCCATGGAGTGCGCACATTTGGATATTCGCCACGCGAACCAAATGCTCCTGTGCGGCGTTCCCACTTTGTGTCGTCAAATTCTGGCTTCATCCAGTCACCCGACTTCACTCTGTGTGACACTGCTGCTTCCCAACGGTCTTCATCGGCCATCGGAACTACAGTTTCCAAATTTAATTCATCAACTCCCAAGAATCGATACACCTTACCGTCAACTCTGATTGCGCCAACAAGTGGCTTTTCAGCTGCGCTCCAGTGCTCTACGCTCTCTTCTGTCAAAACATCACTTGGTGACCAAAACGAGAACATTGGGTCTGAAACCAACAACGGAGTTGATGGCAATCTCAAATCACTCTTTTGAACCGGGGTGAAATACTCGTTGCTTACAGATGTGCTGCAACTAGCCGACATCGTCAACGACGCCAACACAAACAACGACAAAATTAATTTCTTCATAAATCTAAATTGCATTAGTTTTTTACAGATTCTAACAGTTTGCAATCCATTAGAATACAGTGGTTTAGTTAATTGAATTCAATTCACAGATTTGCCACGCCTCACACAAGCACTGCTCGCAACAAGGCATAGCATTCCTATTCAGCCTTCAAATTTAATTATTTTTAAGTAATTACACAAACAATTGGGCAAATATTTAAAAAACATAAAAATTTAGAATTAGGCAACATCTACCATAGGTAGAGGCAAAAACCACATCCCTGCTTTGCACATATCGAAGCCTTCGCACCGCCCATGTGTGTGGCCTGCACGCACAAACCTTTGCGCCGCACTCCGATGAGGGGCCGAGCCGCCACTTTAGGCCACAGCGGTACCTCAAAAGCGTTTGACTAACGCCCCCGAGCAAAAAAGCAGAAATCAATCATTTAGGACTACCCTTTCACACCGAATTTAGGGTGGCAATGGTGCCGAAAATTGCCACCGCTTCCTCAACGGTAGGCACATCGGAAATGAGCATCGAGCGACGGCCCTTTATCTCCCTGATTTTGCAACGTCGCGGATTCTGCTGCAGGTAGTTAAGTATTCGGCCAAAGGCGTTCGATTGATAATAGGCCTTATTTTCGTCGCCAACAAAATAAATATACATCTGCTTCTGCTTCAACGCCACCTTTTCAACGCCAAGGGTGCGAGCCACACGACGCAGCGACACTATGCGTATCAACTCGTTAGCCTCATGCGGTATGCGGCCAAAACGGTCCTGCAAACGCTTGCGAAACTCCATAACATCGGTTTCGCGCTGCATGTTGTCGAGTTCCTGATACAGGCTGATTCTCTCGCCCTCCTGCGGAACATATGTGGCCGGGAACATAAGTTCCATGTCGCTTTCTATCACACAGTCTGACACATACACCGGTTCGCCATTTTCTTCGGCGGCAATGTTGCCTCGCTCGCTAAACGTGTCGGCAAACTCCTCGGTCGACAATTCCAAAACGGCCTCTCGCAATATCTTCTGATAGGTTTCGTATCCAAGGTCGGCTATAAAACCGCTCTGCTCGGCGCCAAGCAGATTGCCGGCACCTCTTATGTCGAGGTCCTGCATTGCAATGTGTATGCCGCTGCCAAGGTCCGAAAAACTTTCAATGGCCTGCAATCGGCGGCGCGACACCGGCGACAACGGATTGCCCGGTGGCACTAACAGATAGCAAAATGCCTTGCGCGAACTGCGGCCAACTCGGCCTCGCAACTGGTGCAACGCACTCAACCCAAAACTGTGAGCGTTATTGATGATTATGGTGTTGACATTAGGCATGTCGATGCCGTTTTCTATGATTGTGGTGGCTATGAGCACATCGTAGTCGTGGTTGGCAAAATCTATTATCACCTGCTCAAGGTGTTCAGGCTTCATCTGGCCATGGCCCACCACCACTCGCGCATCGGGAACCAAACGGCGTACCATATGCTCAAGGTGCGACAATCCGTCGATGTGATTATTCACTATAAACACCTGCCCGTTGCGCGACATTTCGAAGTTGATGGCTTCGCTCACTATGTCGTCGTCAAGAGTGTTGACCGAGGTTAATATCGGATACCTATTGGCCGGAGGGGTGTTGAGAGTGCTCAAATCGCGTGCTCCCATCAGCGAGAATTGCAATGTGCGCGGTATTGGAGTGGCCGACATCGTGAGGGTGTCGACATTCACTTTCATCTGCTTGAGTTTTTCCTTTACCGAAACACCAAATTTCTGCTCCTCATCTACCACCAACAAGCCCAAATCTTTAAATTTTATGTTCTTGCCTATGATTTTGTGCGTACCTATCAAAATGTCAATTTTACCCTCGGCAAGGTCGCTCACTATCTGTGACACATCCTTCGCCTTGCGGGCTCGGCTCAAATATTCTATTCGCACCGGAAAATCTTTCAGGCGTTCCTTAAATGTTGAATAATGCTGAAAAGCGAGCACCGTGGTTGGCACCAGCACAGCGGTTTGTTTTCCGTCGACTGCCGCCTTAAAGGCTGCTCTCACCGCGACTTCGGTCTTTCCGAAGCCCACATCTCCGCATATCAAGCGGTCCATTGGCTTTTCGCTTTCCATATCGGCCTTAACGGCAGCCGTAGCAGTAAGTTGGTCGGGGGTATCTTCGTAGATAAACGATGCCTCGAGTTCGGTCTGCAGATATCCGTCGGGCGAAAATGCAAAGCCTTTTTGCGCTTTGCGCGCTGCATACAGGCGTATCAAGTCGCGAGCAATGTCTTTAAGTTTGCTCTTGGTGCGTTCCTTAACCTTGTTCCATGCGCCGCTGCCTATCTTGTTGAGTCGGGGCTGCTCGCCCTCTTTGCCGCGATATTTCGACAACTTATGCAGCGAGTGTATCGACACAAATATCAAGTCGTTGTTCAGATAGGAAAGTTTTATCATTTCTTGCGGAGTGCCGTTGACCGTGGTTTTCACCAAACCGCCAAAACGGCCCACCCCGTGGTCAATGTGCACAACATAATCGCCCACCTCTATCTGATTGAGTTCCTTAAGCGAAAGCGCCAACTTGCCGCCTCGCGCGCGGTCGCTCTTTAGGTTATACTTATGGAAACGGTCAAAAATCTGGTGGTCGGTAAAGACACATATCTTCAGGTCATGGTCCACAAAACCCTCATGCATGGCCCTCAACACTGGGGCAAACTCTATTTCGTCGCCTCGGTCGGCAAAAATTGCCTTTAGGCGGGCTATCTGCTTCTCGCTGTCCGACAGAATTATCAGGCGATAACCTTTTTCCATAAAGTCGCGGAACGAAGCACCTATCAAGTCAAAATTTTTATGATAAATGCCTTGCGGCGCACATTTTAGCGACATCTTGGCCGAAACTGTCTTGTCGTGGGCTGCTTCGCCGAGATGGTAGGTGATGCGTGAAAATCCGGCAAACTCACGCTGAAACGACTCGTAATCAACCACCTTCTGCATGGCTTCGGCATCATAGTCCTGCGCCACAAGTGCGCTTTCCGACAAGGTCTGCTCGCATATCTCTTTCACGCGCGACAACATCCACTGATGGTTGCGGCACAGCAATATGGCATCGCTGCCAATATAATTGAGCAACGACACGCCAGTTCCCGACGACGACCCGCTATTGCTCATAATGTACACTTCCTCAACAGCCGATTCCGACAATTGGGTTTCCACATTAAATGTTCGAATGCTTTCTATGTCGTCGCCAAAAAAGTCAACACGATAAGGCAGTTCGTTGCTGAACGAATAAACGTCGAGAATAGAACCTCTTATGGAAAATTGCCCAGGCTCATACACATAATCCACTTGCATAAAGCCCATTTCGCGCATTCGCTTTGCCGTTTCCATCATGTCGGACACACCGCCGGCTTGCAGGCAAATGGTGTTTTTGTCCACTTCCTGACGCTGCGACACTCGCTCGGCCAACGCCTCGGGATAGGTCACCACCCAGCCCAGTTGCTTGCTTTCGCTCCAGCGGTTAAGCACCTCGGTGCGCAAAATTTCGTTTGGCGCGTCTTTCTGACCATATTTTATGTCACGCTTATATCCCGACGGGAATATCAACACCCTATCCTCGCCCTCTATTTGGCACAGGTCGTGATACATATATCCGGCCTCATCAAGGTCGTTGGCTATAATCAAATAGGGCGACTTGCGCTTGGGCAATTGCGAAAACAGCAACGCTGGAGCCGAGCCGGCAAGCCCGTCAATCACAACATGGTGCTTGCCTCTGCCGCTAAGCATCTGCTTTATCGCCGCCTTGCGTGCCGACGTATTAAATTGGTCTGAAAGTTCTTTTATGTCCACTTCTGTTACGTTTTTTTCAACTCGGCAAATATACTCTTTTTCTGCCTACTTAACGAGTATTTCATTGCCAATTTTACTATCACAAACCGCCCCATCGGGCACAATACTCACAAAAAATGCCCCCGACGACCTTGCATCGAGGGCTATATGCTCACATTTAACCAGTTTCTTTATTTCTTCTTATTGCCTTTCAAGTTAAGCACTGACTCATATTTTCCAGGCTCGTTCATAACCTTCCTCAATTCCTTTATGCAGTCGTCGGTTTTAAGTTGCAACTCCAACAACCCGGGCTCATAATAATATCGCTTGATGATTTCCGAGCCCAAAATTTCTTTTATCGATTCTTTGTTGTGGTCGAGGTCGTGATTCAAGTCGTGCTTGAGCAATTTTGCCAACACTTTAAATTGTGCCTTCACCGAATCGTTGGCATAACCTTCAGTTTCTGCCACCTTTTCCAATTGTTCTAATCCCATTTCACAAACCTTGTCGTAACTAAATTTCTTAGGGTCGATAGTTGCCTTGAAATCGCTAAACATTTCATCCGAAATTTCAAATTCTGCCGGACTTGGCACCGAAGAGTGCTCACTTGCATATTTGGTGGCAAAATCAAATGCCCAGTTATCAACCACAATGTTGTAGGTCAATCGGTTTACCTTTTCAAACTCCACCTTTATGTCGGGAGTAATACCCCCGCCGTCGCGCACCTCACGACCATGAGCCGTGTGAAACACTTTTGTTAGGCTGTCGGGCACTTGCTTTGCTTGGCCCGAGCCGTCGCGGTGCGAATAATCAATTTCTTGTATCAATCGGCCGCTCGGTATGTAATACTTTGCAATTGTCACCTTCAACATGCCTCCCGATGGCAACGGGCGAGTGGTTTGCACCAATCCCTTGCCAAACGAACGTGCACCAATCACCACAGCGCGGTCAAGGTCTTGCAACGCACCGGCCACAATTTCAGATGCCGACGCCGAACCGCCGTCAATCAACACAAACAACGGTATCTTAACATCAACCGGTTGCTGGGTGGTTTTATACACCTTCGTTTCCTGCACCTGACGACCTTTTGTTTGCAACACTTCAGTACCCTTGGGGACAAACAGGCCCACTACCTTCACAGCCTGTTCAAGCAATCCGCCACCGTTGCCGCGCAAATCAAGTGCTATCGACTTAACGGCTGGGTTGGCCTTTAGTTCCAACAAAGCATCTTTCACCGCCGAACCGGTCTTTTCGTTAAATGTAGATATGGAGATAACGCCCACATCGCCAGCGGTAACGCCATAATATGGCACGGGATTTACCTTGATTTTCTCGCGCACTATCGAGAAGGTCTTTATGCTGTCGGCATCGTACGGACGCTGCACGGTTACCTCTACCACCGTCTTTGGCTGGCCACGAAGCAACTTACTCACCTTGTCGCTGGTCATCCCAAGAGTGTTCACTGTGTCGATGCGCAAAATCTTGTCGCCGGCCTTCAAGCCACAACGGGCTGCCGGAGAATTAAATTGCGGCTCTGAAATATACACAGCACTATCGCGCTGCTGAATGTAACTGCCTATACCGCCATATTCGCCTGTAGCCACCCTTTCAAAATCGGCGCGCTCACTTTTGGGAATATATTCTGTGTAAGGGTCCACATCATGCAATAGTCCTTTAATGGCACTCTCTATCGACTTATTGGTGTCAATAGTGTCAACATAATAGGCATTTAACTCCTTATACAAAGAATTAAACAACTTAATGTTGCGCGACACAGCACCGCTGTCAATCTTCTTATAGGCACTGCCGGCCATCATAGGCAAACCCAGCGCCATCACCAAGATTAATATTATGTTTCGTGACTTTTTATTCATTTCTTCATTATGTTTGAGGAGCAAATTTACTACTAACATTTCTATTTACACCGATATTTAAGCATAATTTTTCTTTAAAATCAGAAAAAATTGCAAGTTTTTTTGCCAATATGTTGCATAATTAAAAATTTGGCAGTACTTTTGCAACGCAATTCACGGAACATGCCGTTGTATTTGCAAAATAATGCTTCAATAGCTCAGTTGGTTAGAGCACCTGACTGTTAATCAGGGGGTCGTTGGTTCAAGTCCATCTTGAAGCGCAAAATTTAATAACATCTTGCTTCAATAGCTCAGTTGGTTAGAGCACCTGACTGTTAATCAGGGGGTCGTTGGTTCAAGTCCATCTTGAAGCGCCTAAGAGAGGAAATCATCACGATTTTCTCTCTTTTTTTATTCTAAACCATTCTTTCGGCCTGTTACACCACCCATTTTTAGCATTACTCTACTCACCCGCCCATCGCTGATTGTTAATATTCATTAATTCACATTTTTGCCATTTTATGTTAACCTTCAAATTGTTGTAAATAAATCATTTACCCATTTACTGAATAACAATTAACAACAAACTTTAATAATATTAACCGAATTTAACAGTAAATTTCACCCAAAAAACTTGTTACTGCCGTTGAATGTTGCTTATATTTGCTAACAACATACCATAAATTAAACTTAAACCCATAAAAAACATGGCAGTAATAGCACTCGACTTGGGCGGAACCAAGATAGCAAGTGCCATTATCGACGAAAATGGCATCATTAAATTCAAGCACAAAAACCTATTAAGCGGGCGTAAAGGTCACGATGTGGGCAAACTCATCGTGGAAAACATCAATCGCCAACTCGAAAAAGCCTCTTACCACAAAATCAAAATCGATGCCATCGGCGTTTGCGTTCCTGGTAGCGTAAACCCCGACAACGGCCGTGTTTGGGCTCCTAACATCCCTGGATGGGACAATTACCCTCTTGCTGAAGAAATTAAGCAGCAAATGATTCAAAAAGACATCGATGTGTTTGTCGACAACGACCGCTCTTGCGCCATCTATGGCGAATTGTGGCAAGGCGCCGGTCGTGGTTGCAAAAACTGCATCTTCATGGTTGTGGGCACTGGCATCGGCGCTGGCATCGTAATCGACGGCCGCGTGCTTCACGGTGCTAACGACATTGTGGGAGCCACTGGATGGATGGCCCTACAAACTCCTTACATTCCCGACTACGCACCTCAAGGTTGCTTAGAATATTATGCTTCAGGCACCGGAATATGCGAACGTGCCAAGGAACTTGTGCGCAGCGACAAGTCGTATCGCGGAGAACTCCGACAAATGCCCATTTCAAGAATAACCACACGACGCGTGTTTGAAGCCTACGAACAAGGCGACCCTATCGCTAAGCAAGTGGTGAAAAAGGCCGTGGAAATGTGGGGTATGGCTACTGCCAATTTCGTGAGCATCCTCAACCCTGAAAAGGTTATTTGGGGTGGCGGTGTATTCTGCTCGGCGAAAGGCCTCGTTGACGACATCTACGAAGAATCTAAAAAGTGGGCTCAACCGCTTTCTATTAAGACCGTGAAACTCGAAGCCACTATGCTTGGCGGCAATGAGGTGATTCTCGGCGCTGCATTCTTGGCGCTTTGCAACGGCAAAGTGGAACTCTAATAGGCAATTCTCTCTTCATCATAGTGTTTAATCTAAAATCTATTTCATTATGGAAAATAACCAAAGGAACAAAACATTTGCTGCAGCGTGCTACGGCATGATGTTCTTCGGGATTACAATGGTGGCGTTAGGCTCTATCCTTCCTTCACTGGCCACCCGTCTCGACCTCACAGATATCAACAAGGCCACTTTGGCAAGCACCTTGAGCGGGGGCATTCTCATAGGCTCGCTGATTTTTGGCCCTGTGTGCGACCGCTACGGTCACCGTGCCCTATTCCTTGGCAGCTGCATTTCGGTGTTGCTCGGAATGGCAGGCATTGCATTGTCGCCTTCTTTTGAAATGCTCATTATTAGTTACATTCTCATCGGCGTGGGCGGCGGCGTGCTTAACGGACAAACCAACACCATTGCCTCTGACCTTTACGACGACGAAAAAACTCGCGGTGCGCGATTGAGCCTTCTCGGCGCTTTCTATGGCGTGGGAGCAATTGCCATTACTGTACTTGTGGGTTTGCTCGGAAATAATGTCGACTACAAATACACTCTTCTTTCGCTTGCCGCTGTGCTGACACTTGGCACTCTGCTTTGCTTCACCGTTAAGTTCCCTGCCCCTAAGCAGGCGCAAAGCATTCCGCTTAGCGAGGTGTCGAAAGTGCTCGGTAGCCCTGTGCTAATAATCTTGGCGTTTGTGCTATTGTGCGAAAGTAGCGTGGAAAGCGTAACTAACAACTTTGCCACATCTTATTTCTCTCACATCAACAACGTAGTGCTGCTGCTCACCGTGATGATGGTGGCTCTAACAATCGCTCGTTTTGTGCTTTCTTGGCTTTCTAAGCATTTGTCGCAAAGCACCATCCTCTACATTTTCTTCACCCTGCTTTTCGTGGGTTTTGCTCTTATGCCTACTGCAAAAAGCATCGCCACTGCCACTATCGCCATGATTCTTGTGGGATTTGGCACAGCAGCCACCTATCCTGTGGTGCTCGGACAACTCGGCTCGCACTTCAAGAGCCTTTCAGGCACAGCATTTGGCATCGCAATTTCTATTGCATTGGCCGGAAGTTCGCTAATCAACTACCTTGTGGGCAGTTCTTTTAAAGACATCTACCCTTATGTGATGATGACCGCTGTGATTCTTATGGCTGTGCTTTACTACGTTGGCACAAGCATCATCAAGGCTAAAGCAAAAAAATAATTTAACAAACAACATATTAACTCTTAAAATTATAAAACTATGTACGCAAAAGATTGGTTGAAAAACGCTCACGAAGTGATGAACACTATCGAAGAGTCACAAATGGAAAATGTACGCAAGGCTGCTACCATCATGGCCGACTCAATTGAAAAGGGCCGTTGGGTGCACACTTGGGGTTGCGGTCACGCAACTATCCCTTGCGAAGAAATGTACCCTCGCATTGGTGGTATCGTTGGTTTCCACCCACTTTGCGAACTTCCTCTTACTTTCTTCACTCAAATCATTGGTCAAATGGGTATACACCAATTCTTGTTCCTTGAAAGACTTGAAGGTTATGCTCAAACCATCATGAAAAACTACGAATTCTCTAACGAAGACTGTCTATGGATTTTCTCTCACACTGGTATCAACGCAGTTAACATCGATATGGCTAACGAAGCTCACAAGAAGGGCATGAAGGTTATCGTTTACGGTTCGGCTGCTAACACTGGCGACAAGCCTGGACGTCACTCAAGCGGTAAGAACTTGTTCCAAATCGCTGACGTTGTTGTTGACACTTGCGTGCCTTTGCAAGACGCTTCTGTTACTACTAAGAAGCAATTCGACAAGATTGGTCCTTTGTCTACTTTGGGTTCTGTAACTCTTGTTTGGATGACTATCTGTACTGTGGTTGAAATCCTTGAAGAACGTGGCGTGAAAATCTTCATCAACCCATCTCACAACGTTCCTGGCGACACTTCTGCAAGCGAACGCCTTGACGCTGCTATCGCTGAATACCAACGTCGTCTTAAAGTGCTTTAATTCTTGCGCTAACTAATTACTATGTAATTATTTATACAAAAAACCAAATTTGAAAACCAACGAAAGGGGGCTGATTCACTCAGTCCCCTTTCTTCATTAACAAAAAACCCCGTCAAAACTATATTATTACTCGCCACATTAAAAAGTCAACCTAAGCGAAGCCTGCACTCCGCGCTCACGCCCCAGCATGGGGGTAAAGCCAAACTCCACATTTCGGCGCACATCGTTGCCATATATGTGCCCTAACACTTCATTAACCGGGTCGATAATATATACCACTATGTTGCCAAACAGCAACGACCCGAATAGCGTGTATCCATTGCTCACTATGTGCCGCTTAAGCACATAAAATGCTTCGCCTATGGCCGAGCCAACTATAGGAGTGATGATTAGGTCCTGATAGGACGGCACCTCATTAAATGCCTCTATGCCATATTCCCAAAAAAGAGTTGACACGCCAAAACAATAAAGAAACGAATAAAGCATGTTGCAACCCTGTCCTCGAGCACCCATATAATACGCTGCCCCGCCATAGGGATGCAGCACATAATTAAAATACCACTTGTCTTTGTCCCACACAGGGCCCTGCTTCACATGCAGCCACCACCGCTCAAAAAACGGGGTTTTTCGCAATTCTTCCTTATTCCACGCCGTTGCATCCTCGGGCAACAACTCCAGCAAGCCAAGTGCCACAAATCCCGCAGTATACAGCCCCAGGGTGTTATAACCTAACTTCTTTAAGTTTGGCATGTTGGTGCTGCGTGAATATGGCATGTCGAAGATGGTTGGCTTAAACGTAAAATCGGGCGCCGACAATTCTAACTGCAGTTTCACAGAATCCTCGGGCGCAAAAGCCATTGGCTTACGGGCAGCGGCTTCGCTCATCGGCAAAGATTCCACCCGCATCGTGTCGGGCTGCTGCACACTGTCAACCGGTGACTCGACACTCAAACAGTCATCACCTGCTGCAATTCTTTCGTTTTGCCCAACAACAACCTCGCTAACCAACACCGACAACACCAATACAATTGTTTTTCTTAGTCTATTCCCTTTCATCGAAGATGTGTTTTTTCGTTCCTTTTTCAAATTTCTCGCAAAAGTAAAAACACCTGTCAACGAAAAAGTGTTCTTTTTTCCCTCAAAAAAAATCACAAAAAATCACCAGCGAAATATTCACCATTTTCTACGAAAATATGCACACACCCGCCACCTGCTCAAAAAACAGCATCCAACAAAAAAAGATTCCCTCGCTGCATAAGCAACAAGGGAACCATATTCATTTCATTGCGAGAACTTCTCAACCTGACGGCCGTCAAAGCCTCACTCGTTAATCATTCAACTGCATTGCTGGCCATCACGCTCTTCATTTGTTGAGCATTCACAGTCGCCGACAAAGGCAGCGGGTCGTAAGGCAACGTGATTTGCTTGCGGCCATCGTAAGAGTCATAGTTCAAAATGATGTATTTTGGAGTCTCACCGGCCTCTTCAATAAATTCCTTAATATTGAATGCCACTATGCCCTCTTGCAACCGGCCACCCAAATCGCCATTAGCATTATGACGGAAGTCAAACTCAAAAGGCTCATTAGGATTCACACCGCCCACAAGCGTAACACGGTGGCTGGTAACAGGATATCCCCACTGTGTCAAAAATCTAAGTGTCACATATCCGTCTTCGGCTACTGTAGTCCAATGACGAACAATCTCAAGCGCATCATGGCCATATTGGCTGTCCACACCGTCGCCATAGGTGCGAATGGCTGGCTTGGTTAGAATGCTGTCTACCCAAAGCACTTCCACTTCCATACCATTGCCCACACGGTCATCGTCGTCGATTTCATATTGTGTCAATGCACGAACCTCTTTTCCGCCGAATATAGTGCCCCTAATGTTTTCAGGATACACCACAGTGTTCTTGTCTACTTGGAAATAAGTGTTTCCGCTCGCATCGGTCTTAACTGTAACAAGAGCCGACATCACACGGTCATAGTCATCATCATTGTCGCACGACACAAAGCCCAACGACGCAGTAATTAAAATTAAGCCTAAAATAACTTGAATCTTTTTCATAATATTCATTCTTGTTTTAAGTAATTGCTTTTTAAACATTTGTCTCATCCACAAGCCACTGGCCGCATCAAACCATTGCAAGCAGAATTATGCGCTTGGAGCAAACAAAGCACACGATTCCATTTTTTTACTTGGTCGGAAAAAACCATGGCACGACCATCATTCCGGCTTGTTACTGGTCACAAAGTTATAAAAATTATCCGATTTTCACACTCCTCAACCGCACCTCACCGCACGCCCCAAAACACCCATACCCCATCACAGCATATTACAACCCCATTTCCCTCATTTTTTTATTACGATTATTTAACCACCTATAACAACCCCACCAACACCTTAGTTCATTTATTAACACTTTTTTTCCACAGCACCTAATACCCTCTCTTTTCTTAAAACATAATCCGCAGTGACTGAATTCACGGCCCACGATAAGTTTTTGTGCTGTCGCTTCAATCACTACGGATTTTTAAATCTACCGTTTATTCCAAACTGGAGTTAAACAAAATGCCTCACTTCAGTTTGGCCAGATGTTTAAACCAGCCAACGGCTTTAGCATCGGCCTGCAGCATTGCATAGGCCAAGATTATTGCCGTATCTTTCATCTTCAGTTTTGTTCGCAAAAACGATTTATCAATGCCTTCCACCGGTTCAAAATCAGGCACTCGCCCGGTGTCTAACCATGTTTTTAGCATCTGAGCCGAATCGCCCTTCAAATTCATCAGATTTTCCACCGTTTGTTCTATGCCGTTTTCTTCAACATATCCATCGGCCAACAAACGCTTTTTTATATATTCTTTCATTTTCAATTCAGTTTTTCTTTATTTATTAATTCCGGCCCCTACTCATCCCAATTTCGACAATAGCATAAGGCTAAGATTTCGCACCACAGTTTCGCCTGCCATACGCGCATCTATCTCTTTGGCATTATAAAAATAGCCCCAAGGGTCGTAGGCCGACGGCGACTGATAATTATACAACAACGACGACTTTATGAACTCTTTGCGCAATTCATCAGGCACTTCGTGATGCCCCAATTCGGCCTCGTGCTGATACTGATGTCGCAACTCGTGAGTTATGGTGTTGACTATCTCAAACGGCGACGCATCGGCCGATATCATCGCCTTGCTGATATGAATCCACCCGTCGCCTTGGTTATAGCCTCCCAAGCCCGGCTCGTCGAAAACTTCAAAATAGATTCCTTTATAGTCTACCAATTGAAATGCCTCGGCAACTTTTGTTGCATAATAGGTCGACAAGATTTTCTTTTCTCCCGATGAAAGATTAGCCCAACTACACACCACACCCTCATTAAATATGGTGCATGCCGCTTCCGAACATTCTGCCAAACCAAATTCTCTTACCTCTTTACTGTATTCGGGCACGGATTCTGCTATGGGTTTTAATTCGCCCACGGCCAATTCTTCCGGGCCGCCAACTTCTCCTGTTTTGGCATATTCTTTTATTTGCTCCACCAATTCCTTGCCGAAGTCAAAAGTTTCAGCCGCACAATCACGAAGTGTGTCTTTTATTTGTTCAAGAAACTCTCCCACACCCTCCACACTCACTAATCGTGGCATCTCACTCATAATCTTTGGCGAAACTTCCATCGCTATTTTTTCACCTATTTCTGTCAATCGTTCTATCATAATTCTTGTTTTTTTATCGTTATTTTATAAATCCTCGCTCAGCTACATCGTTTTCAATTGCCGGCATTCGGCCGTCACTTTTCCACTTTAATCCACAACGCATTTTCATCGCCAACACCATACACAACAGCCTCTCCAGGCTCCAACTGCGACAACACCTTTTCTTGGTCAGGACGCAATTCCAAAGCCTTTGCCATAGTGGCACATTCGCCGGGCGAAGTTAAGCGGTGCACTATCTTATAGTTTGAATTTGCCACCGCATCATCGGCCAATCGCGACGGCTGTTGGTCAATTATCATCAGACCCTCGCCATATGACCTAATTGTTGATATCATATTCGAGAAAATGTCGATAACATTCTGCTGAGCCTTATTCGGCACTCCCAAATTCGGCTTTTTCAAGAAGCAATGCGCCTCTTCAAGCACAGTGAGATGCTGCAGTTTTCCCGCAGCCATTTCTTTGCGTAGCGACGCATCGTAGCGATAGGCCGACTTGAAATATCCATAAATATTTATAAACAACAGCGACATAATCAGCGCTTGGTCTTTTTCTGTTGCCAAACGGCTCAAATTAATAACGCACGGACGACCCAATATTTCAGCCACAGGAGTCGACTTCAGCCCATTAAGTATCTTGCCACGCTTATTTCGCACAAGATACTGAAAACGAGTCTCGAGCGCTGCCGAAAAACTGCTCACAACCTCTTGGCTGTATCCTCTGTTGACCAACACCCTTTGCACCACATCTTGCACCCCCTCGAGTGGCGGAAACGACGGCATTTGCTCTATTTCGCCCTCTTCAAAGTTTTTTATGCTTTCTTGCAGATAAGTGTTGATGCACTCCTCCATTATCACCGGCAGCACATCCTCCATTGGCAACGCCGAGTTTATGATGTTTATCACCTGTTCGGTATGTGTTTGCACATCCACCATATTATCGGCATATGCATATGGGCAAAACGGATTTACCATCAATTGATTCACATCTTGGCCATCAATCTTTTCAAAGCATGCGCCAAAAAGGTTTATCTGTTTTTCGGCTGGCAATGTCTTGTTTTTCTCAACAGCCCATCGCAACCAGTCGTCTTTTTCAGGCTCAATCACCAACACAGGCACACCGCGGTCAATCAAATCTTCCACCACCTTGCGGGCTGTAGTGGTCTTGCCACTACCCGTTGAACCGGTTACAAGAGTGTGTTTTGTCAACAAATTTCTGTTCACTGCATAATCATTATTGGTCACTTCGCCCGATGCAAAAATTTTCCCCAATGCGATTTTATCCTCAGCAGCCATTTTACTTGCCGAAACTCCCGCAAATCCTGCATTTCTCACCATTCCCAATCCTTCAGTTCCCTTTCGAGGCAAGGATGCGAAAATCGATAGTTCTTCGGTGTTGACCGGAGTGCTAACATATTGATAGTCTTTGCCAAGTACATGCCATTCGCCACATTCCACCTTAGGATTGGCAAGCGGCACCAACGAATACAAACGAATGCTCTCGAGCGCCTTGGGCGATTGAAACACATGTGTGCGTATAGGCTCAAAATACGATTCCTCGCCAGAATAAGCCGAACGGAGCATACCCGTCACTAACGGTATGGTTGTCGATAAGTTACTCAACACATACACCCCAGCATTCCAAAATCCCAAATTGCGGCCCTTGCGAAGACGTTCGCAATGCTTGTCGGCCATGCGCTCGGTGTATTGCGCAAACTTGTTCAAATAGTCTTTCGTTTCCGACTCGCCTGTGGTTGTTGACTTCGACCCGCTGAAAAACAGCCCTTGCCCGCCAAATAGGCCTTGAAGCATACCCGGAGGCATTCCTATCGACGACAATGCCACATCAGAAAGCGCCGACAGATAAGTGCTTACGAGTTTGCCTGTGGTGTTGCCGTGTTCTGAACCACCACGGCCGCCAAAAGTCATGTTAAAGCCAAGTGCCGACGAAGATGTTTTTGAAGTTGACGTTGTCACTCGTGTCAACACATCGAGATGCGCCTGACTGCCAATCTGCTGCAAACGAGAGATAGTGTCACACACACCATCATCATTTATCGGCTCGGCAACAACAATCAGCGAAAAGTCTAAATCCAAATTGTTTCGCACATCTTTTAATCCCGACGCCAATTTATCTAATGTCTGATAATAATCGGCAACCGACTGTTTGCGAAACGATGGCAAACCAGTCACTGCACCGCCGTAATCATACATTCGGTGACGCTTGTCGATGCTCTGCATTTCGGCCTTCGCTAACTCATCGTCTATGCTCATATCTTCCAGCCCTATGCCTGGCAAATCGTTCTTTAATGTATTATAGAGCATGTTTATGGAGTCCTTTCGATTATTGTAATTCAGGCCCAAATACAAGCGCGTTTCGCCATCGTGGCGATGCAACAAGAACACCAACTTTTCGTTCCAAACGTGCAATGCCGACAATGCCGATTGCCAACGGTTTAGCATGTCGTAATTGGCGCTGCCATTGAGCGAAACCGGCAGACGCTTTATGCGCAACCATGCAATTTTCGACTGTCGACCATCGTTCACAAACTTAAAATCGCTGCGAGCCGAAACGTCGTTAAGATATTGACGCTCTAACACATAATCAACCAACCGGCTGTTATTCCGTATTGGCACAAAAACCTCATTGCCGTTGATTTCCACCGGCATTGCCTTATGCGTTTGTGTTAAACTTTCTCTCATAATCAAAGATGTTTTATAAATAATGCGGGTCGTCTAAAATAGGGTCATAGGCATAATCCTCACGCTTCTCATCTAATGACCTAAACCAACTGCTGCTTTTAACCAGGCTCACTTTAAAGTCTTTCGTTATTTCTATTTCTGCATTCACTATCATTTCGTAATGTGTGCGTTTTAGCGACATCACTAAGGCACTCGACATTGCAAAAACTCCCACTTTGCCTAACGCCGACTCCGGACGTTCATCAACACAAAAGTGTGCTTTGTGAATTAAGTTTGCGCCACTCTCTTCTCCTTTATAAAAATAAAGCGACATCTTTGAATGCTCGTTCCAGATAAACGACGAGCCGCATCCACAGAAACTCCAGTCCTCCTTAAAGGGCAGTGTGTCGATGCCCTTTCGCACCACTATTTCCTTGCCCACCTTCTCGCTGTCGACATATATGGCGCACCAAATGTTGCACGGCGAAAAATATTCATACACCACCGCATCGGTCCATTGCATCAAGCCTCGAGCCACCGATTGCTCTGGTTTTTTGTCACAAATCAAGCGTTCATCTGGTTCCGACACAATCTTTGGAAAAACATAACCATCAAATCCGTCCAAAAACATGTCCTTAATTACATACCACCGCGAATGCCCTCCGGCTAAAATCACGAAATCTATTTCTTGCGGATTAACTCCCGTTTCGGCATACGATTCCAAAGCATCCTTAACCATCAGTTTAAGGTTATCCCAATGCGACGCCGTTACCTCCTCAAATGTCTTGCGGTCAAAAGCAAAACTGCCATCTGAAAAAAGGCACGCCGGTGGCGTCACGGCATTATCTTCATTAAGTTCGTCGCACAGGGTGGTTTCCTTCCAACTTTTGGCCTCAAACTTGCCAAACATCGTGGCATCACCTCCAAACCAAGTTTCAGCAACATAACCAGCGAGCAGTGCATCTAACTCCGAACCTCCACCAAACTTGCCGCGAGTTAGTCTGCGCGGATATGACTGCAAATCCTTAAACAGGAACTCACCCTCATCGGTTAACACAAATTTCAGCATACTGATGTCGAACGTCCCTGCTCCGGCATCAATCGAAAGGGCTACATATTCCTTACCCTTTTCCAACGCATCACGTCGGACAATGCTCTGCATATTTTTCTCTATTGAATAACGCACCGCAGCCTCGGGCTCACGCACCGCAACATATTTGCCCTTGAATCCTGCCTTTATTAAGGCCGACTTCTCTATTTCCACCATCTTGGTGCCCCATGTGGCAGGATAACTGAATCGCACCTCCACCGTTTCATAATCATCAAAATCGATGGTGTCGGCAACCAATTGATATAAGTGCTTGCAAAACAACTCTAAATGCTGCTGCGCCTGTGCGCGTTCTGATGCAACATCTGAGAGCAACTGCATCTTAAAGTGAGTGTGCAAACGCGAACGATTACTTTTCCCCATCTCATACGCCTTTTTGCCGCACAACATACGGCCATCGGGCAATTCATAAACACAACTTGGTATTAACGGCGAATTTTCATCAGTAATCTGAACGTTTGGGCCATCGCCCGACCTACACACTAACACGCTGTTAGTGGTGCCGAAATCTACACCTACTCTTAAATTCTTTCCCATGATTGTCGAGTTTTTATGTTTTTACTTATTTTATTCAATACACTTAGCACCCATCTTTGTGCCAAAATATCTCTTACTATATTATCCCAATAGCAAATATACCATTTTTATTAATCAATGCCAAAGCAATCCGCGCCTAATCTTCGTTAATTTTTTCGATTCGTAATCTCGCTTATCCGCTTTTTTAAGCCAAACCGAGCGCACAAATCACAATATTTCAATTTTTTTTGTCAAAATTGTTGGTAAATGAAAAAAAACAATTAACTTTGCACTCGCAATTAAGCCCAGATGGCGGAATAGGTAGACGCGCTGGTCTCAAACACCAGTGGAGCAATCCATCCCGGTTCGATCCCGGGTCTGGGTACGAAGCGAAGAAAGAAATTTCTTCGCTTTTTTTATTCAATCCTCGTAACTCATTGGTTTGCTGATAGATTAGGCTAAGTACACTATTCATGCTAACAGTTCGAAAATTATTTCCGTCAAATTCAATTTTTTCATGATTAGTTCTAAGCAATAACAAACAATAAAAACTGATGCACAGATGAATAACAAATCTTTTTTAACACAATGTATTTGCGTTATTATTTTCTTATCCATTTTTAGTAGCTGCAATTCTAGCTCAAATCAAGTTAAAGAAATGGGGGAAAAAATAGTACTAGCCGATAGTATAATAAACAATACGACAACATATTATATTGCTATAAATGAAGCAGAATCTGTTCTCGCTCCTAGTATTGATGAATTATTTACTTATGAGACAATATTCGAAAAAATGCTTTCTCTAATCCAATGTGGAGCTAAATTGGATTCTATCACTTATATAGGACATAATTGGTTCAAAGTTTCATATGATTTAACTGATTGGTATAATACCGAATCAGGAGATGAAGATGGATTAGCATTATTATACTGGAAAATAAAGAAAGAAGATGATAAATTCAAACTACATGATGTTGCATATGCATATTCACAATGTACGTCATATATTGAAGATTTACCTGTTGCTGATAGAATTAAATTTTGGTTTAACACTATCAAATATGAAGATGTACAACCTTATTTCCAAGGAAATATATGTAAAGTAAGAAATGATGACAAATATGGTTTCATCAATATTGAAGGCATAGAAATTCTCCCGTGCAAATATGATACTGTTGCATTTGTTATGGGTGATTTAATTAAAATAGATGAGGAAGAAATAGTATATGATGATTGCTGGGATAGTTTACTTTATGTAAAATTAGATGACAAATACGGTCTGATTAATTTTGATGGAAAAGAGATTGCCCCTTGCAAATATGATGATTTAACATTATTTACTGAATATCGATATCTCTTTAAAACGGAATTGGATGATAAATATGGTATGATTAATTTTGAAGGAAAAGAAATTATCCCATGTAAATATGATGATTTCATAATTGTTGAAGAAGATGGTTTTGATGTAATTAAATCAAAATCAAACGACAAATACGGTCTTATTAGAATTAATGCTGCACAGCTCTATGGTGAGGGATTTAAAATAGTTGAAGGGAAGGAAATTTTACCATGCATATTTGACGAATTAGAAATGGATGACTGGGAGATGGTTAAAGTGCAAAATAATGACCTTTGGAGCTATTACACGATAGATGGAACACAAGTAACAGAATTCTATGAGGATGTCGAATATTATTATGATATGGACAGTCCATTGTTTGCCGCAAAATCAAATGGCAAATGGGGATATATTAATACGGATGGAGATGTATTAATATCATTTGTTCTTGACTATGCAGGGAAACCTCACGAAGACGGAACTGCATCTGTAAAGTATAATGGGCAGTGGGGTGAATTGGACCTAAATACACGACGTTTTAGTCGAACATACGATAATAGTGCCAGCAATTCTGGTAATTCTATCATAAGAAAGGCTTGTACTGTTTGTAGTGGAACAGGACAAATGCCAGTTCGAGGCGGAGGAATAGTTCTCGGTTATCAACAATGTGCAGCTTGTGGCGGATTAGGGTACATTACTGTTCCTTCCTATTGGCCATAATGAAAGCATTTTAAAAGAACATTTATATCTAAAAGAACAAGAATCAAATTGGCGACTACCCATTCTCTTTGAATTTAAGTTTTCACCATTTTCATTTCACTTTGCCCGGTTTTTAGCAGACAGGTGAACTATATGTGGTGGGCAAACTACTTATTCTTTTCCAAATAGTTGGCATACAACTTGCCCAATTGGTCGGCAGTTACGCCGATAGTTGCAATTCGCTCAAACATGTGTTGCAGTTCTTCGCCCAACAACTGTTCGCGTCGCTGATTCACAATCACCTCGGCAGCATCGGGCATCACAAAGTAGCCCAAGCCACGCTTGTTATATATTATGCCGCTCTGCTGCAGATGGTCGTAACTGCGCACAACAGTGTTGGCATTAACCTCGAGCGATGCTGCTGTTTCGCGCACCGATGGCACGCGTCCGTCGGCCACCAACTCGCCCGACAACACTTGGTCGGCCAAATATTCTGCAATTTGAATATATATCGGTTTATTATCTTTAAAAATCATTTCTTTTGTCGTTTTTGGTTTTACAATCTCTTCGGCGGGCCGCACCGGGCAGCCTCGTTATAAACGCATTGCTGATTTCGCATTTTTGAGTCATCAGGCTGCACAAAAATTAGATACGAGCGATGCCACCCACACCGAAATAATAACAATCGACATAGTAATCATTACCATAAGCCAGGGCTTTTTAGCACACATCCTTACGTTTGTACACCACATACGACGCCACAAACAGCACAATTGCAATCACCGCATAAGCAGCCAAATACATCCATTGGCATCCATCAAACAATAGCATTTCAACAAAGTCTTCGAGGTGTTGTGCATAATATTTTGTCAAAAACGCCATAATTGGCACCATCACTATCGTTAACACCGTTGAAAACACCTGTGTCAGCACATACATCTTAAGGTAAGAGAATTTAGGCCATAGTGTTGCAGCAAGGGCAAAAAGTGCTTGTGAGAATAATGTTCCAACCACAAAAAACGCCAACAACCAAGCTCGCACCTCTATGAAATCGAGGGTATCGTGATAAAAAACTTCCTCCAGTGCTTCTCTCTGAGAGTCGATGCCAGCCGTCATAATAGCAAATGGGTTATTAAATTCGCTTAATTTCAGAAAACCCTCCATTTCACCCCAAATCACTGGCGCCACTATGCAGCGCACCAATTCTGCCGCATAGCCACAAGCAAAAAAGAGCAACACAAATCCCACCACATACACCAAGAACTGTTCAAGGTATTTTTCGAAAGTGGTAGCCGGAAGCATAAAGTTGCTGATTCGGCCTTGCTTGGTTCGCAACTGAGTGAACATCAGCGAGGCAGCAATGCCGCATCCTGTTGTCAAAAAAAACGGAGTAACAATATTTCGAAAACCCCAATACGGTATCAAAACATATATTAGAGTCAACATTCCAAACAAGCCAAATGCTCCAAGGAACATCATCTTGCTATTTTCCACAAAATCCTTCTTTAGCAGAAGCCATAGTCTGTTGAAACTGAAACTGTTATTCATATCATCAAAAATTTTTTAATCATTACACACATACCATCATTTTCCCTCAAACAACTGCTTAATCATAGCCGGATTGCACATCACAGCATTATAGAGCGACTCAATCTCTACCACAGTTTCCTCGCCGTCGACATTAGGCTTCACCACCACATTGCCTCCAAGAGTTGGCTGCCAATAAATGGCATCTGTAACGTCGTTAGTCATCTTAAATGCCAACCGGCGGCCAATCTCACCTATGCTTGCATTGAGCAGCACTTGGCTATGGTCCACTATCAGCACATGGTCGAGCAGCGTGTCAACATCGCGCACCTGGTGGGTTGAAAGCAGCAGCACCTTGTCGTCGGTAACGCTTTTAGCGATAACCTTTCTAAACTGGCTCTTGCTCATAATGTCGAGGCCATTGGTAGGCTCGTCCATAATCAGGATGCGAGTGTTAGCAGCCAGTGCAAAGCACAAAAACACCTTCTTCTTTTGCCCCATCGATAGGGTTTTAAGGTTAACATTGCCATCAGGCACTTCAAAAATTCGCAGATACTCATCCATTTCCTCACGGCTGAATTTTGGATAAAACGGAGCATTCACTTTCACAAAGTTGTTGAGAGTAGTCTCAGGCAACTCAAATTCCTCGGGCACCACGAAAATTTCGCTCGTAGTGGAAGGCAAGCGTCGGCGCACATCTTCGCCGTTAACCATCACCATGCCGCTGGTGGGCGTAAGCAATCCCGACATTAAATGTATCAGGGTAGACTTTCCGGCCCCATTGCGGCCTAATAATCCATACACACTTCCGCCTTGCAGAGTGAGCGAAAAATCTTGAAAAAGATTTTGGGCTGACTTTTTATACCCAAATGTCAAGTTCTTAATTTCTATCATACCATCCATACTTATTTTTTAATATTTTTTATATCTTCTGTTTTATGGTTATTTTTCTGTTTTTTTACACTAATTCCTCATTTTTTTCGGTTGAATATCGGTGTATTAGTGTGGTAGTACACTGCAAAAGTAATATCATTTTTTAATTCTGCAAAAAAATTCATGACATTTTTTAAAAAATTTTCATCACTAAATCTCTATTACTCTCATTATCTGCCACTTAATTTATCGCTAAAAATAAAAATTTTGGGAACAACATATTCCCATTCATCACCGCACGAGCCACTTACCGCTCTGCACACTGCACAAAAACCCGCGAAAAACAGCCAAAAAACCGCACCCTCACCCACCAAATTCCCAACCATCACCACAACCCGAAAAATCACACAGAAAAAACAACGGCAAAAAATTACGGAAATATTTCCTTAATTTGTTTTTTTATCTAAATATTTGTTGTATCTTTGTACTCGCTAAACGAGGTCTTGTTCGCAACGGTCCTTGTGCGGCAGAAAAAAGAAAATTAATTATTCATCATAAAACATATTTTTAAGGGAAATGTTTAAAAAAGAAGATTTATTAAAGTACGGCATTTCAGGCACTACTGAAGTTGTGTACAACCCTTCTTACGAAACTCTATTCGAAGAAGAAACAAAGGCAGGCCTTGAAGGCTATGAAGTAGGTCAAGACACAGAACTTGGCGCAGTAAACGTAATGACTGGTATCTACACTGGTCGCTCTCCTAAGGACAAATATATCGTTATGGACGAAACTTCAAAGGACACTGTATGGTGGACTACTGAAGGTTACAAGAACGATAACCACCCAATGTCTGTAGAAACTTGGAATACAGTAAAGGAAATTGCAAAGAAGGAACTTTCAAATAAGAGACTTTTCGTAGTTGACGCATTCTGCGGTGCTAACGCCGACACTCGCATGTCTGTTCGTTTCATCGTTGAAGTTGCTTGGCAAGCTCATTTCGTTAAGAACATGTTCATCTGCCCAACTGAAGAAGAACTTGCTAACTTCGAACCAAACTTCGTTATCTACAACGCTTCAAAGGCTAAGGTAGAAAACTACAAGGAACTTGGTTTGAACTCTGAAACTTGCGTTGCTTTCAACGTAACAAGCCGCGAACAAGTTATCGTTAACACTTGGTACGGTGGTGAAATGAAGAAGGGTATGTTCTCAATGATGAACTACTACTTGCCACTTCAAGGCATCGCTTCAATGCACTGCTCTGCTAACTGCGACATGAACGGCGAAAACACTGCTATCTTCTTCGGTCTTTCTGGTACTGGTAAGACTACTCTTTCAACCGACCCTAAGCGCCGCCTTATCGGTGACGACGAACACGGTTGGGACGACAACGGTGTATTCAACTTCGAAGGTGGTTGCTACGCTAAGGTTATCAACTTGAGCAAGGAAAACGAACCTGACATCTACGGCGCTATCAAGCGTAACGCTCTTCTTGAAAACGTTACTGTTGACGCTGAAGGTAAGATCGATTTCAACGACAAGTCAGTTACTGAAAACACTCGCGTTTCTTATCCTATCAACCACATCAACAACATCCAACCAGGTAGCTCTGCTCCGGCAGCAAAGAACGTTATCTTCCTTTCTGCTGACGCATTCGGTGTGCTTCCTCCAGTTTCTATCTTGACTCCAGAACAAACTAAGTACTACTTCCTTTCTGGTTTCACTGCTAAGTTGGCTGGTACTGAACGTGGCATCACTGAACCAACTCCTACTTTCTCTGCTTGCTTCGGTCAAGCTTTCTTGGAACTTCACCCAACTAAGTATGCTGAAGAACTTGTTAAGAGAATGGAACAAAGCGGCGCTAAGGCTTATCTTGTTAACACTGGCTGGAACGGTACTGGCAAGCGTATCTCAATTCCTGATACTCGCGGCATCATCGACGCTATCCTTGACGGTTCTATCCTTAAGGCTGAAACTAAGAAGATTCCTATGTTCGACTTCGAAGTTCCAACTAGCCTTCCAGGTGTAAACCCTGCTATCCTTGACCCTCGCGACACTTACGCTGACGCTGCTCAATGGGAAGAAAAGGCTAAGGACCTTGCTGCTCGCTTCATCAAGAACTTCGACAAGTACACTACTAACGACGCTGGTAAGGCTCTTGTTGCTGCTGGTCCTCAACTATAATCGTTCGGCAATAATAAAACAAGAACTATTATAAATTCCAACTATGCCGCGCCTCTTTCTTGAGGTGCGGCATTTTTTTGTTGCCGAATGCAGCCGCATTATTAACATCATTGCATCACTCACCCTACAAAGCCCTTGGCGACAACAGCAAGTATATATTCAATCTTTGTAGCCAACAACATCATTTCATCAGTCTTCGCATCGATTCTGCGTTAAGAGCACACACTGCATTGCCGCCGACACTTCCAACCATCGCACAATGCACCACCGCCGAGCAACATAACTCCTTATCGAAACAAAAACACAACTTTCCGTCATACGCACTAATCTAAAAAAAATATTGCCGCAATCCACTTTTTTAGAGAATTGCGGCAATACCACACAATTTATATAAAAAAACATATGTCACTTTCGGAATTGCTTAGTGACGGCAGCATAGCCACAGCGGCAACATAGCGGCTCCACAGCCTCGTGGCGGCTAAAACCGTCATAAATGCTTTTAGCCCTCGCCGATGCCAAGATGTCGGGCAGCGATTGCTCAAACAGATCGCCAAGCACTATATCTCCAGCATGGTCAAGGCAACACGGCACAACCGTGCCGTCGACCAACACTCCCACCTGATTGCGCAATGCGTAACAAAACACATCACCACCAGCACACTCCTTGCCCTCACTATCGGGCCATTCAAACATGCTATCGTATTCTATATATATGTTCTGCGCAAGTTTCCATCCATCGTGCCGCTCAGTCCACGGACGCGGGCACTGCTGCTCGCAGAGTTGCAATATTCGCTCATTGGCACTGTCATAGCCACCCCTATTCCATAGCCTCAACACCACTATGGTACCACTCTGGGCCATTAACTGTGCAAACTGCATCACTTCAGCCACATATTGCTCATGGTCGTGCCGTGCGTTACCCTCTTGCGAGTGAAGCGAAATCTGCACTTTGTGCAATCCGACTCCGCACAAATCATGTGCCCCCTTCACCAATGTGCCGTTGGTAGTAAGCACGGGCACAAAGCCCTTGCCGCGAGCCATCTTCACAAGTTCGGGCAAATGCGGATGCAGCATAGGCTCTCCCATCAGATGAAAATACAGAAACTGCACCTCGCCTTGCAACTTATCGGTGAGCAAATCAAATTCGTGCACCGACATCACACGCTTGGCCCTATCGGTTTTAGGGCAAAACACGCAATCGAGATTGCAAATATTGGTGATTTCAAGATAACAGCGCGAAATCATAAATTGTAACTAACTGATGAACCTAACGTTTCACATGCAGCGGTGGTCAGCGGCCTACCATCGTTCCTGCGGTTTGCTGCGTTACCAACTTGGTTGGTCATAAGCACACACGCTGCGACATCAACAAAGATAACAAAAAGGCATATTCTCCACAAAAAAATTAGCGCTAACCCACAAATTATTGTGCAGTTAGCGCTCTACTAAAAATCACTCTCTAAATATATACTTTACTACTTTATCTTCGTCCAGTAAAGAGTGGTGCCGATGCCTAAAATTGTGCCTCGCAATTTCAACTTTGTGTCGCTCACAAACTCAGCACTTGCGTTAACACGAAGGCCCTTGGTTGGGTCATAAATCTTTGCGCCGCCCCACTTTTTATCTTTTGCGTCATATTTCAAACCCTTAACGATTACCACCTTATCGATGTCTACATTTCGCAAATTCTTATCAGGGTTCTTAACGTCTTTACGCTTGTTGCCTTTGTCATCGTTTGGATGTTCCACCCAAAACACCTGTGCATTGTAGGTGCCGTCGGCATTCTTGGTTACTCGCACCTTGCTTTTGTTGCCACCACGGTCCGTGAGATACTCGCCAACGATGCTGTCGCCGTTGTTGTTCTTTTCGTGAGCCACGGCTGGCAACAACGCCATTACCGCACACACCAATGTAATAATAAACTTCTTCATAAATGTTTTAATATACCTTTTTTACTTATCTGGGCACAAAGTTAAAACAATTATTCGAATTATGCGATATTTAGAACAAAAAATCGGTGCTTTATAACAATATACACTCTCTCATCCTCTGCTCAACACGTTCTGCTCCGTGCCATAACTAAACATTCATATGAAGCCCCCACGGATACTGCGCTTGGCAAACTTTAAAGGCTAAATACGGTAGTGGCATCAATGGGGTTGCCATCGATGCCACGCATAATGTAGTTTCTATATTTCTTCAGTTTCTATTTCACCTTAATAGTTTGCCCGATGCGTAAGGTAGATGTTCGGCTTATGCCATTCAACTTACATAGTCGGTCAATTGTGGTGCCGTTTCGGCGGGCTATCTTCTCAAGCGTGTCGCCACTGCGCACCTTTACGGTTTGCGACGCCTTTTTAGCAGGTTGCTCAGCCACTGGCTCGTCATCATCGTCGTCGTTATCAACCACCTCTCCCTTCAACTTTCGTATGCCTATGGCATTAAGCGACGATTTCCCGCTCGAAGGCGCAAATTCATGCTCCTCGTCTTCATCGTCAAAACCCGCAGGCAAGAAGTCGGCAGAATCGAGGTCAAGGTCCTCATAAGTGATATCTTCATAGTTTTCGGTGTCGAAAAGTTCGTCGTCAAATTCTTCGTCGGTATATTTCTTAATGCTACCGGCGCTCACATTGCTCACCTTCACCACCCCGCGAGGCATCGAACTATAAGCACCCTTAAGTTTTGCAAGCGTAAAATCGATTTCGGTATTCACCGGACGCCCCGGGTCACTAATAGCGTGACTGAAAAGCCATGTGTACGTATCCTCGTGATAAAACATTCTGGCAAGCGCGCCGTGACTACCGCCTTGCAGCCAAGTGGTGCGCAAACGCAAATTGCCATCTTCCGACTTCAATATGTTTGCCTCCACCTTTTTCGACTCCTTAAATGCCACAGCCCTATCGGCAGTGCCGTGCATCAGCCAAAACGGCAATTCCGACAAACGCTTCTGCATCTCTGCGCTCACCGTGCCGCCACCGCACATGCCTATTCCGGCTGCCACCTCGTCGGGGTAAGTGGCACAATAGTCAACTGTGCCATATCCGCCAAGGCTCATGCCAAGCACATACACGCGGTCCATATCGTAGGGATAATGCTTTCTAACCCATTCCAAGGTGTTGTGCAGGCGTTCCGGCTTCCAACCCCCGCCCGGACATTGTGGTGCCACAATCACCGCATCTATTCGGCGACCATCTTCCACAGCATCAATCAAGCCATAGCGCTTCACCGTATTTAGGTTACGGCCGCAAAGACTCGCTCCGTGCAAAAACAATATCAACGGTTTGCGGCCCACATTTTCCTCATAATCCTCGGGCAGATATAGCCAAAAGTTATAAGTGTTGTCGGCCACCTTGTTATATGCAGTTAGGCTCGCATTGCTTTGAGCAAACACGGGCATAGCACAAACCCACATCAACAATATATACATTATTCGCTTCATAGGCTGTTATTTGGTTTCGTTGTCGAAAATCTCTGGATGTTCACTAAAATATCTCCACAGCGGAGCGGCCATCAACGCTTGCATCATCTCACCATTAAGCAACTTCTCGCGTACCTCGGCAGCACTCATCAGCACCACCTCTATGTCTTCTGTTTCTTCAAGATGCTGAGTCGACACTTGCTTAACACCTGTGGCAATAAAGCAATGGGTGATGTTGCTTGTGGTGCTCGGGTTGGCCGAAATTTCCATATATTTAACCCACTCGCCGCCGCCAAATCCTGTTTCTTCATATAATTCGCGCTTGCAAGCATCAAGCGGGTCCTCGCCTTCCTCCACCACACCGGCGCAGAGTTCATAACCACACTGGCGCAAGCCATGGCGATACTGATATTCCATCACAAATTGGCCATCGTCGGTTATGGCTATAACATTAACCCACGACGGATATTCCAGCACCCAATGCTCGTCATTTACCACCCCGTTAGGCATCCTAACCTTGTCTTTGCGGGCGGTGAGCCATGGCCGACGTATTACATACTCGCTCTGCAATATCTCCCAATTCCGATTCTTTTCTTTCATTATCTATATCTTTTATCTTCGCAAAGATAAAGATTATTATTGGCAAAAACGCTTTTTTAGCAAATCTATATCGCACTTTGCCCAATAACCGCAAACTTATGACTATCTTTACACTGCAAAAAACAATAATCACATTCTAACCATGATAAAGAAAACCTTCACATTGCTCGCCATTGCTCTGATGGCAATAATCTCTCTCGGAGCAAATGCCCAAAGCACCCCTAAAGGCATTATCCTAAACCGAACTCTCGAAAACTCAAAAATATATCCGGGCACCGTTCGCGACTATCAAGTGTATGTTCCGGCTCAATACACCGGCAACAAGCCTGCCTGCCTTTTGGTGTGCATGGACGGAATTCTTTATAATGCCACCGTCAAGATGGATTCGCTCATTGCAGCAGGACAAATGCCTGTGTGCATAGGCGTTTTCGTTAATCCGGGCGTCATAAAAGACGAAACCGGCAAGGTGGTTCGCTACAACCGCAGCAACGAATTCGACGCCATGAACGGACGCTGGGCTCAATTTCTCGAAAAGGAACTTCTGCCACAAGTTGAAGGAACAAAACTCGACGACGGACGCATAATCAACATCTCGACCGATGCCAACGACCGCGCCATTACCGGAGCAAGCAGCGGCGGAATTTGCGCCTTCTCTGCTGCCTGGTTCCGTCCCGACCTGTTTAGCCGTGTTTACACCGCTGTGGGAACTTTCGTGCCTATGAGAGGCGGCAACGAATACCCTGCTTTAGTGCGCAAAACCGAACCTAAGCCACTTAGAATATTTATGCAAGACGGCGAAAAAGACACTTGGAACCCATTGTTTGGCAGCTGGTGGGAATATAACCAACTTTTGCACTCGGCTTTGAAATTTGCCGGCTACGAAGTGGCTCATTCTTGGGACAAGGGCGGACACAGCATCAAGCATGGCACCCTTGCATTTAGCGACGCTATGCGTTTCCTATGGAAAGACTGGCCAAAAAAAGTGAAGGCCGGAAAAACCGACAACGAAACAATTAAGGCAATCGTCGACACTAAAGAAGAATGGAAATTTGTAGCAAAATATTCGGGCCACCGCGACACGCTTTACTTCAAGCCAAATATGGTAGTGCCTGCTACCGCCGACCTTATTACTAACGGCAACCACTTTGCCCTCTACCCCGACCACTCTATGCTGGTGCAGAACGAACCGGGCAGCAACTGGTTGGTGACCTACATCGTGGGCAAAGACGGCTCTCTTTCTTATGGCCAACGTTTCTATTGGCTACACAGCGCCAACAACGACGCCCTAAGCGAAAACGGCCCGATGGCTTTCGACACCATGGGCAACCTTTATGTAGCCACTGCTATGGGCGTGCAGGTTTGCGACCAAAACGGCCGCGTGAGAGCCATTCTCAGTGTGCCATATGGCGCAGTCACAAACCTCGCTTTTGTGGGCAACACTCTATACATTGTGGCCGGCAACAATCTTTATAGCCGCAAAATGAAATCCACTGGCTACCACCACAGCAAAAAGCCTATTGTGGTGAAGTCGCAAGGTCAAGGTTAATTAAGCACAATTTGCCAATACAATAATCACAGCCCGTCATAAGTCTTTTATGACGGGCTTTTTAAATGCCACAACTGAAAATTTTTGAAAAAATTGCGCTCCCCAAAGCACTCTCCAAAAAATTATCATTAGATTTGTATATACATTTCAAACACTAATGCTATGGATAGGCGAAAAATGTTAAAACTAACAGGAGCAACCCTTGCCGGAGCCTCAATATTTGGCGTGCAGTCGCTAAACGCTGAAAACGCCACCGAAAAAAACACCAACAAAAAGAAAAAAGCATTAATTATCGGAGCACACCCCGACGACCCCGAAACCGGGTGCGGTGGCACCATGTTGGTGCTCAAAAACATGGGCTACGAAGTGGTGTCGGCATATATGACTAAGGGCGAAGGCGGAATTGTGGGCAAATCGCACGACGAAGCCGCTGCTATTCGTGTTGAAGAAGCAAAAAACGCCTGCAAGGTGATGGATGTGCGAGCGGTGTTCTTAACACAAATCGACGGCAATACCGAAATCAACAAGCAACGGTATGTGGAAATGCGTGAAATGATTGATGCCGAAAAGCCCGACATAGTTTTCACTCATTGGCCCATCGATTCTCACCCCGACCATAGAGTGTGCTCGCTTTTAGTGTACGATGCTTGGCGCAGATTAGGCTACAACTTCGAACTTTATTATTACGAAGTGATGAGCGGAACACAAACTCAACTGTTCCAACCCACCGACTACGTCGACATAACCAGCGTTGTGAGCACTAAGCACAAGGCTTGCCTTTGCCACCAAAGCCAAAACATGCCGCCGCTGTTAGACGAATGGCACATCCCGATGGAAAAATTCAGAGGAATTGAATTCCGCTGCAAATACGCCGAAGCCTTCATTCATCTGCGACGCAGCGACAGCGACATTATATAACACTCAGCAACGCTTTTTTTAACCAACATGTTTTGCCATTTGCTATTATCAACGCGAATGGCAGCAAAATTTTGCAACATTTATCACCCCTCCCTTAATGGCAGGCATCTCCGAGAGTATGAAACACGAATTGCAAACAAAGGACAAACTTTGGAACAGCAACTACATGAAGGTATGGATAGCCAACTTCATGATATTCTTTTCGTTCATGCTCCTAACACCGCTTTTCCCCACCTACTTGCACGACACCTTCAATGCCGATAAGCAAACCATAGGCATCGTTTTGTCGGGCTACACCATCACCGCCCTCATCATCAGAATGTTCAGCGGCTATCTGGTTGACAGTTTTCCGCGACGCACCGTGCTAATAATCAGTTATTTCCTTTTCACAGCATTCTTCTTAGGCTATCTTGCCGCCGGGTCGCTATTGCTGTTTGCCATTGTGCGCACCCTGCACGGAGCACCATTTGGAGCCACAACCGTTTCAAACAGCACCGTGGCAATCGATGTGCTGCCACCATCGCGACGTGCCGAGGGAATTGGGTATTACGGCCTTAGCAACAACATCGCCACAGCCATTAGCCCAACTTTCGCACTTATTCTTTTCGCAGCCTACGGCAACTACGACGTGCTATTCTGGGTGGCTTTCATCACTGCTGCAATTGGCTTAATCAGCACTGCATCGGTAAAACTGCCCCAACGCGAAAAAGTGAAAGAAAAACAAGCCATGTCGCTCGACCGATTCATACTTTTAAAAGGCTGGCGACAAGGCATCACCATGATTTGCTATGCTTTCTCCTATGGCGTGCTCGTAACCTACATTGCCATATATGGTAAAGACGAACTTGGCATTACCGGCGGAACCGGATTGTTTTTCATGCTTCTCGCCGTGGGACTCATTGTGTCGCGACTCATCGGCAGCCGCACCCTGCGCAAGGGCTTGGTGGCCTACAACGCCACTTTAGGCACATTAATTGCCCTGATTGGATATTTCATCTTTGCGTCGGTTCACAACGAATGGGGATATTATGGCGCAGCATTCATCATAGGGTTAGGAAACGGGCACATGTTCCCCGCCATTCAAACCATGTTTATCAACCTTGCACCAAATGCACAACGAGGCACTGCCAACTCCACTTTTCTCGTGTCGTGGGACATCGGCATGGGGCTGGGCACTTTAGTAGGGGGCATCGTGGCCGAGCACTTGGGCTATCATGCCGCTTTTTGGACTGCTTGCTCCGTAAATGCTATGGGCGTGTTAATTATGCAAATATGGGCAAAGCGTCACTATCTCGCCAACAAATTGCGATAAACTAAAACCTTAAGAACGTAAGCCTCGCTCGCCACACAAGTTGCGATAGAACACTTCAATAATATTCGGCAACAAAGCACCCAAATAAGAAACTCATTGCTATAACGCAAGAGCCCAATCCCCTTCTCGTCAAATCTGGCCCAACACCAATCCTCTGGCACCAGGAATACAACGCGACCGCTTCAGTTATTCATCACAACACGCCAACGAATAAGGCGAAACGGCACAATGCCATTTCGCCTAACTATTAATATATATGTTTACGTTATTAATCTACGTTATTATATTCCCCGGTTCATTTGCAACAATGTGAATATTGCCTCACGGCCAGTGTTGCAAAGCAAGTCGAGGATGCTCAAATTCGGCATAAACCCATGACGCGCCGCCCACAACTGATAGTATTCAACATCGTCGAGAGCCAATCGGTCGGGTTTCTTTTCGCCCACACGCCCTCGCAGATTAAGGTCGGCGGCTGCAACAGCAGCAGCATCGGCTTGAAGCACCGGCAAGTCGAGAAAACTAACCACCAACTCGTGCAAGTCGTTATTCAAATCAATCAAAAATTTCTGATTGCCCATAATCACACGCTCCAAATCGGCCGCCACGTATTCAAAAAAAGGGCTCTTGCCATAAGCCGAAAACATAGCCCCCCAGTGCAGATGCCTCCAATCGCCATGATTCGACACCACCACATCGCGCATAGCAGTGCGATTGCTATAGTCTGCCCTGTCGACCGGAATCACCAACTGCTGCACTCCATTAGCGCCACTTATGCGGCAATGATTGTGAGCCCACAACTGTGGCACCCCCTTAATGTCGGCATCCACGCCGGCACTTCGAGCAGCCATCAGCGCAGCATAATAGCGCACACTGCCCAAATAGGCACTATGCATCGCAGCACATTCGTATTTCGGAGCGTAGTTAAGCATTCCGCAAACTCACAAATTATTTGTCGGGGTTAGCATCAGCAAAGATTCTGTTCCAACGAATGCCTCCCTTGTCTTTATCAATCGACAACAGAACTATCATTGGAGTGCCCACCACGTGGTCTTCAGGCACAAAGCCCCAATAGCGTGAGTCGAGCGAATTGTCGCGGTTGTCACCCATCATCCAATAATAGTCCATCTTGAAGGTGTAGCTATTGCTGGCTTCGCCATTGATATAAATCACACCGTCTTTCACTTCCACTTCGTTGCCTTCATAGTTCTTGATGCAACGCATATAGATTGGCAGATTTTTCACATTCAAACCTATTGATTCGCCCTTCTTTGGAATCCACACTTCGCCATAATTAGCGCGTGTCCATCCATAATCGTAATCAATAGGATAAGGGTTAAACATTTCTTGAGTAGGCATCTTAATCACCGAGGTAATCCACTTATATGAAGTCTTAATCTTCTCAATCATGCCGTTTGTTAGCGGCACTTGATAAATTGGTGCAATCGAGCCATCGGCAGCCACAGCCATGCCATTGTCTTTAACGCCCAAAGCATCGGCAGGCGACACCGACAATTGTGCACGGTCGTCAACACTCACGCCAAGGTCTTCCCAAACATCTTCAGTGATTTCTCGGCCATCGGTTTGCAAGTAATGATTAAACTGAACCTCTTTTGGCTGTTCCAACGCTTTGCCATTAACATACACCACGTCATCAATAATCTTCAAGCGCTCGCCAGGCAACCCTATGCAACGCTTCACATAGTTTTCGCGACGGTCAACAGGACGATATATCACATCGCCATACACTTGCTTATTGTGGTTAACCGCATCGCGGCCATAAAGGTGAATTAAAGTGTAATAGTCGGGGTTTTGCATATTTAGCGCCACTGTGTCGCCAGCTGGATAGTTAAACACCACTATGTCGTTGCGCTCAATGCTGCGTAAACCCTTCAAGCGGTGATAGTCCCATTGAGGATTATCGATGTAACTCTTGCAGTTAAGCACTGGCAATGTGTTTTGCGCCAACGGGAAATGCAATGGAGTGTTAGGCACACGTGGACCATACACCATCTTGTTAACCCACAAATAGTCGCCAACAAGTAGCGATTTTTCGAGCGAAGAAGAAGGAATTTGATAGTTCTGTCCCACAAAGGCAAACAAGAAATACACCAAAATCAGAGCATACACTATGGCATCCACCCAAGTCATCACCTCTTTAAGCAACTTGCTCTTAGTGTGACGCCACCAGGTCCATGGAATGAACTGAGTGAGATAGATATCGGCAATTAACAGCCAGAATATCAGCACCCACCAACTGCCAAGCCATATAACCCAGCCCAAAAACAACGCCGAAACTAATGCAAATCGCACCCATCGGGTTTTCTTCACGCGCTTCAAGCGTTCGCGCAAACCGCCTGTTTGCATTTGGTCGGATTCTTCCTTATTGAAATCTATCTCTTTATGCTTATTTTCGCTCATAGTCAATATGTTTTTATCTTTTAATTCGCAAAGATAATCATAAAAGTGCGATAAGCGTGAAAAGCATATTATAAAAAAACCAAAACACCCCTTCACTGCCGCCATTATGCCTCGCGCATTCATCGGTTGGCTTTTCACTCCAGGGCAAAGACCGAAAATCACACCAAGACAACAAAATAACACGGAGCAACGACCAACGGTCATCACCCCGAGCAAAAATGTTTTTTTATTGTCGAGCCGCACCAACGTGCGCTGTCAAAATCATTTCTTTTCCTTCAAAAGGTCACGAATTTCAGTAAGCAATTTTTCTTCAGCCGAAGGTTCTGGAGCAGGTGCAGGAGCAGGAGCTTCTTCCTTCTTCTTAGTTAGGCGCGAAATCACCTTAATCATCATGAAGATGCAGAATGCAATAATCAAGAAATCGACCACGTTTTGAATAAATTGACCGTAAAGCAAAGCCACTTCAGGAGTTTCTTCCACAGCTTCCTTTATCACCCACTTAAGGTCGGTGAAGTTGATACCGCCAACCACACAGCCAATTACAGGCATAATCACATCATTAACAAGCGAAGTGACAATCTTACCAAAAGCACCACCGATGATAACACCGACAGCCATATCCATCACATTGCCACGCATTGCGAATTCTTTGAATTCAGTTAAAAATTTACTCATGTCAGTTTATATGTTTTTTTGATTATAAAATTCTAACTTTTTTACAATTAATTGTCAATTAGTTACAACAATAAAACAAAATAAAATTTTGCATAAAAAAAGCATTATTTTTAGCAAATAAAAACACGTTTATTGAAAAAAAAATATTACTTTTGCAGTACTTAAGATAATTGCCCCAAAAATGCACTCATTTTAAGGCAAAAATCTTAGGCTGTGACAAAGATATAAAAATATCTTGAAAACGATTATTACAAATTATTTTAACTAATAAATTTTTTAAACAAATGACTAAAGTAGGTATTAATGGTTTCGGCCGCATCGGACGTTTTGTGTTCCGCGCTGCTCAAAACAGAAACGACATTGAAATCGTAGGTATTAACGACCTTTGCCCAGTTGATTACTTGGCTTACATGTTGAAGTATGACACTATGCACGGCCAATTCGAAGGCACTATCGAAGCTGACGTAGAAAACAATGTTCTTATCGTAAACGGTAAGAAGATCCGTGTAACTGCAGAACGTAACCCAGCTGATCTTAAGTGGAACGAAATCGAAGCAGAATACGTAGTTGAATCAACTGGTCTATTCTTGACTCAAGAAAAGGCTCAAGCTCACATCGAAGCTGGTGCTAAGTACGTTGTTATGTCTGCTCCTTCAAAGGACGCAACTCCAATGTTCGTTTGCGGTGTAAACTTCGACAAGTATGAAAAGGGTACTCAATTCGTTTCTAACGCTTCTTGTACTACAAACTGTTTGGCTCCTATCGCTAAGGTTTTGCACGACAAGTTCGGTATCACTGACGGTTTGATGACTACTGTTCACTCTACTACTGCTACTCAAAAGACAGTTGACGGTCCATCTTTGAAGGACTGGCGTGGTGGCCGCGCTGCTGCTGGCAACATCATCCCTTCTTCTACAAGTGCTGCTAAGGCTGTAGGTAAGGTTATTCCTGAACTTAAAGGCAAGCTTACTGGTATGTCAATGCGTGTTCCTACTCTTGACGTTTCAGTTGTTGACTTGACAGTTAACTTGGCTAAGCCAGCTACTTATGCTGAAATCTGCGAAGCTATGAAGGAAGCTGCTGAAGGCGAACTTAAGGGTGTTCTTGGTTACACTGAAGATGCAGTTGTTTCTTCTGACTTCTTGGGTGACACTCGCACTTCTATCTTCGACGCTAAGGCTGGTATCGCTTTGACTGACACTTTCGTTAAGGTTGTTTCTTGGTACGACAACGAAATCGGTTACTCAAACAAGGTTCTTGACCTTATCGCTCACATGAAGAAGGTTAACGGTTAATCCTCGGATAATCATTAATTTTATCATATTGGCAGCTCGGGATTTCCCGGGCTGCTTTTTTTATTTATTCATCGGCCAGTGCAGGCGCTCTTTTCCAGCGCCACATGATTATAGCGTTGAATACGCACCCACTTTCCTTCCTTTATCGGCAAACGCACACTCTACCGTTTCACCACTCTCTCTAAAACACACATTATATATATTTCTATATAGGCGCGTTTCGCCAACTCGCCCTCACTTGACCCAAAATCACACCGATTGCACCATTTGGGCCACAGATTTTACCTCCGAAAAACCGCAACCCGTACACCGCGCTTTATCACCACTAAACCAGACATTTAGCCCACCCAAGTGACCCAGCCGAGCGGCAAATCATTGTTACAAATTTCCACTTTGTAGGTCTCTTTTTCTTATTTTTCCAAAAAAAAGTATTAATTTTGCGCCGGTAATAAAAATTTTCAAAAGACTAAAAGATTTAAAATGATTAAGAAACATGTATTAGCAATCGTATTTGCTGCAACAAGTGCAGTTTCAATGATGGCGGGAGGCCTTCTAACAAATACGAACCAAAACGCTGCATTTTTGCGTCAAGTTAGCCAAGAAGCTGTAATCGACATCACAGGTGCTTACATGAACCCTGCAGGTATCGCATTCCTTGAAAACGGTTTCCACCTAAGCCTTAACGCACAAAGCGCAAAGCAAACTCGCGAAATCAACACTACTTTCCCTCTTTTCGCTTACAACACAAAGAATCCTAACGCAACTCACAACTTCGTAGGTGAGGCAAACGCTCCAGTTATCCCAAGCTTCCAATTTGCTTACGTTCAAGACAAGTGGTCAGTTGCTGCTAACTTCGCTGTTGGTGGTGGCGGTGGTAAGTGCGAATTCGGCCAAGGCCTTGGCTCTTTCGAAGCACTTTACGCTGGTCAAATCTACTCAAGCGTAGCATCTGCTTTGGGTCAAACTAACGCTGCTTACAACTCTACTGTAGGTTTCGGTGGTTACAGCCTTGACAGCTACATGCAAGGTACTCAATACTACTTCGGCCTTAGCGTGGGTGGTACATACAAGTTCACTGAAAACTTGGCTGGTTTCGTAGGTCTTCGTGGCGTTTACGCTACTTGCAACTACAACGGCTACGTTAAGAACGTTTCTGCTGCATTCATCCCTGGCACTTCTCCTGCCGATGCAGTGGTTCTTCCTGTTATCCAACAAACCGTTAACGCTCAACTTGCTAACTCAAGCATCGAACTTGACGCTAACCAAAAGGGCTTTGGTGTGACTCCAATCATCGGTGTTGACTGGAAGATCAACGACCAATGGAACGTTGCTGCTAAGTACGAATTCAAGACTCGTCTTCGCTTGGAAAACAGCACTGAAATGAACGAATATGCTGCTGGTGTTGCTCAAACTAACGCAACTCTTGGCCAATTCGCTGACGGTAAGAAGGTTGCTGCTGACATCCCTGCTTTCTTGGCAGTTGGTGTTCAATACAGCCCTATCAGCAAGGTTCGCCTAAACGCTGGTTACCACTTCTACGATGACTGCAACGCTACTTCTTATGGCGACAAGCAAAAGCTTGTTAACAACGGTACTTGGGAAGTAACTGCAGGTGCTGAATGGGACTGCTGCAAGTGGGTGACTGTGTCTGCTGGCTGGCAAACTACTCAATATGACTTGAGCGATGCTTACATGAACGACCTAAGCTTCTCTACTTCAAGCAACAGCATTGGTGGTGGTGTTCGCGTTCACGCTACTGACCGCATCAAGATCGACCTTTCTTACATGCACACTCTTTACGGCACTCGCGAAGTAACTGCTCAAACTGCTGCTGGCAACAAGACTGACAGCTACACTCGCACAAACCGTGCGTTTGGCGTAGGCGTTAACTTTGCATTCTAATAAGATTATTGATAAAAATCCTCATAACCTAAAAGAGCAGCGAAATTTCGCTGCTCTTTTTTCTTCTATCATAAATATTAATCGTGGGGTTTCTTCAACGCGTCATTAATGCGCATCGAGCCAATTGGCAGCAATGGCATGCGACGCTGTCAATGGCACATCGCCGGCATACGCACCCTGCATTTGCCTTACCACAATTTCTTGCAGCACTTCGGCTTCAGACGGCACTACATCGAAGTTGAGTTCGTCGTGCACCTGCATAATCATCTTCGACTGCAAGCCCTTCTGCTTCATCTCGGCATATATTCTCACCATTGCCAACTTAATCACATCGGCGGCTGTGCCCTGAATTGGAGCATTCACAGCGTTACGTTCAGAGAAACTGCGCACCACGGCATTACGAGAATTAATGTCGGGCAACATTCGGCGACGACCAAACAATGTGGTCACATAACCCTTTTCGCGAGCCTGCTTCACACTGTTATCAATGTAGTCGCGCACTCCCGGGAAAGTGGCAAAATATCCATCGATGAGCATTTTGCTTTCGGCACGCGGTATCTGCAATCGCTCCGACAATCCAAACGCCGAAATTCCGTACAGGATACCGAAATTAGCCGTCTTGGCTTTGCGACGCTGGTCGGCAGTCACTTCGGCCAACGGCACGTTATAGATTTTGGCCGCTGTCATGGCATGAATGTCAATATCCTTGCAAAACGAGTCGACCATTGTGACATCTTTGCTCAAATCGGCCACCAATCGGAGTTCTATTTGCGAATAGTCGGCCGAGAAAAACAAGTTACCGCCGGCTGGAATAAAGGCCTTTCTGATTTCTCTGCCGTCATCGTTGCGAACAGGTATGTTTTGCAAATTTGGCGATGTTGACGACAATCGGCCTGTGGCAGTCACTGTCTGGTTGTAAGTGGTGTGAATGCGTCCGGTTTCCGAATTTATAAGTTCAGGCAGTGCATTAACATATGTAGACAGCAATTTGCGGATGCCTCTCAAATCAAGAATCTTGTCGACCAACGGATGACGGTCGCGCAAGTGCATCAGCACCTCTTCGGTGGTTGAATATTGGCCGGTCTTGGTTTTCTTTGCCTTATCGTCAATTTTTAGTTTGTCAAACAAAATCTCGCCCACCTTCATTGGCGACGCGGTGTTAAACTGCTCGCCGGCAAGCGCAAAGCACTCTTGCTCCAATTCGTTCATGCGCTGCGTTAGCACCACCGAATAGTCGTTGAGAGCCTTCACATCCACTCTCGCACCATTATATTCCATGTCGGCAAGCACCTCCACAAGCGGAATCTCTATATCGGTAAGCAGCGAAGTAATACCCTCTTGAGCAATCTTTTCGTCAAGAACATCGCGAAGCATCATTGCAGCATCGGCAAGTCGACACCCATAATTGCACAATGCTTCGTGCGACATATCGGCAAATCGGCGACGATTTTTACCCTTAGGGCCAAGCAATTCGTCAACAGTGGTGCAAGTCATGCCCAGCAACTCATCGCTTATGCGTGCTGTGTCGTGCAAACGTTCGGGTTGCAACAAATAGTGCGCCACGGCCGTGTCGTAATATGGCATGCCAAGCGCTATGCCTTGGCGGCGAAGCATCACCATGTTGCGTTTAGTTTCCGAACTGATTATCGTGGTGTTGGAGTTTTCGAACAAAGGCTTCAAAAGTTGCAAATGCACTGCAGGAACATAGCAAGCCCGGCCGGGCTCAATAGCCAAAGCTACACCCACAACCGATGCAGTCATTGCCTCATCGCCATCGGCCAATATCTCTACGCCCACAGCCGAGCGCAACATGGCCTTTGCCACAAGGTCGGCCACTTCGGCAGTTTGAGTCACAACGGTGTAACTCACCTCGGCAGGCGATGTAACCTTAACTTCGTGCACGACTTCGTCGGCTTCGTCTTCGTCATCATCACCGAAAAGCGACATTTGTCCACTTTTTGGCTTCGACGGTGCTTGTGGCTTCTGCGGCTCTTCGTTCTTCTCTACCACAACCGAGCCTTCAAGCCCCACATTACCCTCGTTTTGGTCGATAATCCTTGTGATGAATGTGCGGAATTCAAGTTCTTTAAACACCTCTCTCAACGCCTCGGCATTGATAGCCCTGCGGCTCAACATCTCTTCGTTGAACTCCACAGGAACGTCGGTCTTAATCGCCGCAAGCAATTTCGAGAACTCTATCTTTTCAACGTTTTCTTCTACCTTCTTCTTAATCGCACCCTTCAACATATGGGTGTTTGCCATTAGGTTTTCAACCGAGCCAAACTGCTTAATCAACTTTGCCGCAGTCACCTCGCCCACACCTGGGCATCCGGGTATGTTATCCACCTTGTCGCCCATTAGAGCCAACATGTCGATAACCTGACCGGTGCTATCGATGCCAAATTTCTCGCACACCTCTTTCGCACCCATTATTTCATAACCGCCGGTGTGTGGTTTATAGATTTTTACGTCATCGTTAACCAACTGACCAAAGTCTTTATCGGCAGTTACCATATAGGTTAAAAATCCTCGTTCGCGAGCCATCACCGACAGTGTGCCAATCACATCGTCGGCCTCATATCCAGGCACCTCCAAAACTGCTATGTTATAAGCCTCGGCTATGCGCTTAATATAAGGCACCGCCTTCTTAATGTCTTCGGGAGTTTCCTGTCGGCCAGCCTTATATTCGGCATACATCTCGTGGCGGAAAGTGCCGCCCTTGGGGTCAAAACATATTGCTATATGGCTTGGCGACTCTCGCTTCAACAGGTCTTGAAGGGTGTTGATAAACCCAAACATGGCCGACGTGTTGAGCCCCTGCGATGTGTAGCGCGGACTTCTTATCAATGCATAGTAGGCTCTAAATATCAATGCATAAGCATCGAGCAGAACCAGTTTTTTTCTTTCCATATATTTTTCGTTTTTCTTCTACCTTCTATTTCTCGGCTCTCGCGGCACGAAAAATCACATAAATTTACTCCATTTTGTCGGCATACTGAAATTATCTCACCAAAATTTCTCTCTCTAAGGATATTATTTGCTAATTTTGCGTCACACAAATTAATGCGATGACTAAATTCGAAGAAATACAAAAAAACCTATCGGCCGAACTAACAAGCCTTAATCAGATTATTGCCGAATCGCTACACAGCGACAATAGCCTGATGGAGCAAATCGTGACCGAGTTTTTAAAAACTAAAGGCAAACAGATTCGCCCAATGCTGTCGATTCTCACCGGGCAGCTATTTAACGGCGATACCGACACAATACTTAAAGCAGCTGCCTCTATAGAACTGCTTCACAACGCCTCGCTTATTCACGACGACGTGATTGACGAATCGTCGGAACGCCGCGGACGCCCCACCATCAACCGCGTGTGGGACAACCACATCGCTGTGCTTGTGGGCGACTTCTTTGTGAGCTCGGCGCTTACTTGCGGCGTAGCTACTGGCGAACCTCGAGTGGTGAAAGTGATGGCCGACCGTGCTCGCGAACTCTCTTTAGGCGAAATTAGCCAAATCGACAATACACGAAAAAATTTCGTCACCGAACAATCATACTACGACACCATTCGACGCAAAACCGCTGCCTTGTTTTGCAGTTGCGTGGAAGTGGGCGGATATGCTGCCGACGCACCTGTCGACAAACTTAATCAAGTGGTGAAATTCGCCGAATTGTTTGGCATTTGCTTCCAAATAAAAGACGACATCTTCGATTACTATAACGACCCGATAATAGGCAAACCAACAGGCAACGACCTTCGTGAAGGCAAGCGAACTCTGCCTCTAATATTTGCCCTCTCTGACGACAAGGCTCCAAACGTGGCCGAAATGCGCGCTCTTTCTGAAAAGCCTCAACTTTCAAGCGAGGAAATCGACACGCTAATTACGTTTGCTAAAGAAAACGGCGGAATCGACTATGCTGAGAAAAAAATGATTGAACTCAGAGACGAAGCTTTTGAAATTATAAGCCAGTTTGACAACGACAAGATTGTACAATCGTTTAAAGACTTGTTTACGTTTGTCATCGAGCGAAATGTGTAAAAACCTCGCCCCACTATGCTACAACCGTTTCTCATAGAAGGCCGCATTGAAGCCGGATGCGATGAAGCCGGACGTGGGTGTCTGGCCGGACCTGTTACGGCCGCTGCCGTGATTTTACCGCCCGACTTCAGCAACGACCTGCTCAACGATTCGAAAAAACTCACCGAACGACAACGCGAAGCGTTGCGCCCCATAATTGAGCGCGAAGCTGTGGCTTGGGCTGTGGCTTTCGTTTCGCCGCAAGAAATCGACGAAATCAACATCTTGCGCGCTTCAATCACTGCCATGCATCGGGCCATCGACCAACTAAACACTCGCCCCGAAGCGCTGCTTATCGACGGTAACAAGTTCTACAACTATCAAGACATTCCTCACACCACTATTGTGAAAGGCGACGGAAAGATGATGAGTATTGCTGCGGCTTCGGTGTTGGCTAAAACTTATCGTGACGAATACATGAAAAAACTGCACGACGAGTTCCCTAACTACGATTGGCTCACCAACAAAGGATATCCCACAAAGAAGCATCGCGAAGCAATTGCTAAATTCGGCCCAACCCCTCACCACAGAATGTCGTTTCAACTTCTGGAACGACAACTCAGCCTATTCTAATCTAAAAACACTCATTCACAAATATGCAAAACGTTGACTTGATTTCGCTTAGCGACACCAGTGAATACATCAAAATCATTGAAGAATTTGCCTCTCTGCGCAATTCTTTTAAAATTCGCAAACGCCATTACGACCTCGACATGCAACGTGGATTCGTGAATATGGCAAACTCACGCATCGAAAAAATCAACGAGATTAAAGCACAAATCGAGCAACTTCAGCCACGCGTGAAAGACATCGCTTTGCAGGCTGACCAAAACCTTGCCATTGACGCAAAATACAAACCGGCTCGATTAGTTCGCCTTTACTGCGACTTGCTGATTACTGCTCCTCACGACCTCATGAAACTGCAACAAAAAATCAGCACCCTGCGCTCTCAAGTGTTTAAAAATCCCTCTCAAGAAACATTCGCGGCCAACGACGCAAATCCAGCCGAAAAAAATGTAACAACAAGCAACAACACTTTAGTGCAACCAGAGCAAATGTCGCTTTTCGACTAACAGCCACCTCACACACGCACCGATATCTATAATTGCTCATATGAACAAGTACATACTACTGCTATTAATCATAGCGTCATCATTTTTCACACCCATTTCAGCAAAAGTTACGCACCTGCTGCCAAAACCCAAACAGGTAACTACAAGCAACGACAAAGCTTTTGCACTAAACAGAGCTGTGAACATAATCGACACCACAAATTGCTCGGCACTTCAAGAAGTGTTCGTCAACAACGGATGCACCATAGCCAACAACGGCGCACCCGTAACGGTTAATTTGGTAAATTCTATTGCCGGCGCTTACGACTACCCATTATATGGATTTGAAAACGAAGCCTACACACTACACGTTACTGCCAACGCTATCAGCATAACAGCCGTTACCCCTACAGGGGTGATTCGTGCAGCACAAACCCTTGCTCAACTCGCCGAGGGCTACGACGGCAAACCAATGATTGAAGCAGTTGAAATCACCGATTGGGCCGCCTTTAAGTTACGCGGATATATGCACGACGTGGGACGCTCTTTCATTAGCATCGACGAACTTAAGAAACACATTCGCCTGCTTTCTCGTTTTAAAATCAACTGCTTTCACTGGCACTTCACCGAAAACCAAGCATGGCGATTTGAGGTTAAGGCCTATCCCGAACTCACAAGCGAATCCTCAATGACTCGTTTCGCCGGACAATTCTACACCCAGCAGCAATGCCGCGAACTCAACGCCTATGCTAAACAGCACGGCGTGGTAATTATCCCCGAAATAGACATGCCCGGACATAGCGCTGCTTTTAAGCGCGCCATGGGCTTTGACATGCAAACCACCAAAGGCGTGAAAGTGCTTACCGAGGTGCTCAACGAAGTGGTAGACGTGTTCCCCGACGCCCCTTACATTCACATCGGGGCCGATGAACGACAAATCATCTTCCCTAACTTCTTGCCTCGTATAATCGACCACTTACACAGCCTCGGCAAAAAGGTTGTGGTGTGGAACCCTATTAGCGGCGTGAATGTGGCAAGCACAAATTCAGATATGACTCAAATGTGGAGCACTGCAGGCAAAATGATTGACGGACGGCCAAACATCGACTGCCGCTATAACTACACCAACCATTTCGACGTGTTTGCCGACGTGGTGGGAATTTACCGCAGCAACATATACTACGCCAGCCAAGGCAACAGCAACATTGCCGGAACTATTTCGGCTTACTGGAACGACCGAATAACACCCACCGAAAGCGACATCATTGCGCAAAACAATATGTATGCCAACGTGCTGGCAAGTGCCGAACGTGCCTGGATGGGCGGCGGCCAAGACTACATTGAAGTGCTTGGCACCAACTTGCCAAACAGCGGTGAGCAGCACGACGAATTTGCCGACTGGGAACGACGATTCCTGTTTCACAAAGCAAACTCTCTCAAAGGTGAGCCAATACCATACGTAAGACAGGCAAACATCAAATGGCGAATAACCGACGCATTTCCTAACGGCGGCGACATGAACGCTAAACTTCCTCCCGAAACCGAAGGCCTGAAGCCAAGCTACACACTCAACGACTCCACCTATCACACTGGCATTGCCACTGGAGCCGGAATTTACCTACGTCACACTTGGGGAAACATCATTCCTACCTTCTTCGCCAACCCTCAACTAAACACCACTGCCTACGCTTGGACTTTCGTTTTCAGTCCTGTGGCTCAAACTGCGGGCGCTCAAATAGAATTCCAAAACTATAGCCGAAGCGAAAAAGACCTTGCCCCTGATTTAGGAAATTGGGACCGAAAAGGTTCTAAAATTTGGATTAACGACATCGAAGTTACTCCTCCGGCATGGACTAACGCCGGCAAGAAAATCAACAACGAAACCCTGCTCGGTAACGAAAATTTCACCGCGCGAAAACCAGTGACCGTTAACCTGAAAGCCGGATGGAACAAGGTGATGATTAAGTTGCCATACGTTAAAGCCCACGGCGTGCGACTCAACAAGTGGATGTTCACTTTCGTACTGACCGACATCGACGGAACAAATGCTCTTGACGGAATAGTTTACTCGCCCGACATGAGCATCTAAAAACATCTTTTCCCCCGATGCCAAAGTAAATATGCACCCACATTTTGCCATTACACAGGGATAATTTTTTTGCTCAAAGTTAATCGTCATGTAGCATAGTCTACATTTATGTCACGACATACAAAAAAAACAAGCAACGGAATCTTGCCAAGATATCGCTTGACGAGATTCCGCCGCTTTTTTATGCTATTGACTCTACTGTCTTACCTATATTGCTAAATGTAGTTTTTACCTCACACCACCAATGCGGCCGTGAACTACAATAATCCTATTTTATTTTAGGCAACTCAATGCGGAAAGTGGTCCCTTGGTTAATCTCCGACTCCTTCACATATATTTTTCCGCCATGATATTCTTCAATGATTCGCTTCACCAAAGTCAAGCCCAAACCCCAGCCTCGCTTTTTAGTGGTGTAACCAGGGTGAAACACATTTTTAAAGTTCTTTCGCGATATGCCTTTTCCGCTATCCTTCACATCTATAATAGCCACATCGCCGCCATCAAACACACTAATCTGCAACGAGCCCTCGCCCTGCATAGCATCAACAGCGTTTTTAGTGAGATTTTCCATCACCCATTCAAACAGCGACTGACACATTTTCACCGCACAATTCTCGTCGTCGCTAGTGTTGATAGTGAGCACCACACGTTTCGAAATGCGGTTTCGCATATATTCCAAACTCGCCACCACACTCTCATTGATGAACGCAATGTCCATTTCGGGTTTAGAACCTATTTTCGAGAATCGGTCGGCTATCACCGAAAGCCTATGCACATCCTTATCCATGTCGCGCACTATGTCTTTATCTACGTCAAGAGTTTCAAGCATCTGAGTCCAAGCCATAAGCGACGATATTGGAGTGCCAAGTTGGTGAGCAGTTTCCTTCGATAAGCCTACCCACACCTTGTTTTGCTCAGCCTTTTTAACCGATATCAATGCAAAATAAACCACAGCAATAAATATCAGCATCACCACCAACTCTATGTAGGGGAAATAGGCCAAGCGATAGAGCACCGTAGAATCCTCATAATAGAGATATTGCGTGGTGTTGTCATCAATCTTTATTGTGATAATGTTATTTGAGCGTTTCAGGCGCTGCAACTTATCGCGCAAATACTGCAAGTTGGCTTCCGTAGTTTTCCATGGCGAAAAACTATCAACAGGTTCGGGCAAAACAAAGTTACGATGCAGCAAAATCTCATCGTTGGCATCGGCAAGCAACACCGGAATGGTGTTATTACGCTCAATGATGCTCAGCAAAAAGTTGATTTGCGATTCAGGCATTTCCTCAGCCGAAACAGCCGACGATGCCAATTGCTTGGTCGCATCGGCCCAAATCTCCATTCGCTCACGCTCCTGCTGAGAAAGGTCCTCAACCAACTTATTGCTTATGTATAGAAACGACCCCACCAATAGCAATGCCACGACAAAGAATGCCGCTTTCCATATCTTTCGCGCGTCGTATATACTTTTTAATTTCACTGCCTGCAGTTGTTAAGTTATTATTCCGTGTTATAAAGTTAACGAGAAAATCGTTGATATATTGCTTTTGCGTCTTGCTCTATCCATCGCGCCACGCTGTCGGTTGTGTTTGCCCCTATTATTTCGTGAGCCTGCTCAAGCACCTCGGGAAAGGCATTCGACACTGCCACACTATGATTGGCCACAGCCATCATGGGCAAATCGTTGCGATTGTCGCCAAACACCACCACACGATTGGCACCCACCTCCTGCGCCAATGCCGTTATGGCCTGCGCCTTAGAGGTGCCAGCCGAATACACCTCTAAGATGCCATATTCGGGATTAAAAATGTCGTGATAGCACACCGGCGAACAGTTGACCTCGCTCGTTATCTCATCGTAAATACCTTTTAGCCTATCGTAGCGGTCAATCGAAAAAATTATCATTGCCTTATGTTCCTCTGAGCCATAGCCCTGCCCCAAACAGAAACGCTTCATTGCTCCACCCGAACGCGGGACAACAAATTCGCGCTCCTGCACCGACAATTCGGCACTATGATAGGCTTCAATTATGCCCTCGCGCTGACGATACACAAACGGACGCACACCGTGCTTGGCATAGATGTCGACTATCTTGCTTATGGAATGCTCGTCGATGGTTCGCACATTAGTGTAATTGCCATTATGCCACATGGCAGCACCGGCCATGGCTATCATCGGCAACTTCACGTGCACCCTCTCCATTATTGGCACCATAGTGGCCGGCGTGCGCGCTGTGGCACAAGTAAACATTGCACCATAGCTATCGATGGCCCTATTTAGCATCTCCACGGTTGCCTCCGACAGCTGCGAGTCGTTGCCCAACAACGTGCCATCAAGGTCACTAACATATAATGTGCGTACTTCTTGCTCCATAATAATCCATTTTTTATTGAGATGCTCAAACTCAAACATTATGCCATGCCCTATGTTTGCATCAACGAACACAAATTTAATCATTATTGCCAACAATTACCCATTTTTACCCTCTAAATAACCCCAAAAGAGTAACCTAAAAGTCAGCATAAAAGGCCATTTTACGCATAAAATCAATAAAAATGAACCGAAATGTTTGATTATTAGCACTAAACTTTGTACCTTTGCACCGATTTAACTAAAACTATCTTGGCAAAGTTATCTACTTACAGCATCCCTTTACGCGGAGCACAGCATGGCACAGAGCATTACGAACTAATGCTCGATGAGGAATTTTTCCAAACAATGGAAAGTTCTGACATACTTGGCGGCGCAGTAAAAGTGGACTTAACAGTGCGTAAGTCGAGCGAGGCCATCTACTTCGATTTCGTATGCAAAGGCGAAGTGATGATAGCATGCAACCGCTGCATGGAGCCAATGAAGCACGAGGTTGACACCGACTACCAATTGGCAGTTAAATTTGGGGACGAATACAACGACGAAACCGATGGCGTGTTGATAGTTCCCGATAGTGACAACGACTTGAATGTAGCATCGATAATCTACGATACCGTGGCACTGGCTATTCCTATTAGTCATGTTCACCCCGAAGGAGAATGCGATGAGTCGATGTGGGAAGTGCTCAAAGCGCACACCGCCCACAACATCAACGAAGATGACTTGGAATATGGCACCTACGACGATGACGACGACACTCAAGACGATGCCACTCTTAACGACGAGATTAATGAAGGCAGCATTGACCCTCGCTGGGCTGAACTGCTAAAACTGAAAGATAATAATTTAAAAAACAAATAAAAGAAAATGGCACATCCTAAACGTAAACAATCAAAGACTCGCACAGCCAAGAGAAGAACTCACGACAAGGCTGTAACCCCAACTTTGGCAATCTGCTCAAATTGTGGTGCATGGCATGTATACCACACAGTATGTCCTGAATGTGGTTACTATAGAGGCCAAATCGCTATTGAAAAAGAAGCTGCAGTTTAATTTCTGCACACAATAAATATTCAATAGAGAAAAATAAAATATCCTAAATAATACCGCATCAATTTACACATGCCTTATAATTTAGGATATATTTTTACATTCTAACTATATCAGAATCTATGCTAAACGCAAAGATAAGCGGAATCGCTTCCTATATTCCTGACTACATCCTCACAAACGATGAGTTGTCGACTATGGTCGACACCAACGACGAGTGGATTACCACACGCGTTGGCATCAAGGAACGTCGCATTCTAAAAGGCGAGGAAATGGGCAGTTCGGTGATGGGTACAAAAGCCATCAACAAACTACTTGCCGAAACAGGAGTTAAGCCTGAAGAAATCGACCTTTTGATTTGCGCGACAACTAACCCCGACTACCGCTTCCCTTCTACCGCTTCAGTAATGATTGGTAACTGCGGATTGGTTAACTGCTATGGATTTGACGTGCAAGCAGCGTGCGCTGGCTTCATCGTCACTCTTCAACAAGCAGCAGCCTACGTTCGTAGCGGTATGTACAAAAAGGTTATCGTTTGTGCTGCTGAACAAATGTCAAGCATGACCAATTATCAAGACCGTACCACTTGCCCACTTTTCGGCGACGCTGCAGCCGCTGTGCTTGTTGAGCCTACCGAAGAAGAAGGCATCGGTATCATTGACGGTGTGTTCCATGTTGAAGCCGACCAAGAACACCTTCTTATGAAGGCCGGTGGCTCGGTACGCCCTGCTTCACACGAAACTGTTGATGCACAAGAACACTTCGTATATCAGGAAGGTAGAGCCGTTTACAAAAACGCTGTTACCGATATGCTCACTTCAAGCCAAGACATCCTTAACCGCAACAACTTGGCTATTGAAGAGGTGAAATATTTCATCCCTCACCAAGCTAACTTGCGCATTATCGAAGCCGTGGCCGGACGCCTCGGCATCACCGAAGAACAAGCGCTGGTTAACATCCAACTTCGCGGCAACACAAGCGGCGCTTCTATCCCTTTGTGTATGGACGAAAACAAGGATAAGTTTAAGAAGGGCGATAAGATTTTGCTTACAGCATTCGGCGCTGGCTTCACTTGGGGAGCCATGTACATCGTTTGGGCTTACTAATATCCTAATTAACGCAAATACTATTCGGATTTATCCGGATTATTTTTAATAAACAGAAAATGCATCAACTCTATATAAACTATTATATAGCAGTGATGCGTTTTTTGTCATTAAATAACACAACCCAAGTTCCGCACGTTAGGCACTTGGAAAAAACAACTTTTGTTTAACGATTTTTTTGATTACCACAAATCTCTCTTAACATGGCACATAAAGCAGGTTTTGTAAACATCGTCGGCAACCCGAATGTGGGCAAATCAACCCTTATGAACATTCTTGTGGGCGAACGAATGTCGATTATCACGGCCAAAGCACAAACCACACGCCACCGCATCACTGGCATCGTCAACACCGACGACTATCAGATTGTGTTTGGCGACACTCCGGGTGTGCTCGACCCAAAGTATAAACTGCAAAAAAGCATGCTCGACTTCTCGCTCGAAGCACTAATCGACGCCGACATCTTGATTTACGTTACCGACGTGGTGGAATCGCCTACTAAAAACCAGGCCTTCCTCGACAAGGTAGCGAAAGAACAAATTCCTGTGATTTTGGTAATCAACAAAATCGATTTGCTCAAAGGTCAAGACGACCTTCTTGAGATTATCGACCGATGGAAAGTCATTCTGCCCAACGCCGAAGTGTTCCCAACCTCGGCTATTGTCAACTTCAATGTCAACAACTTGCTTAACCGCGTCATTGAACTGCTGCCCGAATGTCCTCCTTACTTCGGAAAAGACGCCCTCACCGACAAGCCGGCACGATTTTTCGTGACCGAAATTGTGCGCGAAAAAATCCTCCTTAACTACGATAAGGAAGTGCCTTACGCAACCCAGGTGATTGTGGAAAAATTTGACGAAAAAGAGGAGTCAATCCATATAATGGTGGTAATCTATGTGGAGCGCGACAGCCAAAAAGGAATCATCATTGGCCAAGGCGGCAAAAAACTAAAGCACCTTGGCATCGAGGCTCGTAAAGACATCGAAACCTTCTTTGGCAAGCGAGTGTTCTTAGAAATGTTCGTTAAGGTTGAACACGACTGGCGCAACCGCGAAAACAAGCTCCGCGAATTTGGCTACATCGAAAAGTAAATCTTTACTCTCTCGATGTGGGGACTGAATATTAACATCTAAAAAAAGTTTTTTACACTAATGGGAAAATTAGTAGCAATCGTAGGACGCCCTAACGTGGGCAAATCTACCCTCTTCAACCGCCTAACCGAAACCCGCAACGCTATCGTCAACGACACATCGGGCACCACTCGCGACCGCCAATACGGCAAGGTGCTATGGAACGGCGAAGAATTCTCAATCGTCGACACCGGCGGTTGGGTAGTTAACAGCGACGACATCTTCGAAGAAGAAATCAACAAACAAGTGGCTTTGGCCATCGAAGAAGCCGACGTGATTCTGTTTATGGTCGACATCAAAAACGGTGTTACCGACCTCGACGACCACGTGGCCAACATTTTGCGCCGAAGCAAAAAGCCAATCATACTTGTCACCAACAAGGCCGACAACAACGAAGGCATATATGGTGCTGCCGAATTCTATTCACTCGGATTGGGCGACCCAATGTCGATTTCGGCCATCAACGGCTCGGGCACTGGCGACCTTCTTGACGAAATTCTGAAACTTATGCCCGACAACGCCGAAATGGACGAGCAACTCGAAGAAATTCCTCGTTTTGCTATCGTCGGACGCCCTAACGCCGGAAAATCGTCAATCATCAACGCATTCATTGGCGAAGAACGCAACATCGTTACCGACATCGCCGGAACCACCCGCGACAGCATTTACACTCGCTACAACAAATTTGGTTTCGACTTCTACCTTGTTGACACTGCCGGTATCCGAAAGAAGACAAAGGTCAACGAAGACATCGAATACTACTCTGTTATTCGAAGCATCCGCGCCATCGAAAACAGCGACGTGTGCATTTTGATGATTGACGCAACTCGCGGTATCGAGTCGCAAGACGCAAACATTTTCTCTCTTATCCAAAAGAACAAAAAGGGATTGGTGGTGTGCGTCAATAAGTGGGACCTCGTGGAAAACAAGAGCGTTGACGCAATCAAAACAATGGAAAATGCAATTCGCAGCCGATTTGCTCCGTTCACCGACTTCCCTATAATTTTCGGTTCGGCTCTAACCAAGCAACGCATCTACAAAGTGCTCGAAACTGCTGCCGAAGTGTATAAGAACCGCCAACGCAAGGTGCCTACATCTAAACTTAACACCGTGATGCAAGAAGTGATAGCGGCTTACCCACCACCAGCAAACAAGGGTAAGTATGTGAAAATTAAATACATCACCATGCTTAAGGATGCTGTTGTTCCTTCATTTGTGTTCTTCTGCAACTTGCCTCAATGGGTGAAAGACCCTTACAAGCGCTATCTTGAAAACAAGATTCGCGAAAACTGGGACTACAGCGGCACTCCTATCAACATTTTCATGCGCGAAAAGTAATTGAATACCTACACATAACACTGCGCCACCTGCCACATCGGGCCGGTGGCGCTTTTTTTGTTTTGCACACAAGCCTCCTATAACACCGCGATTGCAGGCATAACGCAAAATCTTGCCACATACCCACAACATTAGTTTGCTAATTTCAAGTTTTATTTTTAGATTTGTGTCAATTAAAAAAGCAGCAAAAACAATTCAACATGAGTCACAACAACCCAATACCCACAATAAAGTCAAACTACCATAATGTGCTAATTCTGCGCTTCAACCTACTTGGCGATGTGGCAATGACCATTCCTGTGGTGTATTCGGTGTGCGAGGCTCACCCCGAAGTGCGTTTCGTGATAGCCACACAATCGGTGGCATCAACACTTTTTGTCAATGCGCCCAACAACCTCACAGTGGCAAGCATCGACCACAAAGAGCAATATCGCGACGTTGCCAGCATTTGGCGTCTGGGCAAACAACTCGTGAAAGAATATGGCATCGACGCCGTCATTGACCTGCAAGGCGAATGGAAATCGATGCTTCTCGGATGGTCGTTGCGCATGCACGGGGCTAAAAAGGTGCTTCGCATCGACAAAGGCACCAAAGGCAAACGCGCACTCACCCGCCGCAACAACAAACGCATGCTGCCGCTCATCAGTTCGCGCGACCGCTATCGTGAAGTGTTTAACCGAATGGGATTCGTGTTTGAAGAAACATTCTGCTCAATCTATGAAAACCGTCTTGGCGACCCCGAACAATTCAAACACCTAACTCCGCCAAAAGCCCCCGGACAACGATGGATTGCCGTTGCGCCTTTTGCCAAGTGGAACGGCAAAATATATCCAATGCACCTAATGGAAAAAGTGCTCGACGTGATAAGCACTTGGGACAATGTGCACCTGTTTTTCCTGGGACAAGGCGACAACGAACGCGACCAATTCCGCAAATGGACCGCAAAATATCCTAACTCAACATCGTTAGGCGAATGCCGCAACGGATTCCCCATTGAACTTGCCATTATCAGCCACTGCGACGTGATGCTCTCAATGGACAACATGAACATGCATCTCGCCTCGCTGGTGAGAGTGCCGGTGGTGTCGATTTGGGGAGCTTCGCACCCCTACTGCGGATTCATGGGCTGGAAACAAGACGAGAAAAATGTGGTGCAACTTAATATGGCTTGCCGCCCTTGCTCGCTGTTCGGCGACAAGAAATGCTACTACAACGACTTCTTCTGCCTTACTGGCATACAGCCCCAAATGGTGGTTAACGCCCTTAGCAAAGTGCTTAACGATAAGCAATAACTTCATTCACCATTATTTTTAACAGTTGACAGGTGCTTTTTAAACAATTAGCGCCATCTTTCAACACGTTCACACCTCTTAAATAATTGCCTACATACTAACCATTTACAGTTTTTTGATTTTTAGAATTGTTAATTCTTGTCTTAATTTTAATTAAATCACCCTTAAATACACTCTGATTTCTTTGCGCATTTATATTTTTAATTTATATTTGCATTAGAATAATTACTGATATTGATTTTTGCGTGACGTAAAAATCATATTAAAAAAGATATTCATAATTAGGTCATATAAATCATATAATTCCTTAACTTAGTTTAGGAAAACACAAAAAAGAAGCCTTGGTGATGATTAACTCATCACCTTTTCTTTTTTTATGGCCGCGGCCATTTGTCGAAAACGCGCCAAGCACAAACACCCGCGCCACTGCCCTCCTGTGCATTATTTGCTTCCAAAAAATAGGCAAAATTAGTTTGCCAAAAGGATATTTAGCATTAAATTTACATGCATAAAGCAAAACACACCTTCAAACATGGCAAAAAGAGTACTCATCACAGGCGCAGGCGGATTTATAGGTGGCTACATTGTGGCCGAAGCGCTAAATCGCGGCTACGAAACATGGGCGGCTGTTAGAGCCACCACTTCACTGCAGTTTCTCACCGACCCAAGAATAAAATTCATAGAGCTCGACTTCACCGAGCCCGACGACCTGCACAACACACTCAAAAGCCACATTGCAGAAAATGGCAAGTGGGACTTTGTGATTCACAACCTTGGTGCCACAAAATGCAACAACTTCATGCACTTTCAAACCATCAATTGCGAATACATGAAGTTGCTCGTGGAGTCGCTTCGCGACCTTGATGCTGTGCCCGAGGTGTTTCTTATGATTAGCAGCCTTAGCGTTATGGGATTGGGCGACGAACAAGACTACAAACCCTTCACCGCCAAAAGCATACCATTCCCTAACACTTTCTACGGCGTTTCGAAATACAATGCCGAAAGTTACCTTCGCTCCATTGCCGACTTCCCTTACACCATATTCCGTTGTACAGGGGTGTACGGGCCTCACGAACGCGACTATTTCTTGATGATGAAAAGCATAAAGATGGGCTTTGACTTCAGCGTAGGCTTCAAAAAGCAAATGCTAACCTTCATCTACGTTAAAGACCTGGCTAATGCCATTTTCGACTCTATCGAAAAGGGAGCTGCACGAAAGGCCTATTTCATTAGCGAGCCACGAGGCTACACACAAGACGAATTCCGCAAACTTGTGGCCAAGCAACTCGGCAAAAAGGTGGTTATTCCTATAAAATGCCCGCTCTGCATAGTGAAGATGGTGTGCAAGGTGGCCGAATTTATAGGAAATATGACTATGAAGCCAAGCACCCTCAACGGCGACAAATTTAAGATACTTAAGCAACGAAATTGGCTATGCGACACATCGGAAGCGCAAGTCGACTTCAATTTTAATCCTCAATACAACCTTAAAGCCGGCGTGAAAGAAGCCATTGAATGGTATAAGACTGCCGGTTGGCTATAATCGCATCGGGCTTGATGACAGGCGATTGCCATCAAGCGCCACATGTTGCAACTAATTTTACCATAAAAATATAATCATGAAAAAAATTGTTACACTTTGCCTTTTAGGCATTGCTTTATTGTTAGTATCCTGCGACAACGACACAAACGAACCACCCGAAAACATCTATAACGAAAAGGTTATAGTTGGCTACATCACCAGTTGGACCACCAACCTGCCTGACACCAAGTACGTGACTCACCTAAACTATGCCTTTGGGCATGTAAACAAAACCTTCGACGGCGTGAAAATCGACAACGTGAAACGCCTGAAAGGAGTTGTTGCTCTGAAAAACAAAAATCCAAAACTTAAGGTGCTCCTTTCTGTAGGCGGTTGGGGCAGCGGCGGTTTTAGCGAAATGGCTGCCGACGAAAAGAAACGAAAAGCATTTGCTAAATCGTGTCTAAAAGCCATCAAGGACTACAACCTCGACGGCATCGACATCGACTGGGAATACCCCACCAAAGATGTTGCCGGCATCTCAGCGTCGCCAAACGACTCCGAAAACTTCACTTTGCTCATGCGCGACCTGCGCGACGCCATCGGGAAAGACCGTCTGCTAACACTTGCCACCATTTGCAGTGCGCATTTCATTCACTTCCGCAACATTATAAACTATGTGGACTATGTGAACATAATGGCCTACGACATGGCCAGCCCTCCTTTGCACCACGCTGCACTCTACAAAACAAAACTCAGTGGCAAATACACCTCCGAAACGTCTGTCAATGCGCACTTAGCCGCCGGTGTGCCTAAAGAAAAACTCGTCATGGGTATGCCGTTCTACGGACAAGGCACTATGAAATTGCCTAAACACCGCGACATCGAAAAATTTAAGGTCGACAGCGGCTTAACCGAGCAATGGGACGATGTGGGCAAATTCCCTTACCTTATCGACAAAGACGGTAAAGTGGTATACACCTACGAAAACACTCGCTCGCTTGCCGAAAAATGCAAATTCATAAAAAGCAAAGACTTAAGAGGCGCTATGTATTGGGAATGCGGCTACGACAACCAGTATAACGACCTTAGCCGCACCGTTTACGAAGGGATCATTAAGTGATGACTCAATAGAAAGGAGTGCTTTCGGCAGCGTGGAAAATCATCCTCCTGCGGTTTCGCTCTAATGACTCAAACTATTTATTGGGAGCATTTTCTTTTTTTGCGAAATGTGCTATCCGAACACGGAAGTCTTGTCGCCGACAGGACTTCCGTTATTTTTAGCCCACAAAAAAATAGGCATCATTGCACGGCGGTCCCAAGCCACCCTATGTGCAAAGACACCTATTCTATGTTGCAAATATATTTTTTCATTCCGGCAAGAACTGTAAGGTAACCTTATCGCCCACTGCCAACTTCACCTTTGCGCCTTCAATCATTGGCAAATTGTAATCAACGTGCCCGCAAGGGAAATTAAATGCAACAGGAATATCATAACTTTCTACCATTCGTCGAATCATCTGCTCCATTGTTTCACCCGTACCGTCAGGACTCTCGCAATTTGTAAACTGCCCAACAATCAAGCCCTTAATCATGTACAATGTGCCGTTTAGACGCAAGTTATAAAGCATTCGTTCCACCTTATAGATGGGTTCGCCAATATCCTCAATAAACAAAATATCGCCATTAGTCAGCAAATCAAACGGCGTGTCAGTCAGGCCGCAAAGCACGGCCATGTTTCCGCCAGCAAGCCTGCCTTCGGCCTCACCGATTTTGTTCAGCGGGTGAGGCACCACCTCATAAGTAGGCAACTTTCCTTGAAGAATGCTGAATATTGCCGCAGTCACCTCGTCGCAGCCGTGCGTTGCCATATGTTTTGCCATTGAGCCGTGAACACTCACCACCCCGGCGCTGACCATCGTAGCATGCAAAGCCGAGATGTCGCTAAAACCAACAATCCATTTAGCATTTCTGCGCAACTCATCCACATCGAGATATTCCAACAAATGCACCACCCCATAGCCGCCTCTGCTACAAAGCACGGCCTTCACATCGGCATCCAAAAGCGCAGCCTTCAGGTCAGACAGCCGCTCCTCAACAGTGCCCGAATATCCAGCCACGTTGCCCTTGCAGTGAGGAAACGGCACTGGCTCAAAACCTAATTGCCTAATCACAGCACAAGCGCCGTCAACATATTCCGGATAGATGCGGCTCGCCGGCGACACTATGGCTATCTTATCGCCCGGTCTTAACGGTTGGGGGTAAATCATATCGCTGAGTAAGGTTTTTTGATTCGATGGCGTAGGTCAGGCATTAACCTGAACATTAAAGCCTGCCTCGCGCATACGCGCAGCAATGCTTTCGAGTTCCTCGGCGCTAATCTTCTCAAGGTTTTCGGCAGGAGTTTTGCGGTCGATTGAATAAATCATCACTTCGCGTGGTTCAATCTGCGAATAAGCATAAATCAAGGCCGATATTTCTTCGTCGGTAGTGTTGTCAATCGTAACTCCCTCATGAGAGCCGCGCACAAACAAGGTTTGCACCACACATTTGCCAGCAAACTGCTTAAGGTCTTCAACCACCCCAGCCGGCAACACATTCTTTGACACCGGACGATTTAACGCGCGAAAAGTGGCAGGCATCGCCGAGTCGAGTTTCACAATATTGTTGTCAACCATCTTCAACGCCTCGGCCACATTTGGACGGCCCACTAAGGTGCTATTGGTCAACACCGACACCTTGGCTTCGGGATAAAATTGGTTGCGCAAATTTATCACGTCGCTCACAATATGCTTAAAGTCGGGATGCAACGTTGGTTCGCCATTGCCCGAAAAAGTTATCACATCAAGGGGTTCGCCCGCTTGCTGCATTGCCATCAGGCGCTTTCGCAAAGCCTTTTTCACTTGCTCGCGCCCTGGCACTCCGCTCGTACCCTGGCCTTGAGCATTAAAACCCGCCTCGCAATACAAACAATCAAACGAACAAATCTTGCCATCGTTTGGCATCAAATTAACGCCCAACGACACGCCTAATCTTCGGCTTTTGATTGGGCCGAATATGGTTTCGTGAAATAACACGGTCTGCATAACTAACTATAATTATTATAACACATTGCCCCTCGTTGCAGCAAACTGCTGCCGCCTATGGCAAAAAACATTAACGCAACATTAACTCTTTTTCAAACAAAGCAATATATTTTTGAGCCACCACTTCGGCCGAAAAACGCTTTTCGGCTATTCGGCTAAGCAGCAATCGTGTAGCCGCCGACTCATTAACTGCCCACTCCACACCACGAACAAAATCGGCCACATTGCCAGATTCAGCAAGATAGCCGGTTTCTAAATGGTCGATGATGTCCGACTGTCCACCGCTGGCAAACGACACACCCACGCACCCGCTTGCAAGCCCCTCAACAAGAGTGCCAGGCAGGGTTTCGTAATATGACGTCGACAGCACCACATCGGACTTTGCATAAAGTTGAGGCACCTGTTTGCCTTCCACGCTTCCTAAATAGGTGTAAGGAATGGCAATTTGTTCGAGCAAAGCCTTGTTTCTGATTCCGCCAAACAGCACCAAGTGACATTTTGCTGCCACTTCAGGCTTATAATCGGCAAGATAACGGCACACGTCTATCAGTTTGTCAAAGCCCTTCACTTCATCGTCAAGTCGGGCTGCGCCCATAATAAGCACCTTTTTACCCTTTGCCACTCCCCAATCGGTAGCCTCGCGTGGCAAAAACGGGAATTGCTCTATAGGAAACGCATTGGGTATGACTGCTATTTTTGCGTCTCGCATAAGGCTGCTGTTTTTACACTTTTGCGCAAGCCAATTGCTGACAGCCACAAATGTTATGTTGCTTTTTGAATAGAGTTGCTGCTTGAGTTCATGAGTGCGGCGCGACAAGTCGTTGTGCCCCGACATACGGCCCAAATACTGGCAATTGCCGCAATTATCTTCATAATTAGTGCACTGATAAGCGTGGTGGCATATGCCTGTGCAGTTCCACATGTCGTGCATGGTCCACACTATTTTCTTGCCCGAATCAATGAGTTTGCCAATCGACTTCAGCGACAACGCCCCTTGGTTAATCCAATTAAGATTAATCACATCGGCCTCACGCACCCATTCGTGCTCAGTGATGTCGGCGCCCCACGAAGCCGTGTCGACTTGGAATAAGCGCTTTCGCGAAAAACCGTTTTGCAAAAATATCTGCAACCGTTCGGCCACAAAATTCACCTTGTCGCGCCAACCTTCGGAGTAATTGTCGACCCACTTTTCGCTCGGCGACGACAGCACCAGCATGCGTGCGTCGTGACCAGCACGGCGCAAAGCATTCATCAGCCGATACGACACCACCGCCGCACCGCCCAACTTATGGCTTTTGCAAACTATAACTATCTTCATTGTAGGTTATATATTCTCTGTTTTGAGTGAGTGGTTTTTTATTTATTTCCTACCAAAGTCGGCTGGTATTTCGCCCCACTCTTCGGTTTTCCACTTTATAATCTGGTTGCTGTAGGCATGCGTCTGCAACCAAGTCTCGGCCCTGCGGATTACATCAAAAAGTTCTCTGGTTTGCTCCGTTTCTTCAAACTTGGTCTTGCACTTTTTGTCGCGCACCCATGCCATGGCCGTACGGCTGTCGCTATATATGGTGATGTTCTTCTTTTCGCCGTTATGGTATAGTGCCAAAGCGTGCACAATTGCAAGAAACTCACCTATGTTGTTGGTGCCAACAGCAAACTTCTTATGAAACATTTGAATACCGGTGTCGATTTCCACTCCTTGATATTCCATCACGCCCGGATTGCCGCTGCAAGCCGCATCAACTGCAATGCTGCCGCGCACAATCTCTGGTATGGCGTCATAATTTACCACCTTGTTTGACGATTTGGCAATGGCTCTGATTATGCCCATCTCGTCCTCGGGGTTGCCCCTAAAGGCCATGATGGCGTCTTCAAGTGTAGAGTATGACTTATAGCGAGCGCCAGGATAGCCCTTAACGCGGATTTCACATTCCTCCCACGTTTCGCATATGCCTGGCTCTGTGCCAACCCACACTACATACCATTTTTGATTACTGCTCATCTGTTTATTTTTGATGTTCGTTATCACAAAGATACAACAAAGAAGCCATTTTACACAATATTTCGGTGTCAGAAAAAGCCATATTTGTCGCTTATAACACACCGCCCACACATGTTGATGTCTTTGCCACACACCGCAAGTTTTTGTATCTCTTGCAGTTTTTAACTATCTTTGTGTGAAATTGTAACCCCTTTGAGCATTTATAATTATGAAGCCTGTTTTTCTTGTAGGTTATATGGGAAGCGGAAAGACCACTCTCGGCATGGCATTGGCCGAAGTGATGGGCTGCCAGTTTATCGACCTTGACCACTACATCGAAGCGCGATTTCACAACACCATAAGCGGCCTGTTTGCCCAACACGGGGAAGAGAAGTTTCGCGACATTGAACGTCGCATGCTGCTCGAAGTGGCCAATTTCGAGAATGTGATAGTGGCTTGCGGCGGTGGCACCCCTTGCTACTTCAACAACATGCAGCAAATGAGCGAGCACGGAGTGACTGTGTTTCTCACCACTTCAGAAGAACGCCTGTTGGCTCGCCTAATTCTGCCCGGAGCCAAGCAGAAACGACCTCTAATTGCCAACAAATCGACCGAGGAGATTCGCGCATTTATTCACGACGCTCTTGCTAAACGCTTGCCTCACTACTCAAAGGCCGACATAACTTTCGACTCCACCGACATCGAAACGGCTCAAACTAACGCCAACAGAGCCAAAGACTTGGCAAAGGCGCTTGCCGAATCGGGAAAACTTTAACAACCTGCGAATAAAAGATAATCTTTCGTATATATTTCAAAAAAAACATTACATCTTTCAATGGCACGATTTATCGACTCAAAACCACATTACGCCCTACTCGACGGACTTCGCGGCGTAGCGGCGCTTCTTGTGGTGTGGTATCACATTTTCGAGGGCTATCAGTTTGCCGGCGGCAAGCCCGTAATCGATTTCATAAATCACGGCTATCTGGCAGTCGACTTCTTCTTTATCCTTTCGGGCTTTGTAGTGGGTTATGCCTACGACAGCCGTTGGGGCAAGACCCTCACATTAGGCGGATTCTTCAAACGCCGCATCATTCGTCTTCACCCTATGGTGATAATGGGCGCAATACTTGGCGTTATAGGTTTTGCCACCGAGGGATTTGCAAAATGGAACGGCACGCAAACCGAATTCTCGATGGTGATGCTTGGCATGGTTTGCGCCATGCTCATGATACCCGCAATTCCGGGTTGTGGCTATGAAGTGCGCGGCAATGGCGAAATGTTTCCGCTCAACGGACCAACATGGTCGCTATTCTTTGAATATATAGGCAACATAGTGTATGCCCTTGTGCTTCGCCACCTCCCCACAGGAATCCTTAAGTTAGTCACCGCTGCACTTGGTGCCGGACTGGTGTGGTTTGCCCTAACCGATGCGGCTGGCTACGGCAGTATTGGGGTAGGATGGACTCTCGACAACATCAACTTCATTGGCGGCATGCTTCGCATGTTGTTCCCGTTCACTTTGGGTGTGCTAATATCTCGCATCTTCAATCCACTCAAAAAAGCCAAAGGCGCATTCTGGATTTGCACCATTGTGCTTGTTATATTGTTCCACGTGCCTTACATAGGCGGTGGCGAAATAGTAAGTTGGAATGGCCTTTTCGAATCGGCTTGCATAATTCTTGTGTTCCCGGCGCTGCTTTGGCTTGGCGCTTCGGGCAAAACAACCGATGCCGTTTCAGAAAAAATTTGCACCTTCCTTGGCAACATTTCGTTCCCTCTTTATTTGGTGCACTACCCTATAATGTACGGATTCTACAAATGGCTCATTAAAACCGAGCAATACACATTTGCAGAAACTTGGCCGGTTGCCATTGGAGTGTATGCTTTGAGCCTTGTTTTGGCCGTAGTATGCTTGAAGTTCTACGAAACTCCTGTGAGAAACTGGCTATCTGACAAGTTCATTAAGAAACAGGACAAACAATAAATATAGTCGGCAAATAACGACACCAAAAAGCCTATCTGCCGGATAGGCTTTTTGCTTCTTGAACAAAGCGGTGCTAACTCTTAAAACTCATTACCAGCCTTTTTTCATGAAAGAAAATATGCCGTAAAACATATTCTCGACTAAAAGGTTGAAACAAATCTGAAAAATTAAACATATTTTATGATTTGTTTAATTGTTTTTAAGAATAATATCCAAAAAGAGTGTGTATATTTGCATTGTTCAAAAGAAAAATGAGATTTTAAAAAACAAGGAGACAAGCTACAAACAACGAAATATATACTTGAATTTTGGTTATGAGGAGGGTGTGCATTTGTGAAAATGTGCACTTTCGCTTTTTATATACCTCATGTTTTCTTCGCCTTAATATTCTTATAAACTTTTGATTAACCAATAAAACACATCTCTACTCCACGCCGACAGGCTTCTGCACAATAAACGCGTTACAGCATTAGCCGCCATTCACAATATTTACAAAAAGCATTTTATTATCGACAAATCTCACAATAACATCTACCACTTGACAACTTCTTGATATTTTACATTTTTTAATGTTTATTTATTTGTTTTAGTATTTTGTTTTATCGGCACAATTTTATATATTTGCATTAGTTATTAACTCCAAAAAACACAGCAACTTAACTATGAAAAAAATAGTAATTTCTACAGGTGCAGGCATTAGCGCAGAGAGCAACATCAAAACATTTCGCGATGCTGGCGGACTTTGGGAATCCTATCCTGTGATGCAAGTGGCAAGCCACACCGGATGGCTTAAAAATCCTGAATTGATTCACCGTTTCTACAACGACCGTCGCAAGCAATTAATTGACGCCAAACCAAATGCCGCACACCTCGCATTGGTGGAACTCGAACAGTGGTTCGACGTGCAAGTGATTACGCAAAACGTCGACGACCTTCACGAACGTGCCGGCAGTTCTAAAATCCTTCACCTTCACGGCGAACTTATGAAAGTGCGCTCCACAAAACACGAAGAACGAGTGTACACACTAAGCCCCGACAACATAGAAACTTCGATGGAAACTCGCGACAAATACGGCGACCCTGTGCGTCCGCACATCGTGTTCTTTGAAGAACCTGTGCCTAACTTCGGCGAAGCAATGCGAATCACTCAACAAGCCGACATTTTTGTGGTTATAGGCACTTCGCTCGCCGTTTACCCCGCTGCAAGCCTTATTGACTGCGTGAAACCCGGAACTCCCATTTTCTACATCGACCCTAACCCCGCTAAAGTGCACAAGTCAAACCTGACCGTAATCCCTAAAACGGCTTCTGAAGGAATGAAGGAACTAAAAGAAATTCTCAAAAAATACGTTTAACCTTTTTGTTGCGGCATCAACCTAAACAAAGATTACCGTCCCCAAAAGACGCTGAAAATAAAACTAATGGCTCACTTCTCATGTCACAAGAAGCGAGCCATTTTTTCATCATGCAACAACTTTCAAAAGCCGTTTGCCAGTTTTTTAAGTTAGTGTCGATGTAAGTAACTCCCCCCCCGCCTACACTTAAAAAACACCATCA
>JAZLAU010000038.1:0-17406 GCA_045613305.1 Muribaculaceae bacterium
ATTGCCCTTTCGGCATGGATTAGCCCGGGCGTGTATCTGCCACCTTTAGGTTCATCCTCTGGTGTAATTACTCTTATTATTGTGGCTATCGTACTTGCATTACTAAATACTTTCATTAAGCCCATCTTAAAATTGTTGGCATTTCCTGTCACAATTTTCACATTAGGCTTATTCCTTTTTGTAATAAACGCTGCAATAATTTTGCTGTGCGATTGGCTTGTCGACGGATTTGCAGTCGACGGATTCATTCACGCACTTGTGTTTAGCTTAATCCTATCAGTTGTTACTTGGATAATAAACAAAATCACAGCTTAAATTCACTTTTATTGATTTCATACATTATTTTAATAAATTAAAGCATTTTGCTTTAACAGTTCTCTCACGAGACTATGTTAGAGTATTTTTTTCAAAACAAACACAATGAACGGATTCGGAAAACTATATTTCAGATATGGCACGATGGGCTCTGCAAAAACTGCACTATTGCTAACTACAGCCTACAACTTTGAAGAGCGTGGCATGCCATACATCTGCATGAAACCATCAATCGATGACCGCGAAAAAGAAAATGTTATTCAATCTCGAATTGGCATTAAACGCGAATGTCTGTGGATATATCCCGACACTAACCTTTACGAATATTGCAAACAAATTTTCAACGAAAGACTCATTGTAATCAATTGGATACTTATTGACGAAGCTCAGTTTTTGAGCCGCGAACAAGTTGACCAACTTGCACGCGTTGTTGATGACTTCGGTAGCAACATTGTTTGTTACGGACTTCGCACCGACTTCCAATCGAACATGTTCGAAGGCTCTCAACGTCTTTTTGAATTAGCCGACACCATCGACGAGATAAAGTCAACATGCTCATGCGGCAGAAAAACCATCATCAACGCGCGCATCGACAGCAACGGCATGATAGTTACCGAAGGTTCACAAGTTGAAATTGGTGGCGACGACAAGTATATTGCCCTATGCCGCCGTTGTTGGCGTAACCGAAGAATCGAATCGGCCGAATTAAACGCCCTTAAATTCGAATAAAATTTCTACTTCATATTCATAAAAAACATAAAGAAATAGCCTCCTTTTGGGAGGCTATTTCTTTATAATAACATTTACAATGTCGATAATTCAAACAATATTAAATCTGGTTCAAGTGCAACTCAACACCTGTACTTAACTTTGTAAGTCACCGATTCGCATGCGGCAAACGATTATTCACTCATCTGCCCGCTCATTCACACCTATCGCAAAGTGCGGCTGAATCAGCAACTACAATAATATTTATTTTCTAAAGGAACCCTTTATTTACCAGCGCGCACATTGCCGGCTTCAACTTCTGTATGACCTGCCATTTCTGGGTCAATAAGAATACGGCCACAATATTCGCACACGATAATCTTCTTACGCATCTTGATTTCCATCTGACGTTGTGCTGGGATACGGTTAAAGCAACCACCACACGCATTACGTTGCACGTAAACAACGCCAAGACCATTGCGAGCATTTTTGCGAATTCGCTTAAACGCTGTTAGCAATCTTGAATCAATCTTCGCTTCATACTTTTTTGCTTGCTCACGAAGTTTTTCTTCATCTTGCTTGGTTTCAGAAACGATTTCTTCCAATTCTGCCTTCTTTTCTTCCAAGATGTGCTTCTTGTCGTCAAGTTTGCCCTTTGCATCTTCAATTTGTGCTAAGATTTCTTCTTTCTTTGCACCAAATTGACGAATCTTCTTTTCTGCAAGCTCAATGTTCAACTTCTCAAATTCGATTTCTTTTTGCAAGAAGTCATATTCACGATTGTTTCTTACGTTGTTGATTTGTTCGGTGTATCTTTCTACCAATGCACCAGCGTTACCAATAATGCGATTTTGTTCTGTTACATCGTCTTGAAGACCTTTAATGTCGTCTTCATAGTTATTGATACGAGTTTCTAAACCAACAATTTCATCTTCCAAATCTTGAACTTCAAGTGGTAATTCACCACGCAAAGTTTTGATACGGTCGATTTCTGTAAGTGTAGTTTGGAGTTGATAAAGAGCCTTTAGGCGTTCTTCTACTGTAAGTTCCTTTTCTTGTTTAGCAGTAGCCATAGATTTTTATATATATAATTTAACTTGTTTGTTATCTGTTTCTGCAAAATAGGTTGCAAAGTTAGGCATTTTTTTCTGAATTATCTCATAAAAAATGTCTTTTGTGAATTGTTCACTTTCATAATGACCTATATCGGCAATCATTATATTATGGGCGTTGCTCGTAAAATCGTGATATTTAACGTCAGCCGTAACATAAATGTCAGCCCCTGATGCTATTGCAGCTCCCACAAACTCAGCGCCGCTTCCGCCACACATAGCCACTTTACTTATCACCGTGTTTTCGTCGCCGCAATATTTAATGGCATCCACATTAAATGTTTTCTTAAGCAACATCAAAAATTCTGTTGCCTTCATTTCTGTCACATTGCCCACAACACCAAGTCCATAATGTGCCGATTCGTTGAGCAACTGAATCACATCATATGCCGGTTCTTCATAAGGATGAGCCTTAATCATCGACGATATCACCCTGTCTTTCAAGGCCATATCTACAACAACCTCCACTCTCACTTCCTTTTCAGAATGAAGCGCACCAATTTCTCCAACATAAGGTGTGGCTCCGTCTTTTGCCCTGAAGCGACCTTCGCCAACCGTGCGATAACTACAATTGTCATAATTGCCAATATTACCAGCACCACAAGCAAACATACTTTGCTCCACTTGCTCGGCATGCGACTCAGGCACAAACACCACTATCTTCACCAGGCTCGACTGACGCGAAGACAGCACTGAAACATCAGTCAGCCCTAACTTCTCAGCCATTCGCACCGAAACTCCGCCAATGGCGCTGTCCATATTGGTGTGCGCTGCATATATTGCCACATCATTTTTTATTGCTTTTGCCACAATTCTTTCTATCGGATTTCGGCCTGTAAGCGACTTCAGTCCTCTAAAAATTAACGGATGATGCGAAACAATAAGGTTTGCACCCTTAGCAATGGCTTCATCAAGAACCGATTCGGTTACATCTACACAAATCAATGCTCCGATCGCTTCTCGCTCTGCATCGCCAACCTGCATTCCGGCATTATCAAATCCTTCTTGCAGATATCTTGGTGCATATTGCTCTATAGCAGCTATTATGTCTTTAATCTTTGCCAATACCTATTTATTTCTTTTTGTCTGCTTCAATTCTTGCAGTGTCAATCTTCAAATATAATTCTTCAAGCTGAGCCTCGTCTATTCTGCCTGGGCAATCGTTCATGACGTCTCTACCTGAGTTGTTCTTAGGGAACGCAATGGTGTCACGTATGCTGTCCAAACCAGCAAGCAACGACACAAAACGGTCAAAGCCAAATGCCAAACCAGCATGAGGAGGTGCTCCGTATTTAAATGCGTTCATCAAGAAGCCAAATTGCTCTTGAGCCTTTTCCTTAGTAAAGCCAAGAAGTTCAAACATCTTATCTTGTAGTTCTGGCTGGAATATACGAAGGCTACCGCCACCAAGTTCCACACCATTAACCACCATGTCATAAGCATATGCTCTCACTGCACCTGTGTCAGTATCAAGCAATGCTATATCTTCATCCATTGGACGGGTAAATGGGTGGTGCATTGCATAAAAACGTTGTGTTTCTTCATCCCACTCAAACATTGGGAAATCAACCACCCACAATGGCTTAAACACATTCTTGTCGCGAAGTCCCAAACGTCCGCCCAATTCCAAACGAAGTTCACACAATTGCTTGCGTGTTTCCATTGTCTTACCGCACAAGATAAGCATCAAATCGCCTGGCTTAGCTCCAAAACGTTCTACCCACAACTTCAAGTCGTCTTCACTATAGAATTTGCCAACACTGCTCTTCAATGAACCGTCAGCTTCATACTTTACCCATACCAAGCCCTTAGCACCTACTTGTGGACGCTTAACATACTCGGTCAACTCATCTATTTGCTTGCGTGTGAATGTTGCGCAACCTTCGGCACAAATACCTGCTACAAATTCAGCACTGTCAAACACAACGAAGTTCTTGCCTTCAGTCAAGTCCTTCAATTCCACAAATTTCATTCCGAATCGAATGTCTGGCTTGTCGCTACCATAATATTTCATAGCATCGTGCCAAGTCATTCGTGGGAAATCGTAATCGAAATCCACATTGCGAGCATACTTGAAGATGTGCTTAACCATACCTTCAAACAATTGCAACACATCTTCTTGCTCAGCAAACGACATTTCGCAGTCAATTTGCGTAAATTCAGGTTGACGGTCAGCTCGAAGGTCTTCATCGCGGAAGCACTTTGCGATTTGGAAGTAGCGGTCAAAACCAGCAACCATCAACAGCTGCTTAAACAACTGTGGCGACTGTGGCAATGCATAGAACTGTCCAGGATTCATTCTTGATGGCACAACAAAGTCGCGTGCACCTTCTGGAGTAGAACCAATCAAAATCGGAGTTTCCACTTCAAGGAAACCTCTATCATTCAAGTATTTACGTAATTCAAAGCCCATTTTGTGTCGCAATTCAAGATTCTTGCGAACAGCCTCTCTACGCAAATCAAGATAGCGATATTGCATTCTTATGTCATCACCGCCATCTGTGTTATCTTCAATAGTAAACGGTGGCACATCGCTCTTATTTAACACAACAAGTTCTTGAGCGATAATCTCAATTTCACCTGTAGGCAAATTCTTGTTTTTGCTTGAGCGTTCTTCTACCTTACCCTTCACTTGTATTACATATTCACGGCCTAAATGGCTTGCCGCTTCACACAAGTCAGCATCATTTTCTACATTAAACACTATTTGTGTTATACCATAGCGGTCACGCAAATCAACAAATGTCATGCCGCCCATCTTTCTGGCCTTTTGAACCCAACCAGCTAGCGTTACAACTTCGCCTACATTTTCTATGCGAAGTTCGCCACATGTCTTACTTCTGTACATCTTATTTTAGTTCTTATTATTTATTTTCGTTTCCTCTACTTGGCACATGTCTCGTGCATAAACAAGTTTAACATACAAAATTACGAAATTTACACCAATTTCTAACTATCACACATCATCTTTTTATTCACTCAACTCACATCTATTAGTTTAAATTTAAAAATCGCACAATAAAATCTCACATTTCCCCCATTTGTGCCATCAGAACAAATATTTTTTAAAAAAATTTTTGCAGATTCAAAAAAGTGTAGTATCTTTGCATCGCAATTCCGAAAGAATTTACCTCGGGGTGTAGCACAGCCCGGTTAGTGCGCCTGCTTTGGGAGCAGGAGGTCCCAAGTTCGAATCTTGGTACCCCGACATAAGCCACTCTTTTGAGTGGCTTTTTTGTTTTTAACAATACTGCATTCTCACAACCAACCAGAAATCCAAAAAAACCGAGCTGCATCAAACACAACTTGTTTATCTAAAAAAGTTCAACCCAATCTCACTCGCTCGCATTTACACTATGCAGTCATCCACACCCTCTACCCTCCCGAAAAACGCAAATTTACACCAATGCCGTCCTAAACATTTTTCTTTCTTCCAAACTCAAGACCCCACAAAAAGCAAAAAACACAAACATTTCTTTAAAAAAATCACAAAAAACTTTGCGAATTCAAAAAAGTGCAGTATCTTTGCATTCGCAATTCCGAAAGAATTGACCTCGGGGTGTAGCACAGCCCGGTTAGTGCGCCTGCTTTGGGAGCAGGAGGTCCCAAGTTCGAATCTTGGTACCCCGACATAAGCCACTCTTTTGAGTGGCTTTTTTGTTTTTATTCGATTTCTAATTATTTTATCATATTTTTGATTAATTTTACTATAACAAATTCAGTCATTAAATATGTTTACATTCATTTCATCACTTTTGCTACTCATACTTGGGTATCTTATTTACGGAGCATACGTAGAAAAGGTGTTTGGTTGCAATCCCAATCGCCCAACTCCTTGCAAAACAATGGCCGACGGCATCGATTATGTTGAAATGCCAACTTGGAGAATATATCTAATACAATTCCTTAACATTGCCGGAACTGGCCCCATATTTGGCGCAATTCAAGGCATACTATTCGGCCCGGCTGCATACATTTGGATTGTTATAGGCTGCATTTTCGGAGGCGCCGTTCACGACTACCTTTCGGGCATGATTAGCCTACGCAAAAACGGCGGCAGCCTTCCTGAAATAATTGGCGACGAACTTGGTCATGTGGCAAGAATTGTAATGCGCATCATCACCATTTTCCTCATGATTCTTGTAGGTGCAGCATTCACCACATCACCAGCAGGCCTTTTAGCCAATTTAGTTGGTGGCGATGGCGCTCTTGGAAACTACATGGTGTGGATATTTATCATTTTAGCCTATTATATTTTGGCAACTCTCCTACCAATCAACAAACTTATTGGAAAGTTATATCCTGTGTTCGGCTTAGCGCTAATAATAATGGCTGCAGCCATTTTCTGGGGAATTTTCAACCAACCAGGCTCTTTGCCCGAAATATCTGAAGCATTCACCAACCATAATCCCAACGGAGCACTACCATTGCTGCCAGGCATTTGCATCACGATTTCCTGTGGGGCTGTTAGCGGATTTCACGCCACTCAAAGCCCGATGATGGCCCGATGCATCAATAATGAGCGACACGGAAGACCAATTTTCTACGGAGCAATGATTACAGAGGGCATCATTGCTTTAATATGGGCTGCTGCCGCTATTAAATTTGCCGACTCTTTCGACATGTCAAAGATAGCACTTGCTCCCGACTTCACTGCCGACATTTCCACCCCATACGGTCGACTATGGGCAGTAATGACCAACGGCGGTTTTGACGGTCCTAATCCGGCAATCATAGTCAATGCAATTTGCGACTCTTGGTTAAGCACCGCGGGCACTGTGCTCGTAATTCTTGGTGTGGTTGCTGCACCTATAACAACGGGCGACACAGCATTCCGAAGCGCTCGATTAATTGCTGCAGATATGCTTAAATTCAAGCAAGACAAAATTTCCAAGCGACTTATCGCATGTCTTCCTATTTTTGCCATTAGCATAGTGCTGATGTTTATAAAATTCGACATCCTTTGGAGATATCTTTTCTGGTTTAACCAAAACTTGTCAATCTTCACATTCTTAGCAATAGCCGTTTGGCTGGCAAAAAGAGGCAAAAAAGATATGATTGCCCTAATTCCAGGACTTTGGATGGCTTGGGTGTGCATTACATACATTCTTGTATCGCCCGACAGTATGAACCTACCGCCTATAATTGCAAACGCCATAGGCATTTCGGTTGCTCTATTTATCGGCGCTTGGTACATGATAAAGCGCAAAAACTTCAGAAACACAATTAGTGAAGAATAACAACACCTCAACCACAAACACCAATTAACTGGATTTAAACATAAAAATAGAGCCTCCAAGTTGGAGGCTCTATTTTTTAATATACTGTCTTAACAAAATGTATTAAAATAGTCAGGGAATGGAGTTTCAAAATGCAAAGCCTGATGAGTTCGAGGCTGATAAAAAGCCAACCGATAAGCATGCAAACACATTCTTTGCGCACCTTCCATTTGCGCACCATACTTATAGTCGCCCACAATTGGATGGCGCAAAACCGACATATGCACTCTAATTTGGTTTTTTCTACCTGTATGCAAATGCAACTCTACAAGAGAAAAACCGTTGCCTCTTTTCAGCAATCGCCAATCAGTCCATGCCCATTTTCCACCATTGTTCGTACGGCTACTAACTATTTTCATGCTATCTGTGTCCTTAAGCCAGCTTTTAACATGACCCTCATCCTGCTCCATTTCTCCCTCTAACACTGCCACATATCTGCGGTCAATTATGGTTTTCTTCCAATCAGCGGTGAGCATCTGCTGCACTTCTACACTTTTTGCATACATCATCAAACCTGTAGTGCGAGCGTCTAACCTATGCACCACATGCGCTGTACAGCGCTGACGTGTCTCCACAAAATAGCGGTCGAGCAAGTCCTTCATATTCAAACTGCCTCGCCCTACTCCCATCGACAAAACCTCATCGGCCTTGTTAACCACTATGACATCGTCATCTTCATACACTACATCGAAAAATGGAGTATAGTCAAATCGGCTTGGCGTAACTCCCGGATGCTTGCTGATTTCTACTATCATTTCTGGCAAAACCTTAAAATTAAATTGGGTTTCAACCTTATGCTCAACCAAAACACCGCCGCCCGACAATATCGACTTTGCCTTTGTTCGGCTTATGCCGTCAAGTTTTTTCATGACAAAATCAAGAAGCTCCATCTCTTCACGAGCCACAAATTGTGTGTATTTTGTGTCTACTCGCTTAACGCCCCCTATGCCTTTACCATTTTTTCGACGCATACTATTATCTTAGAATTTAAAACCTACCGAAATTTGACCTACACCATTTCTTGCGTCAACTGGCATTTTCATTGTCGACTTCATTTCCTCAAATGTGCTAGTCACACTCATGGTGTAACGCGCTTGTACAAAAATGTTGCTGGTAATATCATAGGTCAAACCTGCTCCTACAGCAAAATCAAATGCTTTTGTCATTGATTTATTGTCTTCAGAACTTTCTACGTTATCCGTATCCAACTTCATCTTCGACGATACATTAAAACCAAATTGTGGTCCCAAATCAATCGACAATTGGTCGTTCAAATACAATTTAAGCATAACTGGCACATTGACGTAATTTGTTTGCCATTTTACATCTACTGCGTTCTTAATTATTTCGCCCACATTATAATCAGCAATATGCTGATTGCCTCCTTGTGCCGAGAATAAGATTTCTGGAGCAATTCCTATTCTGTTCATAAACTTATATTCAGCCAAAACCCCTGCATGATAGTTAAACTGCACTCCATGAGGTGCTCCACTACCTATTAGGTTTGTCAAGTTCAAACCTGCCTTTGCTCCAAATTTTAATTCTGCTTGCGCTGAAAGGGATAATACCAACACGCCAATCAAGGTAATTAAATACTTTCTCATCATTTTTTTTGCATTTAGTTATAAAAAAACAGCCACCGTTTTTTCGGCGGCTGCTATAGTTTATTTTCAGTTTACTTCTTTTCTACTTTAACATAGCGACTATTTAGGCTTTCCAAAACTTCATTAGTCACTTCATACTTATTATCGATAAAGAATGCTGACGACTTGCGAAGAATCATATCAAAACCTTTTTCCTTTGCATATTGCTTCAAGAAATTGTTAACTGAGTCATTCAATTGAATGTTGTTTTGAATAACTTGTGTTTCGATATCGCGTTGCAAACGTGCCAAATAGTTTTGTGCATCTGTTTGCATCTTATTCAACTTTTGTTGGTCTACATTGAAACTTTCTTCTGTCAAATATCCGTTGTTCTGATACTTACGTTGAACTTCACTTGCAAACTTGTTGATTTCTGTTGCCTTTTGTTGTTGAGCAGCATCAAATTTGTTTGATAATTTCAAGTTTGACTCACTCAAATCTTTTGCCAAGTTGTAGTTTGCCAATAGTGAATCTTCATCAATGTAACGAATTACCATGTTTTTTTCTGCTGATGCTTCTTCTGTTACTTCTGCATTTACATTTGCATTGTTTTCTTTAGCTGTTTGGCCACATGATGCAAAAACTAGCATCAAACCTGCAATAAATGCATACTTTGTCAATTTTGTTAGTTTCATTGTTACTCTATTTCTTATTTATTTTTGTTTTTTTATTTCTGATGTTGCGCATTTTATACCCCTCTTTTGCATTGCCTTATTGCCATGTATGTGCGAATTTGGAAATTTCCCGCCTTTAACGAAGAAAACTCTTACACCAAGCAGCACAACCGATATCGCCACCAACACTATGCAAAGAAGCAGTATTTTCACCTTGTTTTAAAATTTTATGCAAATATATGAAAGGTAATTGTTTTTTTCGCCTTTAGTCAAATTATTTTTGTAACTTAGTGAACGAAAAATCGTTTTTTTAACAAATTTTTAAAGCAGACAAGAATAAGTAACATTTAAAACTAAACGCATATCAGATTATGACTATTAAAGATTTAAATCCTTCTATTGTGTGGAACCTTTTCCACGAAATCACTCAAGTTCCTCGCCCTTCTAAAAAGGAAGAGAAAATTCGTGAATACTTAATAAACTTCGCTAAACAACATAATATCAAATACAAAGTTGACGAAGCTGGTAATGTAGCTATGTTCCGAAACGCTGCGCCAGGTTGCGAAGACGCTCCTTGCATCGTTATGCAAGGCCACATGGATATGGTTTGCGAAAAAGGTGCTAATAGCAAGCACGACTTCGACAACGACCCTATTGAAACCATCATCGACGGCGAATGGGTACACGCCAACGACACTACTCTTGGCGCCGACAACGGTATAGGTATGGCTGCAGGTCTTGCTGCTCTTATCGACGAATCTATCGTTTCTGGCCCTATTCAAGCTCTTTTCACTGTTGACGAAGAAACTGGTCTTACTGGTGCTAACGCTCTTGGCGATGGAATGATTGAAGGTGACATCCTTCTTAATCTCGACAGCGAAGAAGATGGTGAAATTTGCATTGGTTGCTGCGGAGGTCTTGGCACTGCGGCCACTTTCACTTATCAACCAACTGAAGCACCCGACTACGTTTACTTCAAGATTGTTGTTGGTGGACTTAACGGCGGACACTCTGGTGCCGACATTCACCTTGGCCGAGCTTGCGCTAATAAGGTTTTAGCTCGTTTTATATATAATGTAGGAAAAGAGTTTGATTACGCTCTCGCTTCTTTCAACGGAGGAAACCTTCGTAATGCTATTGCTCGCGATGCAGAAGCAGTTATTGGTGTTTGCTCTTGCAACAAAGAACGTTTGAGCGTTTTGCTTAACCAATATGATGCCGACATCAAAAACGAATATAAACGCACCGAACCTAACGTGGCTATCTCTATTGAATCTGTCGACAAGCCAAATGTTGTTGTTGACCCTACTACAACTAAGAACTTCATCTATGCCCTATATTGCGCTCCTCACGGTGTGCTTTCTATGAGCACCGACATTGAAGGTCTTGTTGAAACTTCTACTAACTTGGCGTCAGCTAAGATGCAACCCGACAACCAAATCCTTGTTGTTACTTCTCAACGAAGCTCAGTCGAAAGCCGTAAATTCGACGCTGCAAACCAAATCGAAACAATATTTACACTTGCAGGCGCTACAGTAACACATTCTTCTTCTTATCCAGGATGGGCGCCTAATATGGACTCTAAGATTCTAAACATTGCAATGGACACTCACGAACGCTTGTTTGGTGTTCGACCAAAAGCTACTGCAATTCATGCCGGTCTTGAATGTGGATTGTTCCTTACTAACTATCCTCACCTCGACATGATTTCTTACGGACCTACTCTTCGCGGCGTGCATTCTCCTACTGAAAAGATGCACATCCCTGCTGTTGAGAAATTCTGGAAACTAACTGTTGCTATTATTGAAGAAGTTGCAAAAATTAAAAAGTAATTTCGTTTTTTTATAACCATATCAGGAATCGTTCTTTAACACCTAAAGAACGATTCCTTTAAAATATAGAAACATGACATGAATAGAATATGTATTTTCACCATCATTACATTTACCTGCCTTAATATTTTTGCAAAAGGTAAATTCAACAACCCCGTAATCCCTGGCGATTTAGCCGATCCAACAATAATATCTGTTGACGGCAAATTCTTTGCCGCTTGCACATCGTCAGAATGGGCCCCACATTATCCAATTTTCATGTCAACCGACCTAATCAACTGGGACCTTAAAGGCCACGTTTTTGACAAAAAACCTCAATGGACAAAAAACTCTTTCTGGGCACCAGAACTTTACGAGATTAACGGAAAATTCTATTGCTATTACACCGCTCGCCAAAAGGCTAATAACATTTCTTATATTGGCGTCGCCACAGCCGACTCTCCAGAAGGGCCATACACCGATCACGGCATTCTTGTAAAACACGGTTCTGAAGCAATCGATGCTTTTGTTTTTAACGACAACGGACAACTTTACATATCTTGGAAAGCATACGGATTAGATAAGCGTCCAATTGAATTAGTTGCATCAAAACTCTCTAACGACGGTTTTCGCCTTGAAGGAGAAACATTTTCTTTACTTGTCGATGATGAAAACATAGGAATGGAGGGACAATATCATTTTAGAAAAGACGAATACTATTATATTGTATATGCGGCACACAATTGTTGCGGACTCGACAGCAATTACGACGTTTACGTTGCACGCTCTAAAAACTTTGCCGGCCCATACGAAAAGTATGAAAAAAATCCGATTCTCTACGGCAATGGCGAAGATTTCATTTCTTGCGGACATGGCACAGCTGTCATTCTCAACGACAACCGCATGTTCTATCTTTGCCATGCTTATCAAACCGGCAACAAGCGCTTTTTAGGCCGTCAGCCAATTCTTCACGAAATGTTTGTTGGCGAAGATAAATGGGTGCATTTCACCTCAGGAAATATCGCAAAAACAAAGCAAAATGTTCCTTTCCAAAACACTAAGCAACGAAAAATTTCAAACTTTACAGATGACTTCTCTTCAAGCGTTTTAAAACCCGAATGGACCTGGAACTTCCCCTACGCCAACAGCACTACTACGTTAAGCAACCACAAATTGCAACTTAGCGGATATTCTGACGATAAAGAAATTTGCGAAACAGCTTTATGCATTCGCCCTGGCAAAGAAAAATACAATTTCGAAACATGCGTCACCAACAATAACTCTAGCCTTAAAGGTCTCACACTTTATGGCGATGACCAAAACTACATTGCGTGGGGCGTAGAGGGAAAGAAACTTATTGCTATAGCCATTAAAGACAACAAAGCAATAACTCTATTTGAAGAAAACTCACCCACCCAAATCACTTATTTTAAGATAAAGGTAGATAACGAAAACAAGTTAACTTTCTATTATAGTTCCAATGGCAAAAAGTGGATTAAAGCCAACAACAAACCTTTCGATGCCTCTTACACTATTCGATGGGACAGAATTTCACGTCCGGGAGTAATTCACATCGGGCCAAATTCACAAAGCGCTAATTTTGAGTATTTCTCTCTTAAGTATAATTAAAGGTCCACTTTTTAAGTGCATTTCCCTATTTAATCATAGATTTTTTGTAACTTAGTTGCCTAGAACAAAATATTTAAACTCAATACAATAATGACTATCAAAGATTTAAAACCATCTCTTATTTGGGAAATTTTCGACGAACTAACTCAAGTTCCTCGCCCATCTCAAAAAGAAGCAAAAGTAATTGAATATTTAATTAATTTCGCCGAAAAACACGGCATAGAATATAAGAAAGATGCTGTTGGCAACATTGCAATGTTCCGTCCTGCAAGCAAAGGCTTTGAAAATGCTCCTCGCGTAATCCTTCAAGGACACATGGACATGGTTTGCGTTGCAAACGAAGGTGTTGAACACGATTTCGACAACGACCCTATACAAACAATTATCGACGGCGAATGGGTTTGCGCTAATGGCACAACTTTGGGAGCCGACAATGGTATTGGTGTTGCTGCTGGCCTTGCTGCCATGATCGACCCTGACATAGTTGCTGGTCCTATTCAAGCTCTTTTCACCGTCGACGAAGAAGTGAGCATGACCGGAGCTAACAACCTTGGTGAAGGTATGATCGACGGCGACATACTTCTAAACCTCGATAGCGAAGAAGATGGCGAAATTTGCATGGGTTGCGCCGGAGGTGTAGGCACACATGCGGTTTTCACATTCACACCTTCTCCTGCTCCTGCCGATTACAAATATGTTGAAATCATATTTAAAGATTTCCAAGGCGGACACTCAGGTTGCGACATTCACCTCGAACGTGCTTGTGCCAACAAACTCGTGATGCGTTTCATCAACAACATCATGAAAGAAAACGATGTGAAGATTGCTTCTATCGATTTCGGCGACAAGCATAATGCTATTGCTATTAAGGCCACAATCAAAATTGGCGTAAACGCTAATGCTTATGATTCTATTATTGCACAATTAGCAGAGTTTGAAGCAATAATCAAGAACGAATACAAGAATACCGAAAAAGACCTTAAGGTATTAAGCAATGTTGTTGACACTCCTGCTAATGTCATCGATGATTGCTCTGCAAAGCGCATTGTTAACGCAATCTACACTGCACCTCACGGCGTATATCACATGAGCAAAGAAATTGAAGGCCTTGTTGAAACATCAACCAACTTGGCTGCTGTTAAAATGATTGGCAATGAAGTTCACGTCGAAACTTTGCAAAGAAGCTCTGTTGAAAGCCGCAAAGATGAAATGGCTCAGATTGTTGAAGCTCACTTCGAACTTGCTGGTGCTTCAGTTTCGCACAGCGACCCTTATCCAGGTTGGGCGCCTAACATGGACTCTCCTATCCTTAACATTGCCGTTGAAACCTACGACAGTTTGTTTGGTGTTCGACCAATAACATCAGCTCTTCATGCCGGATTGGAAACAGGTCTTTTCCTTATCAACTACCCTCACCTCGACATGATTTCATTTGGTCCAACACTTAGAGGCGTGCATTCTCCTAAAGAAAAAATGCACATCCCTGCTGTCGAAAAGTTCTGGAAATTCCTAGTTGCAATTCTTGAAAATGTGGCTAAAAAGTAACCCTATATATTACTTTTAGTCATTGTCATAAAAGGCAAGGCTACCCAAAAGCCTTGCCTTGTTTTTTATCTTAAATATTTTATGAGAAAGATTATACTTACCCTCTTCATACTCATTAATACCCTTTTAACCAACAACCAAGCTTCAAGTCAAACATTAACCGACACACTATCAACCACAATAAACACCAACCAACAATCTACTTCCGATTCTATTACATCACCAACAGAGCCATTACGCCTTACTGACGAAGACTATGAAATAGTTGCCAACAATTTAGGCATTGAGGTTGCAGTTATTAAAGCGGTGAGTGCTGTTGAAGCAGGGCCAAACCACATCGGATTCGTTGAGCCAGGCAAACCTACGCTCTATTTCTCCGTCAATATGTTTAAGCAAAATCTTCGTAAGCGAAACATAAATGTATCTGCAGCTACACGCTCAACATCACCGGCATTCCTAAGTTTAAACAAAAAGAAATACGGTTCATCCGGCAAAGCCCATCACGCACGCCTTGAATGCGCTCTTGAAATTGACACCATTTCTGCTATTCTTTCTTGCTACTGGGGAATGTTTCAAATTGCTGGTTTTAATTGGAAACAATGCGGTTGCGAGTCCCCACAAGAATTTGCTAAAAAAATGAGCGAATCAGAATTTGCCCAATTACAACTTTTTGCAAACTTCGTTAGCAACAACAAAATGCTTAAACATCTAAAAGCAAAAAACTGGTATAGTTTTGCTCGCATTTACAACGGAAAATACGCCAAAAGCTACGCCAACAAAATGGCTCGAGCATATAATCGTTATATCAAGAAAAATTCAAAGTGATAAGCATTGCCATTACTCCGCCAGTCAAATCAGTTATACCACAAACAACATCTACATCTATAACAACCAACACATTATTATATATATACAAAAGGTCCCAACACAGCATTTTGCGTTGGGACCAACTTTTTATTAACTTAATGTTTTATTATTTCTTTTCGATTGTACAAATTGAAACACGATTCCAATCTGGTTCTTCAAACACATCACCTACACCTTGACCATCTGCCGAAATACGACTTGCTGAAATCTTATACTTGTTAATCAACATATCCTTAACAGCATTTGCACGGTCCTTTGAAATCTTTTCATTAATTTCCTTGCTACCTTCTGGAGAAGCATAACCCAAAATTGTAACAGTGGCATTCTTATTATTCTTCAAATATGTAGCTACGCGTTCAACATTTGGATATTGTGCCTTAGAAATGATTGAACGACCTTGTTCAAATGTGATAATTGTTTCAGGAACATCACTCTTCTTCGCTACTTGTACCTCCTTAACAACTTCTTTAACCACTTCCTTAACTTCTGCTGGACGACTCTTGCATTCATCCAAATCACGTCGTGCCTTTGCCAACTGCTCACGCAAATCATTAACGCGTGCATTCAGTTCATCAATTTCTGCTTGATTATTTACACCAAGTTGTGCAATCTTAAATGAATGTGTTCCGTTTGAATTCTTAAAATGATAGGTTACAGCTGCTGCAACTTCCAAAGTTGCTCTATTTGCATTAAACGAATTTGTAATTTGCTTTGCTGGTGACGACAAATCCCATACAATTGCTGGTTTCAAGCCTACTGTCCATGCCTTTGATTCACCCAAATTAAAATTCAAATTCAAACCTGCCTTGGCTGTAATTGTGTTACCATCTTTACCTTGTTCTATTGGCAAATAATAGTGGCCCCAACCTGCACCAAACACAGTTTCTACTTCAAAAAGACGTGGAGTTCCTTTATATCCAGCAAAAATATTATTCCAATTTGCTACACCTAACAACGACAAATTAGTAGCATCAAAAACATTTGCGCTCTTGATACCGCCTTGCTTCAAATTCCAGCTCGAACTATTAACTGTCGCTGTGTAATCTACAGCCAAACCAAATACAGGAGTGATTTGCTTTCGCAATTCAATGCCGCCCAATCCTCTTGCATTATCAATCATCTTGTAATTTTGTAGAGGAGTTACACCTCCGCCCTTTAAGGTCAACGACCAATTGTCAAAAAATTTGCTACCTTCAACTGTTACTTGAGCATTTGCTGCTCCTATACACATTGCTAAAGCAGCTACTAAAAAACATTTCTTCATAACGAAAAATTTTAATGAATAATATACAGTTATTTTGATACTCTTATAATCTATAAAAATCACCATTTATTTCTATAAAACAAATTATATCTATTCTATGCAACTATAAATTTAGACAAATTATTTTTTAAAAAGTTTAATGAATTTCACTTTTAATTCATTATTGATATGAAAAATTTTTTAAAGCCCATAAACCATCACTCTGTCATTGCAATTTTTCACTATTATAATTCATCTTAATATTATCAAAATAACCTAATTTGCAATAAAATTAACCTTACAAATTATTCATTGACCATCGTTTTCGTCTCGCATAGTTGCACTAAAAAGGCCCGCTTTGGGCCTGTATTGTACTCGCCGAGGCAGATTCATCAATTAGCGGCTCTTCTCAATTTTAAAACTTAAAATTGTCCTCTTCGCGTATAACAACTCCATCTGCTGCTAATTAAGCGGCCAGCTTCATTTCGCGTAGGGCTTAAAAAAAAAGCCCCGAGCGCAGTGCTCGGGGCTTCAGGGGGCGGTTACCTACTCTCCCACTTTCGCAGTACCATCGGCGTGGTGAGGCTTAACTTCTCTGTTCGGAATGGGAAGAGGTGGATCCCTCACGCTATTACCACCT
>JAZLAU010000039.1:0-43383 GCA_045613305.1 Muribaculaceae bacterium
AGGACGCTTACGACAAGTTTAGAATGAGTAAGGAAGATTACGAATTAGAAAAGGAAGTAGAAAAGGCACAAAAGGCCGAAAAGGAAAAAACCGAAAAAGAAAAGGCTGATAAGGAAAAGTCGAAAGACGGCGATAAGAAAAAAGACGATAAGAAGGGCGACAAGAAAGATGAGGTTGATGAAATCAAGATTGAATTCGACGGTTTGTGCGACCGCGTTATTCGTTTGACTCCAGTTTCGTCGGCTCTTAGCGGCGCAGCCATGACACCTGACGGCGAAACATTATACTACACAACTCGCTTTGAAAAGGGTCCAGATTTGTGGAAGTTGTCGATTCGCAAAAAGGAAACACGCCTTGTGAGCAAGGGTATTGGCTCTGGTGCTTTGCACATGATGCCTGACGGAAAGAGTATGTTCTTGATTGGTGGTCAGCCAAAGAAGATTGCGTTGCCAGGTGAAGCGGCTACTCCTATCCGTGCTGCTGCATCGATGAAGATTGACCATGCTGCCGAACGTGCTTATATGTTTGAACATGTGGTTAAGCAAGAAGAAAAGTGTTTCTATAACCTAAATATGCACGGTGTTGACTGGAAGGCAATGAGCGATGCTTATCGCAAGTTCTTACCTCACATCAACAACAACCAAGATTTTGCTGAATTGTTGAGCGAATTGTTGGGCGAACTTAATGTGTCGCACACTGGTGGCCGTTACTATGGTTCGGGCGCTGCTGGCGAACGCACTGCTAACTTCGGTTTGCTTTACGACTGGACATTTGAAGGCAAGGGCTTGAAGGTGAGCGAAGTAGTAGAAGGTGGTCCTTTCGACCGCGCGTCGTCGAAGGTGGTTGCTGGTTGCATCATCGAAAAGATTAATGGAGAAGAACTTGATGCAGAATCTGACTACAACTTGATTTTCAATGATTTGAACAGAAAGAAGACATTGGTTTCATTCTATAATCCTGCTGACGGCAGCCGTTGGGATGAAGTGATTTTGCCTATCACATCAGGCCAATTGAACACTTTGCTTTACGAACGTTGGGTTAAGAAACGTGCTGCCGATGTAGAACGTATGTCGAACGGCCGTTTGGGCTATGTTCACATCAAGTCGATGAACGATGCATCGTTCCGCGATATCTATAGCGACATCCTTGGTAAATATAACGATAAGGAAGGTATTGTAATCGACACTCGCTTCAATGGTGGTGGTCGTTTGCACGAAGACCTTGAAGTGTTCTTCAGCGGTGAACAATATTTGACTCAAGTGGTTCGTGGTCACGAAGCATGTGCAATGCCAAGCCGTCGTTGGAACAAGCCAAGCATTATGATACAATGTGAAGCAAACTATAGTAATGCTCATGGTAGCCCTTGGGTATATAAGTATAAGAAGATTGGTAAACTTGTGGGTATGCCAGTTCCTGGCACAATGACCAGTGTAAATTGGGAAACTCTACAAGACCCGTCATTGGTGTTTGGTATTCCTGTTATCGGTTATCGTAAGGCCGATGGTGGATATCTTGAAAATGACCAACTTGAGCCAGATGTTAAGGTGGCTAACTCACCTGAAACAGTGGTAAATGGAGTTGATACTCAATTGCAAGTTGCTGTTGACGAACTGTTGAAGCAAATCGATTCAAAAAAGTAATTTGATATTATAGGTTGATGTAGCCGGGCTGTGTCGCATTTGATGCTGCCTGGCTTTTTTTTGTGGATGTGTACACGTTATTATGCGTTGGTGTTTAAATTGATTTATTGGGGTGAAAGATGGGGAGTTTTATAGTTTTGTGCTGATTAAGTTATTTGCTTTTGTAGTGCCTATGTGAAATAAAGCAAAGTAAAAAAATATGTTAATTTGTGAGGTAAGAGGTAGTTTTTTTACATTGTAAAATGTTAGAGTGCAATTAATTTATTATATTTGTGCAAATTCAAAAATGATAAAAATGAAAAAGATTTTATTGATAATATCACTTTTTGTTTCGGCAATGAGTGTATCGGCACAAGAAAATGTGTTGAAGGAAGTGAATACAACTGCAGTCGACAGTTTGATAAAGCGATTGCCAAGTAATGCGCTGTATGAATACGCCGATTTTCAGTCGGGTGTGGCATATTTTAAAGATGGCACAAAGTCGTCGGCAAAATTTAACTATTCGGTGCTTTACGACGAAATGCACTATAAGGAAATGAATGGTGAAATAACTGCTCTTGGCAATGGTCAGGACATAGGCATGATTAAGATTGGTGCCGACACCTATGTGTTTGTTGGCAACAAGGCATTCGCTAAGATGATAATGTATAACAGCAATGTTATGCTTTGCCTAAAGCGACACACTCGCATCACTGCCGATGAGGGCAACTATGGTGCTTATGGCACAAGCACCGAAACAGTGTCGGCTTCAAAGGTGCAAAGAAATATGTATAATCCAAGCGTAAAAGACTTGAACGAATATCGTGACCTTAAGTATGAGGTTGAAGATGAATATATTCTTATAGTAGACGGCAAAAAGAACACAGTTCGCTCTAAGAAGGCATTTGAAAAGGCGTTCCCAAGATTGAAAAAGCAAATCAAGGAATATCTAAGTGAAAATAAGTTGGATTTCGACAAGGGCGAAGATATTTTGAAGATGATGCAGGTGTGCGTATCGCTTGAGGAATAATAGACTCAGATATATATAATGTATATGGTTTTGCGAGGCTTAATAGTAGGCCTCGCAAATTTTTTTTTCTTAAGGTGAATGTGCATGTGTGCGGGTGATTTGCGTTTGTTAAAGATGATGAGCAAGATTGTTGCTCGTGTGTGGTGTTGTTTTGACAGTGCGTAGAGCGGTATGTGCTCTATGATATTTTTGCAATCCAAAGAACGAAAACACACACACAATGAGCACAGAGGAAAAAATAGACTATGGAATGAAAATCTATGCAGAGTACAGAAGAAAATACTATGCCGATGATTTCTTTAATGATTTTGAGCGCGGTTATGTAAGTGGCATAATCGAGGCATGTGAACTTAATTTTTATGACCGCCTGATACCTGTGCGCGAAATGTGCCTGGCTCTGGAATATTGCAGTAGGGCCAATAGGATGGTTAAAATAGTGCTTGATGCTGCCTATCTGTCGGGCGAAGAGTTGGAGGCATATTGCAAGCGCTATGAAGGTAACGCTATGAGGCTCAGGGGTGCGGGGAAAAAGGCTGATGTGAATGTGGGGCGTTCTTACCACATTGAATATGCCGAGCGTCCGCTCATGTTAATGAGCGAGATGATGAATGCGTTCTTAATGCATTGATTATTGCTTAGCGTCAGCGCCAATTCGAGCAAGGATGGCAAAAATGCCCGATAGCACAGAACCCACAATGAACACTATGGCTGTGACGTGAAGCATATTGCCGTAGCCCACAATAGGGGTTACGATGCCGCCGCTGGCAAAGCATATGGCGCCAAACAGTGCCGATGCGGTGCCGGCGTTATTGCGTTCGCTGTTGAGAGCAAGCGATGTGGCGGCGGTGAGGGTTAGTCCCATAAATCCTAATAGTGGATTGATGGCAAGTTCGTAGGCTATGAATCCCCAGTCGTTAAAGAGCACGATGGCGGCAATTGCCGAAAATGCGAGCATGCCGATGCAACTCACTTTGATGCAGTCTTCGGCGTGACGGAATTTGGCCGAAAGCACCGAACCAAGCCCTATGAACAGGCCATTTACGGCAAATAGCGTGCTGAATGCCAAGGGGCTTATGCCATAGTGTTCCTGTAGAATGAATGGGGCAGAACTGATGTTGCCGAAAAGTATGGCTTGTGCGGTGGCTTGCTGCAACACATAAAACATGAATATCTTGTTGCGAAAAACCACTTTAAACAATTTGAAAGTTGCGAATACGCTTGTGGTCTTACGGCGCTCGGGAGCGAGTGATTCTTTTAGATAGTGGCTTGCTATTGTTAGGACTATGCCTAAAATCAGAAGCGAAGTGAATATGCCTCTCCATCCGGCCGATGTTACGAGCATACCGCCTACTACTGGCGCAATGATTGGCGCAATGCCGTTGATGGCTCCGATTATTGCAAGCATTTTCAGCAACTCATGGCCGTCGAATGAGTCGGTGGCAACTGAACGCGAAATTACAATGCCGCCTGCGCCGGCAATGCCTTGAATGAAACGTAGGGCTATGAATGTTTCGATGTTGGGCGAGAAAATGCTTGCAAGGGTGCTCACGCAAAACGCTATCATGGCGATAATCAGCGGGCGCTTACGTCCGTATTTGTCGCTTAACGGGCCAAAAATTAATTGCCCTATTGCTAATCCGAGCATGCTAAACGAGAGCCCAAGCTGCACCATGGAGATGCTGGTGTTGAAGTCGAGTACCATGTTGGGCAAACTCGGCAAATACATGTCGGTGACAAATGGCCCGAATGCCGAAATGGCTCCTAAAAATATGAGTAGGAATATTTTGTATTTCATGTTGTTGCGTTGTTTCGTTTGTGAAGAGGTGAATTATTGGAGAGAGTCGCGGAAGTTTTGTGGCGACATGCCCGTTTCTTTTTTGAAGAATTTTCCCATGCTCGACTGGTCGCTAAAGTTATATTTTGACGCGAGTTGCTTAGCGCTGGTGTCGAAATTGCTAAGCTCATAACGCAGAATCGATGCCAAGATGGTTGAAATCATGTCTTTGGCTGCTATTTGCAGTCGGCGTTGCATGAGGTCGTTAAGATATTTTGGTGTAATGTTTAGGCTCTGTGCATAGAATCGCACCTCGTGCTCGCTGGCAATGTGTTTGTTGAGCAGGGCCATGAATTGGTGGTAAGTGCGGTTTGCAGCCGAGTTTTGCTTTGCATCTTCGTTGGCTTGCAAGGCGTTTTCTATGTGTCGGATGGCAATATAGAGGCTCTTAACACTGCTTGCCAAAAAGTCCTGACTTTCGTTTTGCAGAATTGAAGCGTTGTTGATGTTGCTGATTGTATTTCTAAACAGGTTTGACAGTGCTTCATTGCCTAAAGTTGCGTATCTATGGGCAAATGTTTCGTTTTCAGATGGGCGGGCTTGCTTAAAAGTGTCGTAGTCGACGGTTATAAAGTAGGCGTTGAAGTCGGCTGAAGCCCATTCTATGCGTAGGGTTGAAGCGCCAGTGGTCCAAAGCACACTGTCCACCTTTAGGGAAATGCTTTCGAGGTTGACGCTTAGGGATGCAATGCCACTCTTTACATATATTATAATAGGAGAGGGAATTGCAGTATGGAAATCTGAGTATTGTTTTAGATTGCTGCTTATTGCCGAGATGCGCATATGCATTAATTTGATTGAATGTTGGTGATTTAGACCACAAAAGTAATTGAAATATTTTTAATATGCAAATGTGTGTAGTGAAATGGAATATTGTTGCATAAAAATGCAATAAAATTAGCGCGAGTTTTGCAAATTTATGCAGTTTTTGCGAATAAGGCGTTTTTTTTTATATCCATTATTATAGTTTCATTAAAGTAATTTTCTGTAATATAGTGGGTTGCAGAAATTTCTTTTACCGATGAATCTTTGTTGAAGAGAGTTCTGCGTTTCATCTTTCTCTTTCCTGTTATGCTGAAAAGATGCTTTTAATCTGTGTAATGCAAACGAAAAGGGCAAATTGCTGGCTTATAGGGCAGAAAAAGGGCAAAAATTAAGAATGCGACGCATAAAAATTTGGTGAATCGGAATAAAAGCAGTAAATTTGCGACCGATTTCCGCTTTGGAAGTCAATCTCTAAAAAGAGAGGAGGTTGTTTTTTAATACAATAATAAGAAATACAAAGACTTAAATATTGCAAACAACAATCGATGCGAGGCTACAGCGCTGCAGGTTGTGTGACGTGACGAAGAGTCGCGCCATGACTGATGTAAGGCTAAAAGTGGCAAAATGAATAAAGAAATAAATAATTAAACAATAAAAAAGAAAAATTTAATATGATTATCGTTCAAGTTAAGGAAGGCGAAAACATCGAAAGAGCCCTAAAGAAGTTTAAGAGAAAATACGAAAAGACTGGTATCGTAAAGGAATTGCGTGCACGCCAAGCATTTGAAAAGCCATCTGTTGCAAATCGCAAGAAAATGGCAAAGGCAGTATACGTACAAAAACTTCGCAGCGTAGAAGAATAATATTGCAAAAAAATTTGGAACATTCGACGAAAAACGCTATATTCGCTATATGATAACCAGCAGAGGCGAATATGACAGTCGAAGAGTTCTTAAAATATATGCGGTATGAACTGAATTATTCGGTTCATACCGTTTTGTCTTATAAGAACGACCTTAATCAATTTGCCGATTACCTCACAGGAGGAGGCACCGAGCCATTGGTGCTTGAAGATGTGACTCAAAGCGATGTGCGTTCGTGGATGTTGCATCGCTCATCGCAAGGCGACACTCCCCGCACTATTCGGAGGAAGGTGCAGGCTGTGAGGGCGTTGTATAAAGCAATGTTGCGCCGGGGAGAAGTGTCGGAAAATCCGGCTGCCGATGTCGAAATGGCCAAGTTGAGTAAGCGTCTGCCAAACTATGTGCGAGGCGAAAGCATGGACGAACTCATAGGGGGTGAATATGACGAGACCGATTTTAGACAGGTGCGCGACCGCCTGATGGTGATGATGTTTTATGTCACAGGCATACGTCGAGCCGAGTTGATAGGCCTAAAGGACGCCGACGTTGACGTGTCGGCCATGGAGATGAAGGTGCGCGGCAAGCGTAATAAAGACCGGATAGTGCCTTTTGGCGATGAACTAAAGAGCGACATTGAGTGTTATCGTAAATTGAGGAGCCAGCAAGTGGGCAGTGTAGAGTATTTCTTTGTGCGTGAAAATGGCGAACAGCTATATGCCACCCTCGTGTATCGCACAGTGCATGAGAAACTCAAGCAGGTGGGAGGTTGCAGCAAGTATTCGCCTCACGTGTTAAGGCACACGTTTGCATCGGCAATGCTCAACGGAGGGGCTCAGTTGAATAGCGTGAAAGAACTGCTCGGTCACGAATCGTTGGCTGCTACGCAGGTCTATACACATATAACTTTTAGAGAACTTAAAGATAATTACCAATTGGCCCATCCAAGGGCTCTAAAAAAGGAGGACAACATGGAAGTTAAAATTAAAGCCATCCATTTTGACGCATCTGCAAAATTGGAAAGTTTCATTAATCGCAAGGCAGAAAAGCTTGCGCGTCGTAACGAGGAGATTGATAAGGTGGAAGTAACCTTGAAGGTTGTAAAACCAGAGTCGGCAATGAACAAGGAGGTTGGCATTAAGATTGTGATTCCTCAAGTGGGCGAAATTTTCGCGTCGAAAGTCGCTGATACTTTCGAAGAAGCAATCGACGTTGCGATAGATGCATTGGAACATCAGTTAGATAAAACAAAGAAGAGCAAATAACCCTTTAATAACATAATAAAAGAAGATAACGCATAAACATTAAAAAATATGGGCCCCTGGTAGCACCCGGCTGCTTTTGAAAAGGCGATGAAATGAGGGTGTGGCAGAGAGGCTGACGCAAAATAGACTCCGCGCAAGTAAAAAAATGAAACAAAACTTGTGCGGAGTCATAATTTTTTGGTAATTTTGGGTGTTTTTTCGCGAAGTGACGAGAAAAATGCAACAAATTAAAATTATTTGAAAAAAAAGTCGAGTAATATTTGTTGAATTAAAAATTATGCGTAACTTTGCACTCGCTTATGCACCATTGTTCAATTTTGGTGCTGATGAGTATGCCTCTTTAGCTCAGTTGGCCAGAGCACGTGATTTGTAATCTCGGGGTCGTTGGTTCGAATCCGACAAGAGGCTCAAAAAAAGTTTAACCTTCGGGTGAAACATTAGGGTAGTTTCCAGAGCGGCCAAATGGGGCAGACTGTAAATCTGCTGTCTTTCGACTTCGGTGGTTCGAATCCATCACTACCCACGCCTTTTTGAGGTGGACCGCCTATGTAGCTCAGGGGTAGAGCACTTCCTTGGTAAGGAAGAGGTCGCGGGTTCAATTCCCGCCATCGGCTCAAAGTTAATACAAGCGTCAACACTCCAAGCTGTGTCAAAAGTGAGGCATGAAAAGGCAAGGAAAGCTTGAAATTATTAGACAACGAATAATAAGTTAATCATTAATCAAAAAAAATAACTAAAGTTATGGCAAAAGAGAAATTCGAAAGAAAAAAGCCACACGTTAACATTGGTACTATCGGCCACGTTGACCACGGTAAAACTACTTTGACTGCTGCTATCACTACTGTATTGGCAAGCAAAGGTTTTTCTGAAAAGAAATCATTCGACCAAATCGACAACGCTCCAGAAGAAAAGGAACGTGGTATTACAATCAACACTTCACACGTTGAATATGAAACTGAAACTCGTCACTATGCACACGTTGACTGTCCAGGTCACGCCGACTATGTGAAGAACATGGTTACTGGTGCTGCTCAAATGGACGGCGCTATCGTAGTATGTGCTGCAACTGACGGTCCAATGCCTCAAACTCGTGAACACATCCTTTTGGCTCGCCAAGTAAACGTTCCACGTCTTGTTGTATTCTTGAACAAGTGTGACATGGTTGATGACCCAGAACTTCTTGAACTTGTTGAAATGGACATGCAAGATCTTCTTTCTCAATATGAATTCGAAGAAGATACTCCAATCGTTCGCGGTTCAGCTCTAGGTGCATTGAACGGTGAAGCAGAATGGGAAGAAAAGGTAATGGAACTTATGACTGCAGTTGACAACTGGGTACAACTTCCTCCACGTGCAGTTGACAAGCCATTCTTGATGCCAGTTGAAGACGTATTCTCAATCACTGGTCGTGGTACAGTTGCTACTGGTCGTATCGAAACTGGTATCGTTAAGGTGGGTGACGAAGTACAAATCATGGGTCTTGGTGCAACATTGAAGTCAGTTGTTACTGGTGTTGAAATGTTCCGCAAGCTTCTTGATCAAGGTGAAGCTGGTGATAATGTAGGTCTATTGCTTCGCGGTATCGACAAGAAGGAAATCAAGCGCGGTATGGTTGTTTGCCACCCAGGTTGTGTTAAGCCACACGATGAATTCAAGGCTCAAGTTTACGTCTTGACTGAAAAGGAAGGTGGTCGTCACACTCCATTCCGTAACCACTATCGTCCACAATTCTACATCCGTACACTTGACGTGACTGGTGAAATCACTCTTCCAGAAGGTGTAGAAATGGTAATGCCTGGTGACCACGTTAACATCCAAGTTAAGTTGATCCAACCAGTTGCTTGTGACCTTGGTTTGCGTTTCGCAATCCGTGAAGGTGGTCGCACAGTAGGTTCAGGCCAAATCACTGAAATCATCGACTAATACTTCGGTATTACTTTGATATAAAATTACAGATTCCGGTTGCGGAATTATTCTTCAACCGGAATTATCTACGGGAATAGCTCAGTCGGTAGAGCACTGGTCTCCAAAACCAGGTGTCGGGAGTTCGAGCCTCTCTTCCCGTGCTAATATAGAGAAATATGAAAAAATTAAAGTTATTTACGGATATTGAGGATTCTTATAGAGAATTAGTCTATAAGGTTTCTTGGCCAACAAAGAGTCAGCTTGCCTCAAGTACAATCTTGGTTATGATTGCTTCCATCATAATAGCCTTGATTATACTTTGCATGGACAAGGCCATCGACTGGTTGATGCACTTGGTATATAGCCTATAGTGCGACGCTTTACAAGGGTAATTTAGAGTAAAATTAGTAGGTAAATTTTAGACAACAATGGCAGAAGCAATTAAGAATGAGAAGAAGTGGTATGCATTGCGTACTATTTCTGGTAAGGAACAGAAGGTAAAGGAACTGCTTGAAGCAGAAATCAAGAATTCTGATCTAGGTCTTTATGTTTCGCAAGTGTTGTTGCCTACAGAAAAAGTTTACACAACAAGAGCCGGCAAGAAGGTTATGAAAGAAAAAACCAGAATGCCTGGCTATATCTTTGTAGAAGCTACATTGACCGGAGAAATAGAGTATGAGCTCCGAAACACAACAAACATCATCGACTTTGTTCGTAACCGTGAAAATCCGCCACAACCACAACCTGTGCGTGAGGCGGAAATTAATCGTATGCTAGGCGCAGCCGACAGCGTTGCTGAAGGCGTGGATGAAGTAGTAAACGACTACATCGTGGGCGAAGCTGTGAAGGTTATCAGCGGTCCGTTCAATGGATTTATCGGTGAGATTGAAGAGGTGAATCGTGAGAAGCGTACTCTAAAAGTTATGGTTAAGGTGTTTGGAAGAAAGACACCGCTCGAGTTGGAAAATTCGCAAGTAGAGCGTGAGTAATCGTTTAGGTTACGTTTGACGGTTACGAATGCAACTTTACGTTTAATTATTAAACATTAAGAACAATGGCTAAAGAAATTGCTGGACAGATCAAATTACAGATTAAGGGTGGAGCGGCAAATCCTTCACCACCAGTAGGACCTGCATTGGGTTCTAAGGGTATTAACATCATGGAATTTTGTAAGCAATTCAATGCTCGCACTCAAGAAAAGGCAGGAAAGGTGCTTCCAGTAGTAATTACGTATTACTCTGATAAGAGCTTTGACTTTGTTGTAAAGACTCCACCAGCAGCAATCCAACTATTGGAAGCTGCAAAGATTAAGGGTGGTTCTGCACAACCAAACCGTAAGAAGGTTGCTGAAGTAACTTGGGAGCAAGTAAAGGCAATTGCAGAAGACAAAATGCCTGATTTGAACTGTTTTACTTTAGACTCGGCTATGAAGATGGTCGCAGGAACAGCCAGAAGTATGGGTATCACTGTAAAGGGTTCATTCCCTGAAAATTAATTAAACTTCAATTGAAATGGGTAAACTTACAAAGAATCAAAGGTTAGTCAGCGAAAAGATTGAAGCAGGGAAGGCTTACACTCTTAAGGAAGCTGCAGAATTGGTGAAGGAAGTAACTTTCACTAAGTTTGATGCTTCAGTTGATATTGACGTACGTCTTGGCGTGGATCCTCGCAAGGCTAATCAAATGGTGCGTGGCACAGTGTCGTTGCCTCACGGTACAGGTAAAGAAGTACGTGTACTTGTATTGTGCTCGGCAGATGCTGAAGCAGGCGCAAAAGAAGCTGGAGCAGATTATATTGGTTTGGACGAATATATCGAAAAGATTAAAGGCGGCTGGACTGATATTGACGTAATCATTACACAACCTGCTATCATGGGTAAGATTGGTGCTCTTGGTCGTGTGCTCGGTCCTCGTGGCTTGATGCCAAACCCAAAGAGCGGTACTGTTACTGTAGATGTAGCTAAGGCTGTTAAAGAAGTAAAACAAGGTAAGATAGACTTTAAGGTTGACAAGGGAGGTATCGTTCATACTTCAATTGGTAAGGTTTCGTTTGAACCACAAAAGATTCAAGAAAATGCCAAGGCATTCATTGAAATGTTGTTGAAACTTAAGCCTACAACTGCTAAGGGTACATATCTAAAGAGTGTTTATCTTTCAAGTACTATGAGTCCTGGTATCAAGGTTGATACTAAAACTGTTAGTGAATAACTTTTAAATTACTAAGACAAGATGAAGAAAGAAGATAAGCATATAGTAAAAGATAGCATCGCTGAAGTCCTAAAGGAATACAGCGCTGTGTATTTGGTTCAAACAAATGGTTTGAACGCAGAACTAACAAGTGCGTTGCGTCGCGAAGCGTTCAAGAGCGATGTTAAGATGATCGTTGTAAAGAACACTTTGGTTAAGAAGGCAATGGAAGAATCAGATGTTGATTATTCAGGTCTTTTTGATGCACTAAAGGGCTCAACTACATTGATGCTAAGCAACACAGGTAATGCACCTGCTAAATTAATTAAGGAATTCACTAAGAAGCATAAGGACGCTGGACTTCCATTGTTGAAGGCTGCATATGTAGAAGAATCAGTATACATGGGCGCAGATCAACTAGAAGCACTTTGCAGCATCAAGAGCAAGAACGAGCTTATTGGCGACATTGTTGCATTGCTACAATCTCCTGCTAAGAACGTAATCAGCGCTTTGCAATCAGGCGGTAACAAGCTTCATGGTATCCTTGAAACTCTATCAAACAAAGAATAAAAAAAAATAACAAACTATTTAAATCATAAAACAATGGCAGATTTGAAAGCTTTTGCAGAACAACTAGTTAACCTTACAGTTAAGGAAGTTAACGAACTTGCTCAAATTTTGAAAGAAGAATATGGTATCGAACCAGCAGCTGCAGCAGTAGCAGTAGCAGCAGGTCCAGTAGCAGGTGAAGCTGCAGCTGAAGAAAAGGACTCATTTGATGTAGTTTTGAAGTCAGCTGGTGCTAGCAAGCTTGCAGTAGTTAAATTGGTTAAGGAACTTACAGGTCTAGGCCTAAAGGAAGCTAAGGAAATGGTAGACGGTTGTCCATCAGTTCTTAAGGAAGGCGTTTCTAAGGCTGAAGCTGAAGGCTTGAAGAAGTCACTAGAAGAAGCTGGCGCTGAAGTTGAACTTAAATAATATTGCCTGAATTTTCAGGTATTTAGGTTAAGAATCCTCTATATGTCGATTCTTAACCTTTTTGTGCTATAAAAAATTTTGAGTTCACCCTAATTTAATTTTCAATGTCAGTTTCAACAACAACCAAACGAATTAATTTCGCTTCTGTTAAGAATCCGCTACCTTATCCGGATTTTTTGGATGTGCAATTACAATCTTTCAGAGATTTTCTGCAGTTAGATACTCCAACTGAAAAGAGAAAAAATGAGGGACTCTACAAAGTGTTTGCTGAAAACTTCCCAATCGCGGACACTCGCAACAACTTTGTGCTTGAATTCCTAGACTATTATATTGATCCACCACGTTACACATTGGATGAATGTTTGCAACGCGGTGCGACTTATAGTGTGCCTTTGAAGGCAAAATTAAAACTTTATTGTACTGACCCAGATCATGAGGATTTTGAAACCATAATCCAAGACGTGTATTTGGGCGCTATACCATATATGACCGACAAGGGTACGTTTGTCATAAATGGTGCTGAACGTGTAGTTGTTTCGCAACTTCACCGTTCGCCAGGCGTTTTCTTCGGACAAAGCCTGCATGCCAATGGTTCTAAGTTATATTCTGCCCGTATTATCCCATTCCGCGGCTCTTGGATTGAATTCGCTACCGACATCAATAATGTGATGTGGGCGTATATCGACCGTAAGAAGAAGTTACCTGTAACTACTCTTTTGCGTGCTATCGGTTTGGAATCAGATAAGGATATCATCGAGATATTCGGCTTGGCTGAAGAACTAAAGGTAAACAAAACTAACCTTAAGAAAGTTATTGGCCGCAAACTTGCTGCCCGTGTCGTTAAGTCGTGGATTGAAGACTTTAACGATGATGAAATCGGGGAAGTAGTAACAATCGAACGTAACGAGATTGCCGTTGAACGTGATACTGAAATCACTCCTGAAGTTATCAACGACATCCTTGATTCTGGCGTTTCTACTATTTTGGTTCACAAGGAAGATATCAATACAAGTGATTATGAAATCATTTTCAACACTCTTCAAAAGGACCCAAGCAACTCAGAAAAAGAGGCTATCACATATATTTATCGTCAATTGCGTAACGCAGAACCTGCTGATGAAGCAAGTGCTCGTGAAGTTATCACTAACTTGTTCTTCTCTGACAAGCGCTATGACTTGGGCGATGTGGGCCGTTTCCGCATCAACAAGAAGTTGAGCTTGAACATCAGTGACGAAATACGTGTGCTTACTCGTGAAGACATCATTGAAATCATTAAGTACTTGATTGGCTTGATTAACAGCCGTACTGATGTTGATGATATCGACCACTTGAGCAACCGTCGCGTGCGTACTGTTGGCGAACAACTTTATAATCAATTCGGTGTTGGTTTGGCACGTATGGCTCGCACAATTCGTGAACGTATGAATGTGCGCGACAATGAAGTGTTTGCTCCAATCGATTTGATTAATGCTAAGACAATTTCATCGGTTATCAATACATTCTTTGGTACCAATGCTTTGTCGCAATTCATGGACCAAACAAACCCATTGGCTGAAATCACTCACAAGCGTCGTTTGAGTGCTCTTGGTCCTGGTGGTTTGTCGCGTGACCGCGCTGGTTTCGAAGTGCGTGACGTTCACTACACTCACTATGGCCGTCTATGTCCTATCGAAACTCCTGAAGGTCCTAATATCGGTTTGATTTCATCGCTTTGCGTTTATGCAAAGATTAATAAACTTGGCTTCATCGAAACTCCATACCGCACGGTTGCTGACGGTAAGGTTAACCTAAACAACGATGAAGTTGTGTTCTTGACAGCTGAAGCTGAAGAAGGTCAAGTTATTGCTCAAGGTAATGCGCCATTGAACGATGACGGAACATTCATCAGAACTAAGGTTAAATCGCGTCTTGACGCCGATTTCCCTGTAGTTGCTCCTGGTGAAGTTAACTTGATGGACGTTTCTCCAGTGCAGATTGCTTCAATTGCAGCAGGTCTTATCCCATTCCTTGAACACGACGACGCTAACCGTGCGTTGATGGGTTCAAACATGATGCGTCAGGCAGTTCCATTGATTTGTACTGAAGCACCTATTGTGGGTACTGGTATTGAAGCGCAACTTGCTTATGACTCTCGCACTCAAATTCAGGCTGAAGGCGATGGCGTAATTGAATATGTAGATGCAGCTACAATTAAGATTCGCTACGACCGCACTGAAGAAGAAGAGTTCGTTTCGTTTGAAGATGCTGTTAAGACATATAACCTTCCTAAGTTCCGCAAGACTAACCAAAGCACAACTATCGACCTTCGTCCAATGTGCGAAAAGGGTCAACGTGTGAAGAAGGGTGACATTCTAACAGAAGGTTACTCAACAGCCGGTGGTGAGCTTGCAATCGGTCGCAACCTAAAGGTGGCTTACATGCCTTGGAAGGGTTACAACTATGAAGATGCTATCGTGCTTAACGAACGCATGGTGCGTGAAGACATCTTGACTTCTGTTCACGTTGACGAATACACACTCGACGTGCGTGAAACTAAGCGTGGTATGGAAGAGTTAACAAGCGATATTCCAAACGTGAGTGAAGATGCAACAAAGGACCTTGACGAACGCGGTATTGTGCGTGTAGGTGCTCATGTTGGTCCTGGCGACATCCTAATCGGTAAGATTACTCCAAAGGGAGAAAGCGACCCTACTCCAGAAGAAAAGTTGCTTCGTGCAATCTTCGGTGATAAGGCTGGCGACGTTAAGGATGCTTCGTTGAAGGCTACTCCATCGCTTAAGGGTGTTATTATCGGCACTGAACTATATCAACGTGCTACTAAGCGTCGTCGCGGCAGCAAGGATACAACTTTGGCTGACATCGATGCTGAATATCAAGCAAAGCAAGACGAATTGAAGGGCATTCTTGTGAATAAGCTTCTTGCTCTTACTGAAGGCAAGACTTCTCAAGGTGTTAAGGACTATATCGGCACAGAAATCGTGCCTAAGGGCGTTCCTTTCACTGCACAAGTGCTTATGGATATTGACTACGCTACAGTTAACTTAACTAAGTGGACATCAGACTCTCATAAGAACGACATGATTCACGCATGTGTTATGAACTACTTGCGCAAGTCGAAGGAATGGGAAACTGAAAAGCGCCGCAAGAAGGACGACTACCAAGTGGGCGACGAACTACCATCAGGCGTAATGCAAATGGGTAAGGTATACGTTGCTAAGAAGCGTAAGATTGGTGTCGGCGATAAGATGGCCGGTCGTCACGGTAACAAAGGTATTGTGTCGCGCGTAGTACGTCAAGAAGATATGCCATTCCTTGAAGATGGTACTCCTGTGGATATCGTATTGAACCCATTGGGTGTGCCTTCTCGTATGAACATCGGTCAGATTTTCGAAGCTGTTCTTGGTTGGGCAGGTCGTGAGTGCGGTGTTAAGTTTGCAACACCAATTTTCGACGGTGCAAGCCTTGATGACTTGAACTACTGGACTGATAAGGCAGGTTTGCCACGCTATGGCAAGACTTATCTGTATGACGGTGGCACAGGTGAACGCTTTGACCAACCAGCAACAGTGGGTGTTACCTACATGTTGAAACTTGGTCACATGGTAGAAGACAAGATGCACGCTCGTAGCATTGGTCCATACTCACTTATCACACAACAACCTCTTGGAGGTAAGGCTCAATTTGGTGGCCAACGTTTCGGTGAAATGGAAGTTTGGGCAATTGAAGCGTTTGGTGCTTCACACGTTCTACAAGAAATTCTTACTGTTAAGAGTGATGATGTTGTTGGCCGTAGCAAGGCTTATGAAGCAATTGTTAAGGGCGATTCAATGCCAACACCAGGTATCCCTGAATCACTAAATGTGCTATTGCACGAACTTCGTGGTTTGGGACTAAGCATCAAATTGGAATAATACAAATAGTGGCATAGCATGCCTTTCCCCGAAGCGGGAGGGGCATGCAAACCTACGAAAATAATTAACTCTTTTAATAAAAGAATTAAACAATGGCTTTTAAAAAAGACACTAAAATAAAAAACACTTTCTCGAAGATTTCTATTGGTTTGGCGTCACCTGATTCCATTCTCGAAAGCTCTTTCGGTGAAGTGCTTAAGCCAGAAACAATCAACTACCGTACTTATAAGCCAGAGCGTGATGGTCTTTTCTGCGAGCGCATTTTTGGTCCTGTAAAGGATTATGAATGTCATTGTGGTAAGTATAAGAGAATCCGCTATAAGGGTATTGTGTGCGACCGTTGTGGTGTAGAGGTAACTGAAAAGAAGGTACGCCGTGAGCGTTCAGGCCACATTCAGTTGGTGGTGCCAGTAGCTCATATTTGGTATTTCCGTTCGTTGCCAAACAAGATTGGTTATTTGTTGGGTCTACCATCAAAGAAACTTGATTCTGTAATCTACTACGAACGCTACATCGTGCTTAATCCTGGTCCAGCAGCTAATGCAGGTTTCTTTGGAGAAAACGACCAAAAGGTAGTTAATCGTCTTGACCTATTGTCGGAAGATGAATACTTGGATATTCTAGACCGTCTTCCAGACAACTATATGCTTGACGACAATGATCCAAATAAGTTTGTTGCAAAGATGGGTGCTGAAGCAATTCGTGAATTGTTGGAGCAAATCGATCTTGACAAACTATCATATGAACTACGCGACACAGCAGGTAAGGAAGGTTCACAACAACGTAAGACCGAAGCGTTGAAGCGTTTGCAAGTTGTAGAATCGTTCCGTGCGTCACGCAAGATAAATAAGCCAGAATGGATGATTCTGCAAGTGGTGCCAGTAATACCACCAGAATTGCGTCCATTGGTTCCACTTGATGGTGGTCGTTTTGCAACAAGTGACTTGAATGACTTGTATCGTCGTGTAATTATTCGTAACAACCGCTTGAAGCGTCTAATTGAAATCAAGGCGCCAGAAGTGATTCTACGCAATGAAAAGCGTATGTTGCAAGAAGCGGTAGATTCATTGCTTGACAACTCACGCAAGGGCAGCGCAGTAAAGAGCGACGTAAATCGCGCGCTTAAGTCATTGTCTGACAGCTTGAAGGGTAAGCAAGGTCGTTTCCGTCAAAACCTTCTTGGTAAGCGTGTTGACTATTCTGCTCGTTCGGTAATTGTTGTAGGTCCAGAGTTGAAGATGCACGAATGTGGTATTCCAAAACTTATGGCAGCAGAACTTTACAAGCCATTTATCATCCGTAAGTTGATAGAACGTGGCATTGTGAAGACCGTGAAGAGTGCAAAGAAGATTGTAGACCGCAAGGAACCAGTAGTATGGGATATCCTTGAATATGTAATGAAGGGTCATCCAGTGTTGTTGAACCGTGCTCCTACGCTACACCGTTTGGGTATCCAGGCATTCCAACCACGCATGATTGAAGGCAAGGCAATTCAGTTGCATCCACTTGCATGTACTGCGTTCAACGCCGACTTCGACGGTGACCAGATGGCGGTTCACTTGCCATTGGGTAATGAGGCAATCCTTGAAGCTCAATTGTTGATGCTTGGTTCTCACAACATTCTTAACCCTGCTAACGGTGAACCTATCACTGTGCCTTCACAAGACATGGTGCTTGGTCTATACTATATCACTAAATTGCGTCCAGGTCAAAAGGGCGAAGGTTTGAAGTTCTACGGACCAGAAGAAGCAGAAATTGCTTACAATGAAGGTAAGGTTACACTTCAATCAATCGTTTCGGTAGTAGTTGACGATATCGACGCAAACGGACAACCTGTGAAGGTTCTTATGGAAGAAACTTCGGTGGGTCGCGTATTGTTTAACAAGGCAGTGCCAAAGGAAATTGGTTACATCAACGAAGTTATCTCTAAGAAGTCGTTGCGTGGAATCATTAGCCGAGTAATTAAGTCTTGTGGTGTTCCACGAAGTGCACAATTCCTTGATGACATCAAGAACATGGGTTACCAAATGGCGTTCAAGGGTGGTTTGTCGTTCAACTTGGGTGACATCATTATTCCAGACGAAAAGGCACAATTGGTGGCTGAAGGACACGCACAGGTTGATGAAATTATGGCTAACTATAACATGGGTTTCATTACCAACAACGAACGTTACAACAAGGTAATCGACGTATGGACTCATGTTAATAACGAGTTGACCAGCATCGTTATGAAGCAACTTTCAAGCGACCAACAAGGTTTCAACTCAGTATATATGATGCTTGATTCGGGCGCCCGTGGTTCTAAGGACCAGATTCGTCAGTTGTCGGGTATGCGTGGTTTGATGGCCAAGCCACAAAAGAGTGGTCAAGAAGGTGGACAAACAATTGAAAACCCAATTTTGGCTAACTTTAAGGAAGGTTTGAGCGTGCTTGAGTACTTTATCTCAACTCACGGTGCTCGTAAGGGTCTTGCCGATACCGCTTTGAAGACAGCCGACGCAGGTTATTTGACACGCCGTCTTGTTGACGTAGCTCACGACGTGATTATCAACGAAGAAGACTGTGGCACATTGCGTGGTCTTGTTTGTACAGAAATCAAGAAGGACGACGATGTTGTAGCATCACTTGGCGACCGTATCTTGGGCCGTGTGTCAGTTCACGATGTGGTTGATCCGTTGACAGGCGAAATAGTAGTTATGAGCGGTGAAGAAATCACCGACGCAGCTGCTAAGCGCATCAACGAATCGGCTATTGAATCGGTAGAAATCCGTTCGGTACTTACTTGCGAAGCTAAGAAGGGTGTTTGTGCTAAGTGTTACGGCCGTAACTTGGCAACTAACCGTATGGTTCAAAAGGGTGAAGCTGTGGGTGTAATCGCAGCACAAGCCATCGGTGAACCAGGTACTCAGTTGACATTGCGTACGTTCCACGTCGGTGGTGTTGCAAGCAACGTTGCTGCCGTGTCAAACATGAAGTCAAACTACGACGGTGTTATCGAAATCGAAGAATTGCGTACTGTTAAGGATAAGAACAATGAAGACGTAGTAATAGGTCGTATGGCAGAAATGCGCATCATCGAGCCTAATACTAAGATGGTGCTTACCAGTGGTAACATCGTTTATGGTTCTAAGTTGTATGTTAAGCCAGGTCAAGCAATTAAGAAGGGCGATTTGATTAGCGAATGGGACCCATTTAACGCTGTAATCGTTTCAGAATACTCAGGTAAGATTAATTACGTTAACTTCATAGAAGGTGTAACATATCACGAAGACTACGAAGAATCAACAGGTAACAGTGAACAAATCATCATCGAATCGAAGGATAGAACTAAGGTTCCTGAAGTTCAAATTGTTGATGCAAACGGAGAAATCGTTAAGACATATACATTGCCAGTAGGTGCACACTTGTTGTTTAAGCAAGATGATGAAATCTTCGCCGGTGACGTATTCGTTAAGATTCCACGTTCGGCAAGCAGTGGCGGTGGTGACATCACTGGTGGTCTTCCACGAGTTACAGAATTGTTTGAAGCACGTAACCCATCTAACCCAGCTGTTGTTTGTGAAATTGATGGTGAAGTATCATACGGACGCTTGAAGCGTGGTAACCGCGAAATCATCATCACTTCTAAACTTGGTGAAGTGCGTAAGTACCTTGTTCCATTGTCAAAGCAAGTGTTGGTACAAGAAAACGACTATGTTCGTGCAGGTACTCCATTGTCAGAAGGTGCTATCACACCAACCGACATCTTGAACATCAAGGGCCCTACAGCCGTTCAAGACTATATTGTTAACCAAGTGCAAGGTGTATACCGTATGCAAGGCGTTAAGATTAACGATAAGCACTTTGAAGTTATCGTTCGTCAAATGATGCGTAAGGTTAACATCATCGATCCAGGTGATACTCGCTTCCTTGAACAACAAGTTGTTGACAAGCGCTCATTTATGGAAGAAAACGACCGTATCTGGGGACGCAAGGTGGTAGTAGACAAGGGCGATTCACAAGAACTTGAAAACGGACAGATTGTTACTGCACGCCGTCTACGCGACGAAAACTCTATGTTGAAGCGTCGTGACATGAAGTTGGTTCAAGTGCGTGATGCTGTTCCTGCAACATCAGAACAGATACTTCAAGGTATCACACGTGCTGCATTGCAGACTTCAAGCTTCATGTCGGCTGCATCGTTCCAGGAAACTACTAAGGTTCTTAACGAAGCTGCTATCAATGGTAAGGTTGACTACTTGGAAGGTATGAAGGAAAATGTGATTTGCGGTCACTTGATTCCTGCAGGTACCGGTCTTCGCGAATACGACCGCTTGGTTGTAGGTAGCAAGGAAGATTTCGACCGTCTTGAGTCGAACGAAGAAGTAGAAAAGGAAATGGTAACTAACGAATAATTCGTTAACATATACGAGAAAAGGAGTCAGATGAAAATCTGACTCCTTTTTTATTGCATTTTGTTGTGATAGATCTTTGCGTGTGGGGCTGAAATGTTGCCGTAATGAAAACTTAATTTGAAAGTGTGTGCAAAGTATTCTATTTGCGTAACAATATAGAGCGTTGTGCTTTACGCAATGATTGCACATTGTGAGAGGTTTTACGTATTTAATCGGCTTAAATCCCTTTTGGGGAATTGTGTTATATGAAGTTTTTCAGTATGTCCCACACTGCTAAAATGTGGCAAACTGAACCGCCCAGTACAAAGAAATGAAACACAGAGTGCATATAAGGGCGTTTGTTTAAAGAATAGAAAAGCGCACCGGTGATGTAGCAAACACCTTCGCCGATAATCCAACCTACTGCATTTGCGCTCACGGTGTTGATTAGCGGCTTAAATGCCACTAACACCACAAGTCCCATCATAATGTAGCAAATGGTTTCGAGATTGCTGTGTGCCTTTAATTTACGAAAACTGGTTATTGTGCCCACTATCGCGCATAGCCAAACGAAGCAAAACAGAGTCCATCCCCAATAGCCTTGGTCGCGTAGAGCAACTAATGTTATTGGCGAGTAACTGCCTGCAATGTGCCAATAGATGGCGGCATGGTCCCACTTGCGAAGGCGTTCTTTCCATTTGCTTAATGGCGAACAGGCGTGATATACAGTTGACGCAATATATGACCCGAGCATGCCGAAGAGGTATAGCCACACACCCCATTGCATCCAACGGTTTTCATTTTTATAGCAGTAGACGAGAAAGCATACGCCAACCACTACACCCAGCAATATGCCTCCGGAGTGTGAGAGATAGTTTGTGCGTTCTTCCCCCTTTGTGTATTTGATTTTCATGTTTTAATAATTACCGTTGGTAAAATTAACTATAAAATTTCAAATAACATTCTTAATGATTGATGTTAACATTTAGTAAGGATTGCAAAGGTAGGTGCATGATAGCTTGTTTTGTGCCAATAAATACTTTATTAAAAGATTAGTATAGTTAAAAAAAAAGACCTGCTTTTGTAATAAGCAGGTCTCTGTGAGTTATTGAGCTTTGTGTTTGTTATCTTACGCGAATTGTTTTGCCGGCGCGAATGTTCGATGAGTTTCCAAGTCCATTAAGTCGGCGAAGTTTTGCTACTGTAGTTCCGTAACGAGCAGCAATGCCGCCAAGTGTTTCACCTGAACGAACTTTGTGTTTTTGGCCGCTGCTTGCCGACACTTTACCTTTCTTCTTAGGAGCGTAGTTACGGCTATTTTCGTAGTTGCTCTTTTTGAATGTGTATGTATCGGTGTGAGTAGTTTTGTTTTCGAAGTCGAAAATTGCTTCAGGGTTGATTGCAACGCCCATGAAACGAGTTTCGAAGTGAAGGTGCGGACCAGTGCTTCGGCCGGTGTTTCCACCTAAAGCGATAGGGTCGCCAACTTCAACACGTTGGTTAGGCTTAACAAGGAATCGAGAAAGGTGTCCGTAAACAGTTTCCATGCCGTTGTCGTGGCGAAGTATTACGTAGAAACCGTAACCGCGGCGTTCGTATTTAGTTAGGCGCACTTTACCGCTAAATGCGGCTCTAACTGTGTCGCCAATTTGAAGTTTCAAGTCGATGCCTCGGTGCATGCGGCGGAAACGAGGACGATAGCCGTAACGTGAAGTGACGTGTCCTGGAACTGGCATGCTGAATTTAGAAACGTCAAGGTCTTGTGAAGCTGGAATAACAGCATTCTTGTAAGCATTAACTTGGTCGCTTTCCCAACCTTCGGTGTAGATGTCTAATTCTGGTTCATCTTCTTCAACCAAATGGCTTGCATATTCTTGTGTTTCGATAAGCTTGATTTGGTCTTGCACACGATTTTGATATGAAAGTAGTTTTTCGTGGGCTTTTGAATATGATGAAGCTGATTGCAGATTTTGGGCGCACACAATTGAGTTTGTTGCTATGCCAGCAACAATTAGTATGCTCAAAACCAATCTCAAAATGCTATTCTTTAAGTTCATATAGTATATTTCGCGGAGTTTAAGATTTTTCAAACACAAAATTAATAATTATTTTGCTATAATTCAATTATTTGACTGCTAAAACTTGTAAAAATTTTGTGGTTTTGTTAAATAATCTTATTTAAATGCTTAAAAATCGTAACAATATACTCTGCCATTCTTGTTTGTTACAAAAAAATAGGTTTGCCTGCCTTTTGGGCACTATTCTTAGTTATGATTTTTAGCCACGGCGCTGTGATGCCGAATTATTAACTTATCATGCTCCAATCGGTCTTGTGGCTAAATATTTCGTCCACGCGGTCGGCAAGAGGTTTGTTTGATTCGGATGACAGTGTAGGGTCTTTGTCGAGAATCTCTCTGGCGTCGTCGCGAGTGAGTTGCACTATTTGTCCGTCTTTTGCAAGATTTGATATTTTCAAATTAAATGCAATGCCACTTTGTTGAGTGCCTTCCATGTCGCCCGGGCCTCGCAGTTTCATGTCTTCTTCGGCAACGATGAACCCGTCGTTGGTTTCGGTCATCACATTCAGGCGGTGCTTGGTTTCTTTTGCCAACTGGTGCTTTGACATCAGGATGCAGTATGATTGAGCTGCTCCACGGCCCACTCGGCCACGGAGTTGGTGAAGTTGGCTTAGTCCGAATCGTTCGGCGTTTTCGATGACCATGATTGAGGCGTTGGGAACATTAACCCCAACTTCGATTACTGTGGTGGCTACCATTATTTGCGCCTGATTTGTGGCAAACAGATGCATTTGATGGTCTTTTTCTGCGGGTTTCATTTTGCCGTGAACAAAACATACTCTGTAACTCGGGAATGTTTCGCAAACGGCTTGATAACCTTGTTCCAAATCGTGCAGGTCGAGTTTTTCGTTTTCTTGAATGAGAGGGTAAACGAAATACACTTGCCGGCCTTCGGCGAGTTGTGAACCAATGAAACGGTACATTGAGTTGCGCGAATCGTCGGTGCGCAGCAGGGTTGTTACCGGCTTACGTCCTGGCGGAAGTTCGTCGATTACCGACACGTCGAGGTCGCCATATACCGTCATGGCAAGCGTGCGCGGAATAGGGGTGGCTGTCATGACAAGCACATGCGGAGGATTGTCGTTTTTGCTCCACAAGCGGGCTCTTTGGGCAACGCCAAAGCGGTGCTGCTCGTCGATGATTACTAATCCCAGGTTGTTGAATTGTACCACATCCTCCAGCAAAGCATGCGTGCCGATGATGATTTGCAGTTCGCCACTGAGCAGTTGCTCGTGAATGGTGTTTCTGGCGCTTTTCTTGGTAGAACCAGTGAGTAAGGCGCATTTTATGCCAAGCGGCTCCACAAGGTGGCTTATGGTTTCGTAGTGTTGAGAGGCCAATATTTCGGTCGGAGCCATGATGGCAGCCTGAAAATTATTGTCAAGGGCAAGGAGCATGCACATTAGCGCAACGAGGGTTTTGCCGCTGCCCACGTCGCCTTGAAGCAAGCGGTTCATCTGCTTGCCGCTGCGCATGTCGTTGTGAATCTCTTTGATTACGCGTTTCTGAGCGTTAGTGAGAGGGAAGGGCAAATGCTGTGAATAGAAATCATTGAAGTAGTTGCCTACTTTGTTGAATAGGAAACCCTTGAATGTTGCTTTGCGGTTAGATGCAAACCGCAATATGTTGATTTGAAGATAGAGTAGTTCTTCGTATTTAAGCCTGAATTGCGCGCGTTGCAGCGAGTGTATGTTGCACGGGCGGTGAATGTTTGTGAGGGCTTCTTGCAGAGGCATTAGCGAGTGTCGCTCAATCAGCTGCTTAGGCATCGGGTCGGAAATGGTCTTAACGGCTTCGGTCGATAACAGGGTTTCGGTAAGTTGTTGCATTGTGCGGTTTGATATTGCCCTGTTGCGTAGAGTTTCGGTGAGATTGTACATTCCCACCATACCCGAAGCCAGTTTGCTTGGGTTGAAGATGTCGACCTCAGGGTGTGCAATGTTGTAAGAACCTTTATAAAGAGAAGGCTTTCCGAATATTAAGTATTCGGTGCCTACGCGGTAAGAATCCTTTATTTGCTTCACTCTGTTAAACCACACGCACTCAATTGTTCCGGTGCCGTCGCTAAACAGAGCGTTAATGCGGCGTTTTGCACCTTCGCCCTGTATTGTAAAGTTGATGAAGCGTCCTTTGAGTTGAATGTAAGGCAGTTCGCCGTTAAGGTCGCATATGCGGTGAATGGTGCTACGGTCGATGTATCGGAAGGGGAAATAGTAAAGAAGGTCATAAAACGTGTGAATGTCGAGTTGCTTAGAGAGCAATTCGGCACGTTTAGGCCCAACTCCGGGCAGGTATTTTATTTCGGAGAGGAGTGGTTTCATTTACTATTCATTAATAATTCGGCAATAACTAAATCTTGCGGGTGTGTGATTTTTAGGTTGTTTACTTCGCCCTCAATAAGGTGAATTTCTTGACCGAAATTTTCAACCACCGAAGCATCGTCGGTGAAAAATGGAGAATAAGGCACATTGTAGGCTTTAGTCAATAATTCGGCGCGGAATGTTTGAGGTGTTTGAACGGCGCGCAACGAATCGCGGCTTAGTGCTATTGAAGAATTGCCGTCGGTGAGCTGTCGGATGCTGTCGGTAACAGCGACGGCAGGAATTGCCGAACCTAAGTCGGCGGCTTGCTTGTAAGCAGCGTCTATTAGGTTTGTGCTCACAAGAGGGCGCACTCCGTCGTGCACTGCAATGAGGTCGTCGGCATCGGGGGTTATTGCTTTAAGAGCATTGTTAACCGATTCAAAACGATTGCTGCCGCCAGCCACCACCATGTGCGGGCAAGTGAACGAGTACTCTTGGCAGAGTTCTTGCCACCATTCGATGGATGCTTGGGGCAAAACTACTATGATTTTTGTGTTGTCAACCGATTGAAATTTGCTAATGGTGTGCATGAGTACCAGTTTGTCGCCAAGCGGAAGAAATTGCTTGGGTATGTTGGCGCCAAATCGTGTGCCGCTGCCGCCTGCCACTATTATAGCATATCTTGTCATCTTTTTATTTCCGTTGATTTGTTTGTATGCAAATTTAGTAAATATGCGTTTGTTAAAGAAATTGGTAGTTTGCTTTTTTGCTGAAAAGTCTGAAAAATTTGCAAAAAAAATAAAGAGGAACTTTTCAACAAAGTCCCTCTTTAAAGGTCTTCAATAGGTATAATTTTTTAAGGTAAAAAAGATTGTTTTAGGTTTATGTTGCAAATGTGCACCATTTTTTTTACCGTGCCAAATTTAAAATTATGCTATAAAACATGTTTTTTGGCGGTTGCGCACAATTTGTTTATGGCAATTTTGCTTAATGTGTTGATTGTCCGTAAGATAACTCAATATTTTTTAGTGGAGTAGGGGTGTGTTAAAAAACATTAAATTGACTATGTAGGTTATCGTATTCGGCAACTTGCTTAAAGTTTGTTGTTTACATAATGCTTAAAAAGTGAGCGTTATGAGTGCTAATTGTTTGCAAATATAGTGAAATAAATGGTGTTTTTTGACAAAATGACAAATATTTTGTTGTTTTTAAGATAGGGCCTATTATGGTGCGTAAAAATCTTTAACTTATGATTTTTTGCAGAAAGACTTTGCGAGATGGCAAGTGCGATTTTGTGTTTTGCGAGTGTTTTTAGATACCAACAAAAGGCTAAAGTGTTTAACGATAGGCTATTTAGATGCAAAAATAGTGCTAAGCAAGTGGGGTGATAAATATGAAAAGCAAATGTAAGGGTGTTTGATGCAATTGTGCCCAGTAAGGCTATAGGTTGACGTGTTTTGTAAGAGTAACGGCATTGCTGTCGAATGTTGCATAACTGCATAAGTCAATCCATTCGCCAATCACGAACATTTCTTTGCCAGTAGTAAGTTTTTTCTGTAATAGTGTGTGCAGATGGCCGTAAACGTAGAAATCTATTTCGGTGTGCTGCGCCGAATGCTGTTCCGAAAAATCGGTTAAGATGTTGATTCCGCGGTTAGTTTCAATAGCCACATCCTTATCGTTGCGCGAGGTACGGTTGTCGTGCGACCACTTTGTGGCAAAAGGTATAGTCCAGCGTGGATGCAAGCCAGAATAAAGCCGTTGGCAGAAACGGTTGTGGAATATGCTTCGCATGATGCGATAGGGCGTTGGCTGCTTGCCAACGTTGTCGCCGTGGTCGAGAAGAAATTTTTTTCCTTTAATGTCTACGGTTATTGGCCCTTCGGTTACTTTTATTCCGAGTTCGTTAGGCAGGTAGTCGAAAATCCAGATGTCGTGATTTCCTGTAATCCAAGTAATTTCGATGCCGCTGTCGGCCAATTCGGCAAGTTTGCCTAAAAAGCGAACATATCCTCGTGGCGCCACGTGTTTGTACTCGAACCAATAGTCGAGGATGTCGCCAAGCAAGAATATCTTGTCGGCCGAACCTTTAATTGAGTCGAGCCATTTAACCACACGCAGTTCGTGTTCTCGAGGCGATTTTATGTATTTTGCCCCGAGGTGAATGTCGGAAATGAAATATGTTAGCTTGCTCGACATTTTTTGAAAATTATAGGAACCCTAATTCAAGTTTTGCTTCTTCGGTCATCATGTCTTTGTCCCATTCAGGCTCAAATACAAGGTTTGTTTCAACCGATGCCACGCCATCAACGCTGCCCACCTTCATGTTTACGTCTTCAAATATGAAATCCGAGGCAGGGCAGTTTGGAGCAGTGAGAGTCATGTCGATTTTCACTGAGCCGTCGTCGTTAACATATATGCAGTAGATTAGCCCAAGGCTATAGATGTCGACAGGTATTTCAGGGTCGTACACTGTCTTTAACATCTTAACGATGTTTTCTTCGATTTCGAGTTTTTTCTGTTCGTCCATAGTGCAAAGATAATGCATAATGCTGATAAATCAAAAAAAAGGAAAATGCATTAAATTTGTCATGAAACTATTGTAGAGTGTGTCGCAAATTGCCACTATTTTTAAAATATGATGATAAAAAATGCAAATGAAAGGGGTAAGATGGCAATTGCATAAAGATTTTTTTGCCCAAAACGAGTAAAGTTTGTAGATTTGCAGAAATTTTATCAAAAATCAAACGAAAGCGATGAAAAAGTTATTTTCAATATTGGTTATAATGATGTCGGTATTCACAAGCCTAACAGCCTCGGCCGAATCGAGATGGGGTATTGTGGCCGGCGCCAGTCTAAATATGTATCCAGCATATCAAAGAGGAGAATACAAACTGTATGACACCGACAACACCATTGGCGGAACAGTGGGTTTGAACGGTGAAATTTTCTTCCCTGGTATTGGCATGGGTGTGGATGCATCGTTGTTATATAACTATGCCGATGCTAAGTTGCATTTGGGTCAACGTGAAATTTGGGCGTCACAAGGTGTTGAAACTGAACATCTTAAATTGCATTATCTTGAAATTCCGTTTAATGTAAAATATCGTTACATCAATCTTAACGGTTTTGAAAACAAACTATATCCTTTTGTATTTGGCGGTCCAAATGTGAATTTCATCCTGAGCACCGATGATAGTGGCCATATGGAATACACTACAACATCTCTTGGCATGCATGTGGGCTTTGGCGTGGAAATTATGAGAAGTTTTCAGATTTCGGCCAGCCACGAGTGGGGCCTTAGCCAAATCTTTAAGACCAAATTGCTTGAGGATAATGCGCACAAGTTGCGCACTTGGCACATAAGATGCACATACTTCTTCTGAAAAATGACAAAAAGATTTGATTGGTCCGAGAAAATCGGACCAATCTTTTTTATATATCTAATGTGAAAAGAAAAAAATATGTAAATAATTACATTTTGTTAGCATATTATTTGTAAATATTGCAAATCGTTACTAAATTTGCCCCAGTGATTTATATCTGATACAAAAACAAAGAGAAAAAACAGTCAAATTATTTATAATCATTTAAACAAAAATTCTATGAAAAAAATTTTTACATTATTCGTATCAGCAGCAGTTGCTCTAAGCGCATCTGCACAGATGACAACAGCTGGCGATAACACAACTTACACAATGGCCGATTTGGCTAAGATTGAAGGTAGTGGCGTTACTGTAGCACCAAACACACAAGTTTATACACTTGCAACTTCATTGACAATTGCGCAAAACGACGTTTTGGTACTTAAGTCAGGTGATGTGCTAAAGCTTGCCGATGGCGTTGTTTTGGAACTTGAAGGTTATGGCCAATTCAATCCAGAAGGATGGGCAATGATTACTCGCACAAATGCTTTGGCTACTCCTAAGGGTTTGTATATTAGAGACACAGGTGACATCGACATGAAGAATGTTGTATGTGAATACGCTCAAGTTCATTCAACTTCAGAGCAAGTTCATACATTTGAAAACTGTACATTCCGCTATATCCAAAGATATGGTTCAACATCAAAGGGTGCTCTTGCATTTAGTGGTATTGTGACAGAAGATGGCGCATCAGAAATCATTAATTGTAAGTTTATCGAAAATGATTATTCTGGTATTATCCAAGCTGCAAACTGCTACCATCAATTGGTTATTAAGAACTGCTATTTTTACCACAATAACACACAAAACACAAACCAACCACAAATCAATATCACTTACCCAGGCGTTGGTAAGGCGCACGTGATTGAAGGTAATATGCTAATTGGTAAGGATGACCTTAATAGAGTTGGTGCTATTGCAGTTGCTCAAATGATGGCTGAAGGTGGTGGCACAGCATATGTTGAAAACAACACTATGTTTAACAACCGTTATGGCTTTACAGTTAACGCTGCTACAGAAGTTAAGGCTGTAGTAAAGAACAATAATATCGTTTATAACATGCGCGAAACAAATGCAATGAATGGTGGTAGCGGTATCAGCTTTTATGGCATGGTAGATGGATATGTTGAAGGCAACTTGATTGAAGGCAACCTTTGGGGTGTGACAATCATCGGCTCACCAGTTAAGATTAACTTTGGTAAGACTGACGACCCTAATGCAGAAGACTATAACCCTGGTTTGAACGTGTTTAAGAACAATGGTAACGGTGGAAAACAATATGATTTCTATAACAACTCTGCACTAACTTGCTATGCTCAAGGTAACGTTTGGACTCCAGAAGAACAAGACTCAGTGAGCGTTTCTGCAGTTGTTTGGGACATTAAAGAAAATGCAGATAAGGGTGAAGTAATCTTCGCTACAAAGTATCAAGATGCACCAACAAGCATCGACAACGCTTTGACTCAAACAAGCAATGACTTTACTTACGACGCAGCAGCTTGCGAAGTTAAGGCTACAGTGGCAGCTCCTATCACAGTTTACTCAATGAGCGGTGTAGTTGCTAAGATGGCTTCAAACGAAGTTAATGCTCTTAAGGTTGATGAATTGACCGAAGGCGTGTATGTGGCTCGCAACGAAAACACAGGCGATGTGGTTAAGTTCGTTAAGAAGTAAGATATAACGAAAACATATGATAAAGAATGTCCTGTCGGAGAAATCCGGCAGGATGTTTTTTTTTGTTCGGCAGGGTGGTCCGCAAAAAGATGTATATTTTTATTAGGCGGCCTAAGAGATTGTGATTGCTGTGGCGGCTGTGCGATTCCCAAGATAAGACCAATATATTACAGACGTGATGTGAGAGTTGTAGCGATAGCGTTAAAGTTGCGTTGAGGTCATTGAGAGGATGCTATGTTTAGAAGTGGAAGTGAGTTGAAAATGGAAACGTATAAAAACAAAAATACGGCCGATTCACATCGCCCGTATCTTCGCATTACTAAATAAATGATGTTACTTTACTAATACTTTATATCAATCATTACTGCGAATTTATAACGCAAATTTTTTATTACAAAATATTTCAAGAGAAAAATGCAAAAAAATTAATTTGAATTATAAAATTGCAACAGGATTGTAATTTCGTTATTAAAAAAGTGCTTAATAAGCAAACATTGGATAGTGTTCCATGATGCTATTTACCTTTTCGCGCACCGATTTTATGGTAGTTTCGCAATCAGGTTTACGAAGCACTGTGTCAATCATTTCAACAATTTCGCCCATTAGTTCTTCCTTGGCGCCTCGGGTAGTAATTGCTGGAGTGCCCAAACGTATGCCAGAAGTTTGGAAAGGAGAACGAGAGTCGAAAGGCACCATGTTTTTGTTAGCAGTGATGTCGGCTTGTACAAGAGCCTTTTCTGCCACCTTGCCAGTAAGTTCAGGGAATTTGGTGCGAAGGTCAAGCAGGATGCAGTGGTTATCGGTTCCGCCCGACACTACGCGATAGCCCTTGTCGACAAGAGCCTGAGCCATTGCCTTAGCATTTTTGCGCACTTGAAGTTGGTATTCTTTAAATTCAGGGTGGAGCGCTTCGCCAAACGCTACGGCCTTGGCTGCAATTACGTGTTCAAGTGGTCCGCCTTGAACGCCAGGGAACACCGCAGAGTCGATGATAGACGACATTTTGCGTATTACGCCCTTATTGTTGGTCTTACCCCAAGGGTTATCGAAATCTTTACCCAAAAGAATGATGCCGCCGCGAGGACCGCGAAGGGTTTTGTGTGTGGTAGAGGTTACGATATGTGCATATTTAAGCGGATTTTCCAAAAGTCCGGCAGCGATGAGGCCTGCAGGGTGTGCCATGTCAATCATTAATATTGCACCTACTTCGTCGGCAATCTTGCGCATGCGTTCGTAGTCCCATTCGCGTGAATAGGCACTTGCGCCGCCAATGATGAGTTTAGGCAAAGTACGATGCGCTTCGATTTCCATTTGGTCGTAGTCTACGATGTCGGTGCCTTCTTTAACGCTATATTCAACTTGGTTGAACACCAATCCAGAGAAGTTCACAGGGCTGCCGTGCGACAGGTGTCCGCCGTGCGACAGGTTAAGTCCCATGAAGGTGTCGCCGGGATTCATCACGGCCATAAAAGCAGCCATATTGGCTTGCGCGCCCGAGTGAGGCTGCACATTGGCATATTCGGCTCCGAAAAGGGCTTTTACGCGTTCAATTGCTATTTGTTCGGCTTCGTCAACCACTTCACAGCCGCCATAATAGCGATGGCCAGGGTAGCCTTCGGCATATTTGTTTGTAAGGCAAGAACCCATGGCTTGCATTACTTGAGGACTTACAAAGTTTTCTGACGCGATTAGTTCGATGCCCTTTTTTTGGCGTTGGTGTTCGCGTTCAATGATGTCAAAAATTTCAGTGTCTTTAATCATTAGTTTAAATTTCAAAAAGATTATTATATATACAGATTTTGTTTATTTCTTTTTTACACTCCAGCCGAAATTGCCTATTTTTTCGCCGAGTTTAAAGTATTCGCCGTGAGAGTAGGCCAAAAGGTTGGCTTTTTTAAGGTCGAATTCACCGGTTGCGGGGTCAATATATTTGTCGTCGGCAAGCACATTCATCACTTCGGCAATAAACATGTCGTGAGTGCCGAGATGCACAATTTGCTTCACCTTGCATTCTATGCAAATGGGCGATTCGTCGATGTAGGGAGCAGCCACAGTTTGCCCTTTTACGGCAGTTAGGTTCATTTCCTTAAATTTGTTGAAGTCGCGGCCCGAGCGCACTCCGCACCAATCGGTGGCGCGAGCCAATTCTTCGGTTGTGAGGTTGAGGGTGAAAGCCATGTTGCGCTTCACGATGTCGTAACTGTGGCGTGAAGGGCGAATGCTCACGTAGCACATTGCCGGGTCGGAGCAAATGGTGCCCACCCAAGAAGCAGTGAAAACGTTGTATTCGTCGGCATTTGCACCGCAACTCACAAGCATGGCAGGCACTGGGTAGACCATGTTGCCTGGACGCCAATTTTGTTTCATATTTATTTGATGGTTAATTCTGTTTGATTAACCTTGTGTTCGCAGTAGTGGCAGCATAATGTGACAGGGTTGCGGTCTACTACATGAAACAAGGTTTTCATTGGTTCGTTGTTGGTGATGCATTTTGGGTTGTTGCAACGCACTATGTCGACAATAGTGTCGGGTAAACACACTTGGTGCTTTTCGGTTACGCAGTAGTCTTGAATGACATTCACCTTAGCCTGAGGCGAAATCAGCGCAATGCGGTTGATGGTTTCTTCGTCGAAAAACACGTCGGCAACTTTTATGATGCCCTTTTTGCCCATATGCTTGCTGTCGAGGTTAACGCCGATGGTTACACTGGTCTTGATGTTTTGAATTTTCAACAAGTCGGCAACCTTAAAAAGCACTTCAGGATTAATGCGGTCGATAACTGTGCCGTTTTTAAGAGCGGCAACGGCCAATGAATCGTTGTTTATTTTAGTCATAATGAAATAATTCTAAAGGTTTGAAAAATTAGCAGTCGATGTCGAGTGCACGGCAAATTATTGCTTGACGTGCATAAAGGCCGTTTTTGGCTTGCTGTATGTAGTAAGCCTTAGGGTTGTCGTCGACGTCGTAACTGATTTCGTTAACACGAGGCAGTGGGTGAAGCACCTTTAGGTTTGGCTTGCTGTTTGCGAGCATTGCGTTGTGCAAGTTGTAGAGGTTTTTCACTCTTTCGTATTCAAGAAGGTCGGTGAAACGTTCGCGTTGCACACGAGTCATGTAAAGGATGTCGCTATCGTTAATCACGTCTTCGCTAAACTCGGTGTATTCGTTGTATTCAATGCCGTTTTGTTGGCAAAACTCCTTGTATTCAGTAGGCATTTGCAATTCGTTGCAAGCCACGAAGTTGAAGCGTGGGTTGAAGTGTCGCATAGCCATTAGCAGCGAGTGAACGGTGCGGCCATATTTCAAGTCGCCCACCATGGTTATGGTTAGGTTGTTGAGTGTGCCTTGAGTTTTGTTAATAGAGTAAAGGTCGAGCATAGTTTGAGTGGGGTGTTGGTTAGCCCCGTCGCCGGCGTTGATTATAGGCACTGGTGCAAATTCGCTGGCATATCGCGCAGCCCCTTCCACGTGGTGTCGCATCACGATGAGGTCGGCATAGTTGCTTACCATCATAATGGTGTCTTTAAGGGTTTCGCCTTTGCTGCTGCTTGTGGTGCTTGCATCAGAGAAACCGATAACGCGACCGCCGAGGCGGTTTACGGCTGTTTCAAAACTTAGTCGGGTGCGGGTAGATGGCTCAAAAAACAATGTAGCCACCACTTTGCCGGCAAGGATATCTCTGTTAGGGTTTTGCTCGAAATGGCTTGCCTTTTCAATCAGTTCAAGGATTTCTTCTTTGCTTAAATCGTTGATAGAAACCAAACTCTTGTTACTCATATTGTTTAGATGTAGGTTTTATGGTTATTCCTTTACTCGTGTAATGATAATTGGCAGAGGAGATGTTACGTTATGGTACAAAAAAAGCCAATCAGAATGCAAAAGCGGTCTCGATTGGCGATAAATTCCATAACACACGATATGTTTGCCACGACAAATTGGCCAATTGGCTCATTGTGTCAGATGGCTGACAGCTTGTATCGTTATGTCTTCTTTCTATTATCATATCATTGCAAAGGTAATGAATTTTTATATATAATGAAACGTTTTTCCTGAAAATTATATTCAACTTTTGCAATGTGTTATTGGCCTTTATTTGTGATAGCGGTAGATGTGTTGATGAAGATGACGTGAAAGTGGAGAGGGAAAGCGTGTTTTTTTGTGGTTATTTCACGCAAATGTTATGAGTGTTGGTGCTTTTTTGCGTTTAATATATAGCAGAGTGTTGAAATTCAAATGAAAAGTTGCTATATTTGTGTATGATGCAGTTATAGGCATGCTTGCTAAAAGGTTTGTGCCTTCTGCACTCATAGGCATATTGTTAACTCAAAAAGATGAAGAAATATGAAACATGTTACATTGACGTTGGCGTTTGTCATGCTATGCATGATTGTGCCCCGTAGGGCTGACTCTCAGAATGTACAACTTTTGTATGATACAGGTCGCGAATGTGCCACATCCACAGTGGAGATGTTTAAGCCTGACAGTTGGGGCAGCACTTTTTTCTTTGTTGACTTTGACTATTCGCCAAAAGCCCAAGGTGCATATTGGGAAATTGCAAGAGAACTAAATTTTTGGCAGAAAAGCAAGTTGTCATGGCTTTCGGTGCATGTGGAGTATAACGGTGGCTTAAACACTACTGCGGGCTCGTTTAATAATGCGTGGCTGGGAGGTTTGACCTACTCGGGCCATTCGGCCGATTTCTCAAAGACGTGGTCGCTGTCGGCCATGTATAAGGCTATACCCGGCACTAAAGACTCATTTGGTAAAAATCAAGTGCATAATTTTCAAATCACGGGAGTGTGGAACATCGACTTTGCAAAAGGTTGGTGCACGTTTTCGGGATTTGCTGATTTTTGGCGTGAGGTGCGAGCGTGGCAAAACACCGAGTTTATCTTTCTGTCAGAACCACAGTTTTGGGTAAATCTCAATAAAATAAAAGGTTGGGAAAAGGTGAAACTGAGTGTTGGCGGTGAGGTTGAACTGTCGAACAACTTTGTGGAAAAGGGTTTTAAGGTAATGCCAGCGCTGGGCGTTAAGTGGAATTTCAATTAATGCGTGCGCCGGTTCGGCCTACGGGTTGAGCGGTGAGTCACGTTTAAATAATCAGGCAGGTCTTGCTCGAATTTTATGGGGCGTTTCGCTATATTTAAATAATATAGGATGCGGCTCGGATAAAAATTCAAGCGAGACTTGCCTTTTTTTCGCTCGCCTTTCACTATATTTAGATAATATAGGATGCGGCTCGGATAAAAAATCAAGTGAGACTTGCCTTTTTTTCGCTCGCCTTTCACTATATTTGCATAATAATTAATATTATGCCTAAATGTAGGCGTATGTGAACGAAAAGCAAGTTTTTTAGATAAGCAATAGATTTTTTTATGTCGACTGAAACAGACAAAGCAGCAGAAAAGACAAAGCAATCGGGTGCCTATACCCGAAAAATAATTTCATGGATGTGGAAGGGCTTCGGTGCCTTTCTGGTCTTGATGTTTTTGATATTTGTCTTGATATATAACGGAGTGATAGGTTATATGCCTCCTGTTGAGGAACTGAAGAACCCAACCGACCGTTTCGCTTCGATGATTTATTCGAGCGATGGAGTGGAAATGGGCCGATTTTTCCGTAGCAAGAGCAACCGCGTGTATGTTGACTACGATGAGATGTCGCCTTACCTTATGCAGGCGTTGATAGCAACTGAAGACGCGCGATTTGATAGCCACTCGGGTATTGACGGACGTGCCATTCTGCGCGTGCTTTTTAAGCGTGTGCTTTTGATGCAAAAGAATGCCGGTGGTGGTAGTACAATCACTCAGCAACTTGCAAAACAACTTTATTCTCCACCATCGGAATCGTTCTTCTCGAGAGCGATGAAGAAGCCGGTGGAATGGGTGATTGCTTTGAAACTTGAGCGCTATTATACCAAGGACGAAATCATTAAGATGTATCTTAACCAATTCGACTTCCTATATAATGCGGTGGGTATTAAGACAGCGGCGCACGTTTACTTTGGTAAGCAGCCCGATAATCTTACTGTTGAGGAGGCTGCAACATTAATCGGGATGTTGAAGAATCCTTCGTACTTTAACCCTGTGCGCCGTCCAGAGGTGTGCTTGAGCCGCCGAAATGTGGTGTTTGAGCAAATGCGCAAGGCCGATTATATTTCTGAAGAGGAATGTGAGGAACTAAAGAAGAAACCGCTGGTGATAAAATTTCACCGCGTGGACCACAACGATGGCGTCGCTCCGTATTTCCGCGAGGAATTGCGTAGAGTGATGACTGCCGAAAAACCTGACCGTGACGATTATCCTGATTGGAACTATCAGGCTTATGTTGACGATTCGATAGCATGGAACATTAATCCGCTATACGGTTGGTGTGAAAAGAATCGAAAGCCCGACGGCTCAAAATATGATGTGTATACCGATGGATTGAAGATATTTACAACCATTGATTCGCATATGCAAGAATATGCCGAAAATGCAGTGTATGAGCATATTGGCAAGGATTTGCAAAAGCGCTTTGAGAAAGAACGTGGAGGCATGAAGAATCCTTACAGCAACAATACCGCAGAATTGTCGAAGGATTTGAAGGAATCGTTGATTAAGAATGCTATTTTGCAGAGCGAGCGTGCTCGTGTGTTGCGAAAGGCGGGCTATAAAGAAGCCGACATCATAAATAACTTTAATGAGCCAACCGATATGCGTGTGTTCACTTACGATGGTGGAGTGGATACAACGATGACGCCGCTCGACTCGTTGCTTTATATTAAGTCGTTCTTGCGTATGGGCATGATGTCGATGGACCCAATTAATGGTCATGTTAAGGCATATGTTGGCGGTCCAAGTTTCCGATTCTTCAAGTATGACATGGCTGGACGCGGACGCCGTCAGATTGGTTCTACTGCTAAGCCTTTCTTGTATGGCTTGGCTATGGAAGAAGATTATACTCCATGCGACACTTTCCTTAACGAGCAGCCTATAATCGAGATACCTGGAGGCGTTTGGCAACCTCGCAATGCAGGTGGTAGCCATGTTGGGGAAATGGTGACTTTGCGTTGGGCTTTGACGAATTCAAATAACTGGATATCGGCCCGCTTGATAACAGCCGACCGTATGTCGCCACAGCAATTGGTGAGAAAGATGCACGCTTTTGGCATCACTAACCATCTTGATGCTGTGCCTTCGCTTTCGTTAGGTCCTTGCGACGTGTCGGTGAAAGAAATGGTGGCTGCTTACACTGCATTTGCTAATAAGGGCATGCGTGTTGACCCGTTGTATGTGACTCGAATTACTGATAACATGGGCAATGTGATTTCGGAATTCACTCCGAAATATACTGAGGTGCTTAGTGAGATTGGCTATTACAAGATATTGTCGATATTGCTCAATGTTGTAGACTCTGGTACGGGTGCTCGTTTGCGCCGTGCTCCGTTTGGATTGACTGCGCAAATTGGAGGCAAGACAGGTACTACCAACTTCAATGCCGATGGTTGGTTTATGGGCTTCACTCCTGACCTCGTGACAGGTGTGTGGGTAGGTGGCGAAGAGCGCTATATTCACTTTAATAATATGGCAAGTGGTCAAGGTGCTTCTATGGCGTTGCCTATATTTGGCCATTATATGAAGAAGGTGTTTGAAGATAAGACTTTGCCATATTCGCAAGACCGCAAGTTTGTGTTCCCGTCGGATATCGACCTATGCTTTAAGGAAGATTTGGGCGGAGTGCCTATTGACCAGCATGGCGATGAATTGCAGCCCGAAGAAGCAATTGAGGGCATGTTTGAATAATTTTGATTAACGCAAATTGTCATGAAGAGGTTGATTGTTCAGGCAGTGTTTGCCATGATGTGCTTGGCGTCGGCGGCGCAAATGCGTTTTGCGCTGTGGAACATAGGCCATTTTGCCAACGGAACAGATTGCGTCAGCAAGATAACAGCCGAAATGGCGTCGGCAAAGATAGCCGATTATAATGCATTGCTTGCTGATGTAGATGCCGATGTGTTTGCTGTGTGTGAATATAATCCCGCGTTTGCGCCCGGCTGTGACGCTGCTAATGTGGTGTTTGGCGCCTATGCCTATGCGGCTGTAGGTAAAAAGTATGACTATAATTGCAATGCCATTTTCACTCGTTCGCAGCCTTTGCAGTCGGTTGCGGAGGTGAAATTTGCACAGTGTGTGCAATATCGCTACTACACGGTCGCTACGCTCGATTATGAGGGCATAAAAGTGAAGGTGGTGTCGACGCACCTCGATTGGGCTCAAGGCGAAAATGGCTATGCCTGCCGCGTGGCGCAAATAAAGCAGTTGGTTGCCGATTTTGCCGATGAGCAATATGTGATTATAGCGGCTGATTTTAACACCAGCAAGGGCGACGGCGAATTTTCTCCTTTTTACGAAGTGGGCTATAAAGCGGCAAATGGCGGAGAGAACGAAGTGCTTTTGACCTATCCGGCAAAAGGCCCCAAAAAACAACTTGATAACATATTGGTTAAGGGATTTGATGTGAGCAATGTGAAGGTGGTGTGCGAGCCAATGCTTAGCGACCATTGCATGATATATTGCGATTTGAAGTTAAAGTGATGCCGCCTTTAAAAACGGGTGTCGCGATATGACGATAAAAAAGAAACCGCAGCGTTGATGTCAATGCTGCGGTTTCTTTTTATAGGAACCAGGGCTTTATTGCCCGAGTTTTCAATTCAATAGCGCCAATTCGCTCTCAGTAGGGTTTTCGCTGATAATCTCGCCCGCGGGGTCGATTAGCAAAGTGCGATAGCCTTTAGTGCTGATGCGATAACTTTTGTAAAGGTTAGATTCGAAGCCTTCTGCGTCGAAAAATTGAGAACCGTGAGAAAGGTTGTCAATTTTGCTAACTTCTCCAAAAATCAATGCGCTGCGGTCGTAGTTAACCGCGATGTGTTGCATATTGCTCTTGCTTGCTAAGCGGTCGTAGTGCATGTTGTTGATGCGAGATTGAGCATCGGCCGACGACCAGAATGTTAGCAATACATAATTGCCCTTCATGTTTTGCAACGACACCATTGTGTCGGCATTACTAACGGTGAAGTTTGGCGCCATGTGGCCAACTCGGCTGTCGATGCCTTTACCGCTGTAAGATGAAGTAGACAATAGCATGATAGCAATTGCTGCAACAGCTAATAAAGCTTTCTTCATTCGTCATGTTTTACGTTCAACTTGAGGTTGTCGTCGCGAAATCTTTCGAAACTGCAACCTTGCCGATTTTCGGCGTTGCCAGTAATTGTTTCCTTAGTCTAAATTTATATGTCTGGCTTTAATCTTTTGCAAATTTAGTAAATTATTTTTATTTATCCAAATTTGTTAATTCCTCGGCTTGTCTAAATGGTTGAAATAGAAAGTCTTAATTATCTTGTTTGCGCTTAGGTTTGTTAACAATGTAATATAAGTTAACAAAATGTGTTAAATCAATGGCTGAAATATGTGAGAATGTGATTTTTGGCGTTGACGATGTGGGTGATTTAACACTTTTGACGACTTTTGGTGTCGTATTCGGTGCGTTAAATATCGAGTCGTAATAAAAAACGTAATATATTGTTTTTTAACATTTAACGAGCAGTAAAAAGCCCCTAAATTAACACATTTACGGCTTGAAATTTATTCGTCGTCGGAGTAGTGATTAGGCAATAATTTAGTGGCTTTAGCGCCGAGATTGCGAATTTTTTGGGCGCGACCAAGAATGTTTCCTCGGCCGTCCGACAGTTTGTTTTTAGCGGCATCGAAAGCCGTGCGGGCAAGGGTGAGAGAATCGCCCACTTTTTGAAGGTCGTCGGCGAATCCGGCAAGTTTGTCAATCAGTTTACCTGATTCTTCGGCAATGGCAATGGCGTTGCGGTTTTGCTTGTCGTTGTTCCAAAGTTGTTCCATCATTTTAGCCACCGATATTAGATTGGTAGGGCTCACAATCACCACATGTTTGTTGTAGGCTTCGCTCCACATGTTGGGGTCGCCTTGCATGGCAGCCACATACGCGCTTTCGTTAGGCACGAACATTATTACAAAGTCGGCCGAATTTTTCACAGCTTTTTGGTAGCATTTTTCGCTTAGTGCTTTCACTTGAGCCCTCATTGACTCGATGTGGCTTTTGAGGTGGGCTTGGCGGTCGGAATCGTTGTCGGCATTGGCGTAGTTGATGAAGTGAGTGACATTTACCTTTGAGTCGATAACAATCACCTTTTGCTCGGGCAGCATAAGTAAAGCGTCGGGGCGATAATTTTCTTCAATTTTTGAGCCGTCGGGGTTTTTGGTGGCTTGCAGCATATAGTTGACGTTTTCAATCAGTCCGGAGCCTTCAAGGATTTGAGTTAAAATCATTTCCCCCCAAGGGCCTTGCGTGTTCTTTTTATTACCTCGGAGGGCAAGCGAGAGTTCATTGGCCTCTTTGCCTAGTTGGCTGTTGAGTTTTGTGAGTTCGGCAATGGTGGTTTTTAATGAAGAGGTTTCTTTTAAGCCCTGCTCGTAATATTCTTTGATGGATTGACGAATATTATTGATGTTTTCTTTGAAAGGAGTGAGTATTTCGTTTATTCGAGTCTCGTTGGCTTCCTTAAAGTCGCGGCTGTTTTGTTTTAGAATCTCGTTGGCGATGTTTTTGAAAGTTTCTTCAGACTGTTTTTGCAGTTCTTGCTGGCGAGAGGTTAGAGCCTCGTTGTCGTTTTGTGCCTGGCGAAGTTGTTCGTTAGAAGTGGCTAATTTTTGGAGGCACTGAGTGTGTTCGCTTTGAAGTTGTGCAAGTGATTGTTGCAATTTATTGTATGACTCAGAAGATTCGTCGATTCGGCTTTTTAGGGCGTCGATTGATGCTTTAGCGGCCGAGTATGCTTCGCGAAGTTCGATGTTTTGTTTGCTCAGCGAACTCGCTTCTTGAGTTTTGTTGTGAAGTTGTTCTGAAATTTCTTCGAAGTCGTTTTTCAGAATGATGTATTTGCGCGAATGGTCGCTTTTACGCAGCAGGGCGATTATTAGAATAATGATAAAGACTGCAAGTGCTACGATAAGTGAAATCATTAATGTGTCCATAAGAAAAGATGGTGGTTTGGGTTGATAAAAAATGTTTTTCTTTACGGTGTTGGCTTATACTATTTTTGTGTAATATAGTTGTTGGTTTGGCAGAATGGCGCAAGCAAGTTTGCTCGTTCTGCGCACACGGTTTGCTATATTGAGCAAATTTCGTAAAATAAATGCGTAATGCCAAATTTGTGTGAATGAAAAAGAATTCTTAATTTTAACTACTTGAAAACAAAAAAATCGGATAAAGAAAAATATGGCAAAATTAAAAATAACAGATGAGTGGTGGTCGGCGCCGGCTGAGAGTGAAGGTGGCGAATTGATAATAGTTACCGGCCGCCGCGATATGGAAGATGTGATGGCTACGGGCAAATATGTCAACCGAGTGGAAGTGACTTGGCGTTATGGCGAAAGCGGCATGCCTGATTATAAGACTTCGCAACTAATGGAGGCTGTCACCGATTCGTTGCAAGCAGTTTTTAAGAAAGACCCGGTGGCTGTTATGACTGGCATATATACCGGAGCGGGTGAGCGCAATTGGGTGTTTTATGTGATGAGTTTGTTTATCTTCAGTAAGAAGTTTAATGAGGCGATGGCCGAATTCGAGCAGTTGCCTTTAGAGTTTCATGCCGAAGAAGACCCCGATTGGGAGGAATATAAGGAAATGAAAGAAACAGAAATTGCTGTCGACGAAGAGTAACAGGCCGTCATCTTAAGAGGTGATGATCAACGGGTCTTTTGTGGCTCGGATATGAACGTATAAAATGCATGCAGCCTTGGCGATTGCCAGGGCTGCTGTGTTTTTTGGGTGGAGGCTAATGAGAGATTGCGCAATGGATCGTTTGCAGAGCGTAGACGTGGCAGTGAAATGTGGTTATAAAAACGGCAAATTATGTAATTAGTTTGGCGAGGGTTGGAAATGAATAGCCCCAAAGTTTTCAAAAACTCTGGGGCTTGCTATAGTGGTTTGGTTTTATTGCTGGTGTGCTTATTTAATAATTACTTTTTCAACATTTTTGCCTTGGCGCTTAATGAAGATGCCGTTTTCAGGATTTTCAACGCGAGTGCCATTTATGTTAAAGTATTCGGTAGGAGCGTTGTTGTCGGTCACAATTTCGTCGATTCCAGAAAGGCTGTCAACGATGGTTTCGAAAAATCTCCAAGGGAATGCTTCGCTATAGGCGCTTTTGCTTCCTTTAGGGATGTAAAGTGTGCAACCATTTTGGTAAACATAGTCGAAGGCATAATCGCCGCAGGTTGGAGGCACTTCAGCGTGAGAGTTTACCTTTGTAGCAGCCATGCAATATTGGAACGCATTGTCGCCGATGCGTTTTAGGGTGCGAGGCAGAGTGATGCTTTTGACCTTGTCGCAGTAATAAAATGCCATGTAGCCAATGGTTGTAACGCCATTAGGGATTGTGATGTTTGTGAGGCTTTTGCATTCACAAAATGCAGCGTCACCGATGGTAATTACGCTACTCGGAATTTCGATAGATGTGAGGCCTTTGCAGCCTGTGAAGGCTGTTTTGCCTATGTGTGCCACGCTGTTAGGTATTATGGTGCTTTGGCAACCATATACGAGAGTGTTTGATTCGGTGTTGATGATTGCATTGCAGTTGTCTCGGCTGTCAAAAGTGCTGTTTGCTTCGTCGACAACAACTTTTGTCATTGCTGTGCAATAAGATAAAGCGCCTTCGGCAATGTTTGTAACGCCGCTCGGAATGGTGATGCTTGTGAGGCCTGTACAACCTGTGAATGCTCCGTACTCGAGGGTCTCAACGGTGTTAGGGATAGTGATGCTTGTGATGCCAGTGCATTCTTGAAAGGCGCTAATGCCGATTTGTGTCACGCTGTAAGGTTTGCCGTCGAATGTTACTGACGACGGAATGACTACCTTGCCGGTGTATCTTTCGGGATAAGTGTCGTAAGAACTTCCCTTATAGGTTATCTCAACGGTTTGTTTTGTTCTGTCGAGGATATTGTAAAAAAATCCTTCCTTCTCAAATTGGTGTGCGTGAATGGCAACTGCTGAAAGTAGTGCCAGTGTTGTCATGAAAGGTCTTATTAGTTTCATTTTTTCTGAAAAATTTAAGTTTGCAATTACAAATATAGTGTATTTTTTTAAGAATGATACCCCA
>JAZLAU010000040.1:0-92929 GCA_045613305.1 Muribaculaceae bacterium
CAAACGCTACAATCACACCGTAACATTTAAATATGGTCTTTGCGGCGCCGACGCTATCGACAAGGTTGGCGACCCATTCCCTCAAGAAACTCTCGATTTATGCCTTGAATCTGACGCTGTTTTGTTTTCTGCCGTAGGCGATCCTAAATTCGACAACGACCCCACCGCAAAAGTACGCCCCGAGCAGGGTTTGCTTGCAATGAGAAAGAAACTAGGATTATTTGCCAATATTCGACCTGTGCAAACCTTTAAATGCCTATTGCATAAATCTCCTCTAAGAGCGGAACTGGTTGATGGTGCTGATTTTATTTGTATTCGTGAGTTAACGGGCGGAATGTATTTCGGTGAAAAGTATCAAGATAACGACAAAGCATATGACACAAACTCTTACACCCGTAATGAGATAGAACGCATCTTAAAAGTTGCTTTTGAATATGCTCAAAAACGCCGAAAACATCTCACCGTGGTCGACAAAGCAAACGTTTTGGCATCGAGCAGATTATGGAGACAAATTGCGCAAGAGATGGCACCCAATTATCCTGATGTAACAACCGATTTCATGTATGTCGACAATGCGGCAATGCGCATGATTCAAGAGCCAAAGTTCTTTGATGTCATGGTAACAGAAAACACATTTGGCGATATTCTAACCGACGAAGGTTCATGCATAAGCGGTAGCATGGGACTTTTACCATCGGCTTCTACTGGCGAAAGCACACCTGTTTTTGAACCTATTCACGGTTCTTGGCCTCAAGCAAAAGGTCTTAATATAGCAAATCCTTTGGCTCAAATTCTTTCGGTAGCTATGTTATTCGAACACTTCAACCTTATTGACGAAGGGGCTTTAATTCGCGAAGCTGTAGATGCGGCTCTCAACAACAACATCAGAACGCCTGAAATACAAGTTGCGGATGGTGCTAAATTCGGCACAAAAGAAGTTGGAGAATGGATTGTTGAATACATCAACCGTTATTAATTTGTTGTTGAAGTTTAATTCTACACAACCTATTTATTTACAACTCGGTTTGTAGGAAATGATTATTATAAAAAAACATAATGTTTCATAAACGAAACATTATGTTTTTCTTATTTTTTACCCTTTTTGGATTTATGAGCTTTTGCCCTTAACTTCTTAGCTACTTCCTTGCGTTCTTCAGCAAGGTCTTCGAGGCCAATCTGTTCGTATATATACTGCAATTGCTCATGTGGTTGAGGTGCATTCTTATTGGCTTTAGCGGCTTTCTTAAAAGCCTTAATTGCAGCAGGAGTGTCACCGGCATCTTTCAGCATAATTCCCAACAAAAATTGAGCATCATAATTGTTCCCGTTTATGCTTACCGCTTTCTTCAACAATGTTATAGCCATATCTATTTCATCGATATTGCTAAGCACCTTAGCCTTACCTATCAAAGCCTGTTCACATTCCGGCCACAATTTCAACGCTTTATCAAAATTAGCAAGTGCAGCCTTTATAGTTATGGCATCCCGCTTTGATGCAGCATATTCCACCGAAACATCAGAAACTACGCCTCCCATATCAAGCGAATCATTACCCATAGCAACGTATTCCATTGCCAAGTCGTAAAGCACCTTTCGCTGATTGTCGACTATAACCTCGAGTTGTTTAATCTCATTTTGCAACTTCTTTATCGTCGAAAGTTTCACAGCTGCAAATCGTTGTACCAAGTCTTCGTTTAAAACATTTCGTATCTTCATCGCCTCAGCAAAATCGGCTATAGTTTTTCTGAAATCGCCATTATTAAATGCTTTAACAGAACTATTATACAACAAATCGGCCGATGCTTTTGCCATAGCCTCATTAATCAGCGCCTTGCTATTAAAATATTTGCTGAACTCTACAATGTGGTTATTTACAATAATATCACGCTCATCAATTTGCTCCCTCAGCACGATTCCTTCCAACGATGTGCATCTTGACAAAGCCACATAGGTTTGCCCACTGCTAAAAGCCCCTCCGGCAAAATCTATTATTATATTATTGAACGTTAGGCCTTGACTTTTATGTACGGTTAACGCCCAAGCCGGCTTCACAGGATATTGCTTAAACGTTCCAAGAACATTTTCCACCACTACTTTCTTTTCTTCGTCGTAGGTATACTGCATATTCTCCCATACTTCAGGCTCTACATTATACACATTTCCGTCTTCAAGTTCCACCCACATTTCATCGTCGTCTACCCTACAAACTCTGCCCAAAGTGCCATTAATCCAACGACCATCTTTATCATTTCGGATAAAAATAACCTGAGCATCTTTTTTAACCACTAACTCTTGCTGTGTTGGCAAGTTTTGTGAAGGAAACGTGCCCTCTATTTGTCCCTCAAACACATATTGAGGGTTTTCAATGGCGTCCATATGAGTTTCGTTTATCATGTCAACCGTATCCCTACGAGTGGCCAACGTCATCACAAATGTGCCTTTTTCCTCTTTATAATTAGGATTATAGCGAGAATTAATTAACGTTATATCTTGTTTGGTTGCATGGTTTTCACGCACGCGGTCAAGCATCGAAACAAACACACTATCAGACTGGCGATAAATCTTGCGCAACTCTATCGGCACCAATTTTAAATAGCCAAATGCATTTGCATTGAAAAAGAAGAAATTCTTATAGTATCTACGCAGAATGTCTTTCATGTCTTGCGTAACCACAGGTTCCAATTGAAAGATATCACCCACAAGCAGCAGCTGCTTCCCACCGAAGGGCTCTCGCATATTTTCACTGTATACCCTTAAAACCCTATCCATGTAATCAATCATATCACTGCGCACCATCGATATCTCATCTACAATTATAAGGTCGAGTTCCTTAATGAGTTTAACCTTATCCTTAGGAAATTTTAAAGTGCTCCTAATCTTTCGTGCAGTGTAATCAGGGTCATCGGGCAATAATGGTTTAAACGGCATTTTAAAAAACGAGTGCATTGTAACACCGCCCACATTAACTGCAGCTATTCCTGTCGGTGCCAATATCACATAATTTTTTCTCGTATTTGCACATATATATCGCAAAAAAGTACTCTTTCCCGTGCCAGCTTTACCCGTCAAAAACACCGACTGATTAGTGTGCTGTATTAAGTTCCATGCGTTTTGAAACTCAACATTATCTAAATCAATATTATTTGGTACTTCTATTGCCATTTTTTCAACCGATTATAATTTAACAAATTTACAAATAATAGTTTGCTTTTAAGAAAGCAACGGAGTGAAAATATTAACATTCTCACCCCACACACAAACAAAAAAGAATCGAGGCCTTTGCCCCGATTCTTTAAACTGCAAATTCTTCTCATTTTTAGAATCTCACTCCAAATGTTGCCACTATTCTGTCGTTTGTGTCCTTAACAATGTTTGATGGAGATGGTTCACCATAATCAACTACAGGTGAAAATGCATGATATTCTCGTTCTTTATTTTTATGAACATAAGCCAAATCTGCATAGAAGCGGCCAAACTTATAGCCTATACCTAAGCAGTAATGTTGAGTGCTTTTATCAAACGAATATGCCGGAGTTGTGCTTACGGTTATAATGTTCATCTGCTCATTCAATGCTTCTTCCTTAACTGGCGATGTTTGATGAGAGAAACCAGCACGAACACTAAAACTTGGGTCAATTCTGTATTCAGCACCTAATCTGAAAACATTAGAACCTTTATAATAATCACGGATGTCAAAATTAGTGTCAACATAATCATATCCGTAATCATCTTTTAAATTCATAGTGTTATATTGAACTCTTTCATAATCAAAACTTACAATTGCTTTGGTGCCAATAACACCAGCTATGCTTCCCATGAAGCGCCATGGTGTGCTCAATTGATACCATGTTTCACCATCATACCCGTCATTTGTTTCAACGGAGCTTTGCTGACCGGCATAATCAAATCCCAAAGAAGTGTAATAACTATCTTTCATTGTGAAATATGTAGGCGTATGGAAAGCCGCGCCAATTCTAATGGCATTTGTTGCTCTATATATCACACCTAACTTAAAGTTACAGCCCGTGCCTTTTGTTGACAAATAATTTTCAAGGGCATACATTGCAGAGCCTTTAACCACATTACCCACACCAGTAATATCGTCATTTATATATGCATTATCAAGAGCTTCTCCATAATAAGAATACAAATTATAGTCTAAGTCCATAATGCCCAAAGTCATACCCCAATATAGCTTATCTTTAAAATTACCGCCGAACGATAGGTTATACTCATTGATACCACCCTTTTCTATCACTTCATATTCACCATAACCATTAGTTCCATCGCCAAACAAACCCTGAAAAGACTTTCCGTCACTCAAAGGGTTAATTAAACTACCATCATATGCCAAAATACTCATCCAAGGAGCCTCAGTTGTCTCATAATTAGCACTTGCCAAATCATTAGATGTCCAACCTTCTGCATTTGTGATGCCTGCTATATAATTCGACAATGACGTGTTCAAATTGTGCATTTGGCCCTTGTATGCTCTAGCAAAATTCACTCTACGGTTATAGGTAAAGCCCAAATTGACATTTCTCAAAACATCACCATTAATTTTGAATGCACCGATATAACCAAACGAATTACAATTAACTTTAGTCTGGTCGGTTGATTCACTATAATTAAGGTCTAAGCTCTTGCTTGTTTGCATATCAACATCTAGAGTTACCGACATGTCTGAGCTGCGGTATACACCTATACCCCCAGGATTTTGCGATATTGACGACAAGTCGCCACCAAGAGCGCCAAAAGCCCCGCCCATCGACATATAGCGTGCAGTACCTCTTAAATCATCTTGCGACATTGAGTATGCATCAAGTGCACTTTGTGCAAACGACACTGTTGGTATCAACATCGCTACTGCAGCACATATTACAATTTTTTTCATAATATCTATATTATTATATTGAAATTACACTTTCATTAAATTTATCGACGTCCGCCACGGCTACCTCCACTGCTGCTACCACCGCGACTGCCGCCACTATTTCCGCCACTGTATCCGCCGCTACTGCGACCTCCGCTCATCGAGCCACTATTGTAACTGCTACCGCTACTACTACGAGTGGTTCCACTGCTATAACCAGAGCTACGGCGTGTAGTTGTGCTTGAGTTTGAATTATATGTAGGTGCTGCACTTCTTGAACGTGTCACAGAATTACGACGTGACATGTTTTCAGTTGCCGACGAACCTACACTCTTTCTGATAGAGCCTGTTGTTCCAGGACGTGACACCGATGTTGATGGTCTCGAAGAATTCACACTTGCGCCATTATTTCTATTAATTGTGGATGGTCTTGTAGATACCCTGCCCGATGTGTTCGACACATTATTTCTGCGAGAAATTGTAGATGCATATCCTGGGCGGCCTGTTGTCACACTGTTTTTGCCTATAGTTCCTCTGCCGCCTATAGTTCCACGATGTCCGGCTGTCAATCTGCCACCGTCGTTTATATGTGGGCGACTAACTGGCCAATAGTGTCCATGATGACCCCAACTTGGACCATGCCATCCATAGTGTGGATATCCACATCCCCATGTGTAATGCCATGGATTATGCCATCCACCATACCATCCATAACCCCACGAATAGTATGGGTCATACCAAGGATCGTACCATCCTGTGTACCAACTGTCATACCAACCATATCCATAAGGACGATACCATGAACGGTAAGGACGATATCCTCCCCAATAAAATGGATCGTAATAGCTTCCAAATGATGTACCTACTATCAAATTAACTGTTGGACGGTTGTCATAGTACAACTCAATAAGTTCGGCGTCTTCACTACTGTCGACCAATTCTGGATTATGAAACTTCACCAAACGGTCGGTATATGCAAAATCCTCGATGTTAGCCGAATCACCTGCAGCATATGCAGCAGCTTCTTCTGCATAATAAGCTTCTTGCTCGTCAGTGTAACGACGATTATATTCATCAACATCTCGCCCATTCACAATTTGTGGTGAGGTTGAAGTAGCCGACTTAGTTTGTTTCTGAGTGTCAACTGTAAAATATGGATTTCGTGCGGCCGTTGAAGTTGTGCCGCTGCTTTTCTTTATAGTTATAGCAGCCTTCTTTTCAGTATCTTTACTTTTATTTTTTGCTCCTGTATCATAATAGATATCGTCCCAATCTTGAGCAAACGAAACAGCGCTACCCAAAACCACAGATCCCAGCAAAGTTAAAATATACTTCTTCATCTCTTATTATTTTTTAATTTAGTTCTTTTTAAAAATTAGACTAACAAACAACACAAAAGTTTAATGCCTATTTTTTCAAAGTAAAGTTAACCAATACTTTTCTAATAAACGCAACACATAATATATTATTAAGAATATTTATGTTAATTACCTTAATATCACAAACAAAACCAACAATTTTATATTAAAGTTCTACTTAGTCACTTATATTGCTCTTTTCATTAATTCTTATTAGATTTGCATTGAATTAAGGCAAGCAATTGCATTTGGAGTCACAACATGGAACAGAAAATATTTTTAGCCCCTCTTCAAGGCTACACAGACCACATATGGAGAACTGCCCACAAAAATGTCTTTAACACCATCGACTGCTATTTCTCATCGTTCATTCGCGTTGAGCGCGGGGATATTAGGCGAAAAGACATTCGCGATATTTCTCCGGAAAACAATCCAGGCACAAACATCATTCCGCAAATATTAGCTTGTGCGCCCAACGATGCGTCTTTAATAGCACAAAAAATCGAAGAGTTAGGATATACGAATATTGACATCAACTTAGGATGTCCGTTTCCTCTAATCGCTCGCAAACAAAAAGGTGCCGGAATGCTAGCTCATCCCGACAAAGTAGAAGATTTGTTTGTTGCTTTATCTAAATTTGACCGTATAAAATACTCGGTAAAAATGCGATTGGGAATGAATGATGCCGATGAGTGGAAACAATTGCTGCCTCTTTTCGACATAATTTCACCATCACACATCACCATCCATCCAAGAATAGGCACACAACAATATAAAGGTGACCTAAACAACGAAAGTTTTGCTGAATTCTACAATTCTTGCAAGTTCCCGATAGTATACAATGGCGATATAACATCGCTAACCAAAGCTAAAGAAATAGCATCGAGGTTTCCTGCATTACATGCCATAATGATAGGAAGAGGATTTTTGCAAAACCCTGCCATGTTGAGCGACAATCCTAACGATAACGCGAAAATTCAAAAATTTCACCAACAGTTATTCGAAGGCAATTGCGACTATTTAGAAGGTGGCGACCACCAAATATTGGCAAAGATGAAAACTTATTGGGAGTACCTATTACCTAACGCCGAACGAAGTCTTAGAAAGAAAATAATCAAAAGCACTAACCTGCAACGATATAGTAACGCAGTTGAGGAATTATTTGCAAAATTATAACATCAAGGCTATATGCGAGAACGCGTATTTCATTTTAAACAATTCAGTATCAGCCATAATAAATGTGCTATGAAAGTAGGCACCGACGGCGTGCTACTTGGAGCATGGTGTAACACTACAGAAAATGGCAACTGCCTTGATATAGGCACAGGCAGCGGCTTAATTGCAATGATGGTTGCGCAAAGAAACCAGTCAGCCTTAATCACCGCAATTGATATTGAAGAAAATGCCGCAATTGAGGCTGCTGAGAATTTCGAAAAATGCCCATGGGCTGCGCGTTTAGAATCTAAACATATAGATTTTAAAACTTTTGCCGAAAACTCTAATATCAAATTCGACTCAATTGTTTCCAACCCCCCGTTTTTTATCAATTCTCTTCATTCTCCAGACTATAATAGAACAAAAGCTCGACATACCGACTCTTTAACATTCAACGACCTTATCGTTTATTCAGCTAAGATTCTCAACGATGATGGTTGTTTAAGCATCATTACACCGGCCGACACAGAAGAAGTCATTACAAACATTGCCCTCAATGCAGGCTTGTGTATAACTCGCAAAACATATGTTCATCCCACAACCGACACTCAGGCAAAACGCATCCTTTGGGAATTCTCTCCGAAATTTAGAGAAACAACTGTTGAGCATATCACTATTGAAATATCACGGCACATTTATACTCCTGAATATATTGCCCTAACTAAAGATTTTTACATTAAAATGTAGTAAGTGTTTGTGTGTGCACTATACTATTTTGCTTACAAGATGAAACTTAACTTGCCTTGAAGCATGAACAAATTGATGCTTTACAGATTAAGCATCAACTTAAATGCTCATTCAACACTTAAAAGCCTAATAATCTCTGTAACAATCAATAACCACCAATATACAAAACTTCTCACTTACAAACTGTAAGTAAAACCCCTTTTTTACTTATTTTTAAATTTTATTCATCTCTTTAATCAAACAGAGTTTAATAACTGTAACACATTGAATGTCAACACCATGAGCAATTAAAAAAATTAAGACAAAATTTGTAGCAGAAAACCAAAATTTACACTAATTTTGCATAACAATTGAAGATTTAAATATTTAAACAAAACAAATACCTATGTTCTCAGAATATATCTCAAAATTCAACATCAGTGAAGTATTAGGAGCGTTTATCGTATTGTTTGCGATTATCGACATTATCGGTTCAGTTCCTATCATAATTAACATTAAGCAAAAAGGCGGCGTTGTAAACGCATCAAAAGCTGCCATTTATGCCGGAGTTTTGCTTTGCATATTCTTTTTTGCCGGCGAAGGTATCTTGCACCTATTCCATGTAGATATTGCGTCATTTGCCGCAGCTGGTGCCATTGTGATTTTCCTAATTGCAATTGAAATGCTTCTCGACATTGAAATTTTCCGTAATCAGGGATCTGAAACATCCGGAACACTCGTGCCTATCGTATTCCCTCTTATTGCTGGCGCAGGTTCTTTTACAACTCTACTTTCACTTAAAGCGGAGTATGCCGACATTAACATCCTTATAGCCTTGTTCCTTAACATGCTTTGGACTTATTTTGTCATAAAGATGACCGACCCTATCGAAAAACTATTAGACAAAGGTGGACTATATATGCTTCGCAAATTTTTTGGGATTATTCTTCTTGCAATTTCCGTTAAACTATTTACAACAAACTTTGCTCAATTATTCCAGATGCAATAAAAGCACATAGAGTTTATTTTATTGAACTCTTAACGAAAAGATATTTAAATCACACTTTGCCAAGTGCCCCCAAAGAATCTTTGGGGGCACAACTTTTTAAACCACATATTTATATAGTCTACTCAAATTATAACAACAAAACTTGACTATTCTTATTTTGCATTAACACATTTAGCAATTAATACATCTATATTACTGCAAAGCAACCTGTCAACACAAGCACGCAACGCACTAAGTAGCCACACTTTAGATTTCATAATATATACAAGCCTTTTGCTACTTGAAATAAAGTATCAAAAAAAATAGGATTACCGAATTTGGTAATCCTATTTTTATTATTCTATCCTATTTTGGAATTAGTTTTCTTCGTATTCTTGCCAACTCTTAATCTTCAAATCTTCGAGTTTAAGTTCACAGAATGCATCGATAAACGCCTTCGCCAAACGAGCATTAGTTATCAATGGAATGTTATGGTCAATTGCACCACGACGAATTTTATAGCCATTTGTCAACTCTCTCTTAGTGTGATTCTTAGGAATGTTTACAACAAGGTCGAACGTATGGTTGCTTATCATCTCCATGATGTTTCCTTCAGTGTCTTCTTCATCTGGCCAACCAACCTTGTGAGCCTTTACTCCATGCTCATTAAGGAATTTAGCAGTTCCTTCAGTGCCATAGATTTCATATCCACACTTTTGAAGTTTTATGCTTACATCCAACAAATCCACCTTAGAACGAGCCGCACCGCTTGAAATCAATATTCCCTTTTCTGGGATACGATAACCTGTGGCAATCATAGCATTCAACAAAGCTTCGTTATAGTCGTCGCCCAAACAACCAACTTCACCTGTAGAAGACATATCCACACCTAAAACAGGGTCAGCATTTTGCAAACGGGCAAAACTGAATTGTGAAGCTTTTACACCAATGCGATCAATATCGAATGCACTCTTATCTGGACGTACATAAGGAGCGTCAAGCATAATCTTAGTAGCAGTTTCAATAAAGTTGCGCTTTAGAACCTTACTAACGAATGGGAAACTTCTTGATGCACGAAGGTTACATTCAATAACCTTAACCTCTCTATCCTTAGCCAAGAATTGCATATTAAACGGACCGCTAATATTCAGTTCCTTTGCAATAGCACGGCTAATCTTCTTTATTTGACGTGCAGTAGAGAAATATATTTGTTGTGCAGGGAACACCATAGTAGCATCACCCGAGTGTACGCCAGCAAATTCAACGTGTTCACTAATTGCATATTCAACGATTTCACCGTGATCGGCAACTGCATCAAATTCAATTTCCTTAGTTTCTTGCATAAATTGCGAAATAACCACAGGATATTCCTTGCTAACCTCGCTTGCCATTTGCAAGAAGCGCTTTAGTTCTTCTTCGTCATAACATACATTCATCGCTGCACCAGAAAGAACGTACGATGGTCTCACCAAAACAGGATATCCCACTTGGTCGACAAACGCCTTAACATCTTCCATGCTTGTCAATGCGCTCCACTTTGGTTGGTCAATACCCAATTGGTCAAGCATCGCAGAGAACTTATTTCTGTTTTCAGCACGGTCAATCGAAACAGGAGATGTTCCCAAAATTGGCACACTTTGACGATGCAACTTCATTGCCAAGTTATTTGGTATCTGACCACCTACTGACACAATTACACCTCTTGGAGTCTCTAAATCTATAACGTCAAGAACGCGTTCGAATGTTAGTTCGTCGAAATACAAACGGTCACACATATCATAGTCGGTAGAAACCGTTTCAGGATTGTAGTTAATCATTATACTCTTGTATCCCAACTTGCGAGCAGTTTGAATAGCATTCACAGAGCACCAGTCAAATTCTACTGACGAACCAATGCGGTATGCACCTGAACCAAGCACCACCACAGATTTTTCATTATTATAGTAGTTTACATCGTAACCTTCGGCTCCATAAGTCATATATAGATAATTGGTTAGGTCTGGATGTTCACTTGCCACAGTATTAATTCTTTTCACTGCTGGCAATATACCCAACTTCTTTCTATATGCTCTAACAGCCAAGTTTTCTTTTTCCATATTGCCTTCAACTGGCTTTGAAACAAAGCGAGCAATTTGGAAGTCGCTAAAGCCAAGCACCTTTGCTTCTCTCAACACTCCTACAGGCAATTCCTCAATAGAATTATAACCACAAAGTGTGTGCTTAAAGTCAACGATATTCTTTAATTTGCCAAGGAACCACTTATCGATTTTTGTAAGTTCAAACAAGCGATCAATTGTATAACCTTCTTCCAAAGCTTGAGCGATAGCGAATGTGCGCAAATCAGTAGGATTAGCCAATTCGTCATCAAGGTTATCAAACTTCAAATGATCATTGCCAACAAAGCCATGCATGCCTTGTCCAATCATACGAAGACCCTTTTGGATAATTTCTTCAAAAGAACGACCGATAGACATAATTTCGCCTACAGACTTCATGCTTGAACCAATTCTGCGGCTAACACCTGCAAACTTAGTTAAATCCCATCTTGGAATCTTACAAATCAAATAATCAAGTTCTGGTGCTGTATATGCTGAATTGGCTGTACCCATCTCTCCAATTTGGTCAAGAGTATAACCTAAAGCAATCTTTGCTGCCACAAAAGCCAACGGATAACCAGTAGCCTTTGATGCCAATGCTGAACTACGACTCAAACGGGCATTAACTTCGATGATTCGATAATCGTTAGTTTCTGCATTAAACGCATACTGAATGTTACATTCACCCACAATACCCAAGTGACGCACAGCCTTAACACTGATTTCTTGCAGCATCTTAACCTGCTCTTCGGTCAATGAACATGTAGGAGCAACTACGATTGACTCACCTGTGTGAATGCCAAGTGGGTCAAAGTTTTCCATACTTGCCACGGTAAAGCATCGGTCGTTTGCGTCTCTGATAACCTCAAATTCTATTTCTTTCCAGCCTTTTAACGACTCTTCTACCAAAATTTGAGGCGCAAAAGTAAATGCACTCTCTGCCAATTCAATAAACGAACTTTCATCTGTACATATACCAGAACCCAAACCGCCCAAAGCATATGCCGAACGAATCATAACCGGGTAATTGATTCTACGAGCTGCTGCTAATGCGTCTTCCATAGTCTCTACAGCCTCACTTACTGGAGACTTCAAGCCTATCTCATTAAGCCTCTTAACAAAACGATCTCGGTCTTCAGTGTCCATAATAACTTCCACCGATGTACCAAGAACAGAAACCCCGTATTCTTCAAGAACACCTTTTTGATATAGTTCAGTACCACAATTCAATGCTGTTTGTCCACCAAATGCAAGCAAAATACCATCAGGACGTTCCTTCTTGATGATTTCTGTCACAAAATGTGTATTTACAGGCAAAAAGTAAACCTTATCGGCTATACCTTCCGATGTTTGAATTGTTGCGATGTTAGGATTCACCAAGACTGAGCGAACGCCCTCTTCTCTCAACGCCTTAAGTGCTTGTGAGCCAGAATAATCAAACTCTCCAGCTTGCCCTATCTTAAGCGCTCCTGAGCCCAACACCAATACTTTGGTCAGTTTCTTATCCATATGTAAGTATGTTTTATTTGATAAATTTCTTACAAAGATAATCTAAAATTTTCCTTTGTTAAAACTAATTACTAAATATTATTCCAATTATTTCCACTTTTTTATATCCTTCGTTCTTATCCCACTGCTATTCTATTAAATCTTCAAAACACTAAATATTTTTTTTTAATTTTAAACTCCTTATAATGCACCATGCTATCAAAACATATTCAACAATTAAAACTGACCATTAGTGCTTTTCCCAAATTGAAATTCATCAATATAGATTCACATACATATTATTAATGTATTAGATGATTAGTTTTGAAAAAATTTGTTGTAAATTTGCAAGTAATAATTATAACAAAAACAAACATCCCCTTTATATGGCAGAAACACAACTGTTGCAAAGGCTTGAAGGCCTTGACGCTCGCTTTGAAGAAATCGGGACATTAATAACCGACCCAGCTGTTATTTCCGATATGAAGCGATACGCAAAACTAAGCAAAGAGTATAAAGACCTAGAAGAATTGCTTAACGCAACACGCAAATACCGACAGCTTTTAAAAGGCATCGACGATGCTAAAGAAATACTTGACACCGAAAGCGACGAAGACATGAGAGAGTTGGCCAAAGAAGAACTCGAAGCCAACACTGAAGCACTGCCTAAACTAGAAGAAGAAATAAAATTCCTTTTAATCCCTAAGGACCCTGAAGATTCTCGTAACGCAATTCTTGAAATCAGAGGCGGCACTGGCGGCGACGAAGCAGCACTCTTTGCTGGCGACCTTTTCAGAATGTATGCAAAATATTGCGAATCAAAAGGATGGAAGCTTGAGGTGTCGAGCGCTAACGAAGGCAGCGCAGGCGGTTTCAAAGAAATAGTTTGCAGTGTAACCGGAGACAATGTTTACGGCACACTTAAATACGAATCTGGCGTGCATCGAGTGCAACGAGTACCTGCCACCGAAACTCAGGGACGCGTACACACTTCAGCCGCATCGGTTGCCGTTTTACCTGAAGCAGAACCGTTTGACGTTGAAATCAACGAAGGCGAAATAAAATGGGACACTTTTCGAAGCGGCGGCGCTGGCGGACAGAACGTTAACAAGGTAGAATCGGGCGTCAGACTTCGTTACATGTGGAAAAACCCTAACACCGGAGTCACCGAAGAAATTCTAATCGAATGTACCGAAACTCGCGACCAGCCTAAAAACAAAGAGCGTGCCCTATCGCGACTTCGCACATTTATTTACGATAAAGAGCACCAAAAGTATGTCGACGAAATAGCTTCACGACGCAAGACTCTTGTATCTACCGGCGACCGCTCGGCTAAAATTCGCACATACAATTACCCCCAAGGCCGAATCACCGACCACCGTATAGGCTACACAATCTATAACCTTTCGGCTTTTATGGACGGCGAAATACAAGACTGCATCGACCACCTAATCGTGGCTGAAAATGCAGAAAAACTAAAAGAAAGTGAAATTTAAACAAATAACATTCAAATTTAAACCTAATGAATAGAGCAAAATTGATTGAACAAATCAAGGCTAAAAAATCGTTCTTATGCGTTGGCCTTGACCCCGACTTGGGAAAAATGCCAAAAAGTCTAAACGGAGATTTATTTGAGTTTAACAAACATATCATAGACGCAACAGCTCAATATGCTGTTGCTTTCAAGCCAAACCTCGCATTCTACGAAATGCAAGGCGTTGAAGGCTATAAGGCATTTGAACAAACCGTGAAATACATCCAAGACAACTATCCTGAGATTTTCATAATAGCAGACGCTAAGCGCGGCGACATTGGCAACACCTCAAAAATGTATGCCAAAAGCTTTTTCGAAACGCTTGGAGTAGACGCAGTAACCGTTGCTCCATATATGGGTGAAGATAGCGTGACACCATTTTTGGGCTACGACGAAAAGTGGGTCATCCTATTAGGACTTACATCAAATAAAGGTTCGCACGACTTCCAATTGATTAAGGACGAGAACGGAACTCCTTTATTCGAAACCGTTCTAAAAAAATCAATGCAATGGGCCGACAAAAACAACATGATGTATGTTGTAGGCGCTACACAAGGTAGCATGTTTGCCGACATTCGCCGCATCGCCCCAGAACACTTCCTCTTAGTTCCTGGCGTGGGCGCTCAAGGCGGTAGCCTTAGCGAAGTGGCAAAGTATGGCATGACAAACGAATGCGGGCTGTTGGTTAACTCTTCTCGTGGCATAATTCACGCTTCTCAAGAAGACAATTACGCAGAAGTTGCAGGCGAAAAAGCACAAGAACTACAACAAGAAATGGCCAACTTGCTAACAGAACACAATATTATATAAATCAAAAATAACACACTTAGTAATTGATTTTTAGCAAGAATCCAAAATCTTTTGCTATTTTTGCGAAAAGAATTTAATATACAACTATTTTATATACAAAACTATTATGCAAAACATTGACAATTACAAGTTTGCTGGTAAAAAGGCAATCGTACGCGTTGACTTCAATGTACCATTGGACGAAAACGGCAACATCACCGACGACACTCGTATCCGCGGTGCTCTTCCTACCCTAAAGAAAATCCTAGCTGACGGCGGTAGCCTTATCGTTATGTCGCACATGGGCAAGCCAAAAGGAAAAGTTAACCCAAAGTTCTCTTTAGGCCAAATCAAAGATGCAGTTGCCGCTGCTCTTGAAGCTCCTGTTACTTTTGCACCTGACTGCGCAAAGGCCGCTGACGCTGCTGCTGCACTTAAGCCAGGCGAAGTGCTTCTTCTTGAAAACCTTCGCTTCTATGCTGAAGAAGAAGGCAAGCCAACTGATGTAAAGAAAGACGACCCTGCATACGAAGATGCAAAGAAGGCTATGAAGGCTAGCCAAAAGGAATTTGCTAAGACTCTTGCAAGCTATGCCGACTGCTACGTTAACGACGCATTCGGTACTGCACACCGCAAGCACGCTTCTACTGCAGTAATTGCCGACTACTTCGATGCTGACAATAAGATGCTTGGCTATCTAATGCAAAAAGAAGTTACTGCTATCGACAACGTACTTAAGAACGCTCAACATCCTTTCACTGCCATCATCGGTGGTTCAAAGGTTAGCTCTAAGCTTGCTGTTATCAAGAACCTTCTTGACAAGGTTGACAACTTGATTATCGGTGGCGGCATGGGATACACATTCATCAAGGCTCAAGGTGGCAAGATTGGTAAGTCACTTCACGAAGACGACCTAATGCCAGAAGCACTTAATGTAATTGCTGCTGCAAAAGAAAAAGGCGTTAACCTAAGCCTTTCTGTTGCAACTGTTGCCGGCGACTCTTTCTCTAACGACGCAAACCGTCAAGTTTTCGACATCTACAACATTCCTGACGAATGGGAAGGTATGGACGCTTCTGAAGAATCTCTTGAAAACTGGAAGAAAATCATCCTTGAATCAAAGACTATTCTTTGGAACGGCCCTGTAGGCGTATTCGAATTCGAAAACTTCGCTCAAGGCACTGGCAAGATTGCTCAATATGTTGCTCAAGCAACTCAAGAAAACGGCGCATACTCTCTTGTAGGTGGTGGTGACTCTGTTGCTGCTGTTAACAAGTTCGGTCTTGCTGAAAAGGTTTCTTACGTTTCAACAGGTGGTGGCGCTATGCTTGAAGCTATCGAAGGTAAGGTTCTTCCTGGCGTTGCAGCTATCAAAGGTGAATAATTGATTATCACAAACCAAACCATATGGGAGGCGACTATTCATCGCCTCCCTTTTTTTATTTCATGACCTTAACGTTACGGCTACACTTTAACCGAAAAACAACATCAAAGCCACGCCACACCCGGCACTCCTTTTAGGTTAAAACTTAAAACTACGCCACTTTTCGACTTAAAAGCAGCACCTCTCCCCTAAAATAAATCCAATGCAAAAGATTCATTGCCCTCATTAACCACTTTACACTATTGTCACCAAACATTTTTCACTCATATTGTATAGTAATAACCTTTTTTAATAACACAATTATATCATTTTCAACCGTTATTCTAAAATAAATCGCTATATTTGTAGTTGGATTATTTAGAAACCATAAAGGCATTTTAAACTAATCATTTAAAACAATCAAATATTTTATAGTTGTAATTTTATTAAACCGACTAACGGACACATAAACTTAAATTACTATATATTTTAACAAATTATGGCAGAAAACAAAGAAAAATTGTTTGACCAATTTGCACCCAACACAAAGCAGGAATGGATTGACAAAGTTACTGCAGACCTAAAGGGCGCCGACTTCAACAAAAAGCTCGTTTGGCGAACAAATGAAGGATTCAATGTTCAGCCAATGTATCGCGCTGAAGACATTAAGGACTTCAAAACAACCGATTCTCTTCCAGGAGAATACCCTTACGTGAGAGGCACTCGTACCGACAACACATGGTACATTCGTGAAGACATCGTCGTAGAAGATGCCAAGGCAGCAAACGCCGAAGCACTTGACCTTCTTGACAAAGGCATCACTTCAATTGGCTTCATTATGGAAACTGAAGCTACTGCAGAAGTCATTGCCGCTCTTTTGAAGGATATCGACATCACAAAAGTTGAAATCAACTTTAGAGGATGCCCTAACAAGGCAGTTGCTACAGCGCAAGCTCTTGCTGAATATTTGAAGGGCTTCGACGCATTAGATGCAATTAATGGCACAATTGAATGCGACCCATTTAAGCGTCCTCTAAAACACGGCAAAGCATTCCCAAGCGACATCAAGGAACTTGCAGTAAATCTATACGAAGCTGCTAAGGAAATGCCTAATCTTCGTTTGTTTACAGTAGACTCTAACCTACTTTGCAACGCTGGCGCTTACATTTACCAAGAACTTGGTTACGCACTAAGCTGGGGCGTTGAATGGATGAACATCCTTACCGAAGCAGGCATCTCTGCCGACGACGCTGCTAAGCGCATTAAGTTCAACATGGGTATTTCAACAAACTACTTCATGGAACTTGCAAAATTCCGCGCAGCACGCATGCTTTGGGCTCAAATCGTGAAGCAATACAATCCTGCTTGCGACTGTGCTTGCAAGATTGCAATCCATGCTATCACTTCAGAATTCAACCAAACAGTGTTTGATGCTCATGTAAACTTGCTTCGTACTCAAACTGAAGCCATGTCAGCTGCATTAGCAGGAGTTGATTCTATCACAGTAGTTCCTTTCGACAAGCAATATAAGCAACCAGATGAATTCTCTAAGCACTTGGCTCGCAACCAACAACTTCTTCTTATGGAAGAAAGCCACTTAGACAAGGTTGTTGACCCTGCTGGTGGTTCATACTACGTAGAAACCCTAACAGTTTCTATTGCTGAACAAGCTTGGAAGGTATTCATCGACTGCGAAGAAAAGGGCGGTTTCAACACCCTTCTTGAAGCAGGCGAAATCCAAAAGGCAGTAAACGCCACAGCAGAAAAGCGCCACGGCGACGTTGCACGTCGTAAAGAACAACTTCTTGGTACAAACCAATTCCCTAACTTCAACGAAATGGCAGCCGATAAGATTGTTGAAAACGCTTGCGCATGTAGCTGCAGCTGCGAAAAGGGCGAAAACGCACTTAACACACGCCGTGCTGCTAGCGACTTCGAAGACCTTCGTCTCGAAACCGAAAAGAGCGGCAAGCGTCCTAAGGTATTCATGCTTACTATTGGCAACCTTGCAATGCGTTTGGCTCGCAGCCAATTCTCTTCTAACTTCTTTGCTTGTGCTGGCTACGAAATCATCGACAATCTAGGATTTGAAACAGTTCAACAAGGCGTTGACGCAGCTTTAGCTAAGGACGCTCAAATTGTTGTTAGCTGCTCAAGCGATGATGAATATGTAACACTTGCTCCTGAACCATTCAACTACCTAAACGACCGTGCAGAATTCGTTGTTGCAGGTAATCCAGCTTGCACCGAAGCACTTCAAGCCGCTGGTATTGAAAACTTCATCCACGTTCGCAGCAACGTTCTTGAAACACTAAAAGCTTTTAATGCAAAACTATTAAAGTAATTTTGACACATGAGACCAAATTTTAAAAATATAGATATAGCAACCGAAGCTTTTAATGTTGAACATAAGCCGATTGCTGAAGGCGAAAAGTGGATAACCCCTGAGCTTATCCCAGTTAAGTCTATTTATACAAAGGATGATCTTGAAGGCCTAGAACACCTTGACTATGTTTCAGGTATTCCTCCTTTCTTGAGAGGCCCATACAGCGCCATGTATCCATTGCGTCCTTGGACTATCCGTCAATACGCAGGATTCTCTACCGCTGCCGAATCAAATGCATTCTACCGCCGTAACTTGGCTTCTGGACAAAAAGGTCTTTCTGTTGCATTCGACCTTCCAACCCACCGCGGTTATGACGCAAATCACCAACGCGTAGTTGGCGACGTTGGTAAAGCCGGCGTTTCTATCTGTTCATTGGAAGACATGAAAGTTCTTTTCGAAGGAATTCCTTTGAACAAGATGTCTGTATCTATGACAATGAACGGTGCTGTTCTTCCAGTTCTTGCATTCTACATCAATGCAGGTCTTGAACAAGGCGCTAAGCTTGAAGAAATGGCAGGTACAATCCAAAACGACATTTTGAAGGAATTCATGGTGCGCAACACCTACACCTACCCTCCAAAATTCTCTATGAAGATTATTGCCGACATCTTCGAATACACATCTCAAAACATGCCTAAGTTCAACAGCATCTCAATCTCTGGCTACCATATGCAAGAAGCCGGAGCTACTGCTGACATCGAACTTGCTTATACCCTTGCTGACGGTCTTGAATACCTTCGCGCTGGTATCAATGCAGGCATGAACGTCGACACATTTGCCCCTCGCCTATCTTTCTTCTGGGCTATTGGCATGAACTTCTTCATGGAAATTGCTAAGATGCGTGCTGCCCGCCTACTTTGGGCTAAAATCGTTAAGAGTTTTGGTGCAGAAAACCCAAAATCAATGGCATTGCGTACTCACTCACAAACATCAGGTTGGTCGCTTACCGAACAAGACCCATACAACAACATTGGTCGTACTTGTATCGAAGCAATGGGTGCTACTCTTGGCCACACACAATCACTACACACAAATGCGCTTGACGAAGCAATCGCTCTTCCTACCGATTTCTCTGCTCGTATTGCTCGCAATACTCAAATTTACATCCAACAAGAAACAGAAATCTGCCGTGAAGTTGACCCATGGGGCGGTTCTTACTACGTTGAAGCTCTAACTAACGAAATTGCACACAAGGCTTGGGCTCACATTCAAGAAATCGAATCTCTTGGTGGCATGGCAAAAGCTATCGAAACAGGCGTTCCTAAGATGCGTATCGAAGAAGCCGCTGCTAGAACTCAAGCTCGCATCGACTCTAAGAAGCAAACCATCGTTGGTATCAACAAATATCGCCTTCCAAAGGAAGAAGCTATCGACATCCTTGAAATCGACAACACTGAAGTTCGTCTATCTCAAGTTGCCCGCATCGAAGAACTTAAGCAAAATCGCGACGAAGCAAAGGTTAAGGCTGCACTTGAAGCAATCACAGAATGCGTTAATACAGGAGAAGGTAACCTACTTGACCTTGCAGTTAAGGCTGCTGGCGTTCGCGCTACTTTGGGTGAAATTTCAGATGCCTGCGAAGAAGTCGTAGGCCGTTACAAAGCAGTAATCAGAACTATTTCAGGCGTGTACTCAACAGAAACAAACAACGATCCAGAATTCGAAAAAGCCAAAGCTATGGTTGCCGAATTCGCTAAGAAAGAAGGCCGTCAACCTCGTATCATGATTGCTAAGATGGGCCAAGACGGTCACGACCGCGGTGCTAAGGTTGTAGCAACCGGTTATGCCGACTGTGGTTATGACGTTGATATGGGACCATTGTTCCAAACTCCAGAAGAATCAGCTCGTCAAGCAGTTGAAAACGACGTTCACATTCTTGGTGTTTCTTCTCTTGCTGCAGGTCACAAGACTTTGGTGCCTCAAGTAATTGAAGAATTGAAGAAACTTGGTCGTGAAGACATCGTAGTTATCGCAGGTGGTGTAATCCCAGCTCAAGACTATGATTACCTTTACCAAGCAGGTGTTGCCGCAATCTACGGACCTGGCACCCCTATCACCAAGTCTGCTATCAACATGATCGAAATCCTTAACAGCATTAACGGCTATGACGCCGAATAATCAAACAAGGATTTACAAATAAAAGATGGTGGTCAACAAAAGTTGGCCACCATTTTTTCATCAGCACCATCAAACAAAAAAAATGACCAGTTAATCAACCGGTCATTTTTCGTATTTCTTATTTTTTCATTGCTCCAATCAATTCTTTAACAGAACTCATGCCGTGACGAGTCAAAAAGTCTTCTATGAAATCAACCACTTTCACAGTCACCGTCGGATCAATAAAATTAGCAGTACCTAATTGAACGGCAGTAGCACCAGCAAGCATAAATTCAACCGCATCTCGGCCGTTCATAATGCCGCCTAACCCCACCACTGGAATCTTAACTGCGTTTGCCACTTGCCAAACCATACGCACTGCAATAGGACGAATGCACGCCCCAGACAATCCGCCAGTGATTGTTGACAAATATGGTCGCATCTTTTCAACATCAATGGCCATACCCAAAAAAGTATTGGTCAACGACACCGCATCAGCCCCGCAATCTTCCACAGCTTTTGCAATCTCAGTAATGTCAGTAACGTTTGGTGACAATTTCACTATAATCGTTCCATCATATGCCTTACGAACTTCCTTTACTACACTCTGAGCACCAGACACCGTAGTACCAAAAGCCATACCGCCTTGCTTAACATTAGGGCACGAAATGTTCACTTCTATGGCCTTTATCCCTTCAAGTGGCGACAACTTTTCGCACACTGCAACATAATCGTCGATTGATGCACCACTAACGTTCACTATAGGGTTAGTGTCATACTTAAGCAATCTTGGATATATATTATCTATAAAATAATCAACACCTTTATTTTGCAATCCTACGGCATTTAGCATTCCCGAAGGCGTTTCCACCATACGAGGATAAGGATTGCCCTCTCTGTGATTAAGCGTTGTGCCTTTTACTATAAAGCCACCAAGTCGATTCAAATCAATAAAATCAGCGAATTCCTCGCCATACCCAAATGTTCCTGAAGCTGTCAAAACAGGATTCTTCAACTTCAAATTTCCAATTTCAACACTTAAATCTACCATTTTAGTTTCTCTATATTAAATACGGGACCTTCTTTACATACACACACATGGCCTTCGGTTGTATCCTCTACACAACACAAACAAGCGCCAATTCCACATGCCATAACATTCTCTAACGAAACCTCACAGCCCACTGCCATATCCTTTGCAATAGCAGCAACAGCCTTCATCATAGGAGCCGGGCCACAACATGAAATAAAATCAAAGTCTCCTGACTTCAACACACTGTGCTGTGTCACAAAACCACGTTCACCACACGAACCGTCCTCTGTCGACACAAAAAGCTCTCCATATTTCTTAAATTCATCCAATTCAAGAAGATCCGATTCCGAGCGTGCTCCCAACAAGAACTTAACATTTACGCCTTGCCCCTTTGCCACTTTTCCTAAATACAACAACGGAGCCACACCTACACCTCCACCTATTAGGAGCATAGTATTACCGGTAATCGAAAAGCCATTGCCCAAAGGCAACATAATGTTTAACACATCGCCCGGGTTCATATTGATAATCGAAGCGGTTCCCTCTCCAGCCTTTCTAACAAGCAACCATAATTCTTGCTTATCATAATCAACAAAATTCACCGAAATAGGGCGACGCAGATATGTGTTTTTTGAATTCGCCACCTCAATTTGCACAAATTGTCCAGGTTTTATCTCCGGCATCTCGCACCCATTTGGCGATAATTTCAACAAAGAATAAAGACTTGACAATCTATTATTTTCCTTGATTGTAAAATCAATTAGATATTTCTTCATTATTACTGATGTTAGTGTTATAATTACTACAAATCTAACAATTAATTTTCATTCATTTGCAATAACATTATATATAATGTGTAATTAAAATCACATTACCGTAGGCACAAACTGATGAAATGAATTATCGTCATATATAATTAAAACTTTTGCAATCTTTCGATCTTTCTCTGTGTCATTTTTTAAGATACCGTTATCAACAACATTAGGCCCCACCAAATGAACACCCATTAAACTAGTTGTCTTTTCTCTCTTTTCAACATGCACTTCATAAGAACGCTCTTGCTCATCGTTAAAATCGATGGTAGTAGGATGGTCGTGATTTAAATCTTCAAGACCATTATCAAACAACGTTGAATTTTTGCTATTCTCAGCGAGTTTAGAGCTCACCAATTTATTCTCATTTGGACCAGTCAAGTTTAACATTGCACCTTCGCCAAACATAAGCCACATAATTGAAAGACGAGGATACGCTTTATGTATTTTTGAAATAATCTCATCACTCACCTTTTTATTTCTTCCTGTGAGAAGCTGAGAAAGGGTAGGCCTGGCAATTCCACATGTATCTGCAAAAACACTATATGCAATGTTGCTTTTATGCATAAAAGATTTTAGGCGACTTACGATATCCATCAGTTTACATTTTAAAATTTCTATTTTTTACAAATTTAATCAGAAGAATTGATAAAAGCAAATTTATTTTTGTAAATGTACATTTTTTTGCAAACACCAATATAAAATATGAAATTGCCCTATTTTTATTTATATATATTTAAAGTTACACTTTAACTTTAAGCAATAAACCTATTTTACTCTATTTCAGTAGTTTACATATATTCTTATCATACAAACAACTTTTCAACGCACTATTGATAATATTTTATTTAATCCTTAACTTTAATAATTAAATGCAACTTGTTGATTTTATGCTAATTATATTATTTGTTAAAATATACTAATAATTAAATTCATTTACATTTAGCCTGATTTCAAAAGCAAATTGACGTTTATAAACCAGAAAACAATTGCATACTACCGATTACAAGATTAAACACCACCCCACTCTATTCAGTTTCATTCGTCAATAAACACATGCTTTAACCGAACCAAAATATTTATTGTTGCAAACTGCAGGATGGTAACTTTACCATAAATCAACTTTTGCCTACTCAACTCGTTTTCCTTGCGATATTTTCATGCAAACCGCACATTTTACCACAATCTGCAAATCTAATAAAACCTCAGGCAGTTAATTTCGTCTTTTCCATACCTACAACTCTCTAATTTACTGAATCTTAAGCAATCTTTTCACGCAAATTTTCATTACACCAAACCCATAGCAAATAAAAAATGGCGGACTAAAGCCCGCCATCTCATCATAATATAAATTTTAAACTCTACATACAGCCCAACTCTTTCTTTATATACCTTGAAGTTACACCCCTACCCCTTTGCGCAATCTCCTCAGGAGTTCCGCAATCAACAAGCATACCGCCATTTCGACCACCTTCTACACCCATGTCAATTATATAATCGGCGCATTTAATTACATCCAAATTATGCTCTATAACTATAACAGTATTGCCCTTATCGACCAATCTGTCGATAACAGCAAGCAAAACCTTAACGTCCTCAAAATGCAGTCCTGTTGTAGGCTCATCCAAAATATACATAGTCTTGCCAGTGTCCTTTTTCGACAATTCAGTCGCCAACTTCACACGCTGGCTCTCACCTCCCGACAGGGTGCTTGATGGCTGCCCAAGCTTCACATAACCAAGCCCAACATCTTGCAGAACTTTAATTTTGCCAACTATAGAAGGTATGGCTTCAAAAAATTCCACCGCTTGATTTATGGTCATATCCAAAACATCAGCAATCGACTTACCTTTAAATCTCACCTCAAGCGTTTCGCGATTATATCTTTTTCCACCGCAAGACTCACAAGGCACTAAAACATCTGGCAGAAAATTCATCTCCACAGATTTGTATCCGTTACCCTTGCAAATCTCACAACGTCCACCTGAAACATTAAACGAGAACCTACCCGGCTTGTAAGCTCTAATCTTCGCTTCCGGCAAATTAACAAATAAATTTCGAATATCGGCAAACACGCCCGTATAGGTGGCGGGATTCGAACGAGGCGAACGACCAAGCGGAGATTGGTCAACAGTGACAACTTTGTCCACACCCTCAATTCCCAAAACGCTATCGTAAGCCAACGGCTCCGCCAACGAGCGGTAAAACTTCTTGCTCAATATAGGTTGCAAAGTTCCATTTATAAGGCTAGACTTTCCGCTACCCGAAACTCCCGTAACACAAATCATAGTGCCCAGCGGAAAATCGACATCCACGCCCTTAAGGTTATGACCACAGCACCCCCTTAAAGACAAGCACTTACCATTACCAGCTCGTCTCTTTTCCGGAATAGGTATCTTAATCTCACCATTTAAGTATTGTGCCGTAATCGTTTGTTTACCAAGCATTTCCTTAGGCGTTCCGCAAAAAACAATATTACCTCCCTTTCGTCCTGCCTTTGGCCCTATATCCACCACGTAATCCGACTCAAGCATCATGTCTTTATCATGCTCTACAACTATCACAGTATTGCCAGAATCGCGAAGATTCTTCAACGAGGCAATCAGCCTTTGATTGTCTCGTTGATGCAAACCTATGCTCGGCTCATCCAAAATGTACAACACATTAACCAGCTGCGACCCAATTTGAGTAGCAAGTCTTATACGCTGACTTTCACCACCCGACAATGTTGCAGTTGCTCTATTAAGCGACAAATAGTCCAAGCCTACGTCAAGCATAAAGGTTAGGCGTCCGCATATCTCTTTAACAATCTCCGATGCTATTGCCCACTGCTGTTCATTCAGATGGTTCTTTAAATCACGGAACCAGACCAACAAATCAGACACATCCATCTTCGACAGTTCGGCTATAGTCTTACCATTAACATAATAATGCAACGCCTCTCTATTAAGCCTATCACCATTACAAGCCGCGCATGTGCAACGAGAATAAAACTGGCCGGCCCACTTTTGGGCTTGAGCCGACGACTCCTCACTCTGCTGCAGTTCTATATATTTCAGCAATCCATCATAAGACATGAAGTAATTCTGAGTGCTCATGGTTTCGGTCTTTATCATCAACCTTTCATCCGTGCCACTCATTATTTCATCAATCGCCTCTTCTGGCACATCTTTCAGTGGAGTATCCAAATCCACACCATATTTTTGGCAAATTGCCTGAATCTGCCAAAATATCAACGAATTTTTATATTTACCCAAAGGCGCTATTCCACCCTTATGGATAGACAATTCGGTGTCGGGCATAACCTTTTCGCGGTCAATCACATTTACATAGCCCAAACCCTTGCACTTTGAGCAAGCGCCCTGCGGACTATTAAAAGAAAAATTATGTGGCGCTGGTTCAGCATACGACAATCCCGTCACCGGGTCCATAAGCATTTTACTGTAATGCGACACCTCATTCGACGCGAGGTCAAGAATCATTAGCTGACCGTTGCCTTGCTTAAAAGCAGTTTCAGCAGTTTTGCGCAATCGGTCCACATCCTTACGCGCAACCTTTAGCCTATCTACCACAAGTTCTATGCTGTGGTTTTTATATCGGTCAAGCTTCATGCCAAACATAATTTCCTTCAATTCGCCATCAACACGAACATTCAGAAAACCCTTCTTCCTCAGCTGTTCAAAAAGTTCTTTATAATGACCCTTCCTGTTTTTCACCAACGGAGCCAAAATATAAATCTTTTCGTTTTCAAACTTGTCGAGTATGATATTTATTATTTTGTCTACGCCATATTTCACCATACGCTCTCCCGACAAATAGGAATAGGCATCACCCACTTTTGAAAAAAGCAGACGCATGTAATCATAAACCTCCGTTGTCGTGCCTATGGTACTCCTTGGATTTTTATTAACAGTTTTTTGTTCAATAGAAATCACCGGACACAACCCCGTTATCTTGTCAACGTCAGGACGCTCCAATACGCCAAGCATATTTCTTGCATAAGCGGAAAATGTTTCCAAATACCTTCGTTGGCCTTCCGCAAAAATAGTGTCGAAAGCGAGCGACGACTTTCCGCTACCGCTCAAGCCCGTGATAACAGTCAGTTTGTTATGGGGAATCTCCACGTCCACATTTTTCAGGTTGTGAACCCTTGCCCCCCACACACTGACACATTCTATATCTTTACCTTCAAATTTCATAAAAACATCATTCACCTTCGGTTGAAGTACCAGAGCCTTCGCCCTTCATACCCACAACGTTAATGTCGCCTTTCTTTTTATATTTTTTACCTTCCGAGCCTTCGGCTTCAATTACATAATAATACACACCGGGCTTCACCACCTTGCCGCCGTACGTTCCATCCCAACCCTGTGAAGGATCTGTTAGTTCGCACATTTGCACACCCCAAGAATTGAAAATCCAGCACTTAAATTTCACCAACGACTTGTAAGAAACCTTCCACTCATCGTTCACGCCTTCAGTAACGCCTGGAGAAAAAGCATTTGGGCATTGCAAACTCGACTCCGCAATATTTATCTGATACACGTCGCCATAGGCATCGCACTCACCTGTAGCATTCATTCCTACAAAACGCCAATATGTAGTGCCCGCCTCTTCAAGAACCACATGCAATTCTTCTTCACCATATGACTCTTCTATTTCGTTAAATTCCGAATCGTATGACATCTGCCATTCTTTTTTCACCACAGCATCCGTACAATACGCAGTAAAAGTAATTGAAGCGGGAGCTGAACCTCCTAATTTATCACCGTCTCCGCCCTTTTGGTTTTCGGCATTCTCTTTATCTTGTACAGCAGTCGTTTGCACGGCTATCGACTTGGTATGAAACTCATCCGAATTCACCGACTGAAGTTCACCCCAATATTCTAAAAATCGGTCGCCGGCTAAAGTAAAGTTAGTGTCACAATAGGGAGCCATTACCGAAAAGGCACTTTTCAACTCCGACAATTCCTCCACTTGTTCTTGCTGCGTCCAACACAATTCATCTTGGACCCAAACCAAATTGCGATATGATAAACGCAATTTTCTATCAAGAACCTTACGACCTCCGTTTATAGTATAGTACGCGATAGCACCACCTTCACCATCGGCGTTAAGCGTCACAACTCCACAATCAGCATCGTCCGACACATTTAACGAGTTTAACTGCAACTCATGGTCAGCATAATCTACCACCCAAAAATACAATCTGTCAGTCCCTTCTTCAATTATATACCCCGAATTGGGCACAATATTATTCAGCACCGACACCTTGCCGTCTTCAACCACACCATCAAGTTTCTGAGCATACGCTCCACCAGTGGCGCCAAATGTATACCACACAACCTTTGCACCAGCACTTTTAGCCGTGTACTGCATCGCATAATCTTTTGCGCCACGCAACACATACAACTTATTGAGCCCAGTTGATGCAGCCGGTTTTTCTTCCCAAACTTTATATTTAGAGTTTACCACAAACGACACCTGCGGCATAGCCCCAAAGGCTACCGACAAGGCAAACATGACAAACAAGAATTCCCTTCTCATAACATTTCTTTTTTTATAAATAAACGCACATTTTCGCAAAGAATTGCGTAATGCAAATTTTAAACAAGCAAATTTACAAAACATTCTTGTAAATATCCACTATCCTACGCAAACAACTGCGAAAAACAGCAAATATTAAATAAAACATAAAATATTGCATAGCATTACTTAAATATTTACACTTGAGCATTTTCAGTTGCCAATATTTTTGTTTAATTTTGTGCAATATTAACATAACATTATAGCATAATTTTCATTATGATATCTTTCTTCAAAAAAGGTGCAATTATTTACGTGGTTGAATCAGACCACACACTTACGCACACAGAAACAGAAAAGTTCAATTGGTTATTCAATGGTGCTGAACAGATTAACGACAACGTGGTTCGTGGCACATTCATCGGCCCTCGCCGTGAAATGATCACCCCATGGAGCACAAACGCTGTTGAAATCACCCAAAACATGGGTCTTTCAGGCATCTCTCGCATTGAAGAATTTTCAGTGAGCAGAGTTAAGGAGCCAGAATTCGACAAAATGCTTCAGCGCGTTTATCATATTCTCGACGAGAACACATTCACCATCACCAAGACTCCAGACCCTATCGTTTACATTAACGATATTGAGGACTATAATATCCAAGAAGGTCTTGCCCTCAATCCTGAAGAAATCGACTACTTGAAGCAACTAAGCGACAAGCTCGGCCGTCCACTTACCGACAGCGAAGTGTTTGGTTTTTCTCAAGTCAACTCAGAGCACTGCCGTCACAAAATCTTCAACGGAACATTCATCATCGACGGCGAAGAGATGCCTATGTCTCTTTTCAAGATGATTAAAAAAACCTCATCTGAAAATCCTAACAAATTAGTCTCAGCATACAAAGACAACGTAGCCTTTGTTGAAGGTCCACAAATTGAGCAATTTGCTCCACAAAACCCAGACCGTCCTGACTACTTTAAGGTGGAAACTATTGACTCTGTGATTTCTCTAAAAGCCGAAACTCACAACTTCCCAACCACTGTAGAACCATTCAACGGTGCTGCTACAGGATCGGGAGGTGAAATTCGCGACCGTTTAGGCGGTGGACGTGCTAGTTTGCCTCTTGCCGGAACTGCAGTATACATGACATCTTATGCTCGCACCGAAGCCGAACGCGCATGGGAACGCTGCACTATGCCTCCTCGCCCTTGGCTATATCAAACTCCAGAGGAAATCCTCATCAAAGCATCAAATGGCGCAAGCGACTTCGGCAACAAATTCGGACAACCACTTATTTGCGGTTCTGTATTGACATTTGAACATGAAGAAGGCAAAGAACAATTTGCTTACGACAAAGTTATTATGCTTGCAGGTGGTGTTGGTTTTGCAAACAAGCGCGATGCTATTAAGGGAACTCCGCAACCTCACGAAAAAGTGGTGCTAATGGGTGGCGACAACTACCGCATCGGTATGGGCGGTGGTGCAGTTTCATCTGTTAACACTGGACAATATGACAACGCAATTGAACTTAATGCCGTTCAACGCGCAAATCCAGAAATGCAAAAACGCGTTTCTAACGTAATTCGCGCATTGGCCGAATCACCAGAAAACCCAATCGTTTCAATCCACGACCACGGTGCTGGCGGTCACCTAAACGCTCTTTCTGAACTTGTAGAAGAAACTGGAGGTAAAATCAACATCGATGCTCTACCTGTTGGTGACCCAACTCTGTCTTCAAAAGAAATAGTGGGTAACGAATCGCAAGAACGCATGGGTATGGTAGTTAAGGAAAAAGACATTGACCTAATCCGCAAAATTGCCGACCGCGAACGCGCTCCGTTCTATGTAGTTGGCGAAACTACCGGCGACGACCGATTCGTGTTTGAACAAAAAGACGGAGTTAAGCCTATAGACCTCGGGATGAAAGACATGTTTGGCAGTTCTCCAAAAACAATCATGACCGATGTTACAACCCCAAGAAAACTAAAGAAAGTAAAATACGAAAAAGGCAAAATCAACGAATATCTCGAAGACTTGCTTCAATTAGAAAGCGTTGCCTGCAAGGATTGGCTCACCAACAAAGTAGACCGTTCGATTACAGGTAAAATTGCACGCCAACAATGTCAAGGCGAAATACAACTTCCTCTAAGCGACTGCGGTGTTGTTGCTCTTGACTTCACAGGAACAGTAGGTATTGCAACATCAATAGGTCACGCACCTCAAGCTGCACTTATTGACCCTGCTGCCGGATCGGTGCTTTCAATTGCCGAATCACTAACAAATATTGTAGGCGCAAATCTTAACGGTGGAATTAAGTCTATATCTCTAAGCGCTAACTGGATGTGGCCATGCCGCAATACAGGTGAAGATGCTAATCTTTATAAAGCGGTAAAAGCTTGTAGCGATTTCGCTTGTGCATTAGGCATTAACATTCCTACCGGTAAGGATAGTCTTTCAATGACACAAAAATATGGCAAGAAAAAAGTTCTTGCTCCTGGCACAGTCATCATCTCTGCAGCCGGCGAAGTGAAAGACGTTAAGAAAACAGTGTCGCCTGTTGTTGTAAACAAAAAGAGCACATTGTATTATGTAGATTTCACTAACAACACAATGCAATTGGGCGGTTCTGCATTTGCACAATCAATTAACTACTTGGGCACAGAAGCTCCTAAGATTGCTTCAGCCGAATATTTTGCAAATGCCTTCAACGCCGTACAAGGTCTTGTTGACGAACAACTACTCCTTGCAGCTCACGACGTTTCAGCAGGCGGTCTAATCACCACCCTACTTGAAATGACTTTCGCTAACACAAATGGAGGTTTGAATATTAACCTAAGCAGTTGTGACGCTAAGGACATTGTAACCGCAATGTTCTCTGAAAACCCAGCCCTTGTAATTCAAGTTGCCGACAAGAACTGCAAGAAAGTTGAAAAGGCATTGGCTGAATGCGGCATCAAATTTATCGCTATCGGTCAACCTCAAAACGAACGTACTATTATGGTAAGCTACAATGACGAAGAATATTTATTCGGAATTGATTACCTACGCGACCTATGGTATAAGTCTTCATATCTACTTGACATTAAGCAAAGTGGCAAGAAATGTGCAAAGGATCGCTTCAACAACTATAAGAAGCAACCGGTACGCATTCGCCTACCAAAGGGATTCAGCGGAAAGGCTGCCGATTTAGGCATTACAGGATACAAGCACAACCCATCTGGCATTAAGGCTGCAATAATTCGCGAAAAGGGCGTAAATGGTGACCGCGAAATGGCATATTCACTATATTATGCAGGGTTCGACGTTAAGGACGTTCATATGACCGACCTTATTTCAGGTAGAGAAACTCTTGACGACGTTAACATGATTGTATTCTGCGGCGGATTCTCTAATAGCGACGTGCTTGGCTCTGCTAAGGGTTGGGCCGGCGGCATCCTCTGGAACGAAAAGGCCAAAGAAACTATCGAACGCTTCTATTCTCGCCCTGACACATTAAGTCTTGGCATATGCAACGGATGTCAAGTTATGATTGAGTTAAACTTGATTAACCCAGAACACAGCCAACGTCCTCGCATGGAGCACAACAATAGCCACAAGTTTGAATCAAATTACATTGGTGTAACAATTCCTGAAAACAATTCAGTGATGTTTGGCAGTCTGTCTGGCTCTAAGTTGGGTATTTGGGTTGCTCACGGCGAAGGAAAATTTTATTTGCCAGAAGACCTAAGCAAATATAATGTTGTAGCCAAGTATAACTACAATAGCTATCCTGCAAACCCAAATGGCTCGCCTAAGGCAATTGCTGGTTTGTGTTCTGCTGATGGACGTCACTTGGCCATGATGCCTCACCTTGAAAGAGCAATTTTCCCTTGGCAGTGTGCTTATTATCCATCTGCACACGCCAACGACGAAGTCACCCCATGGGTAGAAGCTTTCGTTAATGCTCGTAAGTGGATTGAAAACATCAACAAGTAATAAAAACAAACCCAATTTGCACGCCGTAACATTACGGAGCAATTATAAAAAAGAACATCAAATCGTCAAAACTGAGTTTTGGCGATTTGATTATTTCAACCAAACTTCACATCTTAAAAAAATATTAGACAAAAGATTTCATTTTCAACCTCTAATATTCTTTTATCTACTTAATTTTTAATAATTTTGCAAAGAAATTACATTAACTCATATTTATAATTATGACTGGCAACAAAAAAATAAAAACTGCACTCATTTCTGTCTTCTACAAAGACGGTCTTGACCAAATTCTTAAAGTGCTAAACGACAATGGCGTTAAATTCCTATCAACAGGAGGCACACAATCATTCATCCAAAGCTTAGGTTATGAATGCGATGCAGTTGAAGACCTAACAGGCTACCCTTCAATTTTAGGCGGTCGTGTTAAGACTCTTCACCCAAAGGTGTTTGGCGGAATCTTAAACCGTCGTGACAACGAATCTGACCAAGAACAAATCTCAAAATACGAAATACCTGAAATCGACCTTGTAATCGTCGACCTATATCCATTTGAAGAAACTGTTGCATCTGGCGCAAGCGATGCCGACATCATCGAAAAAATTGACATAGGTGGTATTTCTCTCATCCGCGCTGCAGCCAAGAACTACAAAGATGTTGTTATCGTTGCATCTAAAGCACAATATCAACCTCTTTACGACTGCCTAGTAGCAAACGGAAATGCAGAAACCACTCTTGACGAACGTCGTTGGTTTGCTAAGGAAGCATTTGCGGTGTCAAGCGGTTACGACTCTCACATCTTCTCTTATTTCGATGGAGAGCAAGCTTCTGCCCTACGTTTCGCCGTTGACGGTCCTAAGGTTATGCGCTACGGCGAAAATCCTCACCAAAAGGGTTATTTCTTTGGCAACTTCAGCCAAATGTTTGACCAACTTCATGGCAAGGAAATCTCTTACAACAACCTTTTGGACATTGACGCTGCAGTAAACCTAATCAGTGATTTCAACGAAACCACATTTGCTATTCTTAAGCACAACAACGCATGTGGTCTTGCTTCTCGAAACACTGTTCTTGAGGCTTGGAAAGATGCGCTTGCTGGCGACCCAGTTTCTGCATTTGGCGGTGTCCTAATAACTAACGCAGAAATTGATGCGGCTACTGCTGAAGAAATGAACAAAATATTCTTCGAAGTGGTTATTGCTCCATCCTACACAGATGAAGCGCTTGAAATTCTTAAGCAAAAGAAGAATCGCATCATTTTGGTCATCAAACCTTTCAATCGCCCAGACTCTTTAGTTCGTTCTTGTTTGAACGGTGCTTTAGTTCAACAACGCGACTCTTACGTTGAAACTGTTGAAGACTTGAAACAAGCAACCGATTTAGCAATCACTCCAGAACAAGCTGAAGACCTCTTGTTTGCAAACAAGATTGTTAAGCACAGCAAGAGCAACGCCATTGTGTTTGCAAAGAACAAACAACTTCTTGCAAGCGGCATTGGCCAAACATCACGCGTAGACGCTACAAGACAAGCTATTGAAAAGGCTCATAACTTTGAGTTTGACCTAACAGGAGCAGTAATGGCATCTGACGCATTCTTCCCATTCCCAGACTGTGTGGAAATTGCACACAAGGCTGGCGTAACAGCAGTTATTCAACCTGGCGGCAGCATCCGCGACAACGAAACTGCTGAATATTGCAATAAAAATGGCGTGGCAATGGTAACTACAGGCATTCGTCACTTCAAGCACTAATTAATTATTACGTATTTAAACAGAATTCAGTAAACTATGGGAATTTTCTCATTAACAAAAGAAATAGCAATTGACTTAGGTACAGCCAATACACTTATCATTCATAACGATAAGATTGTAATTGATGAGCCTTCAATTGTTGCACTTGACAGCCGAACAGGCAAATTGATTGCCGTGGGTAAAGAAGCGCAACAAATGCGCGGTAAAGAACCTGCCGGCATTCACACAGTTCGTCCGCTTCGAAAAGGTGTTATCGCCGACTTTAACGCAGCCGAATTGATGATTCGTGGTCTTGTAAAAAAGGCCAGCACAAAAAGCAATTGGTTTGCCCCTTCACTTCGAATGGTTGTTGGCATTCCATCTGGCTCAACAGAAGTAGAAATCCGTGCCGTTCGTGACTCTTCGGAACACGCCGGCGGCCGCGATGTTTATATGATTTACGAACCAATGGCTGCTGCTCTTGGTATTGGTCTCGACGTTGAAGCTCCAGAAGGCAACATGATTGTTGACATAGGCGGCGGTAGCTCAGAAATTGCCGTTATCTCTCTTGGTGGCATTGTCAGCAACAAAAGTATTCAAATTGCAGGCGACGACTTGACTGAAGACATTCGCGAACATATGCGTCGCGCACACAACCTCCGTGTGGGCGAAAGAACAGCTGAACAAATCAAGATTAACGTAGGTTCTGCCCTAACAGAACTCGACAACCCACCTGAAGACTATATTGTTAGAGGTCCAAACCAAGTCACAGCCCTTCCTCTTGAAGTACCAGTTTCTTATCAAGAAATTTGCCACTGCATTGAAAAGACTATCTCAAAGATTGAGGCTGCCGTACTTAGCGCTTTGGAACAAACTCCATCAGAACTTTATTCAGACATCGTTAAAAACGGTATCTACCTTGCTGGTGGTGGTGCTTTGATTCGAGGTCTTGACAAGCGTTTCACCGACAAAATCGGTATTAAGTTCCATATCGCAGAAGATCCTTTGCTATCAGTTGCTAAGGGTACTGGTGTTGCACTTAAGAACATCAAGCGCTTCAAGTTCCTTATCCGATAAGGCAACCTACATAATAAAATATACACAAGAAGGCTTTGATTTTTCATTGCCTTCTCGTGTGTATCTATAGGGACTTATTCAAAATTTGTTTTTAATCTTATTTTACTCATTAGTCCAACGTGAAAGAACTGCTGAATTTTTTTGTTAAGCATAGTCATTGGTTTGTATTCATATTTTATATGTTTATAAGCGCATACTTGCTCTTTAACAACAACCCATACCAGCAGCATGTGTATCTAACATCAGCAAATGCTGTTAGTGCTTCAGTTTATAATGGCATTAGCAGCGTCACTTCATACTTTAATCTTCGCGACATTAATGAAGATTTGCAAGAACGAAACGCACTGCTTGAAATGGAAGTTATTAATCTTCGAGGACAAGTCAATGACTTAAAATTGCTCACATCTGACACAACAAAAACACCAGGTAACTTAGACCAATATAAGTTTATATTGGCTCGAGTTATTAGCAATAGCATATCTTCTTCACACAACTACATCACCATCAACCGCGGCTCTGAAGATGGAATAAAACCAGAAATGGGCATTATTGACCAAAATGGCATCGTTGGCACTGTGGACGTTGTAGGTCCTCATGCTTCACGCGTCATATCACTGCTCAACCCTCAGTTGCGATTGTCGTGCAAAGTGAAAGGCACCGACTCTTTCGGTAGCCTTGTTTGGGATGGAAAAAGTCCTTATTTTGCCCAACTTGAAGAAATGCCTCGCCACATGGAATATCATGAGGGTGACACTATTGTAACTAGCGGTTATTCATCTGTATTCCCCGAAGGTATCATTGTAGGCACTATTGACAGCTATAAGAAAGATGTTAGCGACAATTTCTTATCTTTGAAAGTAAAATTAACTACAGATTTCACACAATTAAGTACGGTAAGAGCAATCAACAGCGAAATAAAAGCACAAGTAGACGCTCTTAACAACATGAATCAAAGAAAGGAGGAAGACAAATAATGTCACGCAATGTAATTCAATTTGTTATACTTTTCTTTGTCTTAATACTTGCGCAGGCAATATGCAGCAAGATTTGCTTGTTTAACGTTGCTGTGCCCATCATTTTCATTTATTTCATCATTCGACTTCCTCTTAACATTGGAATTAATTGGATGATGACCATTGCTTTTTTCCTTGGGTTAACAATCGACATATTTAACAACACCCAAGGCATGAACACAATGGCCTGTGTTGTTCTTGCAGCTGTAAGACGTACTATATTCAGGCTATACTTCCCTCGTGAAGATGACCTTTCTGACACAATCCCATCAATTAATTCTCTTGGGGTTAGTGTATTCTTCCGTTATATGAGTACTCTCACATTCTTATATTGTACACTCCTATTCACTATTCAAGCATTTTCTGTTTTGAACATTGGTCTTACAATACAAAGAATCATTGCCAGCAGTATTCTAAGTACAATATTAATTTTAGGTATAGACAGTTTATCTGCCACTCACCGTGAGAAAAGACTATAGATTAGAAAATAGAAAATATGTTATAGGTGGTTTCATATTTGTATTAGTAATAATATATATTGTGAAGCTATTTAACTTGCAAGTGTGCGATAGCACTTATAAGGAAAATGCCGACAGCAATGCCTTTATGAAGAAAACCATCTATCCGTCTCGCGGTTTCATTTACGACCGCAACGGCGAGTTGGTGGTATTCAACCAACCCGCATATGATGTTGTGATGATTCCTCGCGATGTTCAACCTTTCGACACAATCGACTTCTGCAACACACTTCGCATTACACGCGAAGAATTTGACCAACGAATGTCCGATTTGAAAAACCCGAACAAAAACCCAAATTATTCCTCTTACACACAACAAACTTTCATGACTCACCTTTCGGCACAAGATTATGGCCGACTGCAAGAAAAGTTGTATCGTTTTCCGGGATTCTTCATTCAAAAAAGAATATTACGACAATATAATTATAAAAACGCAGCAAACATCCTCGGCAATATTCGTGAAGTTAACCAAGCCGACCTCGAAAAAGACGATTATTATAGACCAGGAGACTACACTGGCGACCTTGGCATAGAAAAAAGTTACGAAAAAGAACTACGCGGACAAAAAGGTGTTGAGATTCTCATACGCGACGCCTTAGGCAAAATTAAAGGTAGTTATGACGACGGGAAGCATGACATTGCGCCAATTGCAGGAAACGACATCACTTTAAGCATCGATATAGAATTGCAGAAATATGGCGAAGAACTGATGCAAAATAAAATTGGTGCTATTGTTGCTATTGAACCATCAACAGGTGAAGTTCTGGCCTTGGTATCAAGTCCGACCTACGACCCAAGCCTTCTGATTGGCCGTGAACGTGGGAAGAATTATCGGAAGTTGGTAAATAACAAATACAAACCCCTATACGACCGTTCTGTCATGGCCGCATACCCGCCAGGTTCAACATTTAAACCCACTCAAGGTTTGATTTTCCGCCAAGAAGGCATTGTAACACAACACACAGCCTTTCCATGCCCAGGTGGGTACATTTCGGGACGTCTAAAAGTAGGTTGCCACGGACACCCTTCCCCTATCACATTAAAGCCTGCTCTACAAACATCTTGTAATGCTTATTTCTGTTGGGGATTAAAAGGCATGATTGACCGAAAGGGAAAATACGGAACTGCCGGCAAAGCCTTTGAAGTATGGAAAAACCACATGGTCACAATGGGATATGGTTACCGCTTAGGAATTGACCTTCCGTCAGAAAGTAGAGGATTCATACCTAACAGCGAATTCTATGACAAAGTGTATGGCGAGGGACGTTGGAAAGCCAACACCATTATTTCAATTGCAATCGGACAAGGCGAAGTGTTATCTACTCCGCTCCAAATTGCAAATCTTTGCGCCACTATCGCTAATCGTGGATACTTCTACACGCCTCACGTTGTGAAAGCAATCAAAGGTAGTGAAATAGATAGCATATATACTACCCGACGTGTTCCAAGCATCGACAAAAAATATTATGACGAAGTTGTTGAAGGTATGCGTATGGCTGTAACTGGCGGCACTTGCCGAAGAGCAGAATTTTCTGACAGCATAAAGGTTTGTGGCAAAACGGGTACTGCACAAAACCCACACGGTAGAGACCACTCTGCATTCATGGGATTCGCTCCAATGGAAGACCCTAAAATAGCAATTGCCGTATACGTTGAGAATGCAGGCTTTGGTGCAACATACGGTGTGCCAATTGGTTCGCTAATGATGGAAAAATATTTAACAGGCGAAGTTAAGCGCAAAGACTTAGAACAAAGCATGAAACTCGCCAACACCATCATATATAGCGGGGTTAGAAAGCATTAAAATTTTTCTTGTTTGATATATATTGTAAATCTTCAAATAGCATAATTTATGAAAAAGGTAATTATCAGTGTTTTCGGCAAAGATGCTGTTGGCATTATTGCTAAGGTATGCAACCATCTTGCGTCTCAAAACATTAGCATCATGGATATTTCACAAACCATTATTCAAGGTTATTTCAACATGATGATGATTGTTGACATGAGCGGCTCAAAAATTGCCCTAACAGAACTTCAAAAAAACATGGACAAAATTGGAGAAGAAATTGGCGTCCAAATCAAATGTCAACGCGAAGAAATCTTCGACAAAATGCACCGAATTTAATAAGTTGTATTTCTCTTAACAACACCACGTTATGATTAATCTACTGGAAGTTAACGAAACCAACAAGATGATCGAACAAGAAAATCTCGATGTTCGAACCATCACAATGGGCATCAGCCTTTTAGATTGTGCCGATAGTGACCTTGACACTTGTTGCAACAAAATATATACTAAAATTACCACCCTTGCTAAGGATTTGGTAAAAACAGGCAACGACATTTCTAATGAGTTTTGCGTGCCAATCGTGAACAAACGCATAAGCATCACCCCCATTTCATTAGTTGGTGGTGCGTGCTGCAAAACTCCCGAAGATTATGTAAAAATTGCACACACTCTCGACAAAGCAGCAAAAGCTGTTGGGGTGAACTTTATGGGAGGATATTCAGCCGTCGTTTCAAAAGGCATGACCGAAAGCGACCAACTACTAATTCGCAGCATACCACAAGCGTTAGCTGAAACTGATTTAATATGCAGTTCTGTTAATGTTGGCAGCACAAAATGTGGTATCAACATGGATGCCGTGCGCTTATTAGGTGAGATTATTAAGGAAACAGCCGAAAAAACCAAAGAGAAAGACTCCATAGGATGTGCAAAATTGGTTGTACTATGTAATGCTCCTGACGACAATCCATTTATGGCAGGTGCTTTTCACGGCGTAAGCGAAGCCGATGCAATAATCAATGTAGGGGTAAGTGGCCCGGGCGTTGTTAAATATGCTCTTGAAAGCATCCGCGGCGAATCTTTTGAAGTGCTTTGCGAAACAATCAAAAAAACCGCATTTAAAATCACCCGTGTCGGCCAATTGGTTGCTCAAGAAGCAAGCCGTCGTCTAAATATTCCATTCGGCATTATCGACTTATCATTAGCGCCAACCCCAGCTATTGGAGACAGCGTTGCCGATATTTTGCACGAAATTGGATTAGAATATGCTGGTGCACCAGGAACAACTGCAGCTCTTGCTCTCCTTAACGACCAAGTTAAAAAAGGTGGTGTTATGGCTTCTTCTTATGTCGGAGGATTGAGTGGCGCATTTATTCCTGTCAGCGAAGACCAAGGAATGATTAACGCAGTGAACGTAGGTGCGTTATCGCTCGAAAAACTCGAAGCTATGACTTGTGTTTGCTCTGTTGGGCTTGACATGATAGCAATACCTGGCGATACCAAGGCATCTACAATTTCAGGTATAATAGCCGATGAAAGTGCTATCGGCATGATTAACCAAAAAACCACTGCTGTAAGAATTATTCCTGTAATCGGAAAAGAGGTTGGCGAAAACGTGGAATTTGGTGGTCTTCTGGGGCATGCTCCTATTATGCCTGTCAACCAATTTGACTGCAGCAATTTCGTTAATAGAAAAGGCAGAATTCCTGCGCCTATCCATAGTTTTAAAAATTAACAACATCACTTATCATAAATTTCAAAGGGCTGTGTTTAATTACACAGCCCTTTTTTTGTTTACCACCAATAATCTCAATCCACCATCACCATGATAGTTGAAAATTATGCGACATAAGCAAAGCATATGCTTAACTGATAAAAACAAAGGCTGTGCCGCAATTACGGCACAGCCCAATGAAAATATACTTTTAAGTGTTTATTTCATTTTACTTAACAGCATCTGGATCTTGTCCCCATTGCTGAACAGCAAGACGACGATAATTGTTATAGCGCCATTGAGCGTTAGCCTTAGCTGCTTCAAACAATTCTTCTGCTTCTTCAGGATATTGCTTCATTACTGATGCATAACGAACTTCACCCTTCAAGAATGGAATGAATTCATCCCAATTAGGTTCCTTGCTGTCAAGAGTAAATGGATTCTTTCCTTCAAGTTCCAATTGAGGATTATAACGCCACAAGTGCCAGTAACCACAAGCTACAGCCTTAGCTTCTTCAGCTTGCGACTTGCCCATACCTGTCTTCAAACCGTGGTTAATACATGGTGCGTATGCAATAATGATTGATGGTCCATCGTAAGCTTCTGCTTCACGAATTGCCTTAAGAGTTTGAGCATTGTCAGCACCCATAGCAATTTGTGCACAATATACATAGCCATAAGTAGATGCAATTAGACCCAAGTCCTTCTTGCGGATTCTCTTACCTGATGCAGCAAACTTAGCAATTGCACCAATAGGAGTAGCCTTTGATGCTTGACCACCTGTATTTGAATAAACTTCAGTGTCGAGAACAAGAAGATTCACATTCTTACCTGATGCAATTACGTGATCAAGACCACCGAAACCAATGTCATAAGATGCACCGTCACCACCAATAATCCATTGTGAACGCTTAGCAAGGTAGTGGCTCAATTCCTTAATTTGCTTAAATGAGTCACAAGAACAACCATCAAGCAATGGAATAATTTCATTTGCAAGTTCGCGGCTCTTTTCTCCATCTTCCTTATATTCAAGCCATTGTTCCAACAATGCCTTAAGTTCAGGAGCTGTGCATTCTGCATCCTTGGCAACCTTAACAGCTTCAACAAGACGTTCACGCATCTTTTCATTTGCTACAACCATACCAAGGCCAAATTCACAGAAATCTTCAAACAATGAGTTTGCCCATGCTGGACCTTGACCCTTTTCGTTTGTTGTATATGGTGTTGATGGTGCCGACGCTGAGTAGATTGAGCTACATCCTGTTGCATTAGCAACCATTTGACGATCGCCAAACAATTGTGAAATCAACTTAACATATGGTGTTTCACCACAACCTGAACATGCGCCAGAGAATTCAAACAATGGAGTAGCAAATTGAGAGTTCTTCACATTAGACTTAACATCAACCAATTTTTGCTTTGATGTCACCTTGCTAACGCAATAATCCCATTTGTCTTGATCAGCAACCACTTCTTCAAGAGGCTTCATTTCCAATGCCTTAACGCCCTTCATGCCTGGACATACATCAACACAGTTGCCGCAACCCAAACAGTCAAGAGGATCAACAACTTGTGCAAATTGCATTCCTACAAATTGTTTACCAATAGCATTCAATGTTTCGCCTTCCTTAAATGGAGATGCAGCCATTTCGTCAGCAGTCAACAAGAATGGACGAATTGCAGCGTGAGGACAAACATATGCACACTTGTTACATTGGATACAAGTCTTAGGATCCCATGCTGGAACAAATGCAGAAACACCGCGACGTTCATATTTTGCTGTGCTTTGTGGCATAATACCGTCTTCAATACCTACGAAAGCAGAAACTGGCAACAAGTCACCGTCTTGAGCATTGATAGGTCGTGCAATGTTATTAACGTATGCTGGAGCATCGTCTGTCGCTGCAGGAGCAACTTCCAAATTCGACCATGCTGGATCAATTTCAAGAGTCTTATATTCACCACCGCGATCAACAGCAGCAAAATTCTTGTTTACAACGTCTTCACCCTTCTTTCCGTATGACTTAACAATGAATTTCTTCATTTGCTCAATTGCCAATTCTTCTGGAATAACGCCTGTGATACGGAAGAATGCTGATTGAAGAATTGTATTTGTGCGATTACCAAGACCAATTTCTTGAGCAATCTTTGTTGCATTAATATAATATACAGTAATATTATTGTCAGCAAAATACTTCTTAACCTTGTTTGGCAAGTGCTTAGCCAATTCTTCGCCTTCCCAAATTGTATTCAACAAGAAGCTACCGCCCTTTTGCAAACCACGAGTCACATCATACATGTTCAAATATGCTTGTACGTGACATGCAACAAAGTTTGGAGTATTTACAAGATAAGTTGAATGTATTGGGTTATCACCAAAACGCAAGTGAGAGCAAGTGAAACCGCCCGACTTCTTTGAGTCGTATGCGAAATATGCTTGACAATATTTATTAGTGTTATCACCAATAATCTTAACAGAATTCTTGTTTGCGCCTACAGTACCGTCTGCACCCAAGCCATAGAATTTTGCTTGGAACACACTGTCACCACCTAAAGCGATTTCTTCTTTCTGAGGAAGAGAAGTGAATGTCACATCATCATTGATACCAATTGTGAAGTTATCCTTTGGCTTTGGCAATGCAAGATTTTCAAACACTGAAACGATTTGTGCAGGAGTAGTATCCTTTGATGCAAGACCATAACGACCGCCAACGATAATTGGAGCATTTTCTGAACCATAGAATGCATGCTTAACATCAAGATATAGAGGTTCACCTATTGCACCTGGTTCTTTTGTACGGTCAAGCACTGCTATACGCTTAGCTGTTGCAGGAATCTTTGACAAGAAATGCTTAACTGAGAATGGACGATACAAGTGAACAGCAACCATACCTACCTTTTCGCCTTGAGCTGTTAGGTGGTCAATTGTTTCACGAATTGCTTCAGTTGCCGAACCCATCGCAATAACTACACGGTCAGCATCTTCTGCACCATGATAGTCAAATAGTCCATACTTGCGACCAGTGATTTCAGACACCTTGTTCATGTAATCTTCTACGATTTCAGGAACTGCATCATAATATCTGTTACAAGCTTCACGGTGTTGGAAGAACACGTCACCGTTTTCTGCAATACCGCGAGTTGATGGATTTTCTGGATTTAATGCATTCTTACGGAACTTTGCCAATGCTTCTTGATCAACAAGCGGAGCCAAGTCTTCAGTTTCAATTGCTTCAATCTTTTGAATTTCGTGTGAAGTACGGAATCCGTCAAAGAAGTTCATGAATGGAATTCTCGACTTAATAGTTGACAAGTGAGCAACAGCCGACAAGTCCATAACTTCTTGTACTGAACCTTCACAAAGCATAGCAAAACCTGTTTGACGGCAAGACATAACGTCTTGGTGGTCGCCAAAGATGCTCAACGCATGCGATGCAAGTGTACGGGCAGAAACATGGAATACACAAGGAAGCATTTCACCTGCTATCTTGTACATGTTTGGAATCATAAGCAGCAAACCTTGCGATGCTGTGTAAGTAGTTGTTAGTGCACCTGCTTGCAATGAGCCGTGAACTGCACCTGCAGCTCCACCTTCTGATTGCATTTCTTGCACTAACACTGTTTCACCGAACATATTCTTACGTCCAGCCGCTGCCCATTCATCCACGTGTTCTGCCATTGTAGATGATGGCGTGATTGGGTAGATTGCAGCTACTTCTGTGAACATATAGCTCACGTGTGCAGCAGCCTCGTTACCATCACATGTTAAGAATCTTTTTTCTTTAGCCATAATGATTATTTATTAATTCGTTTTTTTATTTCTCTCATTCAATGATTTAAAGTCATTAAAAACAACACTTATAACACCTCTTTTTCTTGGTTTTTGCTTCAATGTTATTCAAACAAGACTTCGTTTCACTTTATCTTTGCAAATTTACGCATTTCTTTAAAAATTTCAAAAAATATTCTACTACAACAAAGGCAATTTATCCTATTATTAACACTTCATCAGCATTCTTTGTTTAGTTGATGGTTAATTATCAAAAAAATATTTGTTGTTAAAGGACAAAAGACTATATTTGCATTAATTTACTAAAGTGTTTAACGAACTCTTAATTACAACAGATCATGAAAAAGTTTTTATTTTCTCTTGCTGCACTTGCAGCATTAACTCTTTCTTCTTGTGGTGGTAACGCTACTGCTGAAGGTGAAGAAGGCGCTGCTATTGACAGCCTTACAGTTCTAATTGAAGACGGTCTAAATGCTGTATCTGACTCTGCTTCTGCCGTTGACATCATCGGCAAGGCTAAAGCAACTATTGAAGAACTTACAGCAAAGGGCGACACTGCTGCTGTTAAGGCCTACAAGTGGAAACTAAAGAAGATTTTTGATGACAACAAGGCTAAGCTTGAAACTATGAACATTGGCTCTCTAATTAATGAAGTTGCTAATGTTGAAGACCTTGCTAAGACTGTAAAGGACGCTGCTGTTGCCGATGCCGAAGTTGCTAAGGACGAACTTGTTGACGCAACTAAAGATGCCATTGAAAGCAACGAAAAGGTTCAAGAAGCGAAGGCTGCAGTAGAAGAAACTCAAAAGAAGGTAGAAGAAGCTAAACAAACAGCTGAAGAAGTTAAGAAATCGGCCGAAGAAATCAAGGCTGCTGCTCAAAACGCTAAAAATGCACTTAGCAACCTAAAGAAAAACTAACAAACACAATCTTATAATTTCGTCCCGATGTAACCCGCGGTTATATCGGGGCATTTTTTTACAACTTCACTACACTCCAATTAACATGAAGGAATCAGAAATACTTAGTAACATAAAGAATAAATTGGGTATTGAAAACCTTAATGAGATGCAGAAAGCAATGATTAAACAGGCCAACGAAAATGGCGACATAACGCTTCTGTCTCCTACCGGTTCCGGCAAAACCTTAGCATTTCTGATACCTCTTTTTAAGGCGCTAAAAGAGCCTAACAATAGCGTGCAAGCCATAATTATCACTCCGTCTCGCGAATTAACTATTCAGATTTATGAAATTGCACGCACCATTACGAATAACCACAAAGTGACATGTTGCTATGGTGGGCACAATGTTATCGACGAAAAGCAGTCGTTAGCCGTCACACCCTCTATTATCATCAGCACTCCAGGCCGCCTCGTGGACCATATTAATCGCGCTCACATTGACATTACCAACACACGAATCTTAGTACTCGATGAATTCGACAAGTCGCTTGAACTGGGTTTTCAAGACGAAATGAAAAAAATAATAGCGCGCACACCAAATCTGAGCCGTAAACTTTTAACATCGGCAACGCCAATTCAAGATTACCCCGATTTTGTCAAACTTAAAAACCACACAACAATCGATTTTTTATTTAAAAACAACGAAACTCGCTCAAGAATAAAAGTGTGGCGCGCCGAGTCTGATTCTAAAGACAAATTAGACGCATTGCGAAAATTACTATTATCACTTGATGAAAAAAAATCAATAGTATTCGCCAACTATCGCGAATCAGTAGAACGCATTTACAAATACCTTAAGGAAAACAACATATCAGCAGGAATATATCACGGCGCTTTGGAACAAATCGACCGTGAGAAGGCTGTAGCAATGTTTAACAACAAATCCTACAACATCCTTATAACCACCGACTTGGGTTCACGCGGACTCGATATAGAGGACGTTGGTTACATAATTCACTATCACTTGCCCATTTCAAACGAAACATATACTCACCGCAATGGACGAACTGCCAGAATATCAAACGACGGCGAAATCTTCGTAATCACTGCACCCGAAGAAACCCTGCCTGACTTTATTGAGACCGACGAAACAGTGACTCTGCCCGAAACGACAGTGAAAAATGCCATCATCGCATCTCATCAAACGCTATATTTTATGGCAGGCAAAAAAGAAAAAATTTCCAAGGGCGACATAGTGGGATTTATTGTTAACAATAGCGACCTAACAGCGCAGGAAATAGGCAAAATTGATGTTAAAGACCACTACTCTCTCGTTGCCATACCCACCCAAAAAGCAAAACAGGTACTTAACAAAATAAGCACCTGTAAGATTAAAAACAAAAAGGTAAAAATCAGTTTTGCAAAAATCGTATAAACGCTTGTTACTTAGCCAGCAACGCTTGCAACTTCGCGTCCAATTCTTCTTCTGAAAGCAAACCAACATTCACCTCCTTATTGCCTTCTTTGTCAATAAACACCAATGTTGGCACAGCTTGTACATCATTTTCAGCTGCCATTTCAGGTTCTTGGTCAACATCGACTCTTGTAAACTTTATTTTTCCTTCGTACTTCTTTTCAAGTTTTTCAAAAATTGGGACCAACTTTTGGCAAGGGCCACACCAAGTTGCGTAAAAGTCAACTACTTCAGGCAATCCTTCCGCAGTCGCATCAGCCTTCACAACTGGCTGTTCTACCACCTCTTGACTTACAGAATCAGCCACAGACGCAGATTCATTAGCGTTATTTGCACCATTGTTTGCGCAAGAAACTAATGCCATGAGCGCAAATCCTCCCAAAAAACTAATAATTTTTTTCATATCACTTATTTTCTTTTATATGTTTCTACCACTTCACATAGTCTGGCCCTAATGATTGGTTTTGGGACAAACTCATTACAGCCACAAGCCAAAGCCATATTTTTATCAAAATCGAGCACATTGGCAGTAACTGCAATAATTGGAATTTTTGTATCAAATGTTCTGATTTCACGTGTAGCATCCAAGCCTCCCATTATTGGCATCTTAACATCCATGAAAATCATGTCATAATCTTTGGTCTTAGCCATCTCAACAGCCACCTTACCATTAACAGCATTTTCTGTCACGGCAATATTGCGCAACATAACCTCAACCAACTTATAATTACTAATGTTATCTTCTGCCACTAATATATACACCAAGCCACCCGTGTCAGGGCGCTCACGATTTAGCTCGAGCAAATTATCTTCTTCACCCACAGCATCGCTTTCATCATCATCCACGTTGCGGCTTTCCTCTATTGCCACATCATTTTTCTCAACATCAGAACCACTTTTGTTCAAAACCTTGTCTTGACTCAAGTCTGAGCTTTCTTCATTTCGGTTTACACTTTTAGCAGGTTTTCTTTTTTGAAACAGCACATAAAGCACCACCACAAAAACTAACCCAGCAACAATCATAATAATGTCATAAATCATATACTTCAATTTCTTTTAATATAAATTCATTTTATAATTCAAAAAAATCCCTACCTTGTCTTATTATTTCATATTCATCGGTTGAACAATCTACAACTGTCGAAGGCAATGGTTCACTTCTGCCAGCGTCAATCACAAACTCCACATCTCTTTCATAATTTTGAGCTATCAGTTCTGGCTCGCACAAGTAATCCTCATCACAACCCTCAACCGAAGTAGAAAACAACGGATGGCCCAATTCGTTCACTATTGCCTGCAATATTTTATTATCCGGAACTCTAACGCCCACCACTTTCCTTCCTTTAAAGGCCTTAGGAAGTTTCGACGTGGCTTCAATTAAAAAAGTAAATGCTCCTGGCAAATTGCGCTTTATCAACTTAAAGAGATCGTTATCTATTTTTGCGTACTTCGACGCCATTGATATGTCAGAACAAACAATTGAAAGATTAGATTTTGCCGATTTCATCGACTTAAGCCTGCAAATACGTTCTATCGCCTGATTATTTAAAGCATCACACGCCAATGCATACAACGAATCGGTAGGGACAATCACAATTTCCCCATCTTGCAATGCCTTAACAACATTATCCACATAGCGCTGGTTAATGTTTTCTTCTATCATTCGTAAAATTTTCATCCTTTTGCTTGCTTAAAAATTCTCTACTATTGCAGTTTCAACATCTGTGGCACTTGCGTATTTTTTCAGCAAATCGCTCATCCATTGCACTGCATCTTCCATAGGCATATCCTTTCCATAGCCGTTTATATTAATCTGAACATTAACGGTGTCTTCTGTAATTTTTGTCCTTTCTTCGTCGCTCGTGGGAGTAGCAACTCCACCCTTCATGTCGCGATAAACCGGCATGCCTTCAATGTTTAAAACACCACGGCCTATACCCTCATAATGTTCACCTGGCTCACCAACTCCCAGCATCAAGCTTTCGCCTTCTAATTTATCTGCATCTAATCCACTTATTGCATAACCCGACTCTATCGACACCAAATTAATCATATCAACTAATGCCGTCAAACGATACAAGCCCAAACCTCTAATTATTCGTCTGCACAAAGCCTCACTCGCCACTCTATAGCGGTTTGGGTCCTTGCCCAATTTCTTATATAACTTTCTTGTTGCTGATATCGCCGGGCGTTGATTTATTGCCAACAATTCATAGTCTTGGGTTATCTTTTCTGCGGCCGCGAGTATCTGCCCCCACAATTCATCGTTTGTGGGAGTATTAATCACCTTTGCTCTGATTATGCCAATTCTCATATCAGGGCAAACGGCTGTAATTCTTTTATCAACTTCTATGCTAGGTAACACTATACAGAAATTTTATAAACAACTTATTATTGCAAACTTACAAAAAAATATTAATTATAGTCCTTACTTCTAACGAAAATTTGCTCATTATCCGCAATAATTCACTATCTTTACAATATAATTAACACAACAACATTTAAAACAATGAATATTGGCATAATAGTGGCAATGTCGAAAGAGCTGAACCTGCTTTTGCCTTTGCTTAACGACCCAAAACAAACAAAAGTCGACAATTTTATTTTTCACTCTGGTTCTATTGGGAACAATCAAATAATTGCAATGCAATGCGGCATCGGAAAAGTGAACGCTGCACTTGGAGCACTTACTTTAATTAAAAACTTCAACGTTGATTTAATCATTAACTCAGGCGTTGCCGGTGGTGGCGACAGTTCGGTTAACGTCATGGACATTATTGTAGGCGAAAAAGTAGCCTACCACGATGTATACTGCGGTCCTGAAAGCACTTTGGGCGCAGTTCAAGGGCTTCCGTTATACTATGAAGGAAGCAAATCAATTATTAGTAAAATGGCTTTTGATGAAAGTATAAAATTAGGCCTCATTTGCTCGGGAGACCAGTTTATCGACACTATTGAACAAGTTAAACGCATAAAAAACATGTTTCCTGAAGTGTTGGCAGTTGATATGGAATCAGCAGCAATCGCCCAAACTTGCCATCTCTACGACACCCCTTTCTTGAGCATGCGCGTAATCAGCGACTCCCCTGGTGCAAACCACGACAATGCAAAACAATATGAAAACTTTTGGGAACAAGCACCTGAGCACACCTTTAATGTGCTCCACAAACTAATTCTAAACATATAATTTTCATCATATTATGAAAAAGATTCCAAGTTTTACCATAAATCACAAAAAGTTATTACGAGGCATATACGTGTCGCGCAAAGACCAAATTGAAGGCGGCGGCATTGTAACCACATTCGACATCAGAATGAAGGAACCTAATAACGAGCCCGCCATTGGTCAAGCCGCAATACACACCATGGAACATTTAGCGGCAACGTTCCTTCGCAACCACCCCACATGGAGTTCAAAAATCGTTTATTGGGGTCCTATGGGATGCAGCACCGGAAATTACCTATTAATGCAAGGCGACTTAACTCCTAACGACATTTTGCCTCTTATGATTGAAACATTTGAATTTATCAGCAATTTTGAAGGCGAAATTCCAGGTGCTACCGCTCGTGATTGCGGCAATTACATGCTCAACAATTTGCCAATGGCGAAATGGGAGGCCCGAAAATACTTAATTGAAGTGCTTCAAAACATGTCAGAAGCAAATATGACATACCCTAACGACTAACTAAGTTTGAGCCCTCATATGAGGCAAGTATTTTTACCACCAACTAACTATTACCCATGTCAGCCCATTGCTGGCATGGGAAAACATATTTTAAAGCCATCATAACATGATTAGCATATCAAAGTTGCTACAATCCGAAAAACTATGTCTCATGATTATTTTAATTATGGGAGTTTTGACATACACCTACATAAGTATGCCCAATTTTGGAATTGGAGTTTATGACGACAGCGGCAGCAACTTTTTTGCAGGCGAAAACATCCTTAAGGGCAACATCGACTATTTACGCACTCCCGTTTATCCATTAATATGCTGTTTTTTTGCTTGGATTAGCGCCGACTACGCCTTACGCATGATTGTAGTTTTGCAACTTTTCATATTTTTTTCTTCGGCAATACCACTATATTTTTCTCTTAAACACCTCACAAAACGCACCGGGTTGTCGTTTATCATAACAGCCATTTACACCTGTTTCCCAACGTTTTTGATTTACACTAATTTAATCTTCACCGAATCTTTAGCAATTTCTTCAACAACATATTTAATTTATTTTCTCACCGCCATAGTTTTCGGCTCGCATAAAGCCCGGTCGTGTTCGGCCGCAATCATCCTTTTCCTTTTTATGGTAATGCTGCGACCTTTTTTTATTTGCTTTGCTCCTGGCGTGGCGATTGTTATTTTGTACGCTCTTTATAAGAACAAGACCAATAAGAATTTCGTAAAAACAACATTTATTTCAGGTGCAATAGCATTAGCATCTGTGGTTTCATACTGCACAGCCTACTACGTTTCATACGGTAAATTCTCATTCACTTGTGTGTATGAATTAAACCGCAACCTGGCATTGTCAAAAATGCATCTCACAGGACCTTCGCAAGGAATTGAAATGTTTAGTTTTGACACAAAACCCGACATCAACGGCAAATCACTACACATTAAGGAAGCTTGGGTTTGGAATCCAACTAAAGAATATATAGAAGAATGCGACAAAGCATATAGCGAAAATTTCACTCGTTACGTTAAAAACAAAATCATAGAGTTTCATTCAAGCTTGTTTATGACTCTCGACACAAAAATTCCAAACTCCACAGCAAGTTACTACATTAACCTTTTCAGCCATCTTCGGATTTATTACATATATTTTCTCATTTTTGCTTTTCTGCTTTTAGAGGTTTACCTACTTTATCGCGACAAAAGCAACGTTATAATTTCGTTTGCGCTTATCACAATTGCCGTGGCATCGATATTCACTGCAATTTGGGGTGCCGACGAACAATATGTCAGAATTATTACCCCCATGCTACCATGTGTTTTTGTTATGATTGGCATTATGTTTTGCCGTTTTGCAATATCTTTAAAAGACAGCCATGAAAAATAATAGCATTTTATCAAAACTCATACACTCCGACAACGGAAACCGCACGCTGCTGATCATCGTGTCGATATTTATATCAATTATTTGGTTTTCTTTTCAAGATATTAGCCACACTATTGGAGGCGACACTGGCACGTATTTCACTGCAGGAAAAGTATTTGCCAACGGTGAAATTGATTATCTGCGTACACCTGTCTACCCTGTGCTTTGTCATTTTGCGCTAATTGCTTTTGGAGATTATGCTCTTCATTTTTTAGTTGCAATCAATTTTTTGGTTTTCTACTTTTCTATTATTGTATTTCATAAGACATTATCGCTGAACATTAAAAACAAAACAATTTCTTTCGTTTTCTGCGCATTATATGCTTGGAGCATCCCTATGTTAGAACACTGTTACTGTGTTCACACCGAAAGTCTCACAATTTCAGGGATAATATTCTTAATCCACTTAATATCTTTAATCTTATTAGGCAAGGCAAACAAAGCAATAATGATAGGCACTCCTCTACTATTGTGTTTTTTGATTTTTCTGCGACCATTCAACCTTTGCTTTGTGCCTATATTAATAATTGTCTTTGCCATTTCACACTATAAAGGTATCCTAAACAATGCATGTGCCGCATATGTTTCAGCCGCCATTGCCGCTGTTTTAGTCTTTGGATATTGCCACGAATTCAAGCAGCAGCACGGCACTTTTGAATTGAGTCAAGTTTCATCGCTTAACCGATTTGAAATTTACGAAAAAAGCCAAAAAGTTACTGCGCCTCATATTTGCCGAGTAGAAACCATTTCAATCAATAATATTCCGATTAAATCGTGGATATGGGAAGAACGACAATTAGCAATACAGCAGACCGACAGTGTAAATAATGAAGCCATATTAGATTTTGCGTCAAGCCGAATTTCTCAAATCGATGTAAGCTCTTTTATGCAATACCCTAACACCCGTTCTGGTTGGGGATATAACCTATCGTTTCTTTACAGTTTAGATTTAGGAACGATATATCTCTTAATTCTAATTGCCACAATCTTTGAACTGTATTGCCTTAGAAAGCGACACTACAAACATAGCGTTTTAATCATGCTGATGTTTATAGCTTGTTACGCCACAATTTTTACCACTATTTGGGGCAGTGCAGATTGTCAACACAATCGTCTGATGCTCCCCATGTATCCTTGCTTATGCATACTTGCAGCTCTCATTTTTGACAAACTGAACGTAAAATTAAAGCCTAAAACTGATTAATTTCAGCACAAACACCTATCTTTGTAATAAACAAATCTAAAAAATGACGAAAACGCACTTCTCAAATAAAAAAACCGCCGTAATTATCGGTGCAGGTCCTGCTGGATTAACAGCAGCAATTGAGTTGTTGCGTCAAACCAATATACATCCTATTGTCATTGAAGCAGAGAATCAAGTGGGTGGAATTGCAAAAACCATCAACCATAATGGTAACCGAATTGACATAGGTGGGCACCGATTCTTCTCTAAGAATGAGGACATTATGAAATGGTGGGCTTCTACGCTTCCTTTACAAGGCAAACCAGCTCTTGATGATTTGTTAACAAACAGCGAAAAAAACTTACCCTCAGAAGGCCCCGATCCCGAAAATTGCAATAAAGTGATGCTTATTCGCAATCGCATATCGCACATTTTCTACAAAAAAAGATTCTTCAAATACCCTGTTGACCTTTCTTTTAACACAATTGCCAACCTTGGAATTCTAAACACATTACGATGTGGCATTGGCTTTATTGTGGCAAAATTAGCCCCACGCAACGAAAATTCTCTTGAAGATTTCTATATCAATCGTTTTGGCAAACCCCTCTACAATATGTTCTTTAAGAACTACACTCAAAAAGTGTGGGGCAAAAAGCCCAACGATCTCGCTCCAGATTGGGGTGCTCAACGCGTTAATGGGCTCTCTTTATCTTCTATAATCAAGAATATGTTTGCACATAACAGGCAACAAAATATAGACCAAAAAGGTATTGAGAAATCACTAATTGAGCAATTCATATATCCTAAATACGGCCCCGGTCAATTGTGGGAAACCGTGGCTGATAACATTATTTCACTCGGTGGCGAAATAAAAATTGGACATACAGCAACAGCAATAAATTGCGAAAACAATAATGTGCAGTCCGTTACCATTACAGATGCCCAAGGTGCTACTACAACAATAGACTGCGACTATGTGTTGTCATCAATGCCTATTAAAGAACTCATCCCTGCTTTTAATGGCTTAGACGTCCCGACTGATGTGCAAGATATTGCCAATAAGCTACCTTATCGCGATTTTATCACAGTCGGTCTTTTAGTGCACGAACTAAAAATATCGAACTCGTCAAAAATTAAGACCTACAAAAACAGAACAGCCGACACATGGATGTACATACAAGATTCTGGTGTGATTTGTGGCAGATTGCAATTCTTCAACAATTGGTCGCCTTATCTTGTAAACGATTATAAAAACACCATGTGGGTTGGATTAGAATATTTCTGCAACGAATGCGACAATTTATGGAATATGACCAACGACCAACTTTCTGAATTGGCCGCAAAGGAACTTGAACAAATAGGCATAATTCACAACGCATCACACGTTATCGACTCTGTTGTAGTTAAGGTAAAAAAAGCGTACCCTGCATATTTTGGCAATTATCAAGAACTGCCTTCAGTCGTATCATGGATTAACACCATAAACAATCTTTATTGCATTGGGCGCAACGGGCAGCATCGTTATAATAATATGGACCACTCAATGCTAACCGCCATTGAAGCCGTAAAATGCATAAAAAACAATTTAACTTCTAAGGACAACGTGTGGAATGTTAATGCCAAACAAGATTACATTGAAACTAACAATAGTCGGTAATTATAAATTGTTGAAAAATTAAAATATTGATAGGCTTATTTTTTTAGTTATATTTGTAAATAATTAAATAACAAATATCCTCAATTCGTATAATACCACACTTATAAAACTAAAAGTGATGAAAGGCAAGCAAATAAATCTAGTAACGCCCGACAATAATATGCCACTGTTCGATATCCCTGGCGACTTTATTGTTTTAGACGATATCACTGGAGATTTGTTGAAATTTTACGCTCAATTCCCCTGCAAACTCGAAACCTGTGTATTTACTTATATCACCTCTGGCTCTGTATCAGCAACAATCAACCTATGGGACTATAACTTATCGGCCAATGATTTAGTGGTTATAGTACCCGGAACATTTATTCAAATCAAGGAGGTAAGTCCTGATTTGAAAATATCGGTTGCAGCTTATTCATCGGCCTTCGTAAAGAATTTAAATCTTTGGAAATCATTATCGCCCATCATAAGTCAAATCTTCAGCAAACCAATCTTTCACTTGTCGGAAGAATTAGGCATTTTGCTGTCAGATATCATTTCTCTCATACGACGAGCCAACTCTACCAAACCAGATTTAATATCACCAAACATGGCGCATCACGTCATGAATATTATAATCGAGACCATTGTACAAGGTTTAAATGCTAACCTTGCCTCGTGCGACAAAACCAACAACACACGTGAACAACAAATTTTGCACGAATTCCTTCAACTGGTTTTTGAAAACTATCGAGAACAACATAAAATTTCATTCTATGCTCGTGAAGTGAACCTTACACTATCGCATTTTTGTAATGTTATCAGCAAAACCACTGGCATGACAGCTCAAGAGATTATAATGAACATGATAATAATGGACGCAAAAACCCAGCTAAAAGCCACTCGCGCTCAAGTTTCAAACATAGCATATTCATTAGGATTCTCCACACCAACCACTTTCACCAGATATTTCAGAACATACACAGGCATGACGCCTCAAGAATATCGCAATAGCAAATAACAACTATATTAGAAAAAACATATGCAATCAAATTATAATCAGTTACGATACTTACAACTGCTTGCGCGCGATTTCCCAAATATTGCAACTGCCAGCACCGAAATAATTAACCTTCAGGCTATATTAAACTTGCCTAAAGGCACCGAGCATTTTCTTGCCGACTTACATGGCGAATATGATGCTTTTCAACATGTACTTCGCAATGCATCTGGTGCAATTAAGCGTAAAGTGAAAGAAATATACCACAATGTTCTTAGCGACGAAGAGCAACAAGAACTGTGCACTCTTATATATTATCCTGACTTAAAAATCGAATTGGTTAAGCAAAGTTCCGACAACCTGCAAGAGTGGTACTTTGCTACAATCAACCGCTTAGTTGGTGTTTGCCGTAATGTTTCATCAAAATATTCACGTTCAAAGGTAAACAAAGCCCTCCCTACCGATTTTTCATATATCATTCAAGAACTTATTCATGAATCTACCCTCGACCCAAACAAACAGGCCTATGTAGATGTAATCGTCAGAACTATTATCGACATCGAACGCGCCGATGATTTCATAATAGCCATTTGTAACCTTATTCAACAACTCACAATCGACAAACTACACATTCTTGGCGATGTATTTGACCGAGGTCCTAACCCCGACAAAATCATGGACATATTATGCAATTATCATGATTTCGACATTCAGTGGGGAAATCACGACATCCTTTGGATGGGTGCTGCATCGGGCAATGATTGCTGCATTGCCAACGTGATTCGCATCGCATTACGTTATGCCAACCATTCTGTGCTTCAAGATGGATATGGCATCAACTTACTTCCATTGGCAACATTTGCAATGTCGACCTACAAACACGACGATTGCTCGCAATTCATACCTCGAGAGTTTGGTGCTCTTAATAATGAAAGTGACCGAAAACTAATTGGCATGATGCATAAAGCCATAACTATCATTCAACTTAAACTCGAAGGTCAAATGATTATGCGTCATCCTGAATTTAACATGAATGACCGACTATTATTTAACTATACCGACTTCGAGAATAAAACCGTAACAATCGGTGAAAACATTTATACACTTAGCGACTCCTTCTTTCCCACTGTTGACCCTAAGGACCCATATAAGTTAACTAAAGAAGAAGAAAATATAGTTAATGCTCTATATAAGTCATTCCGCCGAAGCGAAAAACTGAAAAAGCACATAAAATGCATTTTCCGTCACGGGTGTGTCTACACCATTACAAATAGCAACCTTCTGTTTCACGCGTCAGTTCCTCTTAATGCCGACGGAACACTCAAAGAAGTATTTATTAAGGGAATGCCTTACAAAGGTCGTTTGCTATTTGACAAGATTGGCGCCATGATTAGAGAAGCATATTTTGGTAGCGACAGCAAAGAGAGTCAAGAATATGCACGCGACTATGATTGGTATTTATGGTGCGGAGAAAACTCTCCGGTTTTCGACAAAAACAAAATGGCTACTTTCGAAGATTACTTCATACTTGAAAAAGATGCTAAAAAAGAAATCAAAGGCAATTATTATGCCCTTCGCGATAACGAAAAGGTGTGCGATTATATTCTTGATGAATTTGGCGTAACAGGCGAACATCGACACATCATCAATGGGCATGTGCCTGTTCGCACATTAAAAGGCGAACAACCCGTAAAAGCTAACGGAAAAATGATGGTAATTGATGGCGGTTTCTCTAAAGCTTACCAACCTAAAACAGGAACTGCAGGATACACATTAGTTTACCATTCTCGCGGATTCCAATTAGTGAAGCATGAGCCATTCACATCTATTGAAGATGCAGTTGCTACTGGTCACGACATTGAATCAAGCACTCAAGTTGTTGAAATGAGCGCCTATCGCATGAGGGTTAAAGACACCGACATTGGCAAAGAACTTTCTAAACAAATTCAAGACCTTCAATTGCTACTTCAAGCTTACAGAACGGGTGTAATCAGAGAAAAGGAATACAAACGCAGCACTAACAAACAGTAATCACTACTTCTGAAAACGCCACAACTCTCACTTCAAAATAAATGCCGGCTGAATATATTCAGCCGGCATAATTTTCTGCCAAAACCATGACACATTTCCCGTCATGATAAGTTAGTTTTATCACCCCCATATCACACAGATTAACTGCAGAAACCTCAGCTGCAGACCGCGAAATATGGCATAATTTCATATAGCCGTCTAATGTTATTCCTCCATGATTTGAAAGGTAGTCCAATAATTCACGGTCATTGCTCGTAAAATTAAACACCCTACTATTCTCGTTCTCTGCACTCTCTCTCATCACTTTAACATGCAACGAACTTGCCTCCACATTCTCATCGGCAATTCTGTAATAAGCTCGCCACCGACCATTGTCATCAGGAGCTTTTACAGGCTTTTCATCTGCCTCTGCGATTTCCACAAGCAACACATTTTTCCCCTCCACCCTATAGACATTACATTCCACATTTTGGGGAGGCTGACAATACATTTGGGCCGCCTGATCAATCATATATATCTCTTCATCACTACTCACACCTGCAATTTTACCATTATCTTTCACCCCAACCAGCAAGCGTCCGCCATCATTATTTGCAAATGCCGATATGCTTCGGGCTATCTTGCGAGCATCAGATATTTGATACTTAAAATCTTGGTGCTCATGTTCTCCTTCAAGAATTAAGTCGTGTATGAAGTGTTTGCCTCGTGTCCCCATTTTTAATCAAAAAAAGATGTGAGCATAACTCATCCTTGACCTATGCCCACACCACTCAATTAAGTTTGTGTTATTTTTTCACTTTGTCATTTTCTGGTTTAGCAACCAATTTACTTTGCACCAAAGCCTGCATAATCACTGGCTCTAGCTTTTTAGCATAAGCCAAAAAGCCAATATCTGTTGCATGAATACCGTCAACAGTTCCTTCGTGGTCGCCATACAATCCTTCACAAGTAACATAATATATGTTATTTGGATTTTCTTCTTTCAAACGCAAATAGTTCTTATAGAACGCAGCATTTTTCTTAGGCAAATAATTTGCGAAATATTTATCGAATTTAGCATACGGATACATCGGACCTTCAACCATAATTATAGGCACTTCAGGACGCAATGTACGCAAAATGTTCACAAAATCATAGGTCAAAGTGTCGCACATCATTTCGGTGCAATTTGGAATTGGGTCAATAACATAAGCCACAGCATCTTTTATGCCAGCCATAGCGCGAGCCATACAAAAGTCCATCTTGCCCTCACCACTTATACCTATATTCACGCATTCAATTCCCAAGTCACGTTGCACTATATTAGTGCCGCACATGCCTGTTCTTGTAGAACATCCACCTTGCAAGATGCTTGTACCATAGAATATAATTTGCTTGTTGCTAACAGGATTGTCAATGATTGGTTTTTGAATTGTAGCATTTTGCTCTACACCTACTTCCAACCAATTTATACCATCATAAAGAGGCAAGTAAATCATGAATTCACGCATGTCGCCAGTTAAGTTTTCAACAAACACCTTTGTTTGAATCGAGTCACTCTTGTATGGACGGCATGTGTTAACATATTCCCACTGTCCTTCATCGCTCAAACGATACAAGTCAACACCCTTTAAGCCAGTGTCGGCCATGTGCACCATATGTGTGTTCCATAACAAGTTATAGCGCACTGCCACCTTCTTGCTGTCTGTAGCAAATCGTACAGCCATACCGGTACTACATTGCGCTCTTTCCCAAAGTGTAGGACGTACACTATCCTTAAGACACATAGGAATGCGAGTGTAAGGAGTCAATGAGTCGTCAAAACCCTTGTTGATAATTCTCAAATCTAAAGCATTCACATACTTTAGCTCTTGCTTTTCAGCTGCTGCTGCCATAAACACTCCACCGAGCGCCATAATAGCAACCAAAAATACTCCAAAAATCTTTTTCATAATAATAGGTTTTTCATTTAATAGTACGAAATTAATTAATATTTGCGACAATACAACACAATATTTTATTCATTTACCCTTTTTTCGTATTTTTGTACAATATTTATTAATCACTTTTAATTCACATTGACATTTAAATGGTTTCTGTAGACAACATTGCCGTGGAATTTTCCGGCACTACACTTTTTTCCGACATATCATTTGTAATCAATCCCACCGATCGCATTGCCTTAATGGGGAAAAATGGCGCTGGCAAATCTACAATGCTTAAAATACTTGCAGGCGTTCGCCAACCAACACGAGGAAAAGTGTCTTTTCCTCAAGACACCGTTATTGCCTACCTGCCTCAACATTTGCTAACCGAAGACAAACGTACTGTTTTCGAAGAAGCTTCTCAAGCGTTTTCTCACCTCTTTGAAATAGAGGCAAGAATCAACAGCCTTAACGAACAATTGGCAAGCAGAACCGATTACGAGAGCGAAGAATACATGAGCATAATTGAAGAAGTGACTTCTTTGGGTGAAAAATTCTACACCATCGACATGACTCACTTCGACGAGGACGTTGAAAAAACCCTTCTTGGACTTGGTTTCACTCGCGAAGACTTCAATAAGCCAACTTCTGAATTCTCTGGCGGATGGCGTATGCGTATAGAATTGGCTAAAATGCTTTTAAAAAAGCCCGACGTCCTACTGCTTGACGAACCTACCAACCACCTCGACATTGAATCTATTCAGTGGCTCGAAGATTTCTTAATCGAAAGTAACAAAGCTGTAGTGGTAATTTCTCACGACAGAACGTTTGTTGACAACGTCACAAATCGCACCATTGAAGTTACAATGGGTAAAATCTACGACTACAAAGCCACCTACTCTCACTACCTGGAACTTCGCGCCGAACGCCGTGCTCAACAACAAAAGCAATATGACGATCAGCAAAAAATGATTGCAGAAAATAAAGCTTTCATCGAACGATTCAAAGGCACATATAGCAAAACACTACAAGTGCAAAGCCGCGTGAAAATGCTTGAAAAACTACAAATCATTGAAATTGATGAAGAAGACAACTCTGCTTTGCGACTTAAATTTCCACCAGCGCCTCGCTCGGGCAACTACCCCGTTATTGCAAATGGCGTAGGCAAATCTTATGATGAGCATTTAGTGTTCGCAAATGCCAACTTCACAATTGAGAGAGGCCAAAAAGTTGCTTTCGTCGGAAAAAACGGTGAAGGAAAATCTACTATGGTAAAATGCATAATGAACGAAATCGATCACGATGGCACCCTAACTTTAGGGCATAACGTTCAAATCGGCTATTTTGCACAAAACCAAGCATCATTACTCGATGAAAACCTAACTGTTTTCCAAACAATCGACGACATTGCCAAAGGCGACATACGAACAAAAATCAAAGATATGCTCGGAGCATTTATGTTTGGCGGCGAAGAATCGATGAAAAAAGTGAAAGTTCTTAGCGGTGGCGAACGCACTCGCTTGGCCCTTTTGAAACTTCTGCTCGAACCAGTCAACTTGCTTATTCTCGACGAGTCAACAAACCACCTCGATATGCGTTCTAAAGATGTACTCAAAGATGCCTTAAAAGCATTCGACGGAACGCTTATTGTTGTCAGCCACGACCGCGACTTCCTTGACGGATTAGTAGAAAACATCTACGAATTCGGCAATAAGAAAGTTACTTTGCACCTTGAGGGCATAAAAGAATTTATGGAGCGCAAACATCTCGAAAATCTTAGAGAACTTGAAAGAAAAGCTTAAAACAAGTTTAATTCTTAACTAAATCACTTTGTTTTTTGCAAATCTTTAATGACTTATAGAAAAATAATGTAACTTTGTCAAAATGAAATTTTAATAATTAATTTTATATCCATATGAATAAACTATTTTTTGGCTTAATGATGTCAGCAGCAGTATGCTTTTCTGCATCAGCAGCCGTTGAAAAAGCAGACAGCGCTGGATTCAAGTTTACCGATGTTAAAGTTGTAAAATCTACTTCAGTAAAGAATCAGGCTAAGTCAGGAACTTGCTGGTGTTTTTCTGGCAACTCATTCTTTGAAGATGAAATTCTTCGCATCACTGGTAAAGAAGTTGACCTTTCTGAAATGTTCATCGTTCGCATGTGCTACATCGACAAAGCAGAACGTTTTATCAGAACTAATGGTTTCGTACACTTCAACCAAGGCGGTAGCCTTCTCGATAACGGCTACGTTTGGGAAAAATATGGCATGCTTCCTGAAGAAGCATACAAAGGTCTAAATTATGGTGAAGACCTTCACAATCATAGCGAACTTTGCAACTCTATGATTGGCTATATGAATGAAATCAACAAGAAACCAAACAGAAAGCTTTCTACTGCATGGCTTAATGGACTTAAGGGCATTCTTGACGCTTACTTTGGTGAAGTTCCTGAAACTTTCACTCACGAAGGCAAGGAATACACACCTCAAACTTATGCTAAGTCTTTAGGTCTTGACATGAGCAACTATGTGGCATTCACTTCTTTCAACCATCAACCATTCAACAAACCTTTCGCTCTTGAAGTTGCCGACAACTGGCTATGGGGTCAATACATGAATATTGAGCTTAACGACTTTAAGGCTATTATCGACTACGCAGTTGAAAATGGTTATCCTATTGGTTGGGCTGCTGACGTTAGCGAAGGAGGTTTCAAGTGGAAAAACGGTGTTGCAGTTATTCCTGCTGAAACTAACGAAGCCGACCTTGAAGGTAGCGAACTTTCTCGTTGGGTAAAACTTACTGCAAAGGAAAAAGAAAATAAGCGCTTTGACATCAAGGGCCCAGGCAAAGAAATAACTGTTACTCAAGAATCTCGTCAAAAAATGTTCGACATGCAAGAAACTACCGACGACCACGGCATGGTTATCGAAGGTTATGCTACCGACCAAACTGGCAAGAGATATTACAAGGTTAAGAACTCTTGGGACAGCAACCACATTTACAACGGTTACTTCTATGTGTCTGAAGCTTATGTAATGGCTAAAACTTTGAGCATTCTTGTTCACAAAGATGCAGTTCCTAAGAATGTAGCAAAAAAGATTAAGTAATTATCCTTTTTCTATCAATACAAACAAAAGACGAAGCCGCTGGCCTCGTCTTTTGTTTTAAATATATTTATAAGGCTGTCTCACGACAGCCTTATTTGTTGAGTAAAATCAATTATACCAAATATATATATTACTTTTTGAAGTATCTGTTATACAAACCTGCGAATCCGCGGCCATGGCGAGCTTCATCCTTTGCCATTTCATGAACTGTGTCGTGAATTGCATCAAGGTTAGCCAACTTTGCATTCTTAGCGATGCGCATCTTATCGTCGCAAGCACCAGATTCAGCGTTCATACGCTTTTCAAGGTTAGTCTTAGTATCCCATACTACGTCACCAAGCAATTCTGCAAACTTTGCTGCATGCTCTGCTTCTTCCCATGCATAGCGCTTGAATGCTTCTGCAATTTCTGGATAGCCTTCGCGATCTGCTTGACGTGACATTGCCAAATACATACCAACTTCTGTACATTCACCCATGAAGTGTGCGTTAAGGTCAGCTATCATTTCTTCGCCTGTTCCCTTTGCTACACCAAGTTCGTGTTCTGTGACAAACTTTAGTTCACCATCTTCTACTTCTTTAAACTTTTCAGCTGGTTGCTTGCATAGTGGGCACTTTTCTGGAGCTGAATCACCTTCATGAATATAACCGCATACTGTACATTGAAATTTCTTTGCCATAGTTGTAATTTTTTTAAGTGTTATTTATTTTAGTTTATTTATTAATTCTTGTTTTTACATTCTGCACATAATCCTATATAATATAATTGTGTGCTTTCAATCACGAATTCATTGTCTGGTTGTAATGATCTGAGCAATTTCTCATTCATCTGACAATCATATATCTTTTTGCATTCCTTGCAAAAAAAGTGAGAATGTGGCTCTTTGCATCCGTCATAGTGCGCCTTGCAATTCTCTATTGTCAACTCAAGCACTGCCCCTTGCGATACCAACAACTCTAAAGTGTTATATACTGTTGTTTTCGACAGCGTTGGAATTTCCTTTACCAAATCAACATAGATATCATCTACCGTTGGGTGAGTTCGATTTTCAAGCAGATAACTCATTACCGCTATCCTTTGAACCGAAGGTCTTATTCCATATTTCTTTAGATGTTCTATCGTTGTCATAAACAATTCATTTTTGTAACCATTACAAAATTACAATAGTTTTTATAATTACCAAAATTTTTCAGCACTTTTTTTCAAAAAAATTTAAAATATTAGTGAAACATGCTTCAAAATGGCGTTTTTTACCCAAAATTCTTAAACTTAACGATTATCTTTGTAAAAAAACTTGCGATTTCTATGAATGTAAAAATTGAAGATAGCTGGAAAAAGGAATTAAATGAAGAGTGGGATAAGGAATACTTTATCAACCTTACCAACTTCATTCGCCAGGAATATGCCACAAAACAAATATTTCCACCCGGCCCACAAATTTTTGCCGCATTCAACTCAACGCCTTTCGATGAGGTGAAGGTGGTGATAATCGGACAAGACCCTTACCATGACGTAGGGCAAGCCAACGGACTATGCTTTTCTGTTAACGACGGAGTCATGTTCCCACCTTCTCTCAGAAATATTTTCAAAGAAATCAAAGACGATATCGGCACCCCAATTCCACAAAGCGGCGACCTATCACGATGGGCGCGCCAAGGCGTATTGCTGCTCAACTCTGTACTAACTGTTGTTGCCCATAATGCAAACTCACACCAACGCCACGGTTGGGAAACTTTCACCGATAATGTTATTGCTCATCTCGCCAACAAACGAAGCAACATAGTTTTCATTTTATGGGGTAAACACGCAATTGAAAAAGGTGCTTTCATCGACCGTTCAAAGCATCTTGTGCTAACATCTGTTCACCCGTCACCTCTTTCTGCACATCGCGGATTCTTTGGCAATAAGCACTTCTCCAAAGCCAACAACTATCTCATAGAACATGGAAAAACTCCGATAGAATGGTAAGACGAATTTTTTACATTATTAATATATATATTATCGCCGGAATTTTAAGCACTCATGCCCAAGTGCTGCACACTAAAATTTTCGACAGCGATTTTAAAACACTAAAGGTGTCTCCTATCAGCAACTCCTACTTCCCTCCCATTTGGGTAATGGGACAGGACGAGCCTTTGCTAATATCGTTTGACCACATCAGCGAGGACCAATCATACCTCCGATATAGCCTCATACATTGCAATAGCGATTGGCAACAGTCTGATCTTCAAGAAAGCGAATACGTTTCCGGCTTTAATTATGCCGATATAAATCACTGCGAATTCTCGTCAAGCACATTTACTCACTATGTGCATTATGAGTTCACTCTCCCAAATGAGAACATGCAGATTCTAAAATCAGGTAATTATATCGTGAGAATTTATCATGACGACAACCCAGAGGAAACACTACTTCAAGCTCGCTTTTCTGTTAGCGAAAACACCATGTTGGTGAAATCGGCAGTCACATCGCGAACCGATATCGACTATAACGAAAGCCATCAGCAATTATCTGTTACAGTGAGCGGCAAACATAATTATGTAACCGACCCATACAATGACCTCAAATTGGTAATTTCCCAAAATTCTCGAACCGACAACGAGGTTACTATTACCAAACCGCTTATGGTTAGTGGCGATAACATTACATATCAACACACACCAGCCTTGATTTTCCCCGCAGGAAATGAGTTTCGTCGCATTGAAACTATTGCCACAAATGCGCCGTCGATGGGTGTAATTAGTATGCAATATTTTGACCCATTTTATCATGCCACACTCCGCACTGATGAGCCTCGTGCCAATGAGCCATACTACTTCGACCAAACTCAACACGGATATTTCACCATACGCAATTGGGAAAGCGAGCGGTCGCAATCCGAAGCCGATTATATTATAACGCATTTCTCTCTAGACACTGGTGGAGAATTACAAGGCGGGAAAATTTTCATCAACGGAGAATTCACAGGACAAAAATTCTCTCCCGAATATGAACTAAAATACGATATGGCTTCAGGCCTATACACCATTGATTTACTATTAAAACAGGGTGCCTACAATTACCAATACCTTTGGGTGCCTACCAATTCTGACAAAGGATTTACATCAATGATTGAAGGCGACAAGTATCAAACTGTCAATGAATACCTGTCAAAAGTGTATCTGCGTGAGCCCGGCGACCGATATGACCGCTTGGTGGGTTTCGGCATAGTTTTTTCAGGCAAATAGGATTTATTCAATTTGCCCTTTATTCCTTTTTTACTATCTTTGCAATCTCTTATATTACACCTGCGCCCATAGTTCAATGGATAGAACACTGGATTCCGGTTCCAACGATTGGGGTTCGACTCCCCATGGGCGTACAAACTATTTAAATCTTTTTGTAAATATCAGTTTGTCGTTTCACTTGCATTTTACTATATTTACAAAAATTATTATCGCATGAAAACTTTTGCCTTCGATTCCATAGAACGATTTTCTCGATTCAGCGAAACTCGCAACATAAAAAAAGTAATTTGCAATAAATTGTGGAAAGCCTTCAACGAAACTGAAGACTCTGAAACTTACACATTTATGGCAAACGGCACTGTTATGATTGCTGGTAATGGTATAAACCTCAAAGGAACTTGGAATTTCGACACAAAGAGCAAAAAATTCACCATAGGCGGCAAAAACAGCACTCACACTTTTAGCCTAATTTATGTGGATAGTGTAATTACAGTTCTTAAGCCTGAAGGTAACAACAACTTCTCATTCTTAATCAACGAAAACAACGAAGAGTTTTTCCATCCAAGGTTCTACCCCGACCTTATTAAATACTTCAGAAACAAATATCCCGAAGTTTCAAATTCTACAAACGACATTGCTCAAGCCAAAACCGAAGCAAATAGTCAAGAAGACACCGTAGAACAAAAAACAAAAGACGACGCTGAAGAATTGTATTACCAGTTTAATGACAGCAATCGCAAATGTGGAAACATGGTTGTTGTTTCCATCTTCATCATCGTCTATTTATCTATGTTGCTCTACAATCTTATAGAGTTAAATCAATCATTCTCTGAGGCAATTCTTGACGCTTTCACCTACGGAACACTCATCAATATCGCAGTTGCTTTATTGTTTATCAACAAGATTGTAGAAAAAGTGCTCGATAAAATATCTATTGCTCGTTGGAAGAAAAGCAATCCAACCGATCCTCGCAATAAATATCTGTAACACCCCTCGCTACAAATCGTCGCTAATACCCGCCTTGCGTTCAATTATGCCAGCAGCCAAAGTGTCGGCACACTGAACTATGGTACATAGTGGATAAAGCTTCTTGGCCACATCTTGGTTTTTCATAGCCTCGGCACTTTGCATTGGCAAATCCCACGCTCCCATATGCCACCTAATTGCAAGCATCTCGTCGTCATACATTTCAAGACCCATGCACAACAACATGATTACCGATTTCTCACCGTGCCCCATAGGAAAATTCTTGTAACTTGTCTTATACCCTTCCGATGCTTCCCATGTGCCTATTGCAGTTTTGCGTTTTTTTGTGGTTCTTACATATATATCCGACTTGCAAACATCATGCAATAAGCTTGCTATTATAACCTTGTCTTCCGGCACCTCCTTTAGTATGGTTTCATCCATCTGTCCCATTTGCTCTCTCAACATCAGGGCGCACTTACACACGTTCAAAGAATGCTCCACCAGGCCACCTTCCACATTAAGATGTTGTGAACATGATGCTGGCGCCTCAAAGAAACCCAAATCTTCAAGTTCGGCTATAACATCTTCCACGCCACCTCTTTCGGTTTGTTTCAACAATCTGATAAACTCATCCTTGTTTTCTAAAACATTTAATTCCATAACTATTTAGTCCTAATAATTTTAGTGCCCACCTTTTTATCGGCGGGCACTTTTGTTATTTATTAATTTAATTTTTCTTTGTCATCTTTGGCAACAAATAAGTTGTCTTATCAGCCTTAACCACTACTTCCTCCCATTGGGTTTCATAGCCGTATGCCTCATAACGCAACATATATTTGCCTGGCTTCAAATTATCAAACACAAACACACCATTCCATTCCTGGTCAGTGCAATATGCCCTCAACGGACGGCCATTCTTATCAGTCAAATACACCATGGCGTGGTTAATTGGCTTCCATTGGTCATCTGTTCCTTCTTTAAATTTAAATCTCTCATTATCCATGATTTCGGTAGCCGATTTAACAGCGCCCACTATATAGCCAACCTTTTCGCCCTTGCCGTCATAGTATGCACGAATTCCACGATAATATCTCACACCTTCCATTCGGCAATAATCGCGATTTAGCAATCGTTGACGTTCTGGGTCATATGTGTGGAACGAGCCCTCTACCAAATAACCCGGCACTCTGTGTTTTAACACAGCATAATAACCATTCACACCAATCCTGTTAGGTGTACCCGGAGGAGTTCCGCCCATAAAGGTGATATCACCCACCACAAGAGGTTTTTCTGGAGTGTAATGGCTCCAATAGCTCAACGGATTTTCCCAAACATAAGGATATGCTACTTTAGCCATTTCATCGCTGTGTTCTTGATATGCCTTTCCTGTTTCTCCGCGGTAAAGTATAACTAAATAATTCACGGTGCTTCCCCTCTTGTGGGCATTGCTATGCAAAGAGATGAAGTAATCTGGCTTTAGCGAATCCACTTGACACGCGATACGCTCCAATCCAACAATTTGTTGGTCACCATACTCATCACACTCAGTTTCTGCTCGGTCTCTTCTTGTTGCAGTACCTTCGCGCTTTGAATGAGGTGAATTTTCATTTACCACACCATCTTCAAGCAACGCCTTTGTCACAAAGCCATTACGAGTTCTGCTCATAATAACCTTTGCACCATCTGCCTCAAGCTTCTTTCTTAACTCGAGGCTCTTCCACAGATTACTCTTCGACTCAAAAAAGCCTAAAGTATCCATATACTCATAATTAATTGTTGGAGTTGGACGGTCGCCCGTTGTCCATCCTCCATGGCCGGCATTAACATAAATTGTCTTACCTTTCAAACCCTTGGCCGATGCTGGCAGCGCCAACACGCACATTGTAGCTAAAATAAACAGTAGTTTTTTCATAATGTGCTAAAGTACAAAATAAAGAGCACAAACCAAAATTTTTGACTCATGCTCTTATGAAAAATATTCTAACAATTTATTTAACTATAAAAACCTCTACACTCCTATTTAGCGAGCGCCCTCTACTTGTTGAATTATCGCCAAGAGGGCTACCACTACCTAAAGCCACCGTGTGAATTCTTCGTGCCGAAATTCCTCTATTAATCAGGTAACGAGCCACCACATCAGCGCGTTTTTGCGATAAAGTGTGCGCATTTCGCTCTCGCGAATCTGTACTGCCATAGATATAAATATCATATGAATTTCTCGACACTTGCTTGTATATTCTATTGAGATTTGCATCCGAGCCGACTTCTAAACTTGTTGAATTTGAACGGAAAACCAAGTCTCCATCTCTATTTAAGCGCACATAAGTCAATCCGCTTTGCTCATCATAATAGTCACCATTCGAATGCGACGAATACACATGTTCTCGTTCTCTTCGGTCCTTTTCACGACCAGCTGCTGCACCTGCCACAGCTCCGATTGTTGAGCCCACATGGCTTCCTATATGTCCTCCATATCGGCCACCCAACAATTCGCCAACAGCGCCACCAACCAATGTGCCACCTATTCCGCCTAATATTGCTCCATTTGTTTCATTATTCCACATAGCGCAACTTGTGGTCATCGATATTCCGATAAGCGCCAATATGATATTTCTAACTATTGCTTTCATAACGTTCCTTTTTTATTTATTTTGACTCTATTCTTCAAAAATGGTTTAAAACCATCACACCTTATTGGCAATTTGGCTCACTATTTTTCTTTTTTTAGGCAGCTCCTAACATTTTATACTCAAATACCACTACATTTTTTGTAATTTTGCACAAATAGCAAAACTATAACAAATGAATTCATCGCCAAAAGACATATTCAATCGCACCGAGCTTCTATTAGGAGAGCAATTTATGGATGCAATTGCTCATAAAAAGGTAATAATTTTCGGTGTTGGTGGTGTTGGAAGCTGGTGTGCCGAGGGACTAATTCGCTCCGGACTTAATCATCTCACAATAGTTGATTCTGATTGTGTTGCCATCACTAACATTAATCGCCAAATGATGGCCACAACCAAAACCATCGGACAACCTAAAGTTGATGCCCTAAAAGAAAAATTACTTGACATTAACCCCAACGCAAACATTCAGGCTATTAACGCAATTTATTCTGAAGAAACAGCCGAGTCTTTTAATCTCGAACAATACGACTACATAATTGATTGCATCGATAGTCTCAAACACAAGTCTAATTTGATTCTGCATGCTTGTAGAACTAATGCAAAGTTTTTCTCTTCAATGGGAGCCGCACTAAAATTAGACCCTACAAAAATACACATTAGTGAATTTTGGAAAGTGCAAGGTTGTCCATTGGCCAGAGCACTTCGCAACAAATTCAAAAACTCAAAGACATATCCAAAACACAAATTCTTATGTGTATATAGCGATGAACTCCTAACCAATAAAGGCAAAGCACTGGCCGATGCCAACGGACAATGGGATAATTCAAAAGCACAAATCAACGGTTCACTCGTTCACATAACAGCCATTTTTGGTTTGCATCTGTCAAGTCTTGTAATGATGGATATAAACAAAAATATAAGTTGACGTTTACAAGTATTTAAATTCTATAAACACGAAGGGCTGAATTCATGGAATTCAGCCCTTCGTGTTTATTCAATGCTATATATTATCCATTTTTACTTTATGTTATACTCTTTTAGCAAAAAAAAGAGTAAATCTTTCGATTTACTCTTTTCATCTGGCGGAGAGAGAGGGATTCGAACCCCCGGAAGCTCTCACTTCAACGGTTTTCAAGACCGCCGCAATCGACCACTCTGCCATCTCTCCAGATGTCGTGTCAACTGTTTCGTTGTTTTGACGTGTGCAAAGTTATGAAGTTTTTCCTAATCTGCAAAATCTTTTTCAAAAAAAATCATCTTTTTGTTTAATTTTCTTCATTTTTTACTTCTTCAAAGATCTAAACATCATTTTGGCCACTTCAAAGTATGTTTTTTCCGCATCATTCAATGCTTCTTTTATTGTAAAATAATCAGTGAGAGCAAATATTTTATCCACCCCACTCTCATATATTTCCTCATATCCATCGCCCATATCTCCAACCAAAGCCATTACCGGTATGTTTTTTCTTTTGCAAGCGCTTGCCACTCCATACACCACTTTACCGAAACATGTTTGTTTGTCGATACGGCCTTCACCAGTTATAACCACATCCACATCTTCGAGCATTGCGTCAAATTCCGTTATTTCTATTACAGCATCCGCTCCCGATTGCTTCTTTGCATTCATGAAGGCCATCAAGGCAGCCCCTAATCCGCCCGATGCTCCCGAGCCACGCATTTCATCAACATCAACTCCAAATTTACGCTTAATGCAATCTCTATAATTACACATTCCTGATTCAAGCAATTCAATGTCATATTCCGACGCTCCCTTTTGTGAGGCATATGTTTTTGTGGCGCCACTAGGTCCACACAATGGGTTTCTAACATCACACAGCACAATTACTTCGGTTGAATGTAATCTCTCATCTATTCCCGATACGTCAATATCATCTACCTTAATCAAGTCTTCACCTCTACCATGCAGTACATTGCCAAATTTATCTTTAAGCTTAACGCCCAAGGCACTCAAGCATCCCATTCCGCCATCGTTTGTCGCCGAACCTCCTATAGCAACATACAGTCTTCGGCACCCTCTTCCCAGAGCATCTGATATCAGTTGTCCGGTTCCATATGTAGAAGTCAGCATTGGGTTATATTCTTCTTTACTCAAAAGCGTGAGTCCAGATGCCGATGCCATCTCTATTACTGCCGTGTCTTCATTTATAATACCATATTGAGCTTCTACCATCCTACCCAAAGGATCATCCACCAATACACTTACCTTACGGCCGCCCATTGTTGTGACAATCGCGTCAACAGTTCCTTCGCCTCCATCAGCCATCAAAACATATCTACATTCCACATCCGAGCCAATCACACAATGTGCTGCCTCAACAAGTAACTCCGAAGTCCTCTTACTACTTATAGTTCCCTTAAAAGAATCTGATGCAAACAGCAGTTTCATTCTATTTTCCTTTTTTATTAAGCATAAAGTTAGTAAAAATATAATTAAAAAAATGAGTGCTGCCTTTATAAAAGCAGCACCCTATGCAATAATTTTCATTTAATTAGAAGTGATAAACTATACCTGTGCTAATCACACCTTGGTCTAAATCGTCATCGCTCCAACTATATTTACCTTGAATATTCCAAGTAAACGAATCGGTTAAAGCGTATTCAATACCTGCACCAAGATTAAATCCCACAAAACCCTTGCCATGGTCTAAAACATTGAAATGAGAGTAGTGAAGGCCCACCAATGGATACAACTTTAAGTTTGCTGGCAAAGATAGCAAATAGTGTATATCTAGGTTCAAATCCCATTCCTTAACACCATCGTTTTCAAAAAAATTCTCCCACGACAATTCGCCTCTCACATGGTCAGTAATTCCATACTGACCCTTAACACCCAAGCCAAATCCTTTTTGTTCTGTTGGATACGAGATGTTAACACCCACGTTAACATCACCTTTTTCTGCCATTGCAGCAACAGTGCTCAAAAAGATGGCACAAATAGTTAATAAAATCTTTTTCATAATACTCTAATTAAATTACATTTCTAATTTTATCGGCATTTTGCCTACAAATTTCAATTTTCCCATCAAGCCCTCTTGAGCTACTTTTTGTGCGTGATAAGTATCTTCATATGCACATACCACTGTGTTCTCGCTCATGTTAAGGCTTTCAGAAAAACGCATCATTTCATATGGATTCACATAGAACACAAAAACGGCATTCTTATGCACCGATAGTTGCTTAACTGCCTCAATATATTTAGGCTTTGCACTAAACACCTCAACAACCATAGGCTTGTTAGCATCAACAACTGGCATTTCGGTCGATTTTGAATTATAACTTATTACATTCTTAAACGACTTATCGATGTAACGATAAAACTCACGAGTAGTAATCACAGTATCGCCCAGCGAACGGTATCTCAAGTTCTCATCATCGCCCAAAGCCACTAATTGAGTCTTTTTAGCCTTAATCTTGCCCACCATACCTGGCTTATCGCTCACCAACGTAACCGATGCTTTTGCTAATTTATAGATTAGATTATCACATTCTTTTGAGTTTAAATCTGCCAAGATATTCTCTGGTTCAATTGGATCTAAAGTCAGTTTTAGCTCATACTTATATGCAAGTATTTTAGCGCAATGCTCATTAATGCATTCTTCTGTGATTTCGCCTCTCTCAAGCGCTTTTAGTATATCGTCAATCGTATTTTCTACCCCGTTAGGCATAAGCACCACATCGTTGCCTGCCAACAAAGCCTTAACGGCATTATTTTCATAATGAGCCACGCCCTCCATAACCAATGCATCAGTGAAAATAAGGCCCTCAAACCCCATTTCCTTGCGCAAAATGCCATCAACTATCACTGGTGACAACGAACTACAAAGACCTGTAACTGTGTCAAGCGATGGAATGTTTAAGTGAGCCACCATAGCACCATTACAACCCGATTCCACATACTTGCGGAATGGATATAAATCAACGTCATAGATGGTTTCTTTACTTCTATTTATTGTTGGCAAAGTTTTGTGTGAATCTTGATTTGTGTCACCATGACCTGGGAAATGCTTAACACAAGAAATCACACCAGCACTTTCTAATCCTAAAGAATAATTCACGCCATGGCTTGCCACTATTTCCTTGTCATCGCTATATGCTCTGCGTCCTATAACAGGATTTTCAGGATTGCTATTCACATCAACAACAGGAGCGAAATTTATACTAATACCCATACGGCGGCATTGTCTTCCCATTTCATAGCCGTATTCAAATAGTAAATTCGGATCTGAAATTGCACCCAAAGCCATATTTACCGGGAATCTTGGTGTTCTCGACAATCTCATGCTAAGGCCCCACTCCCCGTCTATTGCCACCAACAATGGCAATTTAGACTGCTCAACGGCTCTGTTATATAATTCTATTTGATCTTCGCATTCACCTTTATAGAACAATAGACCTCCAACTTCATCATCACCAACATAGGTGTCTATTAGTTTGCGAGCCTCTTCCATGTCAAACATTTTCAGGTCAGGCATAATCAATTGCGCTACGCGCTGACGCATTGTCATAACCTGCATTGTGTTTTCTGCGGCTTTACGCGATGCTTCTGAAATCTTTAGCGGAGAAGTTTTTACAGCACCCACCGCAGTCATACTAAACAACACTGCACTCAACATTGTGCCAATTAATCTTTTCATATTAACGTAAATTTTTATTTAACACCGTTGTGCCTCAACTCCATTGCTACATCCAAAAAGGACATCCTTCCTTCTATATATTCAACAAACGCCACTTCTGCGTCCTTGCCGTGCAGTATCTTACAATTTCCGCACAATTCACAATCACCTATGCAACGAAAACGTTTTTGAATATATTGCTCCCTTTCTTTTCGCGTAGAGTTGCTGATTTCCGGTGCTTTCATTTAATGAGCATTTTATTAACTTATATACAAATATAAGCAACAAATACGAGTAATTTTATTTTTTTTATTTTTTTCACTCATATTTAGTCACTTTCTCAATGTTTACACAAAAACAAAGGGCGCCATTTAATGACGCCCTTCTACTTATTTTCGACAATTTTATCAGTTATCTTTCTTAGCTTTCAAACATGCCATAATCAAATAGATGCAAATTGCAGCATAAACAACCAAAGCAATGCTGTTTAATGTATTTGCACCAAATGGGCAATGATAGTCAAAACCAACAAAGCGCATACCTGCACTTACGACACCCATCAAAGCACCGCCGGCAATGAAACCTGATGCAAGCAATGTGCCTCTTTCACGACGTGCTTCATTTACTTCCTTGTTCTTTGAACGGCTACCAACAAACCAGCTAATAGCACCACCAACAAGCAAAGGAGCATTTAAGCTCATTGGAATAAACATACCAAGAGAGAATGCCAATGCAGGAACGCCCAACCAGTTAAGCAAAACTGCAAAAATTGCACCCACAATATAAAGCATCCAAGGTGTTTCACCGCCCATCATCAACGGGTCGATAACTGCAGCCATAGCATTTGCCTGTGGTGCAACAAGCGCATTTTCTCCTACAAAGCCATACACATTATTCATGATTAGCATCACGCCGCCAACTGTAGCAGCTGAAACAAATGTTCCCACAAACTTCCAAGTTTGTTGTTTTGCAGGTGTGTTACCAATCCAATAGCCAATCTTCATATCTGTCACCATACCACCGGCCATCGACAATGCCGTACACACAACACCACCAATTACCATCGATGCAACAATACCCGATGCGCCTTTTAGGCCTATAGCGACAAACACGCCCGACGCTATGATTAGCGTCATCAATGTCATACCCGATACTGGGTTAGAACCAACTATGGCAATAGCATTGGCTGCAACTGTTGTAAACAAGAATGCGATGATTGTAACTACCACAAACGCCACAATTGTTTGAACCAAGTCATGGATAACACCAAAATAGAAGAACACAAACACTATCAAAAGTGCAGCAATCACAGAGAACGCTAACACCTTCATTGAAATGTCTTTTTGAGTGCGGATAATATTGCTTACACCCACACCTTTTCCGCCTATTTCTTTTCCGGCCAATCCAACAGCATTCTTGATGATGCCCCATGACTTAATGATGCCTATGACACCACTCATTGCTATACCACCAATACCTATGTATCTTGCTTGTGTGCTAAAAATTTCTTCTGGCGAAACCGATGCCAATTCTGGGCTCATGCCCAACAATGGAACGATAACCCACCAAATAAACGCACTACCTGCAAATATAATGAAACTGTATTTCAAGCCCACAATAAAGCCCAAACCCAATACTGCAGCACCTGTGTTAATGCCAAACACCATCTTTGTCTTATCGGCCAAAGCGTTTAGCATAGGGATTGCTCTTGTAGACAATGTTTCGCTCCACCATCCGAATGTTGATAGCACAAAATCATACAAACCGCCCACTAAACCTGCTATGATAAGTGGCTTTGCTTGATCACCGCCCTTTTCGCCCGACACAAGCACTTGTGTAGTTGCAGTTGCTTCAGGGAATGGGAATTTGCCGTGCATATCACTTACGAAATACTTACGGAACGGAATGAAGAACAATATTCCAAGAACTCCACCAAGTAGAGAACTCAAGAAAATTTCTAGGAACGACACTGTAATTTCAGGATACTTTGCCTGCAAAATATACAATGCTGGCAATGTGAAAATTGCACCTGCAACTACAATACCCGATGAAGCACCTATTGACTGCACTATAACATTTTCGCCCAGTGCGTTTTTGCGCTTCATTGCATTCGACAAACCTACAGCAATTATTGCAATAGGAATTGCAGCTTCAAACACTTGTCCCACTTTTAGGCCAAGATATGCCGCTGCTGCACTAAAAATCACCGCCATTATCAAACCCAACGACACTGAATATGGTGTCACTTCTGGGTAATTTGATTCAGGACGGAGAATAGGCACATACTTTTCGCCTTCCTTCAATTCGCTAAACGCGTTTTCGGGAAGGTCAACCGACATTTTTTCTTCGTCTTGCATATTATTAAATATTTAAATTATTTTTCTAAACCGTGGCAATCTGACGATTTCCTTTAATCATAATTACAAAAAATCGCCAGGACTGTACATCCATAGCGATTTTTGTATTTTTGAGTTTACTATAATCAGAACTTACGTATACCCATAATTTCTCTCACCTCGCGCAATGTCTTGCTTGCACGTTCGCGAGCTCGTTCTGCACCTATTTGCACAGCATTGCGCAAATAAGTTTCATCATTTTCTATTTCTTTGATTCGCTCACGAATTGGCACTGTAATTTGCAAAATATCTTCCGCAATTTCCTTCTTCAAGTCGCCGTAACGAATTGAACAATCAGCATATGCATTCTTAAAGAATTCTACCTTATCAGGAGTTCCAACAAGTTCCAACAATGTGAACAAGTTCTTTACGCCTTCACACATTTCGCTGTTTGGTTCCTTTGGACCTTCATCGGTCACAGCACGCATAACTTTCTTACGCAATACCTTATCTTCATCTCTCAAATAGATGCAGTTACCTTCACTCTTGCCCATCTTGCCGCTACCGTCAAGTCCAGGAACCTTAATTGCAGCATTGCCAAAATTAAAGTTTTGTGGTTCTTGGAAATATTCCACACCATAGAATGAATTAAAACGGCGAGCAAAACGACGAGTCAACTCAAGGTGTTGTTCTTGGTCCTTACCTACTGGCACATGCTTAGCATGTTGAATCAAAATATCAACTGCCATCAATGTCGGATAAGTTAACAATCCTGCATTCACTCGTTTATTTGAGTTATTACCAATAATTTCTTTTTCTATCGATTCGTCTGCATCATCTTTTGCCGACGAAATACCTAATTGCTTACGTGCTTTATCCTTAAACGATGCAGTTCTCATCAATTCACCGATACCAACATGCATATTTAGCAACAAATACATCTCTGAAATTTCAGGGACATCACTTTGCACAAAAATTGTTGATTTTTCTGGATCTAGACCTGCAGCCAAATACTCAGCCAAAATACTCTTTACATTAGCATGTAAAATATTTGGATCTGGTGCTGTGGTTAAAGCATGCAAATCGGCGATAAAATAATTCGCGTCGTAGATGCCTTCTTCCTGCATCTTCACAAAATTTCTCAACGCTCCAAAATAGTTACCCAAATGAAGCTGTCCTGTAGCGCGAATTCCACTTAATACGATATCTTTCATTTTAAATATAATTTTTCAGTGCCTTAAAACAGGCATTTTTTATTCTCTGATTTTTGTCGGCACAAAATTAATGATTTCTTGCAATATAATCAACCGGGTAGACGCGACAACAGCGGTTCTATGGCATTTTTTATGGCAGGAGCTCCAACCAACACCGAAACATTACGGTCTTCACGGAATCTTACCGATTGCGCACCCGCCTCTTCGGCTATCAAGATTGCTGCACACACGTCCCATTCATGCAAATTAATTTCCCAAAATGCACCATACACTCCCGCTGCAACGTAGCAAATATCCATTGCAGCTGAACCTATGCGTCTCACATCTCGCACTTTTGGCAACACTCTACTGAAATTATCAATATTGTTATCACTTGTCGACATATTGTCTACCGGGAAACCAGTTCCCACCACGGCCTTACGCAAAACCGTATTTTCAGAAACTTGCATTTTGGCTCCATTAAGAAATGCGCCACATCCTTTAACAGCAGTAAAAAGTTCGTTAATATATGGAGCATAAACCACTCCCACCACTGTTTCATTGCGATATTTAACGCCAATCGACACCGAAAAGACTGGCAGGCCCGCGCTATAATTTGTTGTTCCGTCAAGAGGGTCTATAACCCACTCAAAATCGCTACTAACCTTGTCGCAGCCCGACTCTTCCGATAGAATAGCATGGTTGGGATAATGCTCTTTTATACCCTTTATTATCACCTCTTCCGACCATTTATCGACCGAAGTGACAATGTCTGTTTCTGTAGATTTTGATTCTACTGCAAAACCGCCCTTCCTAAAATGCTGCAACTGAATATCGCCAGCTTTTTTCGCAAGCGTAATAGCAGTGTCAAGTATTTGTTTTAGGACTATTTCCATCAACGAACTCACTTATTAGTTTCATTAACCGGAATCTGGCGCTTAAACACTTCCTTAAAACATATCAATGTTTCGCTGCGCGTATCAGCCAAATTCGACAGGTTGCTCTGAATTATTCTCAACAGGTCCTCATTGTTTTTTGCATATATCTTCAAGAACATATCATACTGGCCTGTTGTATAGTGACATTCAACCACTTCTGGTACTTTTCGTATGGCTTGCATTATCATGTCTGACTTTGACGGTTCTCTTAAAAGCAAACCAACATAAGCGCATGTTTCATATCCTAATGACGACGGATTTATTACTGTTATTGCACCCTTCAAGACATCCATCGCATATAGTTTCTGCACTCTTTGATGAATCGCCGCACCGCTAACTCCACACTCTCTGGCAATCTCCAAATAGGGTCTGCGTGCATTCTCTGAAAGCATCTTCAATATCTTATAATCCAATGCGTCAAGTTGAAATCCCATAACAATTTTTTATTGTTTATTTTACTTTTGTTTTCTAATTTTGTTTAACGATAAAGAACAATAAGAACATTCTATCTTTATCTATATACAAATATAGCAAGAATGAAATTAAAATGAAAATATTCCATCAATTTATTTCCCCTAAGGAAATTTTATTTAACAATATGCTCTCTCTTTATGAAGAGAGTTTTCCTGAGTGTGAACGTCGAAACAACACACAACTTTCAAACATCGCTAATTGCGACAAACGTTTTTACATCATCGCAGCAATCGTCGGCAACAACTTTGCCGGATTCCTTTCATTTTGGGACTTTAATGACTTCATCTACGTGGAGCATTTAGCAGTGTGCAAAAACATGAGAATGAAAGGCATAGGAAGCAATCTTATTAAACATCTCATGTCACTCTACCCTAAACTTAATGTTGTGCTTGAAGTAGAGCCCGACACTGATGACACATCGCATAAACGCATTAAATTTTATCAGAAGTTAGGATTCCACCTATTTAGCACCTACCCATATCTTCAACCTCCTTATTCTCCAGAACTGCAACCAGTCAAACTTCACATTATGGCGAGCCAACCAGTCAGCACTACCGAGTTAGACTCCTTCACAAAAACAATTACCAACGAGGTCTATTACAACTACTATAATCCAATCTAAACACATAAAACGATAAATTTGCCTTATCCCATTAATCTATTTAATTAGAAAAGTAGTAAATTTGCAACGTATAATATTATAGACTATGAAAATCAGATTCCACATAATACACACAATATTGGCATTCTTGACAATAACTTTATTGTTGTCCACATCGTGCCAAAACTCCGAACCGCACAAACCAATAATTACGGTTTCGATACAACCACAAAAGCACTTGCTCGAAAAAATTGTTGGCGATAAATTCAATGTCATTTGTTTACTGTCGAATGGTAGCAACCCTGAGACTTACGAACCAAGCATGACCCATCTAATGAACCTCGAAAAAAGCAAGGCGTATTTCTGCATCGGCAACATCGGCTTTGAGATGGCAATTGTCGACAAAGCAAAGAAAAACAACCCCGACTTGAAAATTTTCAAAAACAACGAAAATATAAAATTAATACATGGCTCCCATGCCGGATTAGCCTCGTCTCATCTTGGGCATCACCATCACAGCCACGAAATAGACCCTCACATTTGGACATCGGCAGTCAACGCAAAAATAATTGCCCAAAACATGTGTAATGCCCTTTGCGAAATTGACCCTGAAAACAAAAGCTATTTTCAAAATAATCTCAACAACTTGATTAACGAAATCAACGCCCTTCATAACGAATTATCGGCTCAACTAAAGTCGGCTGAAGGTGAAGCTTTTATCGTATGGCATCCATCGCTGAGCTACTTTGCCCGCGACTACAATCTGCGACAAATAAGCATTGAGTTTGAAGGGAAAGAAATTCCCGCAAAATATCTTAAAGAAGAAATAGATACGGCTAAAGCTCATAATGCCCGTGTATTTTTCTTTCAAAAAGAGTTTGATAGCCGACAAGCCGAATCGGTAAGCAAGGAAATTGGCACTAAATTGGTTACAATTAATCCCATGAACTACCACTGGGACATAGAACTAAAAAATATAGCAAATGCACTTACCTCAACCGAAAATAATTGAATTAAACAACGTTAGTTTAACTTTTGACAACGGACATTCGCCTTTTCAAAACATCAATTTTCACGTTGATGAAGGCGACTTTGTTGCCATAACTGGTCCTAATGGAGGAGGCAAAACATCACTGCTTCGTCTTATTCTGAAATTAATAGCCCCCACCTCGGGCAAAGTAACCTATCGATGGAAAGGCAACGAAGTAAAACATCTTAACTTTGGTTATCTGCCACAAAAAAACACCATCGACCATCGTTTCCCCATAGCAGTTAAAGAAGTGATTTCGTCGGGATTAAACTCAACCGGCAAATTATTTCATCGTTTGACTAACGACGAAAAAGAGAAGATACAACAAACCATTAAACTTGTAGGGCTTTGCGAAAAAGCAGACGCTGGCATTGGGGAAATTTCGGGAGGGCAGCTGCAACGAGCTCTACTCGGAAGAGCAATAATCAGCAATCCTAACGTGCTAATACTCGACGAACCTCTTTCATACGTCGACAAAAACTTTGAGTCGCATCTTTATGAAATAATTAGCGACCTCGCAAAGCACACTACAATAGTATTAGTATCGCACGAAATGACCAAAATATCACAATTGGCCAACCGTCATATCATAATCGACGGCTCAATTCATGAGTGCCATGCCAAGCACCATTTTGTGCGTTCCGATTGCAAGTAAACTCACATCAAGGTTTCAGAAGTAGAGGTTTTATCAGTTCTTTTTGCGCCGTAAATTTAGGAAACAAACGAATCATTAACGGAATTACGGCCAATTCACATAGCACAACTGCCGCAAATATAAGCCATTCGTTAACAGATGGCATTCCTAAATGCTGCACCATCACAACCGACAATGCTTGCTTTACAAGTTTAATTAGCACAATGTGCGTTCCCAAAACTATTATTGAATACCTTCCGATATAATTCACTATCGGCACCTTTGGCAAATTCTTGCTGAACCAAAACAATGCCAATATAGCAACAAACGGAACGGTATATAATTTATAGAACTGTGGCACACTTTGAATCAGCAAATTTATCTTTGACGAACAAAAATACAGCATCACACACACTGGCACGATTACTGCATAACCCCACTTGTCAAACCGTTTGTTCTTCTTAAGCAATCCTAACGATTTGATTTCATTTCCAAGAACAAAATAAGGCATGGCCATAAACACGGTGTCTAAATACAGACACCCATTAAACACCAGAGTCTTTCGGAAATACCACGCTACAAATGCCATCAAAAATATCAATGCATAACGCCCACTTCGTTTGGGACATATATTTTGTAGCAAATAGTAAACTATGTTGACTTCAAACAAACTAATCAGAAACCACAACGGGGTGTTATAATGGTAATATCTGCACATAAATGGGTCTAAAAAACTCCACCAGGTCCACTCACCCATCCATTTAACCCCACCACCCAATGTCAACACGCAGTGAATGCTACATGTCAATAACATGAAGAAAAAATACGGAACTATGATGTTATTGAATTTTCGTCTAAAGAAATCAAGAAACCCCGAATATTGCTTAAAGAATAGGCCCGAGAGAAAATAATACAATGGTATACGAAAAGATTGTAACATTAAGTTCAACTTGTGAGGATAGATTTCGTTGTTTATGTGAAAGGCTACTATAATCAAAATACAGAAACCTTTCATGAAATCAATATACCCTAATCTTTCCCTCGTTTCCACTGTTAAAGCATTACGTTAATCAATACCAAGTTACACCGTTTGAAGAGCTACTTCTCTTATCATACTTCAAGTCGCTCAACAATGCCGACTTAACTGATATGTGGAAAGTATAACTCTTATACGGACCAATTGGCACAAAACTTCCACTCATTGTAAAACAATGCATATCTCGGCTAATGGTACAATTCATATACGACAACTTGCGAGTATCAAAATTATAACTTGACGAGAAATTAAACGACCAGTTCTTGGTAGGTCTCACATTACCCGAAAAACTCAAATTCTGATTGAATCTGCCGTCGTAGTCCATTTTTTCGTAGTTAAATTTGCCATAAGAGTAACCGATTGAATAGTTTACCGACAAACTCCACGGGAATTCCCACTTTGCATAACCATCCGGATTCATTTCAACGCCATCCTCATGTCCACCTTCCTGTCCATCGTCTATGTTATCGTTTGCTCCACGAAGGCTTCCATATTGATTATTTTTTGGCTCATCTTTCTTTTTATTGTCGTCTCGCTTTCTAAAGGTGTTGTTGTTGATTGTGTAAGAGAATGACGTACCCGTGCTCGACAATTTTGCCAATCCTTTTCCTGCTCTCAAGCGTGTTCTATCTACTCGCACAGGTGTACCCGATTCATTCAAACCATATGTATAAGGGTCCCATGTCGCCGACAAATTCAAATTGAAGCTCTTGGTAAGACGCAACAAAATTGATGTATTGATATTACTCCACTTTAAGGAATCGGCAGCAAAGTTATATGATTGACTAACTGAAAAATTCTCTATCAATGAAATTTTCTTTTCACCAATACTATCATTGTCGCTTTTTACCTTCATTTCCAAATTGTTATTAATCGAGAAACTTAAAGCGCCAGTTTTTCCAGTTCCAGGTGTGCCGAATAGGCCGTGTTGGAAATAACTATATTTCTTTTCCATCATCTTACCATTGACTCCCGTATACTGGTATCTTCCGTAATATCCCCACATATCAGCACCAAAGTCAGGTGAACCAGAGAATGATATTGAAGGTGTCATGACGTGTCTAATCATCTGCACCTTATCACCTAAGAACTTCATCGGCTTATAGAAACCATACAATTTAGTATTCATCGACACAGCTGCCGAAAAATCAAACACATTATAAAAATTGTAGGTCGTATCACACACTTCTGCACTTGCCGCAGGGTCCCACTGACGACGTATCTTGCTTGTATACATGCGGTCGGTCAATGATATGCTTGGCGTCACATTGATATATTTAAACACATTAAATGTGGCCGAGATAGGAAGCGTGTGCTTCATCCCGTTTTTCCAATCCTTAATCAAACTCTTTTTCAAGAATTGATTTTGCGGCGATGTCAATGAATTTTGGAAAAGACCAGTATATGAAATCTTTATCTTTTCATACCATCGTTCGGCACCTACCGCCTTTTTTCGCTTAAATGGCGCTATTTGCGACATTGTCAATGTCAAGTTTGGCATCGACACTGTTAAAGTAGAGTCGCTTGTACGTTGGGCCACATTGGCTGTAGCCGATACGCTCCACTTTGAATTTGGTATGCGATAAGTTAGGTTCACCGTACTGCTCTTGGTATTTTCAGTGAAGTCGGGACGATAGATACTCTGCTGTTCTGCACGTGAATAACCACTTGTGGCAAAGTTTACACTTGCTGAGAATGTCATATTTGGGTTAGCCTTTGAATCCTGTGAGTGATTCCAAGCCACCCTAAAGTTTTTTTGCTTAGAATAATCGGCAGAGCCTTTATCTCCGCTAACGTTCTCTATATAACTAATATTGAATCCGCCGTTAAAACGATATCTCTTAGTATAGTTTGATTGAGCCGTAACACCCCACGAGCCCTTGGTATAAATCTGACCAGTCAATGCAAGGTCAAAGTTTTCATTTAATGCCAAATAATAACCGCCATCGCGCAAATAAAAACCATAGTTATAGTCATCGCCAAATGTTGGCATAATTATACCCGATGAATATGACAAGGTGAATGGGAAATATCCAAAAGGAACAGCCAAAGGCAATGGTACGCCTTCCAAAACCATATATGCAGGACCAGTTACAATGTTTTTCTTTGCCTTTACCTTACCCTGGGTTATCAACATATAGAAGTGTGGATCCTCATGGTTGTCGCAAGTAGTATATCGACCATCTTTAATGAAATATTCATCTTTATTCATCATCTTGGTCACACCACCTGTAAGATAGCCTTCTCCTTGTTCGGTAATTACATCCTTAATCAACCCCTTTTGGCTCTTAAAGTTATAGCGCATCGACTTCGATTGATATAGGCCGCTCTTATCTTTAAATATCGGATTTCCTTGTAATTCGCCAACACTATCAGGCACCCCCTTAGCAAACACTTCACTTTTAGCCATTTCCATTTCTATCTGGTTGGCTGTAAGGTCAATGTCGCCATATGTTATCTGGCTTGAGCCAAACATAAATGCATTATTCTTGCCAAAAATAACCAACGAATCTTGGGCTTTAAAATCAACCACATTATCCAAATCCACAAATTCCTTTATAAATCGTGATTTTTTCACTGGCGCTAATGTGTCTACATCATTGCTTACTCTGGCCGAGTCTACCTTTACGCTGTCAGTTTGCACATTTGGAGCCACAGAATCCGTAAACTTTCGCATTGGCAAGATTGCATTTCTGCCAATCAAATCTTTCAAATCTATAGAATCCGGATTTGACTGCTTTGAAGTATCTAAAACGCTTACTTTTGAATACGAAGAAATTGCTCTCGCCGGTTTGGTAGAGCATATCGAAATAAATGTTGCACAAATGGCAACTAGAAATATATATTTTTTATTTATCCTCAAATCTATAGTATTCCAAAATCGGATACAAAATTAAGAAAATACGTGCACACTACATTAAAAATGGTGCTTTTTAATGTTAATTTCATCATTTTACTTGTCATAGGCACCCATATTTTCTTAATTACACTCATCTTTACATGTTCAAATCATCTGGACTTCCAAACAAGCCTATCATTTCGTCCAATCTACGCAGTGTTCCGTTTCCGTATTTACTCATCGATTCAACGACAACATTTAACGGCTTTGCTTTGGCAATCTTCGATTTTGAATAGAAGTTATCGGCATAACACACCAACTTTTCCTCTATCGTCAGAGGCAACATGTCAACAGCCGGCAAGGGTAACTTTTGTTCTAAAATCTCGCAAGCAGATAACCCCGCCCCTATGTGCCTTTCACACACCAGCGCATGCCTATGCAAGCCCAGTTCACTTAATATCTCTTTGCCAAAAAGTCCATGCTGCAAATATGGAGCATCGCCATTGCAATATATCGACGACGCATTAGTCTTAAATATGCCAATATCGTGCAGCATCGATGCTTCAAACACAAAATCTATATCTACATTTAACTTAGGCCTTCTTTTTGCCAATGCCACCGACAAATGAGCAACTTGCTCGCTATGCTTATATAACAAATTATAAGCGTCACTACCCTTTGGGTAAAATGACGCTATAATCTTATCGTAATCAACCATAATATCATCCAATTATTGCCGCCAAATTATGTTCAAGGTCCGTTACCGACATCTTCAACTTAATTTCGCCCTTATGTGCCATCGACATATTTCCGGTTTCCTCCGAAACCACTATCGCTATTGCATCGGTCTCCTGTGCTATGCCCAGCGCCGAACGGTGACGCAGACCAAGATAGCGTGGCAAACTGCTGTCATGACTCACTGGCAGAATACAGCCGGCCGAAGAAATCTTACCGTTTGAAATAATCAACGCGCCATCGTGCAACGGACTATTCTTGAAAAAGATATTTTCAATCAGGCGGCCATTAATGTTTGCGTCGAGAATATCTCCACTTTGAGCATAATTTCTTAAAGGCACACTTTGTTCAATGACAATCAACGCGCCAGTTTTGCTTCTCGACATATTCATGCATGCGTGCACAATAGGCATAATCCAACGCTTCTCATCTTTTTCCGTTTTATGATGGCTAAAGATTCGCCTCAACGCCGGCCACTTATTATGCGCCCCCACTTCATTCAAGAACCTCTTAATCTGGTCTTGGAACAGAATTACAAGAATAAGCAACCCCATATTGATAAACTTATCCATAATTCCGCCAAACAGCTGCATGTCTAATATCCTATAGGTCACAAACCACAAAACAATGAACGACAACACGCCAACAAAAATGTTTAGCGTACCCGATTGCTTCATAGCCCTATATAAATAGTACAACATCGCTGCCACCAGCAATATGTCGACCAAATCCTTTATTCCGAAATCCATATTTTCTTATTTATATGTTTTTTATCGTTATCTCATTAGTTTTATTCCAAGTTTCACGGTTTCAACCGCGCTTCTAACATCATGAACCCTCAAAATGTGACAGCCTTTTAACAATGCTATGGCATTAAGGGCAATTGTACCGTTAAGCGACTCTTCAGGGATAGTATTCAGTGTTTTATATATCATCGATTTCCTCGACAATCCTACTAATAGCGGCTTCTCTAAAACATGAAACTCTTCTAATCTTTGCAGCAATTTAAAGTTGTCGTCTAAATCTTTTGCGAATCCAAATCCTGGGTCCACTACAACATCCTCAACCCCTTTTAATTTAAGATTCCCTATTTTCGTTTTCAAATCGCTTATAACATCGCTCACCACATCGGAATAATGAGTATCTGTCTGCATTGTTTTTGGTGTGCCTCTCATATGCATTAAAACATATGGAATCTTTATTCTAGCCATAACGTCAGCCATATGCACATCCAAATTACCTCCGCTAACATCATTAATCATCGAAACGCCAAACTCCTCTGCACAACGAAGAGCGATTTCCGAGCGAAACGTATCAACCGAAACAAACGCATCCTTTTTTACGCTTCTAATCACACTCAAGGCTTTTTTCAATCTTCTATATTCCTCCTCGAGCGGCACATCGTCGGCGCCAGGACGTGTAGAGTAAGCACCTACATCTATAATGTCGCCCTCCTCTTCTAAAATTTGTTCCACACGTTGCGAAATCATCTTTTCATCGTCTCGCAATCGGCTTTCCGAATAAAAAGAGTCTGGTGTAACATTCAAAATCCCCATCACAAGCGGCCTGCTTATCTCTTGCTTTTCGCCCCTTATATTTAAAGTGTGTGATATGAATGCCATTATTAGATTATAATTTATGATTATATTATGCGAAGTTAACTTAAAATCGCTAATATTCCAATCTTTTTATCGTCTACTTTTCACTTTAAAACAACACATTCCGAAGCATGTCAACTCCGGAATGTGCCATATATCATTTCGTGATTAATTTAAAAAGTTAAACACGCCCAATCCATACAAGAAAATCAGCACAATTGCAGCGGGCGCTACAAATCGGATGCAAAACATCATTGGCACTAACACCCATTTGCTAATTTTTCCCTCTCCTCCGCACGTCAATTGGTCTCGCAAAAATTTCTTATCCACTCGCCAACCAACAAACAATGAGAAGAACACTCCGCCAACCGGCAATAATATATTTGATGACACAAAATCAAACAAATCGAACAGTGTCATTCCAAACAACTTAAAATCACTTATTACGCTGAACGAAAGTGCGCACAAAATGCCCAAAACCATACAGATTGCTGTATTCAAAATTGTGGCCGACGTACGCTTCATTTTCATTTCCTCCATAAAACACACAATGCATGTTTCACTCATTGATATTGTTGAAGTCAACGAGGCAAAGAAGAGCAGCACAAAGAAAGCTAACGACCAAAAATATGCGCCAGGTATCTGCTGGAATATGCTTGGAAGAATCTCAAACACCAACTTAGGGCCTGCTTCTGGCGACATTCCAAACGAGAACACTGCAGGGAATATCATCACACTCGACAATATAGCCACAAACGTGTCTAATACTGCCGTAATAGTTGCACTCTTTACCAACGGGGTCTTATCTGAAAAATAAGAGGCATAAGTCAACATACAACCCAATCCCACGCTCAACGAGAAAAACGCTTGTCCCATTGCTCCAATCACCACCTTTGGCGATATTTGCGAAAAGTCGGGATTGAACAAAAACGACAATCCTTCTTTCACGTTAGGCATAGTCAGCGAATTAACACAAAACATCAAAAGGATTATGAACAGAATCGGCATCATAATGTTGGCTATTTTTTCAATTCCCTTTTGAACACCTCTCATTAGCACCACAAAATTTATCATCAAAATAAATATTGTGCACATTGTGCTCCTAACAGGATTGCTCACAAACGAGCCAAACCGCTCACTATACTGCTCGGGCGTATATCCGTCCATTGCCCCTATGGCCGACTGATAAAGATAATCCAAAATCCATCCTGCAACCACAGAATAAAAACTTAGAATCATCACCGATGCAATCACTCCAAGCAAAGGTATCCATTTCATTGGCGACCCAGGTGCTAACTTCTTAATTGCACCCTTTGCGTTTGAGTGCGTACCTCTCCCCAGCACAAACTCCGACACAATAACCGGGACACCAATTAAAAACACACATAAAACATACACCAACAAAAATGCACCTCCTCCGTGCACCCCTGCTTCATATGGGAATCTCCAAATATTTCCTAAACCCACTGCAGAACCTACGGTTGCTGCAATTACTCCAGTCTTTGTTACAAACTGTGCTCTATTAGCCATCTTTTATTGTCTTTAATATTGTGGTACATCTTCAAGATTTCGGTCTTTATAGTCCGACCTTGAATTTTTTGCCTTTCTTTTTCTAGATTTCTTTTGTTTCGGAGTTTTTTTCAATGTATCAATCCCCGACTCTTTTATGCTTTTTTCTAAACTATCTAACTTCTCGATTCTTTTAATCTGCTCTTGCGACACATCCACATTCACCTTGTCGTATTGCCCCTTAAAAACTGCTGTCATCATTACCACAGCCATTATCAACAACACAACATAAGCGCCTCTGCGTTCGCTTTTGCTCATCGAAAAAAAGTCTTTAAGTTTCTTTCGCATCACACTTTACCCTAATATATCCGTCAGTTTAACTATCAGAATCATGGCAATCAATATCGGGCACACATATTTTATTGAAAACATTGTTGCCGGCAACGACTTTGTTTTATTCAAGCCATTATTAGTTAGCTCATTCTCAATATAGCCTTTAGGCAAAACCCATGCAACATACACACAAGTTAAAAATGCACTTATTGGCAACAAAACATTTGTTGCAAAAGTATCAAGAAAATCAAACACCGGCATGTTTGCTAACTGCAGTTCTGGCATAGCGCCCAATGACAACGAACTAATTGGGCTCAACACCAATAACGGCAACATAACACAAACACACGACCACGTTCTGCTTATCTTAAAGCGGTTACTGATAAATGCCACTGCCACCTCTCCCAACGAAATAGTAGATGTTATGGCAGCAATTGCCAAAAGTGTGAAAAACAAAACCGACCAAATCACTGTGCCTTGCATATTTGCAAAAATCTCTGGCATAGTAATAAACACAAGCGAAGTGCCTGATATTGTACTTGCCCCATCCATATTAAAGCTGCATAATGCTGGGAAAATAATAAGGCCCATCAAAAACGCAACCATAAAGTCGAGCAACGACACCTGCACCGCGGTGCGAGTTAGCCTTGTTTCTTTAGGATAGTACGATGAATATGTAATTAAGATTCCCATACCTAAACTCAACGAGAAAAATGCTTGTCCTAATGCGCTAACTATGACATCAATGTTAATCTTGCTGAAATCAGGATTTAGGAAAAACTCCACACCCTCCATTGAATTAGGCAACAAAAGTGCCTTTACACAAAATATGACCAATAATACAAACAATATTGGCATCAGCACATTCGACATCTTCTCAATACCTTTGTGCACACCCAACAACAGAACCAACAAGTTCAATCCTATAGTTATATATGTCCACACCATAGGAGTAATTGGCGACGTCATCATTTCGCTCATCTTCGACACAAAATGTTCGGTTTTCACGCCTCCCTCAACGCTCATCGATGCAACGCCATCATATAGTCCTCCTGAAAGTGACTCCCAAACGTAATTTAATGTCCATCCGGCTACAACCATATAGTAAGATAGAATTAAGTACGATGCTACCATTCCGATTACTCCAGTTATCCACCATTTCTTTCCCGGTGTCTTCACCTTGAAACTCTGAACTGCATCAGTTTGGCCAGAGCGACCCAATGAAAATTCGGCTAACATCACCGGAATTCCTAAAACCAACACACACATCAAATACACTACCAAGAAAGCAGCTCCGCCATTGCCTTGAACTTCTGCCGGGAAACGCCACACGTTACCCAACCCTACTGCCGAGCCTACCGTTGCCACCACTATGCCCAGCTTAGTGGTGAATTTTGTGTTTTCTGCCATTTATAATTTTGTAAATTAATTTATCAATAATATTCTTTTTCGTCTATATACTTTGCAAAAGTAATAATAATACGTTAGTCAAGCAAACCAAATCCATCAATTATTTAAAGCAAAACCTTATTTTTAATTATAAAATGTAAGAAAAAACGCAATTTTAATAGCACAAGTCACAATCTTCATAATATTTCTTGCACCTCCAACATATCTTAATTAAAACTCTTACGCAATGCATTCTTTTTTCCAACTATTTAATTGTATCTTTGCACCATTAAAACATTTAAAATCGCAAAAATGAAAACTTTAGTGAAAATTCTCAATAAAATCCCCACCTGGGTATCTTCGGCCTGTATGTTTTCGTTAGTTGCTTACGCATCACTTAACGACGCCCCCTTTCGAGGCTATCGCATCATATTTTTCCCTGGAGCCGACAAATGTATACACTTCTTAATGTACTTTTTTCTCAATTCAGCATTCCTTTTTGATTACACCAAATTAAAATTACCTCATCACACCAAGGTTAACATTGAGTTAGTTTTAACTTTCACAAGCATTGTCTTGGGTGTTGTTTTCGAAGTTTTGCAAACTCTCATTACCGAAACTCGCACTTTTGAATTTTACGACATGGTAACAAATGCAGCAGGCGCCATATGCTCATTTTTATTCATGCGCTACTGGTTTTGCAAAAAATTTCGACGCACAATTTTAAAACGCCGCACCAAACGTTCAAGAAGACACAAAAAATAAAAAAATGTCCGCGCCATAATAACATGTAGCGCGGACATTTTTTCTATTCTCAATAGTCTTGTCAGAAGCGATATTTAACACCTGCACCAAGAATGCATTGACTATACTTTTCCATAATTTGCCCTCTTATTTCAGCCGTTATAGCAAGTCTTGTTGCAACATTATATTCAATTCCGACACCTACGTTACCACCTATTTTATCCCATGTATTCACAGCCTTATCAAATAATTCTGTTGGCATCTCCATGGTCCAATGAGAATATGAGAACCCAACTATAGGATACACTTCACAATCCTCAAATAAGTTAATAGTGTATTCCAAATTTACATTAGCGTCCCATGTCTTCATGTCGTCATTGCTGAAAAAATACTGCAACTCTGGCGACACCCTAAAATTATCGGTAAGGTTAATCTTATAATTAACACCTATACCTGTTTGGTTAAACTTTGATGCATACAAAAAATTAGCACCTACTGAAGACCCAAACTCAATTGCAGATGCTGAAAAAGCTCCTGCCAAAACTACCAAAACAGTTACTAAATACTTTCTCATAATATCTGGTTATTAATGTTTTTTATTTCGACTATAAATTTATAATCTTTTTTTCTGAGTCTTTTGTTCAAAATTTTCAATTAACTATTCAGTTAACCGCAAAATTTCATCTATTAGTGTTGTCGCCCAAGTCTTTTCCTATCAGATTGTTATCAGTATTAGGTTGGAAATTTTTAAGTCTAACCTTCATAACATCAAATCCGGCGCCATACACACCGTTCACATTACTTTGTGTGATAAATGCATCAGGGTCAACCGATTTAACAATACGCAACACCGTAACACCTTCTATCTTACGGCACATAACCATAAGCATTTTAACTGATTTTTTTGTATACCATCCAGTTCCATCCAACACGGTACAACCTCTGTGCGCATCATTAACCACAGCATTTGCTATTTCTTCCCACTTTTCTGATATTATCAAGAACTGCATTGCTTGTCTATTAGTATTTATAACCTGGTCGGTCATAAACGTAGCAAACAACAATTCAATAAAACCATACACCACATTGTCAATGCTATGAAAAACAAGCATGCTTGAAAATATAATCAATCCATCAGCATATAGCAACATACGGCCAATAGAAACATTAGTTCTCTTATTAAGCATCGCTGCCACAATATCGGTGCCACCAGTGCTACCGTTATGCACAAATGCCAATCCTAAACCCAAACCGCATAGCACACCACCTATGATTACATTCATCATTGCATTATCGGGTGCCACTATGGCTGCCGGAAACAACGGCTGCATTATCGACAGTATAGCACTCAAACCAAATGCTCCAAAAATTGAACGCATCACAAACTGCTTTCCTACCGTTTTGTAAGCAAACGACAATGCTATTATATTCAACACCAAGTTTACAATACCCACTTGCCATCCAAGTGTATAATAGAATAAGGATGCTAAACCCGAAAAACCACCAATAACAACCTTTTGGGGCAATATGAAAGCACACAACCCAAATGAATAGATGATTTCGCCAACTATAATCATTATATAGTCCTTAGCCTCTACATATAGCTTATTCTTAATTGTTTTTAATGTCATGATATTGAACAGATAATTTTTGTTGTATATATTTTAATAAGGTTCCTTTTTGTAATTCTTTGTAAAATTTCTTGCTAAGTTAACTATTCTTTTTCTAAAATCATCCTTTTTATGCCTAATTTTCTTGTCTTATAAATTTCTATCAATTTTTATCATTCTTAAAAAATAATTCACTAACTTTACAAAAGAAATATTATTCAGCAACAACAAATCAATGTAAGCAACACATAATGAACACCCTAACAAAGTTTCTATTATCATGTTTAGCGATTGCCCTTTCGGCATG
>JAZLAU010000041.1:0-24851 GCA_045613305.1 Muribaculaceae bacterium
TAGCGGCCCGGGGACATGACCACGTCGTGTCCCATGTTCATGGCGGCGATTCCGCCTTCCGTGCCCCTCCAGGACATCACCGCCGCGCCTTCGGCAAGGCCTCCGTCCAGAATCTCGTCCCAGCCGATCATCTTCCTTCCCTTCGACTCGAGATAGCGCGACATACGCTTTATCATGTAGCTCTGAAGTTCGTCCACATCCTTCAGACCTTCTTCAGCCATCCTTTGCTGACACTTCGGACAGGTCTTCCAATGCTGTTTTCCAGCCTCATCACCGCCGATGTGGATGTATTCAGAAGGGAACACTTCGGCCACTTCGGTAAGCACGTCGCTGATGAATTGAAGCGTGTTGTCGTTGCCGGCGCAAAGCACTTCTTCGGCCACGCCCCAGCGTTTCCACACTTCGTAAGGGCCGCCGGTGCAACCAAGTTCAGGATATGCAGTTAGGGCGGCAATCATGTGTCCGGGAAGGTCGATTTCGGGGATTACGATGATGTGTCGTTCGGCAGCATATTTCACGATGTCGCGAGCTTCGTCTTTGGTGTAGAATCCGCCGTGAGGAATGCTGTCAGATGTGCCGAGGTCGTGTCCGATACAAGTTCCGTCGCGATAAGCGCCAACTTCGGTCAACTTAGGATACTTTTCGATTTCGATGCGCCAGCCTTGGTCGTCGGTAAGGTGCCAGTGCAGGCGGTTGATGTTGTGCAGCGCAATCATGTCGATAAACGACTTAACGGAGTCGACGGGGTAGAAATGTCGAGCCACGTCGAAGTGGGCGCCGCGATAGGCGAAACGTGGTTGGTCGTTGATTTCGCCGGCAGGGAAAATCACGTTGCCGCAATGGCTGGCGTCGATTGACTTGCGAAGAGTTTGCAAGCCATAGAAGTTGCCGGCAGCCGATGCACCAGTTACGGTGATTAACTTGCTATTGACTGTTACAGTGTAAGCTTCGGGATTTTCGGCCTCGAGGTTGTCGGCCAGTATGATGGCGTTTTCGGCCGGAGCATTTTCGGTGATGGCCAATTTGTGCCCGGTGAGGGTGGTTAGGTATTCGGCAAACAATTCGGCGTTTCGCTTAAGTTGAGCGTTTTCGGCCGGATAGGCAATTACGGTTGAATTGCTGAGGTTAAACCCTTCTCCGTCAGTGACTTTGATTTCGTTAGGCAGTGGCACTACGTTGTAGTCGGCAACGGTGGGCTGGTTAGAGCAGCCTGTGCCGAGGAGGCCTATGAGGGCCAATGCCATTAATGTTATTTTTTTCATAAAAAATGGTTGTTATAAGTTGCTAAATTAATGCGATAATGCAAATATAGTGATAAGCATGCGAATAATAAAATTGGACATTTTAATTTTTTTGTGGCGGAGCGGGGCGTAGGGCGAGGTTGTGAGAATGGTGCGGCAAGGTTTGTGCAGTGAAAAGGCAAAAAATGCTTAATCGGCAGCAAAAAGATGGCTAAACGTAATGCGAAATCGTGGTTTTATTCTTATCTTTGTTTTTTAAAACGATTAATTAAAGCAATTACTTAACTTTAACCGCAACGATAATATATGGACAAAACCTTTAAAGACGGGCTTTGGAGCAAAGAAATCAATGTAAGCGATTTCGTAAGTAGCAATATTACGCCTTATCTTGGCGATGCTTCATTCTTGCAAGGCCCAACCGAACGCACAAAACAGATTTGGGATATTTGTAAGAAGGCGATTGAAGAAGAGCGTGCAAATAATGGCATAAGATCATTGGACAATAAGACCGTGTCGACAATCACATCGCACGGTGCTGGATACATCGACAAAGAAAACGAATTGGTGGTAGGTCTTCAAACAGATGAGTTGCTTAAGCGTGCCATCAAGCCATTTGGCGGCATCAATGTGGTGTCGAGAGCATGTAAGGAAAATGGCGTGGAAGTAGACGAAGAAACAAAGTACATTTTCACTCACTATCGCAAGACACATAACGATGGTGTTTTTGATGCCTACACCGAAGAGATTCGTTTGTTTAGAACATTGGGCTTCCTAACCGGACTACCAGACAACTATGCCCGCGGCCGCATCATTGGCGACTACCGCCGTTTGGCATTGTATGGTATTGACCGTTTGATAGAAGCCAAGCAAGAGGACCTAAAGAACCTAACCGGCCCAATGACCGAAGCACGCATTCGCTTGCGCGAAGAAGTGTCGGAACAGATTAAGGCATTGCAAGACATGAAAATCATGGGCTCATATTATGGCCTTGATTTGAGCAATCCAGCCAGCAGCGCTCAAGAAGCAGTGCAATGGGTATACATGGCTTATTTGGCATCGGTTAAGGAGCAAGACGGTGCAGCAATGTCGCTTGGCAATGTGTCGTCGTTCCTCGATATCTATATTGAAAAAGATTTGGCAGAAGGAAAGATTGACGAATCTTTTGCACAAGAATTGATTGACCAGTTTGTAGTTAAGTTGCGAATGGTTCGCCATTTGCGCATGGCATCATATAACGACATCTTTGCCGGTGACCCAACATGGATTACCGAAGCCATAGGTGGCCGCTTTAACGATGGCCGCGTGAAGGTGACTAAGACATCGTTCCGCTTCTTGCAAACACTTTATAACCTTGGCCCATCGCCAGAACCAAACATGACAGTGCTTTGGAGCCCAGAATTGCCAGAAGGCTTCAAGAAATTCTGTGCACAAGTGTCGGTCGACACCAGCTCAGTGCAATATGAAAACGACAACTTGATGCGCGAAGTTCGCAATTGCGACGACTACGGCATTGCATGCTGCGTGTCATATCAAGCAATCGGCAAACAAATTCAGTTCTTCGGCGCACGTGCAAACTTGGCAAAGGCATTGTTGCTTGCCATCAACGGTGGCCGCTGCGAAAACACCGGCAAGTTGGTGGTTAAGGGCATCCCTGCCTTGACAGGCGACACTTTGAACTACGAAGAAGTGATGGTTAACTATAAAAAGGTGCTTGTGGAAATTGCTCGCGTCTACAACGAAGCGATGAACATTATTCACTACATGCACGATAAGTATTATTACGAAAAGGCCCAAATGGCGTTGGTTGACACTAATCCACGCATCAATTTGGCTTATGGTGTGGCAGGTCTTTCTATTGCTATCGACTCATTGTCGGCAATACGCTATGCAAAGGTTACACCAAAGCGTAATGAAACTGGCTTGACCGAAGGATTTGAAATTGAAGGCGAATTCCCATTCTATGGCAACAACGACGACCGTGTTGACCAAATGGGTGTGGAATTGGTTCACTTCTTTAACGAAGAGTTGGGCAAATTGCCAGTATATAAGAATGCCCGCCCAACCTTGTCGCTACTTACTATCACCTCAAACGTGATGTATGGCAAGAAGACAGGTGCAACACCAGACGGCCGCGAAAAGGGCGTAGCATTTGCTCCGGGAGCAAACCCAATGCACGGCCGCGACTGCAACGGTGCCATTGCTTCGCTAACTTCGGTGGCTAAATTGGATTATCACGACTCGCAAGACGGTATTTCAAACACATTCTCTATTGTGCCTAAATCGCTTGGCCCAACACCAGAAGAACGTGTGGAAAACCTTGTGACAATGATGGACGGATATTTCAGCAAGGGCGCTCATCACTTGAACGTGAATGTGTTGAATCGCGAAATGTTGCTCGATGCTATGGAGCACCCTGAAAATTATCCGCAGCTAACAATTCGCGTTTCGGGTTATGCTGTTAACTTTGTGAAACTAAGCCGCGAACACCAATTAGAGGTGATTAGCCGCAGTTTCCACGAAAGAATGTAATAACGTTATATATGTAGAGGGTGGAGAGTTTTTTATTAATCTTTCCACTCTTTTTTTATTTATACATCACCACTTTCTGACAATATGATTAAAGTTCACTCATACGAGTCGATGGGCACCTTCGACGGTCCTGGCTTGCGACTTGTGGTATTCTTGCAGGGCTGTCCGTTCAAATGCCTTTATTGTGCCAATCCCGACACCATCAATCCGGCAGAAGGAAAGGCTACAGTGGAGCAGAGCATTGTGGACATGGCAGTGAGCCAGAAGCCGTTTTTCGGAAAGCGAGGCGGCATTACGTTCTCGGGAGGAGAGCCTACCGTGCAAGCCGAAGCTTTGATTCCCCTTTTTAAGGAATTGAAAGCGCAAGGCATACATATATGTGTTGATACGAATGGGGCAGTTTGGAACGAGCATGTGGAGCAACTTCTAAAGTTGGCCGATTTGGTTCTGCTCGATGTGAAACAAATCAATCCAGAGCGTCACCGCTTGCTCACAGGCCGCAGCAATGAGCAAACCTTGCGCACAGCCGCTTGGCTCGAAGAGCAAGGTCATCCGTTTTGGCTTAGATATGTTTTGGTGCCAGGGTATAGCGACGCAGAAGAAGATATGCGACAATTGGGTGAAACACTTGGCCAATATAAGAGCATTGAACGTGTGGAGATTTTGCCTTATCACACATTGGGCGTGCACAAATATGAAGCCATGGGATGGGACTATAAATTGAAGGATGTGCGCGAAAATACTCCTGAGCAGATTAAGAAAGCCGAAGAAATCTTCAAAGAATATTTCAGTAACGTAATAGTGAATTAACACCGATTTTTTTTCGGGAGTGGGATGGCATATAGTAGGGGGCTGCGCACCCGGCCAACACCACCCGCGAGGGCTTGTAATGCCGCAATTAATGTTGCAAAGGTGTGGCGTGTAAGAGCGCCGCTACTGATGCCGGCTGCAATTAATGTTGCAAAGGTGCTTGCTGCTGAGGGGTAGTGTGGTTGAATTAGTAGCCGAATGATAAAAGGCCTATTCGGAGGTTAATTATCCGAGTTGCAAAAAAAACGATATCATTGCCATGCGGGCAGAAAAATATCTGCCAAACAAGCTCAGAGATAGGATAAATAAATTAAATTTGTGAAAAACTTTAAAACTATGAATTATAATTTGCCGTCAGACCCATTTATGCTGATGAGTTTCATTAATATGAAGTTGCGCGACAGATATGCGTCGCTCGATGACTTGTGCGAAGATATGGACGTGGATAAGGCTTGGCTATTAGAAAAACTTCGTATGGCGGGTTTCGACTATTCGGCTAAGGAAAATAAGTTTTGGTGATGACTTGCCAGAATTATGCCCGAACGATTGGATTATAAATGTTGTAAAATGTCATAAAAATGAAAAGAAATTTATTGTTAACCTTAATGTTTGTCTGCTTGGTGATTGCAGCAAGTGCACAACCTGTGGCAGTGAGCAAACCAGTGCGAGTGATGACTGGCGAACGAGGCTTGATGTGCCCAGTGTGGAGTCCCGACGGCACGCAAATAGCAGTCACTACCGATAACCATAAAGGAATATATGTTGCCAATGCCGATGGCAGTGGCATGCGTTGCTTAACCACAGCCGATGGCGCCGGATATAAGATGCAGTGGAGTGCCGACGGTAAGGAGATACTTGGCCGCACATCGCTTCGCGAAAATGGCCTTGTGTGGCACGAAGTGAAGACGTGGCAGGTGAGCGACGGCTCAGAAACATGCTTAGTGAGCAAAACTCGCAGTTTGCGTGGCGTGCCAACGTGGAATGCTGCTGGCGAGGTGCGTGTGGCAACGAGCACAGGCCGCCAGTTGCTTGGCCGCTCGGTGCGTAGTGCTTCGCGTGTGACCGAAAATGCCTATATCATAATGGTAGAAGACCCAGCGGGAGCCACCCGACGCATTGCTTCGTTGCAAGCCTATGCCGGGAAGATGGTTATTAATCCAGCATTGTCGCCCGACGGCAAGAAAGTGGTGTTTCAGGTGCCTGGCTATGGCATGATGGTGTGTGGAGCCGATGGCAGCAACTTGATGAAACTGGGCAAAGGCATGTATCCAGCATGGCTGCCCGACAGCAAGAGCATTATCTATACCATAATAGCCGACGATGGCCAGCGATTTACTGCAGGCAGCATGCACACTATGAATGTGATAACAGGCTTGAGCAGAGTGCTGATGCCACAAGGCGACATGATACCTATGGTGCCATCGGTAAGCGCCGACGGTAAGAAGGTTGCTTTTGAGAATGAAAAAGACCGTTCGATTTATGTAGTTGACTTAAAATATTAAAGCCATGGTAAAGAGAATAAAATCATTAGCTTTGTTTGTGGCAATTTCGGCCATGGTGTCGGCTCAAAATGTGACAGAAGGATGGGGTACATTTAAATTGTTTTTGGACCCGGGTCACTCACAAAACGAAAATGTTGGCCTATATGGATATAGTGAAGCAAAAAAGACAGTGCGAGTGGCGAAGCACATCAAAAACTATCTGCTAACTTACACCGACATGCCTGAGTCGTGCCTAATGCTATGTCGTGACAACGACGATGTGCAAGTGGCATTGTCTGAACGTTCGGATATGGCAAACGCTTGGGATGCCGACTTTTATTATTCAATCCACTCCGATGCCGCTGCAAACACTAATACCACCTTGACAATGTATGGCGGATGGTGCGTGAATGGCGTTGAGATTGAAAAAGTGCCATACGGAGGTAAGGCATTCGGCGAGATTTTGAATCCTAACCTTACGGGAATAATGCGCATCACTACTCGTGGCAATTTCCCTGACCGTAAATACTACGACCGCAGTTCCACACACTCAAAGCAATACCCATATTTGTCGGTAAACCGTTTGAGCAACATGGCGTCGTTATTGAGTGAAGCAGGATTTCACACACTCGACGAGCAGCAGAGCCGTAACATTAACGACGACTACAAAAAACTCGAAGCATTTGCGGCATTTCAGAGTATTCTGAAATATCTTAAACTTCGATTGCCCGATATGACGATGCTCACAGGTGTTGCCACTGACGTTGAAACCGGAAAACGCCTTGATGGGGTGGATGTTACGGTTGACGGTAAGACTTACACCACTGATAGTTGGGAAAGTGTTTTCTATAAATATACCGACGACAAAGATTTGATTCATAACGGTTTTTATGTGTTTGAAGGTTTGCAGGCCGGAAAAACCTATGATGTGCTGTTTGAAAAGAAAGGATATGAAAGTGTGACTAAGCAAGTTACCATAAAGGCAGGCAATCAAGGAAAAACAACCGACTACACAACATTCCTTGATGTGCAGATGAAAAACATCACGCCATCGCAGGTCGACTGCACATCGCCTGCTAATTTGAATAGTGTGGCACTCGACGATAAGTTGGTGTTGACATTTACTCGCGATATGGATAAGACAAGCGTTATTAACGCTTTGACAATTACGCCTGAAGTGAAAATATCTACCGTATGGCAATCGGCAAAGGAGTTAGTCATCACATCGTCGGCGTTTGCCAATAGCACCACTTATACAATAAAAATTGATGGTTCGGTGGCCAAGAACTCTCAAACCGGACAATTGCTTGATGGTGATAAAGATGGAACAGATGGCGGCGTGTATGAGTTGAAATTTACTACTGAAGCACCCGACTCTAAAGCACCATTTATAGAGTCGACTTATCCGCCAACCGACGGCGAAGCCCTATGCACTTATCGCCCGGTTATACGCATTGCCTACAATGAGAAGATTAGTTGGAATTCAAATAAGGTGAATAATTTTGTGAGCGTGGTAGACAGCGACGGTAACACCTACAGCGGAAAATTGACGCATGCAGTGGTTAAGAAAAAATCGGTGCTACACTTCTATCTTAATGAGGACCTGCCACGCGACAAATGCATTCAAGTGCGTATAGAAGAGGGCGTGACAGACATTTATGGAAATGCGGCTGAAGCCAGCACGTTTAAATTCTTGACAGAATATCGCACACGCTTGAAGCATGAAGTGGTGCTGCCTATCGAAGGACCAGAAGGATTTTGGGAACCGGCAACATCAGGTTCGTCGAAGGGACTTGTGGCAAGTTCTAATACTGTAGGCACAGGCTATACAACCATTTCACCGTCGATTTACTCAAGCATGTCGCTCTACTATTCGTTTGAGCCACAGTCGAAAGACGGCGAGTGGTGCATACGCGAACATTATGAAAATGGAGCGGCAACGGCTCATAACGACATCGATGGTGTGCTTTCGTTCTGGGTTTATGGCGATGGCTCGAACAATCTGTTGTCGGCTCGCGTATATGCCAACGAGTCATCGAGCGGAATTAAATATCGTAATCCCGAAGAACCAATTGACTTCATTGGTTGGAAACTCATAAATTGGGATATGAAGAACGACCCATATAAACATTTCACTGGCAGCGATGAGTTGAAAAATGTGTGGCGTTTCGATTCGTTCTTCTTGCGTCACTACGACAGACCTGATATGGCTTGGTCGGGAATGCTATATTTCAATAGTTTGGAATATAACAAGTTTAGCGCGAGCGATAAGCGTACGGCTAAAATAACCGACATAGCCCAAAGCGGTATAGAAGATGTGTCGGCGGAGGAAAGCAATGAAGTGGATGTGTATAACCTTCAGGGTATAAAAATAAAAGAAAAGGTTAACCGCGATAATGCTACCGAAGGCTTGCCTGCAGGACTCTATATAGTGGGCGGAAAGAAAGTGGTGGTTAAGTAAACTAATATCAGAAGATACGGCAAATTTGGAGCATTCTCAAATTTGCCGTATCTTTGTAGTCGTTAACATAAGAAATCAAAAAAAACTATAAGATAAATGGCACTACAATGTGGTATCGTAGGCTTGCCAAATGTGGGCAAGTCAACTCTTTTTAACTGTTTGTCGAATGCTAAAGCACAGTCGGCAAACTTCCCATTCTGTACTATCGAGCCTAATGTGGGCGTAATCACCGTACCAGACGAACGTCTAAACAAATTGGCCGAAATCTGCAATCCACAACGCGTAATTCCTACAACTGTTGAAATTGTAGACATTGCCGGCTTGGTAAAGGGTGCGTCGAAGGGTGAAGGCCTTGGCAACAAGTTCCTGGCAAACATCCGTGAAACTGACGCCATAATTCATGTGCTTCGTTGCTTTGACGATGAAAACATCACTCACGTTGATGGCACAGTGGACCCTGTTCGCGATAAGGAAATCATCGACTACGAATTGCAGTTGAAAGACCTTGAAACCATTGAGGCTCGCATCACAAAGGTGGCAAAACAAGCGCAAACTGGTGGCGACAAGCAAGCCAAGCAACAATGGGAAGTGTATAAGCGTTTTAAGGAAGCACTTGAGCAAGGAAAGGCTGCGCGCACAGTGACTTTTGATTCAAAAGATGACATAAAAATAGCTCACGATTTGTTCCTTTTGACAAACAAGCCAGTGCTTTATGTTTGCAATGTGGACGAAAACAGTGCAGTGGACGGTAACAAATATGTGGAAGCTGTTCGTGAAGCCGTTAAGGAAGAAAATGCAGAAATCTTGGTTGTGGCAGCAAAGACTGAATCGGAGATTGCTGAGTTTGACACATATGAAGAACGTCAAATGTTCTTAGAAGAAATGGGCCTTCAGGAGTCGGGTGTGAGCCGATTGATAAAGGCTGCATATGCGTTGCTTGACCTTGAAACATTCCTAACTGCTGGTAGCGACGAAGTAAGAGCATGGACATATCGCAAGGGTAGCAAGGCTCCACAATGCGCAGGCGTGATTCATACTGACTTTGAACGCGGATTTATTCGTGCCGAAGTGATAAAGTATGAAGATTACATACATTACGGAAGCGAAGCTGCTGTGAAAGAAGCCGGCAAGATGGGTGTTGAAGGTAAGGAATATGTGGTGCAAGATGGTGACATTATGCACTTCCGCTTCAACGTATAATAATGTTCATAAGTTGATGTTTGCGGTGCTCATGTGCCGCATATTGATTAGATAATAAAGCAAAGCCATCGCATTAAGCGGTGGCTTTGTTTTGTATATATGGTGATTAAGTTTTGATTTTTATCCTGAGTATGATAGCGGAATCGGAGCGTGTGTTACTCGTAGATTTTTAGTAGTTTGGCAAGTGCTGTTTGAGGAGAGAATTTGTCGATTGCCTCCGATTTTATTTTATTGTAGTCCCAATCTTTAGTCATGGCAAACGATATTGATTCCTTAAGTTGCTCCACGTTTTTAGCAGTGAAGGCAATGCCGTTATTGTCGTTGATAAGTTCAGGAATGCCGCCGTTTCGAGCCCCAATAACAGGAGTGCCGGCACATAGCGATTCGATAACACCTAATGGGTTGTTTTCGTACCACTCTGATGGTATGACCGACGCTTTGGCATTAATTAGTAGTTGGCTAACTTCTTGGTGATTAAGACGGCCTAAGAACTTAACGTTTGGGCAGTTGGCATATTTATCGCGAAGTTCATTGAATAACGGACCATCGCCCGCAATTTTAAGTTCGTATGGCAATTGCGATGCCGCTTCAAGAAGCGTAGCAACACCTTTTTCTTGTGATAGGCGACCAATGTAGCAGTAGTAGTTGTGGCGGTCGTTGGTTGGTGCTTTGCCGAACTGTTCGAGTTTAGTAGGGTCTACAAAGTTGCACACCACATTTAGTTTTTCGGCGCTGAAACCTCCGTTCGACATCTTGAGGGCCATAAAAGCACTGGGGCAAATAAACGTGTCGGTGTATTTTTCAAGAGAACTCTTATTCCAAAGTTTTGCTTCAACATAAGCCAAAGCACTTGCCGCCAGCGACCCCTTCATGCATCGAGTGCGTAGCACTTGTGATTTGTCGGTATAGCAAAGTTCGCAAGGCTCATTGTTGCGAAGGCACGAATAAGAAGGACAAAGCAATTTATAGTCGTGAAGGGTCCACACCACTTTGCAACCATGCCTTTTAGCCAATTTTGCAACCACGGGAGAAATGTAACTATGAATGTTTTGCAAATGCACCACGTCGGGCTTAAAATCTTGAAGAATCTTCTCAAACGACTTTTTGATGTCGCCCAGACCTAAGGTGCGCATTGCCGCCTTTAATTTGTATGCAGCGCCACCTGAAAATTCCACTTGCGATGCGAAATATTTTGAAAATTCAGATTGAAAGTTTTCGGGGTATTGCATAGCAAAAAATGCAACCTCGTGCTCGTTGTCACGAAGTAGACGTTCGAGGTTCATTGCCACTACGCAGTCGCCGCCGCGGTTATAGTAGAATTTGTTGACTAAAAGAATTCTTTTCTTCATTTGCTTTTCATTCAGTGGTTTAATATATAAACCGAAATTAATGTAAAATATTGTGTTCAATTTTGCAATTTTATAGACTTACATACGTTTTAAATATATAAACCGAAATTAATGACAAGCGAGGTAAAGCAAAATAGGGCGAAGCAGATGCTTCAGAATATTGGGATTTATGCCATAGGGAGCATAAGTTCTCGGCTAATTACGTTTTTGCTGGTTCCTATCTATAGTTTTTTCATTGCTCCTGCCGATTTTGGCTACTATGACCTGTGCTTTATGACAGTGCTCGTGCTGATGCCTTTTTTAACGTTGCAGATGCGCGATGGGTCGTTCCGTTTCTTGCTTGATGCAAAAAGTGATGAAGAAAACACACAAATAGTTACGTTTACGGTAGTCACGTTAATCAGAAATGCCATAATAAGCGTAGTTCTGGGCTTTTTGGTGGGATTGTTTGTTGATATACGTTACATGTGGCTGACTATTGCATTTGCAATAGCCTTCTCGGTGTTTGACGTAGTGCAGCAGATGCTTCGCGCCTTAGGATTTAACAAACTCTTTGCTGGGGCTGGCATATTGTGTTCATTCTTGATATTTCTCATCAGTGTGCCTATGGTTGCGTGGATGAACATGGGTGTTGAGGGCGTGTTTTGGGGTAATATATTGGCCCGATTTGCAACTCTTGCCTATGTGGAACTGAAGGTGAAAATTTTCAGTCAATATCTGCGACGTAACACCGACACTCGAAAAGTGGGACGAGAAATAATGAAATTCTCGCTTCCGCTGATATTTGTGAATGTAATAATCTGGGCCATGAGCTCGGGCAATAGGTTTTTCATTGAGCACTTTGCCGGCTTGCGTGAAAATGGTCTGTTTGCCGTGGCACAGAAGTTTGCCGCAATACTCGAGGCATTGGCGTTGATAATTAATCAGGCATGGCAGGAAACGGCTATTAAGCGATATGCCGATGAAGATAAGGACCAATTCTTTTCGACTATATTTAACGCCTACATATGGGTGCTGACAGTGATAGTGATAGGAATATCGTTTGGTGTAAAACTGTTTGCTCCGTGGATAATAGGTGCAGAATATCTCGACTGCGTGGATTATGTGTTCCCGCTTGTGCTGTCGTCGATGTTGGTGTCGGTGACTGTGTTCTTTGACATTAGTTATCATTGTGCAAAGGCTACTCATCGCCAATTGCCAGCATTGCTGGCGGCAGTTACTATGTCGCTAGTAGGAAACTATTTCTTAACGAAATGGATAGGTGTGGCAGGGGCATTGATTACCGTTAATGCGGTTTATTGTTTTATGGTGGTGTATAGAATGATAGATACCCGTAAGTACATCAGAATGGCTGTGTCGCGTGTTACGGTGTTATCGGTATTAGCATTGGCCGTGAGTGGAGGCATGTTCTACATATTGCAGTCGAACATGATGGTTATGTGCTATTCTGTTGCTATCTTTGCATTGTTGTTTTTTATAATGCCACAAGAAGCAAAGGCATTAATAATGAGAAAAATTCGTAGACACTGATTGAATGAGAATACTATTTATACCAAATTGGAATGTCAAGTATCTTGAAGCAGATGATAATGCTATTCAAGCACCCGATAAATATGTAGATGGCAAACCATATTGGTTTTTTAAATATTTTCCTAAAAACACAGAGGTCGATATTATAGACATCGGCAAGAAGACGTGGTTTCGAAAAATTGAGCGAAAAATAAAGTTTTATATCGAACAGCCAATAAAGGCTTTTTTGCGCCGTAACGATTACGATTTGGTGATATCGCACGGTGCGCAGAGTGGTTTGTTGTATGAACTTCTGACATCGTTTGTAAAAAACAAGCCACGGCACTTAATGTTTGACATTGGAGGGCTGAACGGCGCGAGAATCAACAAATATGAAACGCCGCTCATACGTTTTGCGTTAAGAAAGTCGCCTGCCATCATTGTGCATTCATCGCGTCAATTGGAACTTTATGAAAAGCATTATCCCAATTTGGTTGAAAAATCAACATTTATTCCATTTGGTGCCGATTTTGAGTATTTCGATGAAGGCTTAGAAATCAATATTAAGAAGCAGATAGTGTCGTTTGGTTTTGCTAAACGAGATTATGGCACTTTGTGCGAAGCCTTTTGCAAAGTAGGCAATCCCGATTATGAATTGCATATAATAGGCGACAGGTCGTTGTCGGAACGATATGCTCAAAATGGCAATATTGTGTTTCACGGCAAAATGCCAATTAGCGATTTGATGAATTTCATCAAAGAAAGTGCCATGGTTGCCATACCGTTGCCAGAGTTTTTGTATTCATATGGACAGATGAGTTTTTTGCAGTCGATGGCGTTGCGTAAGGCAATGATAGTGACCGAAACCACCAGTAGCCGTGACTACATAAGCAATGTGCCAGGGGTGAAGACTGTGAAGCCCGAAGATGTGGATGATATGTGCAGTGCGCTGAGTGAAATGATGCAAAAAGACAAAGGTGAATTGCTTTATGATGGACTTATGAATGCAGAATATGTTCGTAACGACTTTAACGAAAAGTTGATGAGCGAAAGGGTGTATAAGTTTATCACTAAAGTTTTTCCGGAATTAAGATAATCAGGCAAGCATAAGGATGCGAATTATAATAAACAATAAATCCCGCTCTACAAAGAGCGGGATTTATTGTTTATTATACGTATGAGTTTTGATATTTAATCTTCAACTTCTATAGTTTCTTCGTCATCTTCGGGCTTGCGGTTCACCTTAATGCAAACGGCAATTGTTGGAAGAATTAAAGCCATTGCAAAGCATGCGCCTAATGCGATTAAGCTCTTGGTTTTAAGAGGTTTTAGGTCGGTGTAAGCAGGGTCGATGACAAATCCTCGAGGGAAGTTCGACGAAAGTGTCATAGCACTGTTATATCGCTTTTCAAGCAAGAACATATAAAGTTCGTTCATGATTTCCTTGTCGCGGTTGAGGGCAATGAATTCGCGTTGGTATGAAGGAACTTGATTGAGCTTAGATTTGTTTTTGCCACTTAAACCCTTAATTGAATTGATGGCGTTTGATGTGTTTTCTTTGACCAAAGCGATATTTTCAGCCACTAATTCGCGCATGGCATCAATTTGCATAATAAGGTTTTTAAGTACAATGTTGTCGGCGTTAGCAGTGGTTTCGAGTTCTTGTTTTTTTAGAATCAATTCGTTGTATTGCGCTACCGAAGCAATGCCTGCTCCACTTGGAGGCAGAAGGTCGTATTTGCGATTTGGGTCGGTTACGATGCTCATTATCAAATTGTAAGCCGTCATTTCGTTTTGTAGTTCGAGAAGAACTTTTTCAGATTCTTTGTCGGCACTGTACAGATACATTGCTTCTTGCGAAGGACTGATGATGTCGTTTTTGGTTTGGAATTCCTGGAAACGCATTTCGGCATCGTTAAGTTGCTTAGAAAGAATCTCAATTTGTTCGTCGTAGAACTTAAGAGAATGTGAAGCACGGCTGTTTTTGCGTTCGATGCGGATGTCGTTATATATATTCATGATTCCGTTAAGCATGTCTTTGCCGTATTGCTTATTAGTGGTTTTGAATCCGAGATACACACCATCGCCTTTTTTTGAAGCATAGTCAATTTCAAGAAGTTTTGTCAAATCTTGAACCACACCTTCGGTGTTTGCGATGAAAACTGTGATATTTCGGTCTTCACCTTCAACGAAATGCTTTGTTTTTAGCACATGGAAAGTGCCGTAATCGGTTTTTACAACAGTTGGCAGAGTTGCGTTTTCGATGCGGGCTAAAGTAGTTGGGATTAAACCTTTGGTTGCCTTAATATTAACCTTTCCGTCGGCTTTAATGTCAACCTTCATTTTAATGCCTTTGCTGATAGTGTCGAGCAGCGAGTCGGCACACGTTACCAGAATAGGGCTTTTGTCGTAGAGGTTAATTTTCTTTAGGCCGTCGCGTTCAATGTATGTACGGTTAACGCCTAATTGCTTAACCGCTTTCATCAGAACATTGTGCGATTGGAAAATCAAGAGTTCGTTGTCGACAGAAGAACTACCTAAACCACCAATTGAGAATGTGCGCATAACAGCAGCCATGCCGCCTGCCATTTTGGGCACTCCGCCGCTTGTGCCTTCGTCATCTTCAATCAGTATGCCAGAATGTGCCATAAACTGGTCCATACGGGCAAAATGGTATGTAATGCCGAGGCTCATAAACAAAATGAGTGCAATAACATACCAAAGCCAGTGTTTGCGTATGGCTTTAATGTATTTTCTCAAATCGATGCTGTCGTTTTCTTCCATAATTTATTGTGAGTTATTTATTATTATCGTTATTGTTAGGGTAGTCGCTATTTAAAATAGTTTCTTTTTCTGCTTTAGTGGTTGTGCGATATTTGCCTGTTATTTGTCCTAAAATAATCATAGACATCAGACCTCCGCTTTGTGTGAAGAATGTGCCTCCCACGTTTTCAATTAGCACATATGTAATTACAAGCACACCCACTGCGAAAACATATTTTCCTTCGGTGTGAAGAACCAGCCTGAGTTTTTGGAAAATCCATACAAAGAAATATATGAATAAGCATATCCCAATAAGTCCATATTGAGCCATTGTGGCATAAAATGCGTCGCAAATAAACTCATAGTATTGTTCGGATAGTCCAAATACGAGGTTTAGGTCGTATTTTGCATATACCAAAGAATAATTGACTGACGGTGACGATGCGTAAGTGGCAAAAGAAGCCAATCCCGAACCAAGGAGCGGGTAGTCGAGCAATATCAGAAACATGCCGCCATAAAGAGCAGGGCGTGCAAATGTTTGTATGGTGTCGACATCGATTGTGTCGCTATTGCCGGTTAAGAAATAGTAACTGATTTTACTCCACGCCACTGCAATGACGGCTCCTACCACGCAAAGTGCAATTAGCACTTGCTTGTATGAAATCTTGCGGAATGTGCCTGGCTTGTAAAGTGTGAGCATGAACAACGCCATTACGGCTTCGCCATAGTATTTTGAACGAGTGCAAAGTAACCCTATTGCTAAAATGAAAATTCCCGTCAACAAATCGTTCCTCGAAATTGTGCCATCTTTTTTGACGCTACACAACAAGTATACGAGGAACAGGATAAATGTAATGGAGCCAAAACATGCAATATGGAATAACACTTCTTTGGTCAAACCAGTGGCTAATATAATAATAAGAACGACTAATAATGAAAGTGAAATTCCTTTCAGAATTTGTTTTTGCTTGGTGGTAAACCTGGGGGCAAATGCGTATCCTATGAAGAAGGCTACAAATGGCTTTAATTCAATAATGAAGTCTTTTATAATGGCCGACTTGATATTGAACTTAAGTGCTGTCATTGAGTAGATGGCATAAAAAGACATAATGCCAACTACAAGATATAGGCCTTTGTATCGCTTAAAGTTGCGGTTTATGGCAAGGTCAAGTGCTATGATGATAAACATAAACATCACGCTCAACTCATCGGCACTTTTGAAAAATACAAGTGACAATATTTGAGCAAACATCAAATAGATGAATATCCAAAAGTATGCTTTGTTTATGCTTAGCATCGTTGACTGGGTGAGATGTTTATTTTGAGAAGAGTGCAATAGTAAGTGATGCAATTACACTGACCGCACTAACAACAGTGGAAATCACACTAAGTTTGTAACCGTTGTCTTGATTGTATCGAGAGTTTGCTTTCTTGATTTCGTTAGGCTCAACATATATAACATCGTTTTGTTGGAGATAGAAATAAGGAGAAGAAAGAATCTCTGTATCATTCAAATTGATGCGGTGATAAAAGTGTTGGCCATTTTCTTCGCGAATCAAAAGCACATTTTCGCGTTTGCCATATGGAGTTAGGTCTCCAGCGTCGGCCAATGCGTCGAGAATGGTGTAGCGTTCATTGGTTACTTGTATTGCTCCTGGAGTTGAAACTTCGCCCAACACGTTAATTCTAAAGTTAGCTAATTGGACACGAACATATGGGTCTTTTACGGTTTTTTCAACTTCGGCTTTAATGGCACTGCAAAGTTGTGAAGTTGTGAGTCCGGCCGCTTTTATTTTGCCTATCACTGGGAGCATGATTTCGCCGTTTTTGTCAACAACATAAGTTAAAAATGATTGCTGTTGCTTTGATTCGGTTGCTTCTGAACGACGTGCTATAGCCATTGGTGTCACATTGTATTGAGCAGTTGCTTCTGGCACTACCGACGTGATGGTGATGACAAGTTCGTCGTCGGGTATGATTTTTACTTCGTAACTTCCGCCGTCGATTACGCCTGTGGTTTGTTGTGTGCCAAGGCCTTCAAAGTAGGTTAGTTGTTCTTTTTGTGTTGAACACGAAGCGAGTAAAAAACTGCAAATTATGCAAATAAAAATGTTTTTGTTCATATGTTAAGTTGTCGTTTTGTTTCTTTTATAGATTTCAGTTGTTGGCAGGTTGTGTGTTTGTTGCTTAAAAACAAGCGCTAAACCCGCTGAATGTTAAGTACAAAGATACGCAATTATTTTGACATATATTTTGTTTGGTGTTAAAAGCATGGTTGTGAGAGATGCTGCCATATGTGTTAGTGAAATTTGGTAGTTGAAATTGGTTATTTTATTGCTTCGTATACCATGTTTGTTTCGTTAGCAATGGAGTCCCAATCATACTTTGCCATGTTATACCGAGGGTTGCTGTATTCGTTAACAATGCAATGCTTTAGTTTGGCTGCCAATTCATCGATGTTGCCGCAAGTGAAGTAGCAATGTTGGTCAAGACCCACCTCCATGTTTGCGGGGATGTCGCTAACTATCACATTCAGGTTATAACTCATGGCTTCAAGCAAAGCGATAGGCAAACCTTCGTGAGAAGAGGGTAGAGCAAAGCACCGTGTGTGCGACAGCAGCGATTGTAGTTTCTGGCCTTTTATGAATCCTGTTAAGATAACTCCGTTATCGGCCGCCATTTTTTTGAGTTTGCGTGAATAATCGTCGTCGAAGTCAGAATCGCCGGCAATTACCAACTTGCAATCTTTGGCATCGATTTTAGAAAAAGCTTCAATTAGGTGATGCAGATTTTTTTCTGGCACAAATCGGCACATGGCTAATATGTATTTACCCTTTTCGATGCCCAACTCTTTAAAATACTCTGGGAAATCGCATGTAGCAGGCGAAGGAACACCGTTATGGATAAGGTGGCAATCTTTCCTGCCATATTTTTTTACCAAAATTTGGTTGATGACGTTCGATATTACGATTACCTTGTTGGCAAACATAGTGCCCATTCTTTCGCCAAGTTTGAGCATTGTCTTTGCGGCGAAGCCCCATTTGTCGCGGTCGTAATCTGGCCCGTGGTGGGTGAAGACAACCTTTAACCCAAGCAAGCGTGCCAGTGGAGTGAGAAGCGCAGGGCCTATGGCATGAATGTGAACTATGTCGGCCTTTTCGCGCTTTGCTCGTATGATGGCTTTAAGGGTGTGAACGATTGCCTCAAATGCTTTCTTCTTTGGAGAGTTGATGTTAATCAAGTTAACGCCCTTCCATGCGGAAAGTGTGTCGGAGGTGTAGTTTGTGCGTCTTATTAGAGTAACGTTATGGCCCAACTTGGCAATGCGAGGAAATAATTCTTCGCAATGTGTTTCCACACCTCCCATAATGTTAGGGATGCCGCGAGTGCCGGTTACAAATATCTTCATGAGTGCACTATATGGTTTAGAATTTTTCTCTAAGGTCGCCTTGGCAAGGGTCTTGTCCCACATCGCACCACTTCTTGTCTAAGCAAATAGGTTTGCCTTGCATGCTGCGAAGTTTGTTGCGAAGCGCCCACTTCAGTGGGTGGGTTATATATTTGTGCATCACCGGGCTTGCAGTGCCCACCATCCAGCAGTTTTTAGGGCATTTGCGAACCATAGCGCGCACTTCTTGAGCCTGCTCACTTTCCCAAATGTCCATGAAGTTTGGCGTTTGGTGAATGTTGCCCATGCTTTTCTTCCAATATTTGCTTTCCAAGCCGTTGCAAGGGAAAACATCGCCTGATGGGTCGATAAAGAAGTTGGCCGAACCAGCCTCGCAAGGCAACATGCGTCTACCGCCTTCAATGTAGTTGATTAGGCCCATGTTAAACCAAGCGCGGAACCAACTTTTAGGGTGATTCTCTTGAAGTTGCCACTCTATGAGTTGCTCAAAGTTTTTGCACACTTCGTTGGTGTTGGTTATGACGTTGTCGTCTTTGTGGAAATAGTAACTATTATGGAATGCTGCTGTGGCAAACTCTAAGCCGAGCGATTTGCTTAGTTGGTAAAGCGAAAGCATGTCTTTAGAGTTGTTGTTTGAAACAGTACATCCAAATCCGATGTCTTTCACACCCATTTCTTTGAGTGTAAGCAGGGTGCGTAGTCCCTTGTCGAAGCCGCCCTCGCGACCGCGCAATTCGTCGTTTTTGCAACTTAATCCTTCAATAGATATGCGTATGCCAATGTTTGGGAATCGTTTGGCTAAAGCAATCACTTTTTCTTCAAACCAGCCCGAAGTGGAAATCACGATTCGGTCGGCATGCTTGTAGCATTCTTCAACAATTTCTTCCAAATCTTCTCGAATGAATGGTTCGCCGCCGGTTAGGTTGATGAATTTTAAGCGAGGAAGTGTTTTCAAGTCGCTTGCTTTGATTTCGGCATTTTTATCGGTTGGGTGTTGCCAAATGTTGCACATCTTGCATCTCATTGGACAACGGTATGTTAGGATAATACTAGCGTCGGTGGGTTTTGGTATGTTAGTCTTAGACATAAAGTGTTGAATTATAGAATATAATCTAATATGGTGTTTTTATTATATTATAATAACGAGTTATTATTGCATTTATTGTGCGTAAGGAACGTTTTGGTTAAAAGTGCTTGTTTTCGCTGTGTTGTTATCGAAAACAAAGATACAAAACCCGTTGGCGGAATTAAATAATTAGAATAATATTGTCAAAAGTTGCACATGTTTCAGGCTTTTAGTAACTTAGTTTTCTCAATCTTAAAGGTTTTACAATCTTATTATGAGTAATTTAAACAAAGTAAGTGAGATTTTTGAAGATAAGCAAGCACTTTTTGAAAGAAAGTAAATGAAAGCAAAGCAAGAAATAAAAGGACAAAAAATAGTCTCTCCATCACCTTCGATATTGAATAATGTCAATAAAGAGCGATATGATTCTTTAGATGGATTGCGGGCATTTGCTGCTCTTGGCATTGTGGTGATGCATGTGTTGAGCAATATTGTTGTGAAGCCAAGTGGTGGTCTGTTGACAGAACGTATCATTCCTTTTTTTACCCACTTCACGTTAATGTTTATGCTGATTAGTGCTTTTTCTATGTGTTGTGGATATTATAATCGTTTCAGGAACAATGATATAGCATTGGATGATTTCTATCGGAAACGGTATGCGCGTATTTTGCCATTCTTTGCCTCATTGGTGCTTTTGGATGTTGTGTTGTCACCTTCGTTAGAATCTCTTTATGAGGGTTTCGCTGATTTGACACTTGCGTTTGGATTGTTGCCAAATGCCGATATAAAAGTGATAGGGGTCGGCTGGTTTTTGGGAGTGATATTCGTTTTTTATATGCTATTCCCATTCTTTACCTTCTTGATGGGCAGTAAGCGGAGAGCCTGGTGGGTTTTTTTCATAGCATGGGGCCTTTGTTATCTGGCAGATAATTATTTCACTCCTACGGCGGGACGCGAGAATATTGTTTATAGTTCGGTATTTTTCATTAGTGGCGGGTTGATATATCTATATCGGGATACTTTGGTGCGGATGGTTCGTCAATGGAAATGGTTGGTTGGATTGTTGTGCATAGTTGCTTTTGTTTTGTATATGTCCCTCCCCGGAATAGACAAAATACCTATGGGCTTTGAAGTAGCGATGGTTGTGTTATTCTCGTTGTGGGTAATATATACCATCGGATGCAATGATTACGTCTTACAAAATCGATTCACGAAATATGTCAGTGGAATCAGCATGGAGATTTATTTGTGTCACATGGTGATTTTCCGTGTGATAGAGCGCATTCATTTGGAAAAAGTTGTCGGCAATGCAGAAGTTCTTTATATCTTGACTTGTGTGTTAACTATAGTTGGAGCGGTGATTTTCTCCCATGTGATGAAGTTCTGGATTCTTCCAAAAGATGAAAATTTGGTTGTACGTAAATAATCTGTCATTTGACAGCAGGTGAGCATAAGGCAAATAGCCACCCCGTTTAAAATGGGGTGGCTATTTGTATAAAAAATTGAAAGAGTAACGCTTATTTTATGTCGGTTTTCCAAAGTCCGTGCAGGTTGCAGTATTCGTAAACGGCAACAACCTTTGTTATGTCAAGTTTTATTTCAGCCGAAGGGCAGTCTTTAAGGTCAACGCGAATTCCGCCATCGGTGGTCTCAACATAAATGAAAGCGATGTGGTGCTCGGGAAGCATAGGGTGTTCTTGGCTGCCCACTTTAATGCAGAGAGTGTGTGGGTCGATTGCCTTAACAACGGGCACATGCTTTTCGTTGCTGGCATCTACGGTGTTAGGGATTAGTTCTTCCATCTTAGCGCCGCAGCAGAAAAGAGGAGGTCGATTGTCTACTACCTTCACGGCAACATTGCCGCATGTAAGGCATTTGTAAAATTTTGTAGCCATTTTTGCTCATTTATTAGGTTAATGTATATATGTTAGAAACATCGCCATCTTATGTTTTTAAGATAGGTGAGTGATCAAATATACAACAATATTTTAAACAAAAATGTTTGACGAGAAGAGTTATTTTTTTGAGAATAAATATTTATACTGATTTAGAAAAATTTACACTTAAAATTTTTGTGGAGTCAAGTATTAGTATTAATTTCGTCAGGCTAAAATCATATAGATTGAAAATTATAAGAAACATATTATCGTTAGTTGCTGTAATGGTTGTTATGTTGTTAGTTACAACAACAAGCCCTATGGCATTTGCCTCAGTTGAGAGCAAATTGCCGGCACATGATGCAGAGTCATCAATGATGCTTGCCGATGGTGACGATGATATGATTTTTAGCGAAGAAACAGTTCCGGTGTGCGGAATAGCTGGCGAAAGTCCTTCGATGCCCACATCGTCAACCATGCGTCGCCACTCTCAAATGCGATGCAACGTGTTGGGCGGATTGCGATATTTAACGAAACACAACTACCTTAATCTACATATGATAGGCTCAAGAAGCATAGAATCTGGTTTGATGCTAAAGGGCCACATTTCATCATTATCGAACAATGTAGCCGGGGCTGCCATCTCGTCGGGAGCCTCACGTATTTGCGAATACTATGTGTTCGCATTGCGACAGATAATTATCTGATTACTACCACGCTGAGCGCGTGAAACTGCTTGTTGCAGAGGAAAAAGAATATAGTAATCTTAAGTATAATTATCACAAAAAATCAGACAAATAAATTATGAAAAATAATAATGTGTCAGACGCACAAGTTGTTGCGCCTGCAGACCTACAATCATACATTGAAAATAATAGCGATTTTAAGAAAACATTCAACGCAAAAAAGATATTAATTGGTTCGTTGCTAATTGTTGCAGGTGCAGTAATTGCCTATTTCTCGGAAGTCGGTTCAATGGATAAGGACACATCATTTGCCGTTTCGGCAGTGTCTCTAATATTGGCTATTTGGGGCTTAATAGTGGTGTTGTTCTCTCGTAACAGATGGGTGTATGTGCCAACTGGTGTTGCTTTGCAAAAAGTTTCGCTCAACTATAACAATGAGTGCAAGTCGAGCGTGATGACAATTTTGAAAGATGGCAGCACCGAAAAAATGCCTACAGCCACTGCACACGGCGTTGTTCAACTTGATGCACTTAGGGCCGTTGATGGTTCTATGGTGTGTTTGCAAGTGAGCGAATGTCAGGATTTTAATTACGAGGCTCTTTGTGAACCAATGATTTTTGTTGGTGAGAAGGCTACTGATATCTGTGAATATTTAGTTCATAATTCCAAACACTAGATTGTTTTAATTGATTAATTTTGGTCCGCACCGAGCGTCGATGCTTAGTGCGGATTTCTTATTTGGTGCAATAAGAGATTTGTTGCGATTTTGTAGTATCTTTGCCATAACTAAAACAAAAAATAAGCAATGTTGAATAAAAATCTCAATGGCTCTTTGCTCGAATTTGAGCAGGATGCAATGATTCAATTTATAGAAGACGGCCATATTTATAAAGTTGAAAATGTTGATTCAATAACTTCGGTGAGTAGAGTGGTGTCGATGTTTTTTAAGCCTTTTGACGCCGAGTATTGGAGTCTTCGCAAATGTTGGAATGATGCTGAGAAAGCAGCCAAACTTCGAGAAAAATGGTGTGCAAAAGGGCAGTGTGCTTCGCAGGCCGGAAAATATCTGCATTCAATGATAGAACATTATATTAACGACGGAACGCAAGACGCAAAACAATGTGTTGTGGGTTACGAAGGTGAATATGTTAGTGTAGAGGAAACTGTAGACGTGTCGCGAGAATGGGGATTTTTCAGAAATTTTTGTAACGACGTGGCATTTAATCCGTTCCGCACAGAGTGGTGTGTGTTTGATGCAGAATCGAAAATGGCGGGCACCATCGATTTGGTTTGTGCTTGTGGCGACGGCACTTATGAGATATATGACTGGAAGCGCAGCAACAAGGTAGACCCTCAAGAAGAGAACAGATGGTCGAGTGGAATTAACGGCCTTGAGGCTTTATCAGACACCTCGTATTGGCATTACTGTTTGCAGCAGAACCTGTATCGTTATATGCTTGAGAAGAACTATGGATTGCGCATAAGCCGCATGAACTTGGTGGTTTTGCATCCAGATTACAATAATTATAGAGTTGTGCCAGTGCCACGCATGGAACGTGAAGTGCAAGTCATGATTAAGGCATTGCCTAATTTGCAAAAGTAGAAATAATGCGCATCACCTCGTTGGTTGAAAATACGAGCACAAACGGCATGCCAGTGGAGCATGGCTTGAGTTTGCACATCACGCTACAAAACGGTGTGAAGGTGTTGTTTGACATGGGGCAGGGTGAACTGTTTGTTCGCAATGCCAAGCAATTGGGTGTTGAAATTGCCGACGTTGACATGGCGGTGTTGTCGCATGGGCATTACGACCACGGAGGCGGATTAGGCCATTTCTTCGACAATAATTCGAAAGCGAAGGTGTATGTTAATGAAAATGCTTTTCAGCCCCATTATTCGCTGCGTGAAAATGGGTTGGCGTACATAGGACTTAAGCAGCATTTGGCCGAGAGTGATAGGTTGGTGAAGTGCAACGGGGTAGAGCAGTTGCCTATGGGAATGACATTGGTGAATGGCGTTGTAGGTCATAGTTGCGTGCCCCGAGGAAATAGATTGCTGTTTGGCCCAGAGCCCGATGTGAACGACGATTTTTGTCACGAGCAGAGTCTGCTGATTGAAGAAGGTGATGACCTTGTGCTTGTGGCAGGATGTGCGCACGCGGGCGTAATCAACATAATAGAGCGGGCGCAAGATGTGGCGGGCAGAGCACCCACGCATGTCATTGCGGGCATGCATTTGGCAAAGAGCGGATTGAGTGAGGCCGACGAAAATGCGTTTATAAGGCATTTGGCACTGCGCTTGCTTGAATATGACGGTTGCAAATATTACACAATGCATTGCACTGGGCTGGAGCAGTACGATAAACTGAAGGCTCTAATGGGTGACCGAATTGCATATATGAGTTGTGGCGATAAAATAGAAATTAAAAAAAACAGATAAATATATTATTATGAGAAAGATAGCAATACCT
>JAZLAU010000042.1:0-58607 GCA_045613305.1 Muribaculaceae bacterium
GATTAGGCTCGTCGCTGCATGAGCATATGCCGATGCCCATCAGCGCAACTATTGATATTAAAATACACTTTTTCATAACAGGAGTAGTTTTAGTAATTAATTTTATGGTTCTGCAAATATATATATATATCAGAAAAACAAAGCACTTTTTGTGATTAATAAGTATGATTTAATATAATTTAACCCTTTGATTATAAAATATTTCCCAGCCGAGGTTATTGTAATCGGCTGGGGTATATATGTTTTTATTAGGTTATGCTTTTTGTGATTTTATAGTTTGCCTGTTTTGCCAATTAGGAGAATTGAATATGCGGAGCATATCGCACTGAATTTTGATAAAATGAAACAAAAGAATGCTAATTTTTATAAACAAAACATATTTTTTCGCATTTTGTTGTTATATTTGTGGAAACATAAAACCAGAATTTAATAATATCAAAAACTTAATTAAAAAAACTATAATACAATGAAAGAACTAAAAGGAACAAAGACCGAAGCAAACCTACAAATTGCATTCGCAGGCGAATCGCAAGCTCGCAACAAATATTCTTACTATGCATCAAAAGCAAAGAAAGATGGTTATGTTCAAATAGCAGCTATCTTTGAAGAAACCGCAAACAACGAAAAGGAACACGCAAAGATGTGGTTTAAGTTACTTCACGGCGGCGCAGTGCCATCAACAGCCGAAAACTTGCTTGATGCAGCCGAAGGCGAAAACTATGAATGGACCGACATGTATGCAAAGATGGCTCAAGAAGCACGCGAAGAAGGTTTCATCGAAATCGCTGCTGCTTTTGAAGGCGTTGCTGCTGTAGAAAAGGAACACGAAGAACGCTATCGCAAACTGCTTGCTAACGTGAAGGACCAATTGGTATTCTCTCGCGACGGCGACTGCTTATGGCAATGCACTAACTGCGGACACATTCATTTCGGCAAGTCTGCTCCTGAAATTTGCCCTGTTTGTGTTCACCCTCAAGCTTATTTCCAAATCAAGCCTGAAAACTATTAATAGCATGGCGTGAAGTTTTCACGCATAGCGTTAATAGATTAAATAGTGGAATTTTAAGCAAGTAATAACACTATAGCACCCCGCTACGCTAACATTTTAGCTCGGCGGGGTGTTTCTTTTTACCTACAAAATCACCTCCGCGCTACCACAGAGAAGAAAAACTTAATTGACTGCAACAACCACCAATGCCTGTTTTTTATTTGGCATTTTACCACTTTATTGGTATCTTTACACCATCACAAAAACACAAAAACAGTTAAAACAATGGAAAACAAGGAAATAATAGCACGAATAAAGTACCTTATTAAAGAAATGAATATGCGCCAGGCCATTTTTGCCGAACGAATAGGCATTGACGCCAGCAACCTGTCGAAATATCTTAATGGTAAATTACCCATCAACGAGTCGTTTATCAACCGTCTGGTGGTGAACCTCGGCGTGTCGAAGCAATGGGTTACCGACGGCACCGACATCCCTTTCCCTAAAAACAGCAACATTCCTGCCGCTACCATAATTTCAGGCCAAGCCGAATGCACAAACGCCCTCATAGGCACTCCCGTTTACGACATTGATGTGACTGCCGGCGCCGACCCCCGTTCGTGCCTATTTGCCGACGACCAAATTGTGGGATCTATCAATATGCCCGACGTTATCAGCAGCAATTGCCGTGTGGTGAGAGTGAGCGGCAACAGCATGGAGCCTGTGATTCACAATGGCGATTATGTGGCTCTGCGCGAACTCAGCAATATGCAACAAATATTTTGGGGTCAAATATATGTGGTGCTGCTCGACGACTACCGCATGCTGAAGTTTGTGCGACGACATCCCGACCCCAGCAAGGTGATTCTGCGCAGCGCAAACCCCGACTACGACGACATGGAGATTGACCGCGCCGACATTAAAGAACTGATGCTCGTGCAACACATTTTGCACCTCGACTCGCGCATGTAGCACCCAATGGGCTTAGGCTTAAATCAAAAATATTTGGCATTTCATATTTGCAAGCATGGGTGAAGAGCATTTTTTGCATCTGCCACAATTTGCTATTCGATTTAATTATGTAATTTTACTGCATCAATAATTTGCGCCAAAATTAAAAACGAGTAACCCACTTCCTAAACAACAATAAATTACGGTTAACACAATGAACAGATTAGCACTAACAATCACAATACTCGCCGCAATGGCCTTGAGTGCCTGCAAGAGCGACACCTTTAAACTCGAGGCTCAAATAGAGGGCATCGGCACACAAAATCTGAAGGTAACCTACGCCACTGAAGACGGAGTAGTGCAAGACTGGGCTACTGTGCAGGAAGACAAACTAACCTACGAAGGATATGCACCCGAAACCACGGTGCTACACATAGCCAAGGAAGACGGCGAGGGTGTGCTGCGCACAGCAGTGAAAAACGGCGACAACATCAGCATTCACGCCATTCCCGGACGTCCATTCGACACCACCATTGAAGGCTCAGAAACCAGCGAGGAATGGAACAAATTCTTAATAGAAAACCGCACGGAATTCGAACAAAGCAATTATAAAGCCATTGATGCCGCAATCGAAAAATTCATTGCCGACAACCCTAAAAATGTGCTCTCTACAATATTGCTCCTTTTTGAATATTCATCGCTGCGAAACACTGCTCACATCGACAGCGTGCTCAACACTATAGACCTTTCGGCAAAACCGCTTTTGCTTATCAATACTTATAACGCCATTCGCAACGAGCGAAACAAGGTGCAAGACGGCGAAATGGTGTATATGTTTAACCACTACGACAGCAACGGCAATTGGACCGAATTTCGCCCTATTCGCTACGGCTACAGCATACTGTGGATGTGGGGCAATAACGACAACAGCCATAAGCAACAGGCCGACTCCCTAAAACAAATATATAAGAGACTCGACGGTCGCCTGTTTGTGGCCGACGTTTACACCGAAACCGACACCGTGTTGTGGCGTAAAAAATTCACCGCCGACTCTACTGAGTGGATACACTATTGGAACCCAGGCGGGCCTTACAACCCAAGAACTTCTTATCTTAAGGTTTTTGACACGCCCACCATTTTGCTTATCGACTCGTTAGGCAAATGCGTTTATAAGGGTAGCGCTATGGCCGAAATTGAGAAAATTATCTCTAAAAACGATAACCTGAAGGGGCTTATCAACAAAGGCAATGCCACAAAAATTAAGTAGACGCAGAAAAATATACAATTACCCCTCACGCTAATAGGCATCTTTAAATAGGTGCCTTATGATATGACACACCCCCTACATTAGCGTCAATTAAACCATCAAGGAGAAACAACCAACATTTGCGTATTTTTCTTAAAAAAGTTTAAGAGGTGTTGTTTATTTACCGAATAGTTTCTATTTTTGTTATAAATCTAAACTTAAATTACTAACTTCTAAAATTATATCAACATGAAAACTTTTCGACTAATCTTTTTTATTTTGTTTAACTTTCAATTTAAGTGCAACCTCAACAAAATACATCAATGACCCTGATTGTTTAGGAATTTGGGCAACTATAGATCTTGATTTAAGTGAAGCCACAATAATCGACGGACGAATTGTTATTGACTTATCTAGCACTCCTGACGATTTAATTGATGTTGCTGGTCCCGCACAACCTTTGTTCGAACAATACAATAATGGTGTTTTAAGGATTACACTAAATAGAAGGCTTCTTGAAATAGAAGCCACAGACCCTCTTACTGGAGCTATTGGTCAACAAATTCCATTTGAATTAATCGTTGTATCAGAAGGCACCATATTTAATTATACTAAAACAAAATATTATTATCTCGTTGTAAATGTCCAAGAATAGCCTATGCGAATTCTATCAGCCTTAATATTATCGGCAATCTGTTTTGCCCTATCGGCGCAACTGCCCAGCGATATGCGCTCTGAGCAGGTGTACCTGAGCGTGCAGAGCAGTGAAGTGGAAGCCGGCGACAGCATCAACCTGCAAGGATTGGTTGCTTGCGCATCAAATCAGGGGATGAAACCTTATAGCCGATACGTATATGTGGAACTTATAGGCTTCGACAACGACTCGGTGTTGGTTAGGCAAAAGGTGGCTTGCAACGCTTCGGGACAATTTGCAACAAAAGTGGCCACCGACCGACCCACTGGCATCGGGAATACAATACGTGAGAGCATACACTCAACTCATGCGAAACTTTTCGCCCGATTGTTTTGCATTGAAACCAATCGTTGTAAACCACAAATTCCCTCAACTCAACACAGCCGACAACGATAGCATAGCCTGCACAATTTGCCCTGCGGGTGGCTTTTTAGTGCCCGAAAAGATGCAAAGCATAGTGGTGAGAGTGGCTAATCACATCAATTCCCCCATAGGCAACCAACGCGTGTGGCTCGTGGATGCCCTCGGCGACACTGTGGACAGCAGAACCACCTCGCCTTCGGGACTTGCAATGTTCTCGCTAATGCCTCAATCGGGCATGTCATACCAAATGAAATGCACGGTTAACGGAAATGTGAAAACTTTTGACGTTCCGGCTACCGAGCCCTCGAAGACAAAAATACAAGGCAGCCTCAACGGCAACAGAGTGAGGTTTGAAATAGTGAATATGCCCGCCGACAGTTGCAGCATTGTGGCCTACGACCGAGCAAACGGGGTGACTCTTATCAGCAACGCCACCCAAGCCGGTGTGTTTACTGTGCAAAACAATCCTCAACTGATTACACTATTCTTAATCGATAAAAACCTTAATGAAATAGCGCAATGCACACTGTCGTCGCGCTACACCAACACTTTCACCCTCAACGCTCCCAACGAGGCTAAAACCGGGCAAGAAATTGCTTTCAGCATAGCCACACTGCCCGACAGCGCTGTGGTGATGGCAAGAGTGGTGCCCGAAAACTGCCTTTGGGAATCGACTGCCGAAGAAACGATAACCTACACCAGCGACCTCGCTTCGCCTCTGCCATTCCCCGAACACGCTTTCGCCGGAAATCAAAAGCAACGCGCTGCCGATATTCTCGCTTGGCTTTCAACAGCACATTTCAAGCGTTTCCCGCTTAAAGACCTCATTAAAGAATCGGCCGAAATTTACACTTTCCAACCCGAAATGGTGATGAACTTTGGCGGCAGGGTAATGCACAACTCAAAAAAGCCGTTTAACGGAACGTTGGTGGCCTATAACACCGAAACAAATGGCGTATACGACACTGAAATCGACAAAGACGGATATTTCAGAATTGCCGTTGACGACTTTACCGACGGCACCGACTTCTACATGCAGGCACTTAACGCCAAAGGTAAGCCCGAATCGGCTCAAATAAACATCGACAGCGACTCTTATCCCGCTGTGACAATACCACGAAAGGTGTCGCTGGGCAAGAGTATGTTTGCTAATGCCGATGTGAGCTTCGGCATGCCCGACTGGAGCAAAATGCAACTGCCCGAAATCATTGTTAAGGCCCGAATTAATCGCGACCAGGTGAACACCACTTCGCGATTCTACGGCAATAACTATAAAGACAGCGAAGAGATAAAGGAACGAAACCTCAACACCCTCTACGATGTGTTAAAGCAAATTCCGTCGCTCATAGTTGAGAAACGCAATCTCTCTGAAGACAACGAGGGTAACATGAATTACAAATTGGAATATTTCATAGGCACCAAACGCGGCCGCTCCACTCTGCGCGGCACAAGTTGTGTGAAACTGATATTAGACGGCTTCGAACAGCCCGAAGACATGTATCCAACTTTGATGGAAATGCCTACATCCGACATCGAATCGGTGGAATATCTGCAACCCTGGCAAGCAATCACTGTGATTGGCGGCGCCATTGAAGGTGCTGTAGTGGTAAAGACGTTTAATGCAAAAGCCAGCGAAAAAGCGCCATCAAAAGGCACTATGTACAGCCCTATGGGACTTGCTGCGCCAACAAAAGCATTCTCGCCTATTGCCACCAAACCGGGCAAACACAAACTGATAGTTGACGTTATAACCAACGGCGTGGTGCAATCGTGGGAACACCCTATCACTATCACCGATTAACCCTCTTCGCGCTGCGACAACAGCGGGACACTAAACCAACTTGCTTTTCCCTGACGCAAAATAAGCCCGAATGAGAGGTTTTCTCACTCGGGCTATATTGTCATTGGCCAACTGCGCAAAAAACGCCACAGCGGCCTTAAATTCGGCTTATTCGGCTATGCTTTAGAATGGCTTAACATCCTTGCCTGTGATGTCGGCAAACAGGTTGTTGGCAAGACTTGAAGCACCAATACGGAAATATTCCTTATTTAGCCACTTTTCGCCAAGCACTTCCTTAACGATAGTGTAATACTTTAGCGCATCGGCAGTGGTGCGAACGCCGCCCGAAGCCTTAAAGCCCACCATGCGACCGCACTTTTCATAATATTCCTTGATGCATTGGCACATCACATAAGCCGCTTCTGGAGTGGCTCCTGCATAAATCTTTCCTGTTGATGTCTTGATGAAATCGGCACCCGAATACATCGACAAAATTGATGCTGCCTTAATGTTTTCGGCAGTCTTTAGCAATCCGGTTTCGAGAATCACCTTTAGGTGAGCTTCGCGCTCGCCATCGCGAGCCGAACTCTTGATTTCTGCTATTTCGTCGGCCACTTCTTCATAGGCGCCATCCATGAAATAGTTCACTGGGAACACTATGTCCACTTCGTTTGCGCCATCGGCAACGGCAAGTGCAGTTTCCACGGTCTTAACTTCCAAGCGTGCTTGCGAAGAAGGGAAATTGGCCGAACAAACGGCAATATTCACATCAGAAACTTCAAGAGTTTCGCGCACCACTTCGGCAAACTTCGAATAAACGCAAATAGCCGCCACGTTAGGATATTCGGCATAATTCGATTCAAAGTCATTCACTTTTTGAGTGAATGCAGCCACCGAGCGTTCGCTGTCTTCGGTGCCAAGGGTGGTAAGGTCGATGCAATTAAACATCAACTTATAAACCTCGTTATTGTCGTTTTCAGCGCAATGTGCAGCCAACAATGCTTCAACTTCGGCCTTCACAGCGGCATCGTCGGTATTGACTTTGCTTTGCGCTATGGTTTGCAAATACTTGTTATTTTCCATAATCTATGTCTGTTTTTTTTATTTTAATTTCGGGTTATTTAAGTGTCGTTCTTTGTCGCGAAGAGTCTTTTTGTTGAGGTTGGCCTCAAATGCTTCAGTGAGGTTCACTCCAGTTTGATTGGCTATGCACATCAGCACCCACAGCACATCGGCAAGTTCGTCGGCGAGTTGCTTATCGGCATCGCTGAGCTTGCACGACTGGTCGCCATATTGGCGTGCCATAACTCGAGCCACCTCGCCCACCTCTTCGGTAAGGATGGCCATGTTGGTGAGCGGGCTGAAATAGCGCACTCCGTAGGTTTGAATCCACTGGTCAACCTGTTTTTGAGCCTCTTCTATAGTCATCTCACAAAGTTACTCTTTTGGTTTTGAATCTACAATAATAGTCACCGGACCGTCGTTAATTAACTCCACTTTCATGTCGGCGCCAAACACGCCTCGCTTCACCTCCTTGCCGGTCAACGCTTGCAACTCCTCACAAAAACCTTCATACAAAGGCACAGCCACATCGTGACGGGCTGCAAATATGTAAGAGGGGCGATTGCCTTTCTTGGTCGATGCATTGAGCGTGAATTGACTCACAGAAAGAATCTCGCCATCTACGTCAATCACGCTGCGATTCATCACTCCGGCCTCATCGTCAAATATGCGCATATTGGCGGCCTTAGCGGCAAGCCACTTCATGTCGTCGATGGTGTCGCCCTCGCGTACGCCAACCAAAATCATCAATCCTTTGCCAATAGAACTATGCAGTTGGCCATCAATCGTTACCGATGCTCTCTGCACTCGTTGTATTACTATTCTCATTGTCTTTTTCTTTTCTTAATCCTTTGTCAATCAATGTATTAACCACCAATAAGGCTTTCTTTTCGCCTATCACAGCAGCAATTTGCTCCAAGGTGGCCTCACCAACCTTTTTCATGCTTTTGAAATGCTTTATCAGTGTTTCGTGGGTTTTTGGCCCTAATCCTTTCACGTCATCAAACACCGAACTCAACTGGCTCTTGCTTCTGCGATTTCGGTGATGAGTTATACCAAATCGGTGAGCCTCATCGCGCAGATGCTGCACCACCCTGAGCGACTCGCTATTCTTGTCGATGTAAAGCGGAACGCTATCGCCCGGGAAATAGATTTCTTCTAATCGCTTGGCAATGCCAACAAGGGCAATCTTGCCTCGCACGCCTATCTCATCAAAGGCTTCTACGGCTGCGCTCAACTGGCCCTTTCCGCCGTCCACAACCACCAGTTGCGGCAAGTCTTCGCCCTCTTCAAGCAGCCTGGTGTAACGTCGCTTGAGCACTTCGCGCATCGACGCAAAATCGTCGGGGCCTTCAACGGTCTTAATGTTGAAATGGCGATAATCTTTTTTCGAAGGTTTGGCGTTCTTAAACACTACGCACGATGCCACCGGATTGGTGCCTTGTATGTTGGAGTTGTCAAAACACTCAATGTGACGTGGCAACTCATTCAAGCGGAAATCGCGCTGCATGGTGACAAGTGTGCGCGTAACTCGCTGCTCGGGATTGAGTTTCTCCATGCGTTTCAGTTTGTCCACTTTATACTGCTTTGCGTTATTAAGCGACAACTCGAGCAATTTCTTCTTATCGCCGCGTTGCGGCACAAGGAAATTAACGTTGCTGAATTCGGCATCGGGCACTACCGACACCACCACATCTTTCAACTGCAACGAAAAACGGTCGCGCAATTCATCGATGGCTATCGACATCAGTTCTTCGTCGGTTTCGTCAAGGCGTATCTTATACTCAATTGTCACGGCTTTCACAATCGAGCCATTGCGCACATGCATGAAATTGATGTAGGCAGCATATTCATCGCGCAGCAAGGTAAACACATCAACGTTGTGCAACTGCTGACTCACCACTTCGCTCTTTGCCCTATATTTATCGATGAGCAGGAATTTTTCTTTCAAAATCTGCGCTTCTTCAAAACGCAGTTCCGAAGCCAATCGTGTCATCTCTTGCATGAGGTGTTCGGTGAGTTCACGGGTATCGCCGTTTAAGATTTTCTTTATACCATCAATGTATTCGCCATACTTTTCTTTACTCACCAAACCGTGGCAGCAACCTTCGCAATTCTTAATGTGATATTGCAAGCAAAGCGATATTTTTTTCCTTTGTATGCTGTCGTCGTTAATTGCATGCGTGCAGGTGCGAATAGGATAAATCTTCCTAATCACATCGAGCACCACGCGAGCCATATTGCTGTGTGCATACGGGCCGTAAAAACGAGCCCCTTTGGCCGGCGTGTTGCGGGTAATAAAAACCCGGGGATATGCCTCATTGGTGACACATATCCACGGGTATGACTTATCGTCTTTGAGCAGCACATTGTAGTGCGGCTTATATTCCTTTATTAAACTGTTCTCAAGGTGCAAGGCATCTTCTTCGGTCGACACCACGGTATACTCCATGTCGTGAATGTTTCGCACAAGCATATTGGTTCGGGCCACCGAGTGCACTCTGTTGAAATAACTGCTCACTCGGCGTTTCAGATTCTTTGCCTTACCCACATATATCACTACTCCATCGCGATTATAATAGCGATACACTCCGGGCGATTCGGGCAGCAAACTAATCTTCAATTTCAATTCTTCGCTTGCCGACATACCTTTCTTTTCCTTAAAAAAACGCAATCACCTTGTCTGATTGGGAAGAATTCCCCGCAAGATGTTTTTTAGTAAACTATCATTGCATCAACCGGCACTTCGGCAGGGAACAATTTGCGGCCTTCAAGTGCCGATAATTCTACGATGAAATGGATGTAAATCTTTTTTGGATTCATCGACTTCACCAACTCGTAAGCAGCAAGCATGGTGCCACCGGTGGCAAGAAGGTCGTCATGTATTACCACGATGTCATCGCTGCAAATAGCATCTTTGTGAATTTCGATAGTGTCGGTGCCATATTCCTTTGCATAGGTTTTGCTAACTGTGTCGGCAGGCAATTTGCCTGGCTTGCGCAATGGCACAAAACCAGCGCCAAGTTCGCGTGCAAGCACAGAACCACCGATAAATCCGCGCGCTTCAATGCCCACAACCTTGGTTACTCCAAGATTTGAATATCTTTCTACAATGTTTTCCGAAACTATTGCCATACCTTCGGCGTCCTTAAACACCGTTGTCAAGTCGCGGAATAAAATACCTTTTGTAGGGAAATCTGGTATGTCTCTGATAAGACTCTTTACCTTTTCAATCTTTGCTTGTTCCATATATGTTTTGTTGTTTGTTTTACCTATGTTCCACGTGAAACAATTTTGCTTTATCTTCTTAGCAATAAGAGCAATATATTGATGTCGCTTGGCGAAATTCCCGGAATTCTCGATGCTTGTGCCACAGTTTCGGGGTCGATGCGCTCCAATTTCTGGCGGGCTTCGGTCGACAGCGCATTAATTTCGCTATAATTAAATTTGCCTTTTATCTTCAGGTTTTCGAGACGGCGAATCTTGTCGGCTATAACTTGTTCGCGATCGATGTAGCCCTGATATTTAATTTTTATTTCGGCGGCCTCGATGATTTCTTCTCGACGAGCTTCTTCTACCTTTGCCAATTCGGCGGCAAATGGCTCAATCATTGTTGCAAGTATTTCAATGTTTAATTGCGGACGCAATATCAACTCATAAAGTTTCAAGCCTTGCTTCAAAACTGGCATTCCAGCTTTCTCAAGCATCGGGTTGATAATGCTTGCCTTCACAGAAAACTCTTTTGTGAAATTGATGATATTTTCCACTTGCTCGCGTTTCGATACCATCAAATCATAGCGTTCTTGTGTAGCCAAACCTATGTTGTAAGAGCGTTCTGTTAGGCGCATGTCGGCATCATCTTGGCGCAGCAAAATGCGATACTCTGCTCGCGAAGTAAACATTCTGTATGGCTCGTCCACGCCCTTTGTCACCAAGTCGTCAATCAGCACACCTATGTAGGCTTCGTCGCGACCAAGCACAAAAGGTTCGCCGCCCACCACGTTTTGGTGCGCGTTGATACCTGCTATCAAGCCCTGCCCGGCTGCCTCTTCATAACCTGTGGTGCCATTAACCTGACCTGCAAAAAACAGGTTGTTGATGCGCTTGGTTTCGAGTGTATGTTTTAGTTGTGTAGGGTCGAAAAAGTCATATTCTATAGCATAGCCCGGACGATAAATCTGTAAATCCTTAAACGCCGGAATCTTGCTCAATGCCTCAAACTGTATGTTCCATGGCAACGACGAAGAGAATCCGTTAAGATACATTTCTTGGGTTGTTTCGCCTTCGGGTTCTATAAACAATTGATGCTCGGTTTTGTCGGCAAAGGTGACAATCTTTGTTTCGATGCTCGGACAATAACGTGGGCCGATTGACTGTATCTGCCCATTATACAACGGCGATTCCGACAATCCGCTACGCAACACTTCGTGCACCTCTTCGTTGGTGTAAACGATGTAACAAGGGCGTTGCTTGAGTTTACGGCTTACTGTTGGCAGATAAGAGAATTTGTGAAAATCGTCGTCGCCGTGCTGCACTCCGGTCAATTCATAATTAATGCTTCGCGCGTCGAGTCGCACCGGTGTACCAGTTTTCATGCGGTCGGTTGCAAAGCCCAATGAGCGCAATTGCTCGGTGATGCCGTGGCTGGCAGGCTCGCTGATGCGACCGCCTTTCATCTGCACCGGTCCAATGTGCATTAGTCCGTTTAAGAATGTTCCGGCAGTAAGTATCACGGCTTTGGCGTTAAACTGAACGCCCACCGAAGTCTTCACTCCGGCAACCTTATCGCCGTCGAGCACCAATTCGGTCACCGAATCTTGCCACATCGAAAGGTTAGGGGTGTTCTCAACCACATTGCGCCATTCTTCCATGAACTTTGCACGGTCGCTCTGCGCGCGTGGGCTCCACATGGCAGGACCTTTGCTGCGGTTTAGCATACGGAACTGAATGGCCGAACGGTCGGTCACAATCGCCATTTGGCCGCCTAAAGCGTCAATTTCGCGCACTATCTGACCCTTGGCTATGCCGCCAACAGCCGGATTACAACTCATCTGCGCTATCTTATTCATATCCATTGTGATAAGCAGGGTAGATGAACCCAAATTTGCAGCTGCGCATGCTGCCTCACAGCCTGCATGGCCTGCGCCTATCACTATCACATCGTAGTCATACCTCATAACTTATATAGCATTTTTGGGGAGAATGGCAAGTGCCTCATTCTCATGCATTTCCATAATTTCTCTCTCGCCCGGACCTTTGTCGTTGATTCCGCACAAATGCAAAACTCCATGTATCACAACTCGCATAAGTTCCTCATTATAAGTGCGTTGAAACAATTCCGCATTGGTTGCAATAGTGTCGAGCGATATAAACATGTCACCACTTATTCGCTTACGGTTGCTGTAGTCGAATGTTATGATATCGGTGTAATAGTCGTGTTGCAGAAACTGACGATTCACCTCCAATATTCGTTCATCGTTGCAAAAGATATAGTTCAAGTTGCCCACAACTCGCTGATGGTCGTGCGCAACCTGCTCAATCCACTCATTAACAGCCGATTGATTAATTTTTGGCAACTCAACTCCTTGAGTTTGATAAATGATTTCTGACATATTTGCAAAGATACAAGTTTTCGTTGATTATTGATTATCAACACCTAAAGAAAATCATACATCTAATTGTAATATTCTTTCGCCTCTCAAAATAGTTCCTCGCCTACTAACTCCGCAACTGACACCTCCTCCAAAACCGCCGTTCGAAAAATTTCACCGGCCAGCAGAGCATTGCCTCAAATTTTTTCTTCTGGCCTCATGCCTTCACTTCGGCTCGCACCTGGCAACGCAAATTTCCGGCCCAGCCGCAAAGCATATCTTTTTGACCTCCGATAAAATTCATCATCTCCGTTTCGCACAAAATTTCTTCTATTCGCGCCAACACTCTTGCTCGAACACGAAAAAATTCTTCGACTGGAAAATTTTCGCTGCCTTAATCTCAAAAATCGCAAAAATGCCCGCTTCTGTCTAAAATTTTAACATTCAGGCAAAAAACGAATTTTTCTGAAAAATTTCCCCAACAAGCCAAATTTAATCGTTATAACTGATTTTCAGCCATTTACCAAAAATTAAACCCTCCGAGAATTTAAAATTTTTCATTCACCCCGTCAATCGGTCGGAATTTTTTGCAAATTTTGGCATCATTTTCCTCATCTTCAATCCTCTTGCCTAAAAAAATCTTGCACCAAGCGAGCAACTCTCATTAAAATTTGCGCGATGCTAATTTTTGCAAAAAAATTTCTTTCACTCAAATTTTTCGAAATTCTGTCATCAAGCAAAATTTTCTGCTCACCTCTCGCCCGCTCAAAATTTTCAAAAATCACCACATCTTACTTTTTTGATATTTCTCGTTACCGAAAAAAATCACTTCGCTTACATTTTTACGTATTAACATTTCCCAAGTGCAAAAACATATGGCTCTAAATTTTTCACTCCAATTTCACAAGTCGGGAAAATCGTGCGACACATAAAAAACAGAAAACACAAATTTTCATCAATAATATTATTCCGCATTGGCAGCAGCAATTTTTTAAAACGAGAAATTTTCAGATGCACAAAAAAACCAAAAGTTTTCCAAAACAACTCACTTGCTTGGGCGCAAATCGCAAATCGCGGCTTCAATTTGTGGCAACATTTACTTGCATTGCGCCAATGTTGTCGCTAACTTTGCACCTATGAAAGCAAACTCCAAAGACAGTCTGTTATCGCTAATCCGCACAGGCCGCCCCATGAGCATGCGGCAGCAATTGTGGCTCACAGCCTATCTGAGCGCGCCTGCCATCATGGCTCAAGTGTCGGCCATAGCCATGCAATATATCGATGCTGCGATGCTCGGACGCCTCGGCGCCAACGAAGCTGCGTCGGTAGGATTGGTGTCGACCACCACTTGGCTGTTCAACGGTTTGGCAGCCGCATTTGCCACCGGGTTTTCCGTTCAGGTTGCCCACTTCATTGGAGCAAACGACTATCGCGGTGCACGGCAAGTGGTACGACAAGGCATAACCATGGCACTGTTTTTTGGATTGCTTATCGCAACAATCGGTTCAAGCATAAGCCATCATTTACCTTTATGGCTCGGCGGAAACCAAGACATCTGTAGCGATGCATCCACCTATTTTCTTATTTACAGCTGCACTTTACCATTTTTGCAATTATGCCTTGTGGCAAGTTGCATACTTCGTTGCAGCGGAAACATGAAAGTTCCGAGCATGCTGCTCATTTTGATGGACCTGCTCGACGTGGTGTTTAACTATTTTCTCATCTTCCCTACCCACCACTTCACCATCGGCGGCATCACCATCAGCCTGCCCGGCGCCAACCTCGGCGTAATGGGTGCAGCAATGGGCACAGCCGGAGCAATAATTGTGGTAGGGGCATTGATGATGTGGTCGCTGGTGCGACGCTCGCCCGACCTCAACCTGTGGCACGAGCGAGGCAGTTTCAAACCCACGCTGCAGTGCCTGAAACGAGCTCTTAAAATCAGCGCACCGATGGGACTCGAACGCATGGTGATGTGCGGCGCACAAATCATGATAACCGCCATAGTGGCACCACTCGGCACCATAGCCATCGCCGCCAATTCGTTTGCCGTGACAGCCGAAAGTTTGTGCTACATGCCTGGCTACGGCATCTCCGAGGCAGCCACCACGCTCATCGGGCAAAGCATAGGTGCCAAACGCCGAACGCTCACCCTACAGTTTGCCAAAATCACCGTCGCGCTGGGCATTGGCATCATGACCGTAATGGGCATCGTGATGTATGCAGCCGCACCGCTGATGATGCAAACACTCACCCCGCACCCCGACATCATAGCCCTCGGCACCGAAGTGCTGCGCATCGAAGCCTTTGCCGAGCCAATGTTTGCCGCTTCGATAGTGTGCTACGGCGTTTTCGTAGGCGCCGGCGACACGCTCTTCCCAAGCGCCATGAACTTTGGAAGCCTGTGGCTCATTCGCCTTACACTATCGCTGATTTTAGCGCCTACAATGGGCCTTCAAGGAGTGTGGATTGCCATGTGCATCGAACTATGCATGCGCGGACTCATGTTCCTGGCGCGCCTCCGTTGGGGCAACTGGCACCACCTTAAGTGACAACTCCTTACATCAAACTTACTTCACTTTATTTTTGGTAAATGCATTCACATTTACTAAATTTGACATACTATTAACACTTAAAAAACACCGTGTCATGAAACGCTTATTTGGATTATTGTTAACATTGGCATTGACTATGCCAGTTTTCGCACAAGATGCAATAGAAGTTACTAAATTTCTCGGAATCCCGGTTGATGGATTTAAGCCTGAAATGATTAAAAAACTCAAGGCCAAAGGTTTTACTGAAGACTCAAACGGAGATCTCACCGGCGAATTTAATGGAACTGAAGTATATATAAATCCTGTTACAAACAACAATAAAGTATATCGTATAGGCCTTGTAGATATAAATTCCAAAAGCGAAGGTCAAATTATTATCCGTTTCAACCAACTTTGCCGTCAGTTTGAAAACAACCAAAAATATGTTAACCTATTGGGCGACCAAACCATACCCGATGACGAAGATATCTCATATGAACTAACTGTCAATGATAAACAATACCAAGCAGCATTTTATCAAAAACCAGAAGATGATAACATCTTAAACAGATTGGTATGGTTTACAATTCGTAAAGATAGGCGTGGTAAATACTACATCTTAATGTTTTACGACAACAAGTTAAATGAAGCCAATGGGCAAGACCTGTGATGCGCTGCAGCAGTGGCAAGATGAGTTGCGAGCAGTCATACAGCCCGAAAAACAGGCCATCTTGAGCAGTTTCTTCAAGTGCGGCAAAGGGCAGTATGGTGAGGGCGACATATTTCTGGGCATCACCGTGCCCAACAACCGCGCCATCTCCTCGCGCTACTCTCAAGCGCCACTCAGCACCATAGAGCAAATGCTGCAAAGCCCCTACCACGAATTCCGTCTGGCGGCCCTCATTGCCCTGGTTCGACGCTTCGAACGCTGCAAGGCCAACGACGACCAGCGCTCGGAGATAGTGCAACTATATCTTAATAACACCCCGTACATCAACAATTGGGACCTCGTTGACCTCTCTTGCCCCAAGATTATAGGCCCTTACCAACTGGCACACCCCGAAGCCGACATTCTGCACTCGCTGAGCCGCAGCAGCCGCCTTTGGGAACAACGCATAGCCATAGTATCGACGTGGAGCATAATCCGCGCCGGCCGCTACGACTACACCACCACCATAGCCGAGCGATACCTTACCCACAGCCACGACCTCATTCACAAGGCCACCGGATGGATGCTGCGCGAAGTGGGAAAGCACCACAAACCCACGCTTCTGGGCTTCCTCAGCCAGCACGCACACCGCATGCCCCGCACCGCATTGCGCTACGCCATCGAACGCCTCTCACCCGCCGAACGCACCCACTGGTTAGCCATAAAAAAGACCGAATAACATCCCCGCCCAAAGAGCGAGTTTTTCATAGACTAATAAGCAATTATTCCCCTCGCAGAAAGCATCAAATTTCACCCACTTTCTGCAACTATTTTTACATACTGTTGTTTCTTTGGCGTTAATATCTTAATTTATTCCATGTGTTCTTTTAATAATAATCTCAGCAAGATTCGGAGTTTGGCTTTCAAGTAGCTCTCTCTCTCTGATAAGAGCCTCTCTTTGCAATGGATCAACCGTGTTCATTATCTGACGGTCGATTTCAATTACTCGATTGTGAGAGTCGTAGTACTTTTCCATCAAACCATCTCCGCTTTCAGCTTGTGCAAAGCCATATGATGCACTATTGCTTGCTGTAACGGTATCAATCACACCATCACCATTAGTATCTATACCTGCGGTATCAATCATTCCGTTACCATTAGTATCAACACCTGCCATATCGATTACTCCATCGCCATTGGTATCTAATCCAATAGCATCAATGTCGCCATCGCTATCAGCATCAACTCCAATTGCATCAATTTGACCATCGCCATCAGAATCAACTCCTATAGCATCAATCTGACCATCGCCATTGGTATCTATACCTGCGGTATCAATCACTCTGTTACCATTAGTATCAACACCTGCCATATCGATTACTCCATCGCCATCAGAATCAACTCCAATAGCATCAATGTCGCCATCGCTATCAGCATCAACTCCAATAGCATCAATGTCGCCATCGCCATCAGAATCAACTCCAATAGCATCAATGTCGCCATCGCCATCAGAATCAACTCCAATAGCATCAATCTGACCATCGCCATCAGAATCTAATCCAATAGCATCAATGTCGCCATCACCATCAGCATCAACTCCAATAGCATCAATGTCGCCATCGTCATCAAGGTCCATTTCTTCAGAATCCATATCCATGTCATCGACATCAGCATCCTCTGCAGCATCAGCAATACTGCCTAATCCTACAAAACTTGCAACCAACATAGCAACCTTAAAGCCCTTCTTGATGTTGTTTTTTCTTTGGAGAATATCTTCATCTCCCTCTGCATTAGGCACCAACTCCAGAAATGCTTTGGGTACACGATTGCTAAATTTAATGATATAGTCTGCTCCATCATCGTTTATATGGTATTCACAAGCGGTCCAACTCTTTTGCTCAGAAACAATATTAGACAAACGGAACCGCTCTATACTAAACAGCTCTTCCGTACCCTCTTCGGCTGTCATTCTACTTGATGGCCTTTGTACACCTATCTTACTACCGACAATTCTAGCAAAAGCAAGACGCAAGTTTGTTATATAAAGAGTTCCATAGTTAGTGCCATTGGCAGACTCTACAATAGCATGAGTGATATACTCAACATTCTCGCCTGGCAGTAAATCTATATTATAAATACAGGTATCAAAATTTAACACCTTCGACAAATGCTTACTAAACAAGTATGGCTTATTAAGAAAGTACAACGAGTGTGTAGCCAATTTTGTCTCAATACTGTAGTATATCATCCTATCTCTTACTGACTTTGCTCGTGATATTCTAACAATATCTTTGAGCGGAATTTTATGGTATAACATTTTGTGGGTAGAAATACCTATCTTATTTCCAAGAGATTGAATTTTCTTATGGAAAATCTTTAATGGGCCACTATCCTTGTAAAATAGCAGTGCTTTATTGGTAACAGCCACACTTCCTTGCGCCTTTAGCATGCCTGACCCTATCATAACGTCACACTGACCAATAGTCTTCTCCTCGGCTTCGTCATCATATTTTACAGACAAAACAGACATAGTCTTTCTGCTTGCAACCTCTTTCTCATTAAGATTCTTCTTGATATTGCTTGCTACACCTTGCATCGTAGACGATGTTGTACTGTAAATATTAGCCATACCACCTGCCAATTTTGACATAGATGATCCCGCAAAGACTCCACCTTCCAAAGGTCTTCCACATTCAGGGCAGAATTTTGGTGCGCCCTCAATTTTGCGACCACAAGAAGGGCAAAAGTTCATACTATTTCTCGACAAATTAGGTTCAGCACTCTTTACTATCGTCCCTCCATTTAAACTATTAGCTGATGAGGGAGTAACACTCGTTTTTGTTTGCGGTTGGACAAAATTAGCATAAGATTGCTCTTTACGACTCCTCTCAGTCTTCTGACGCTGAAGTTCGGCAGCTTTCTTACGTTCCTCTGCTACTCTCCTTTGCTCCTCAGCAGCCTTTATCTTGCGTTCTTCTGCTATTCTCTTTTGATCTTCAGCAACTCTCCTCTGTTCTTCTTCCTTTTGCTTTCGTTTTTCGGCGTTAGTCTCCTTAATGCGTTTAAAGAAAGCAATGATCTTTTTCACTAAGACATACAATCCAAAAAGAATTGCCAGACATACCACACCAAATACTACCCAAAAGATAATTTTTACTGTCGATGTGACGTAAGCCTCTGTTTGAGTCAAATATATTCTCTTATCAAAGCCCGTACAAAGGTAGATGCTCTTATCATTAAAGTGGAAGTATAAATCATCGATATAGACTACATTACCCCAGATAGTGTTTTCGCCCTCCATCAACTTAAACCACTTTTTAGGTTGAGCCGAGAAGTCCAAAGTCTCGCCCTCTTTCCTATCCTTGATAACTTGATAATAGAACGGAGTAAGGCGAACGTTATATACCTTTCCCGAAGGATGATCAACAGGAATCTCCCACTCTCCATACGCCCATGATATGTTTTTCCAACATCTTTCGGCAGATATGGTCATCACATTTGTATTGACACCCCCATCGAAATCGGTCTCCTCCGAATTATCCTTTGTGGCCGAATAGTTATCAGGTATCTTTGTGAAGTTAAATCCAAATTCACCCCAAGTTATATCTTTAAACCTATCATTTACATTAAAATATACTTCCTCGTCGGGTCTTAGATTTTTACTCAATTCAACATCCGCAGGTCCGTTAGGGCCATTAAGATAAAATTCGCCCTCTTGGATGAGAATATCGTTCTCATATACTCTTATTTCGCATTCAGATGTTATCTGTATGATACGACTACCATCTGTCCATTTTCCCACCAACCACGACATAATGTCCTCTTGCGCAAAGACAGAGGATGCCGAAAAGAAAAATATAGTCAATACTATAAATATACACTTTTTCATGTTACTTTATTTTTTCCATATATACTTTTGCATCAAAATCATACAACCAAAAGATTTGTTGCTTTTGTTCGTCGATATAGTACATGTCAAACGATTTAAAATCACTCTCCAACGCCGACACATACGAGGTCTCAATCTTCAAAACTTCGGGAGTTTTGTCAGTAAGATCAGTCACGACTCCTCCGTCAATACTGAAAGATGTCATTTTATAGTTGTCGGGGGTAATAATAACACAATTGTAGAACAAGTCTATAGTACAATCCGCAGTCACCCATTTGCCCTCAAGCCACTCATAACCATCAATGGCACTTTTTTTGGATTCACATGAAGAGAGCATTACACCAACACCTAAAATCATCATTGCAACAAATAGAAATTTTCTCATAATTGTAACTATATTAATTCTTATTTACCGTAACATCTCCTATGCGGTGGGGTATATAAAACAGAAAGTGTGGAGATGATTCCGTTTGTTAAAATAGAGTTTATGGTAAGACCTTGACTAAATGTCCCACACCTGTAATGCGTGAGGCATTAACACGATTCGTGCCTATGTTCTCATACACATACAAGAAATTCTTGATGTTCGTTATCCTTTAGTCAATTGAAACTTGCACTTTTCTATTTTTTGGCTACGAAAACACTTTACTATATGCTTGTCGTAGAAACAACTACCACGACTACACAAATGTAAAAATAATTTCCTAAACAAACAACACACTAATTGTCCATCGCAAAAAAAAGCAACAAATCTATTGTTGCATTTATCGGAACTACTATCAAACCGCCCTTACGGATAGCGCAAAACTTATTGCGATAGAGTTTATCGGGAGCGATACCGATGTTGACCAGGCTCTTGTAAGTGATACCGATTTGCACAATACTCACACTAATTAGCCATAAAAAAGACCGAATAACATCCCCGCCCAGAGAGCGTGTTTTTCATAGCCGAAAAAGCAACGTTCCCCCTCGCAGAAAGCATCAAATTACACCCACTTTCTGCAACAATTTACACTCGCTTTTCACCAGAATAAGCAACGGTTTTTATCCCGCAAAATACCCCCTAAAATAAGCAAAACGCCACGTCACCACGCGGCGTTTTTTCATCCCCACCAATCCCAGCAATAGCGGGGGGTAAGAAGCCCATCTCCACTTTTCACAAAACCCACACAAGTAAAAATTTTCACTTTACGTTTTGATAGTTAATAAAATTGCAGTAAATTGCAATCAATAATCATTTTTCAAACCTTTAAATTTTTATTTCTTATGAATAAAATGGCACTAACACAGTTCATAAACAAGTATTCGTTAAGCAAAACTTTGCGAACAGAATTAAGACCTATTGGAAAAACTCTTGAACACATAAAAAAAGACGGTTTCCTAACCAACGACGGCCATCGCGCAACAAGTTACCAACTTGTTAAAAAACTCATCGACAAATATCACAAACGATTTATCGAAGATGTGCTTGATGAGTTTGAATTGAAATATACCAATGAAGGTAAACTAAATTCTCTTGAAGAATTCTATGCCCTTTATATGGAAAATTACAAAGATGATAAACAAATAAAATCATTTGAAAAGATACAGGAAGCTTTACGCAAACAAATTGCCAACAGTTTTAAGGACGACAAGCGTTTTGATCGAATTTTCAAAAAGGAACTTATTAAAAAAGATATATTTTCTATCGTTTCAAATGAAGCAGAGTACGATACCGTAAAAGAATTTGATAACTTCACAACATATTTCACTGGTTTTCACAAAAACCGTAGTAATATGTATTCTCACGAAGAAAAGTCAACTGCTATTGCCTTCCGTTTGATTCATGAAAATCTGCCAAAGTTTATTGATAACATGAATGCCTTCCAAAGCATTGCAAATTCGCCCGTTAGCAATAATCTTACAGAACTTTACAAAAATTTCAGCGAATATCTTAACGTGAAAGAAATTGCTGAAATGTTTAATCTCGATTATTTCAATTTTGTTTTATCTCAAAAGCAAATCGATGTATATAACGCCATCATTGGCGGCAAGTCGCTTAACGATGGTACTAAAATTAAAGGCATTAACGAATATGTTAATCTTTATAATCAACAACAAAAAGACAAATCCGCTCGTTTGCCAAAATTGAAACCTCTTTTCAAGCAAATTTTGAGCGACAGAAATGCCATTTCTTGGTTGCCTGAACAATTCCAATCAGATAACGACCTATTGGAAGCAATCGCTGCTTCGTATAAAAACTTAGAGGAAAATGTTATTAATTGCAATGGCGACGGCCAACATTCGCTAAAAGAATTGCTACAAAACCTATCGGACTACGACCTCAACAAGATTTTCATTCGCAATGACTTGCAACTAACCGACATTTCACAAAAAATTTTCGGCAACTGGGGCGTAATCAACAAGGCCTTAACCTCAAGCCTTAAGAATCAAATCCCAAGAAAGTTAAAGAAAGAATCAGATGAAAGTTTTGAAGAACGCATCGAAAAGATTCTTTCGCAATTGGGCAGCATTTCAATAGCACAAATCAACGATAGCGTTAAAGAATTCAATCCAGAGATTGAAGACACCAACACTATCCAAAATTATTTTGCAAAATTTGGAGAAAACGCTCACAACAACTGCAACATTTTTGACCAAATCGCAACTGCCTATAACGCAGCATCAGAATTGCTAAACACCGACTATAATGGCAAGAATTTGGCCGATGACAAGCAAAATGTTGAGAAAATCAAAACCCTATTAGACGCCATTAAAGACCTTCAGCGCTTTATTAAGCCACTGCTTGGCGACGGCAAAGAGTCAGACAAAGACAACCGATTCTATGGCGAATTCACTCTGCTTTGGGAAGAATTAGATAAGATTACACCACTCTATAACAAGGTTCGCAATTACCTAACTCGCAAACCATATTCACTCGAAAAGGTTAAACTAAACTTTGAGAATTCAACGCTATTAGATGGTTGGGATGTAAACAAAGAAAAAGATAATACATCGGTTATACTTCGCAAAGATGGCCAATATTATTTGGCCATTATGAACAAAAAGCACAAAAACGTGTTCTCTGTTAAGAATTTACCAACAGAAGGCGAGTGCTATGAGAAAATGCAATACAAGCAAATTGCCGATGCTGGTAAGGATATTCAAAACATCATTAATTGCAATGGCGAATTCAGAAGATTTACTAAGGATTTAGACAAACTTAAGAAAGAACATATACCAGTAATCTCTGCAATAAAGCAAAAAGGTAGTTATCTGCAAGATGATCCTAAGTCTGAGAATAAAAAATTCTCAAGAAAAGACTTAAATACTTATATTGATTATTACAAAGAGGCTGCCACCAAGTATTGGAGTTGGTGCGATTTTAAGTTCCATGATACAGCAAGTTATTCAAATTGGAAAGATTTTACCAACCATGTTAATATGCAAGGTTACAAAATCTCATTCCGAAATGTTTCGGTTGACTATATAAACCAATTGGTTGACGAGGGTAAAATATATCTATTCCAAATCTATAATAAAGACTTCTCGCCAAATAGCAAGGGTACACCAAACTTGCACACGCTTTATTGGAAAATGTTGTTCGACGAGGACAACCTGTCGGATGTGGTTTATAAACTCAACGGTCAAGCCGAAGTGTTCTATCGCGAATCGAGCATCTTGGCCGAACGCCCCACACACCCAGCCAATGAGCCAATTGACAACAAGAACACTTTGAACAAAAAGAAACAAAGCGTATTCTCTTACGATTTGATTAAAAACAAACGATTTAGTATTGATAAATTCATGTTCCACGTGCCAATCACCATGAATTTCAAAAGCGAGGGCATTAATAACATCAACGCAAAGGTTAACGAGTATATTAAACAAACCGATGACCTTCACATCATTGGCATTGACCGTGGGGAACGCCATTTGCTCTACCTATCAGTAATCGACATGAAGGGCAATATCAAAGAGCAATATTCATTAAACGAAATAGTTAACACCTATAACGGCAACGAATATCGCACCAACTACCATGATTTGCTTAAAAAACGTGAGCAAGAACGAAAGATAGAACGAGAAAGTTGGAAAACCATCGATAGCATTAAGGAACTCAAGGAAGGCTATTTGAGCCAAGTGATTCATAAGATTTCTGAACTTATGGTGAAATACAACGCCATAGTCGTGCTTGAAGACCTTAATGCCGGATTTATGCGCGGCCGCCAAAAAGTGGAACACTCCGTGTATCAAAAATTCGAGAAAATGCTTATCGACAAACTCAACTACCTTGTCGACAAGAAGAAAAGCCCAACTGAACCTGGTGGGTTGCTTAATGCATTTCAGTTGACAAACAAGTTTGAAAGTTTCCAAAAATTGGGAAAACAATCTGGTTTCCTATTCTACACTCAAGCATGGAACACAAGTAAGATTGACCCAGTGACAGGCTTTGTGAACTTGCTCGACACTCGTTATGTAACTCGCGAAAAGGCTAAAACATTCTTCAGCAAGTTTGATTCGATAACCTACAATGCCGAAAAGGGATGGTTTGAATTCGCGTTCGACTACACCCGATTCACCACCAAGGCCAACGGCAGCAAAACCAAATGGACACTTTGCACAGTGGGCAACCGTGTGGAAAGTTTCCGCAACCCAGCGAAAAATAACAATTGGGATAGCCGAGAAATAGACCTTACTGAAAAATTCATTGAATTCTTCAAGCAATATGGCATTGACCACACCGGTAATCTAAAGGAGGCAATTGCAAAGCAAGACACAAAAGACTTCTTCAGCGGGCTTCTATACTTGCTGCGACTAACCCTTCAGTTGCGAAATAGCGAAACCGGCACAGACGTAGACTATATGCAGTCGCCAATTGCCGACGAAAATGGCAACTTCTATAACAGCAACATCTGTGGCAAAACATTGCCAGAGAATGCCGATGCTAATGGTGCATATAACATTGCACGAAAAGGGTTAATGATTATCCATAAGATTAAGGCCGACGAAACAGGCAAACCAAATTTGGCCATATCTAACAAAGAGTGGTTGAAATTTGCTCAAAATAAGCCATATCTTAACGAATAACAGCACATTGTGAGCGACCTCATCCCCATCTCCACTATTAACGATTTTGTCTTTTGTCCGTATTCCATATATCTGCATAATGTATATATGGAAACGGATGAAGACAACTATTATGCACTGCCCCAAGTGGCTGGCAAGCAAGCTCATGCTTCGGTGGATGAAAAAAGTGCGTCAACATCAAAACACATCATCCAATCACTGAGTGTCACATCCTACGAATATGGCATAAGCGGAAAAATTGACATCTACGATGCATCGAAGCAAATGCTTATTGAACGAAAAAACAACCTTAAACGCATTTTTCAGGGACAAATCTACCAACTGTGGGCTCAATATGTGTGCCTGATAGAAATGGGCTATAAAGTTAGTTCACTTGCTTTCTATGAAGTAACCACAAAGAAATATACCCCAATTGACCTTCCCGATGCCAACGGCTTGGCTGAGTTAAAACAATTTCTTAATAGTTACCGAAACTTCAACCCTCGCTCTTTCCAACCTCTCAACACCAACAAGTGCGCTCACTGCATATATTGTGCTTTGTGCGACAAATATAGTTTCGAAAATGTTTACTAAAAAGGACATTGAATATCGAAGCATTTTTCTGATTAATTGCTTTGAAGAAAAACACCTTAAACTACGCACCGGCGAACTTCTGCTGCAAGACAATGACGGAAAAACACTCACAAAATTTCCGTTTCAAAAAGTGCTTGCCTTATTCATTATAGGCAACACCACCATCACGACACCACTGCTCGACAAGTGCCGAAAACACGGTGTATTTATTTCGGTTATGAAGATGAACTTGCGGCCTGTGTTTACGTTTGGCAACAATGCTGAAGCAAATTTTCTGCTTCGCGAAAAGCAATATGCTTTTGACCCCAATGACCTAACCGTGGCACGAAATTTAATGCGCCTAAAATTCAGCAACCAAATAAGGCTACTCGAAAAAACACGCAAAAAAGACGACCTAACCCAAGCCGCACTAAAGACTGGTGCTACTGCCCTTGAAACCATCGATGAAATAAAATCGCTATCCGACCTTATGGGCCTGGAAGGATGGGTGGCAAAATTTTATTTCGCCGCCTATTTCCAAGACTTTGATTGGCACAAACGAATGCCTCGCACCAAATGCGACCAAATCAACGTGATGCTCGACATTGGCTACACCATGATGTTTAACTTTCTGGAATCATATGCCCGGCTATTTGGTTTCGACGTCTACATAGGGGTGTATCACCGTCTTTGGTTTAAACGAAAATCGCTTCTTTGTGACCTTATTGAACCCTTTCGCTGCATTATCGATGCCACCATAAGGAAATCGCTAAACTTGAAGAAATTTAAACCATCGGACTTTAAACAGCAAAAAGGAGAATATCGCCTAAAACCCGATGTGGCATCTGAATATTACAAAATTTTTATGGCTGAAATCATCAACTATAAAAAAGAAATTTTCACCTTTTTCCAAGGCTATTATCGATATTTTATGAACCAAGAAAACTCTCAAAAATTCCCAACATTTAAAATATGATTATCATTAGTTACGACATAAAAGACACCAAACTGAGAACAAAATTCTCGAAGTTTCTTATGAAAAGCGGTGGCATAAGGCTGCAATTTTCGGTGTACGAATTCAACAACACCAATCGACTGCTTGATGTGATAAAAGAGCGAATCAAATCGGACTTTAGCGAAAAGTTTACGCCCGACGATAGTGTGATGATATTAACCGCCACAAATGCCAATGTGGAAAAATATGGCAACGCCATTCACCGCGACCAAGACCTGCTAACATTCTAAAAACAAACCTATAATAAAATATTTTTCTACGCATAGCGCTTATTTGCTGAGTGTCAATTACTTAATTACACAAAACTCCACTTTTAAGCATTTAGGTGGGGTAAACTTATGCAAATTTTATTTATCTAAGCTCTTTGATATTGAACAAATTACCACTATCTTTGCTTCAGTTAGGGTTTAAATACCTTTTAAAATTTCTACTATTGTAGATGCCCACTAATACGAACATCCAATGTAATTGTTTAAATACCTTTTAAAATTTCTACTATTGTAGATAATTGTTCCGCTAATGGCTTCACGATTTACGTTTAAATACCTTTTAAAATTTCTACTATTGTAGATACTTCAATTGTTGCAGCATTTGGCGCAGGAGAGTTTAAATACCTTTTAAAATTTCTACTATTGTAGATAGAGTCTCACCTCCCCTTACCAATACTGTTTAAATACCTTTTAAAATTTCTACTATTGTAGATAGTGGTACATCAATATACTCTCGTACTAGTGTTTAAATACCTTTTAAAATTTCTACTATTGTAGATCCGCTCGGGTAATAATACACGATTGTGCCTGTTTAAATACCTTTTAAAATTTCTACTATTGTAGATACACGTCGATGCGTTGACGCACTCCAATGCGTTTAAATACCTTTTAAAATTTCTACTATTGTAGATATTTACGATGTTTAATCAATACGCATTGCGGTTTAAATACCTTTTAAAATTTCTACTATTGTAGATAGTCCTGCTGAACGTTCTGCTGCCATTGTTAAAGTTTAAATACCTTTTAAAATTTCTACTATTGTAGATAACGCTCATACTTTGGTACTATCGCTTTGGCGTTTAAATACCTTTTAAAATTTCTACTATTGTAAAAGGGCAAACATAACTGTTAACATAAGTGCTGGTTTAAAGACCTTTGATGTTCTATTTTGCACTTGGCGAAATTCTTGAGCGAAATAATATCTGATAATCAGATGGCTTGATTTAATACAAAAGGATGCAAGAAAAATCTTGCATCCTTTTTCTTTTGTTCTTTGATATGTAGTCCGCACTGCGGGGCGGGTTTTATTTCTTTTGGTGGTATTCCATGCGGTTGTGGAAGTCGTTCCATTTGTAGTAGCCTTGCAGGCGGCCGCGGGAGTCGAACACTTCGAGGCGCTTGTGAAAATCGTTCCACTTTTTGTAGCCTATCACTTTGCCCTTTGAGTCTTTAATGTCTTCACGGCCATGAAAATCGTTGTAGGAGCGGGTGCTGAGCGTTTTGCCGTTGCGGTCTTTGGTTTCCATTCGGTTGTGAAAACTATTGTGTTTTTCGTATTTCACCATCTTGCCTTGGCGGTCGAAATACTCCAGACGGTCGTGAAAATCGTTCCACTTCGACCATCCCTGCAGGCGGCCCTGGGAGTCGAAATATTCGGTACGCTTGTGAAAGTCGTTCCACTTTTTGGTGAAAGTTTGCGCTTGCGAGCCGGCGGCGGCGGCCACCATCAGCGCAAGGAGCAGGATGATGCGTTTCATGACCTTTGCAATAGTGATGAGTGAATGAAAAAACGGCGTTTAGCCCCCACACACGGCGGGATGGTTAGCGCTCATCCAAATTTACATAAATTCGGGCCGAAAACAAAATTCGGCGCTGCCAAAGTGCTAAAATGGCGCGCCGGTAGATATTCGGCTATATAAAAAAAGCAGGGCCGAAGCCCTGCCGTAATCAAAACACCGCACGAATGCGGAACAATTAAAAACGCACAAAAGTAGACAAATGTCACAAAAATTGCAAATATTTTTTGCTGGTGTTGCCGCTGACGGCTGTTGTGCCGCCCGGCTATCGCGGCAAAGCAACTTTTTTTGCCTAATAATTAATGGTTTGTGAAAATGAAATTGTAAATTTGTTTTTTGTATGGCAAGAATGCCTTAAAAATCAGGGCATCAAGGTGACGCAAATGCGCGCTTTTGCCCGAACAGAACCTAAATAAGTGAAAACAAAAAACATTATAAAAAAACCTAACGCCATAACGATGAATCTCAAGAAACTATTAGTATGCGCTATGCTGGTGAGTGCATCGGCAACAGCCATGGCACAAGAACGCTTGCCGGAATATCTGCAAGCCGAGAAATTCACCCAGCAGAAACTCAACACTATGCTGTTTAGCACCACCATCCGTCCGCAATGGATGGCCAACGGCAGCATGTTTTGGTATGAATATAAAACCAGCGAAGGCAACTTCTGGTATGTGGTAGACCCGGCCACCCGCCGCAAGACTCCCCTCTGGGACCGCGACGAGATGGCTTCGCAATTGACCATGATTGTGAAAGACCCTTATGAGGCCCGACATCTGCCCATTCAGAACCTAAAGGCTAAGCCCGACGGCAAGACTTTCACCTTTGAGGTGACTTCGACTAAAGACCGTCCTGAACCTAAAAAAGACGATAAAGACAAGAAAAAGAAAAAAGGCGGTAAGCAGAAATTTTTCTTCGAATGGGATTTCACCACTCAAACCCTCACTCACCTGAAGGATAAGGAAGAAGAGGAAAAGAAGTCGTTTCACGGCAGCGTGTCGCCCGACAAGAAGACGGTGATATATGCCAAGAACCTTAACCTCTACAAGATGAGTTATGACGACTATCTGAAGGCTCAAAAAGACGAAAAAGACAGCACCATAGTGGAAATTCAAATCACTACCGACGGAGTGGAACACTTTGGCTACAACATGCCTCACTATCGCCTCAACACCGACACCGTGTGCAACGGTAAGCGCTCGGGAGTGTATGGCGTGTGGTCGCCCGACTCGCGCTATTTCGTAACTACTCTTACCGACAACCGTCAGGTGAAGGAATTGTGGGTTATCAACTCAGTGGCTAACCCTCGCCCAACACTCGAAAGTTACAAATATCAGATGCCGGGCGAAAAAGAGGCTCCTGTGGAACACCTCTACATCTTCGACATGACCGACAACTCGCGCAAGGAAATCAACACTTGGCGCTTCAAGGACCAAAACATAGGCCTTGAATCGGCTCCTCGCAAGAAGAAAGATGCTTTGCACGAAGATGTGGCATCGGTGTGGCTTGGCGATAACAACCGCTTCTTCTTGAGCCGCTCGAGCCGCGACTTGCACCGCATCGACATCTGCTCTTACACCATCGGCGCCGACACTATTGTGCCTATCGTGGAAGAACGCATGAACACCTATCAAGAACTGCGCAAACTGCATGCTCTGAACGGCGGAAAGGAATTGATTCAATGGAGCGAACGCGACGGCTGGGCGCACCTTTACCTTTATGACGACAAGGGTAACCTTAAGAACCGCATCACCAAGGGCAGTTGGCACGTGGAAGACATTGTGAAGGTTGACGAACGCACACGCACTGTGTATTTCACCGCTTGCGGCATGAACCCTGACGAAAATCCTTACTACGAACACCTTTACAGCGTGCGCTTGGACGGAACAGGACTTAAAAACCTTACCGAAGGCGACTATTTCCACGCCGTGCTTATGGACGACGACGCTCGTTTTGTGGTTGACAACTACTCTCGCATCAACACCATTCCTTGCACCGACTTGAAAGACGCGCAGGGCAATAAGATAATGACTCTTGAAGAAGCCGACTTCTCGCAACTATTTGCCAACGGCTACAAGTTCCCCGAACTCTTCAAGGTGAAGGCAGCCGACGGCATCACCGACCTGTATGGCGTGATGTATAAGCCTTTCGACATGGACACCACCAAGGTGTATCCTATCATCGACTATGTGTATCCAGGCCCACAAGTTGAGGCCGTGTACTATCCGTTTACCCGCATGAGCGTGCGCACCGACCGCTTGGCGCAAGCCGGATTTATAGTGATTTCGGTGGGACAGCGCGGCGGTCACCCTAACCGCTCGAAGTGGTATCACAACTTTGGCTACGGCAACATGCGCGACTACCCTCTTGCCGACCACAAATATGCCATAGAGCAACTTGCCAACCGCCACAAGTGGATTGACATCGACAAGGTGGGCATTCACGGACACTCGGGCGGCGGCTTTATGAGCACTGCAGCCATTTGCCAATATCCCGACTTCTTTAAGGTGGCTGTGTCGTGCGCCGGTAACCACGATAACTCTATCTATAACCGCTGGTGGAGCGAAACTCACCACGGCGTGAAGGAAAAAGTGAGCGAAAAGGGCGACACCACTTTCGTTTACCAAATAGCCACTAACCCACAAATAGCCAAAAACCTAAAGGGCCATTTGATGCTTGTGCATGGCGACATCGACAACAATGTGCATCCAGCCAACACCACCCGCGTGGCCGATGCGCTGATTCGTGCCGGCAAGCGCTTCGACATGCTTTATCTGCCTCAACAACGCCACGGTTTCGGCAATATGAACGAATACTTCTACTGGCGAATGGTTGACTACTTTAGCGAGCACCTAAAGGGCCGCAGCGAAAAGTCGGTCGACATCCCGAAACGATGACATAGAGCCACCTCGCAGCCTCACTCATAGCGGCTACAAGCGCCAGAGTGGTCGCCAATGCGTAAATACTTGCAATTTCGCACTGGCGACTGCTTTTTTTTTGCAAACTTTTATAGTTAGTCATCAAAAAAAACTATATTTGTGGATACCATGCTAAACATCTATCAAATATTATCAGACAGCAGGTGGTCGGGCCCCGAACAATATGCCTACGACCTCACTGCCCAAATGAAGAGCGATAACCAAGAATTCTATACTGAAATCGTAACCCAAAATCGCCCTGCCATCATAGAGCGCTTTCGCCAACTGGAAGTGCCGGTATCGATATTGCCACTAAAAAGCCTTAGCGACCTTGACTCGCCGGTGCGATTGGCTCGACAAATTAAACGCGGCAAAAACATTCTGCACGTGCACAACATGAAGGATGCCGTGACTGCCGTGTTTGCCTGCAAAATATCGGAAAATCCGCTCAACCGGGTGGTGCTCACAAGCCACAGCGTAGAACGCCCTAAAACCAGCATTTGGTATCGACGTGTGCTTAAGGAAATTAACCACATCGTGTTTGTTTCGCAAGTGCAATACGACGAATTCATTGACCACGCCAAGCGTTTCGACCGCAAGCGCGCTTCGGTGATTCACGACAGCATTCGCCCCCTTGAGGCCGACGGACAAGTGATGAACCTGCGTAAAGACCTCAACATTGCCGACAGCAAAACCCTGATAATGTTTCACGGACGCGTGTGCAAAGAAAAAGGCATTGATGTGCTCGTTGAGGCGCTATCTCAACTCAATAAAGACACTTTCCACCTGGTTGTGATAGGCGAGGGCAACAAGCACTACACTAAAAAACTTAAAGCATTAATCGACGACAAACAACTCGCCGACAACATAACCATGATGGGCTATCAGCCTAACTTGCAGCAACTCATAGCGCAAGCCGACTTTGGCGTGCTGCCTGCCGCTTGGCGCGAACCTTTCGGCATCAGCAACCTGGAATATATGATGCAAGGCAAGGCTCACATCTCAACCAACAACGGCGGACAAGTGGAATATTTGCGACACTTTGAAAACGCTTTGCTGGTGGAACCCGAAAACCCTTCAAGCCTCGCTTCGGCCATTCAACGCCTAATCGACGACAAACAACTGCGTAACGACTTGGGCATACAGGCGAAAGACGACTTTGACCAACATCTAACCTACAAACACTTCTACGAAAAAATCATCTCGCTCTATAACAGCCTCTAACGAGAGGTTGGCGCTTAACGGCCTGCGAGTGATAAATCAAAGCAATTGCAGCCCCGCATAGCCCCGCAAAATCAAAAAATGTAATAATATGCCTTGCCGCTAATAACGGCAGGGCTTTGTGCTTATTAAAAACTTGCGTTAAAAGGATACGCCAAGAACGATATTTTCAAATAATATGACAATGGCGACTACTCAAATGAGCAGTCGCCATTACTATAAAAATCAAGATATCCTAATTATCATATACTCGCCTCCACGGTTACCCGCATATCGTAGGGGCAATTTTCGTGGCGCGGTCGGCGGTTAATTGGCATTAACAGCCCACAATGTATTTGCTGCCCGGCAAGTATGAAAGAATCTTCACTGTGACAGTAGAACAAATGAACGTAAGCACTGCAATGACAGGAATAGCCAAAGCAATAGGGATTATAGGCTCAGCCGAATTGCCGCCAACAAAGAACGCAGCAATAGGCGCCAAATAAAGCATGTGCACCAAATAAATGCCAAACGACATCTTTGAAATGCTCAAAAGCCAAGCCGGAGTCTTAGGCTTTTCGATGCAAGAGAACAACACAAACACACCAAATGTAGCAATAATCACGTTAGGCGTGCAGAATTCCCAAGCCCATTCCAAAATAGGAGTTTCAATCTTCACACCAGGCTCACCCATCATCCAGAACGACCATGCAGTGAACGCCATTCCGGCAAATGCAGTAAGGCCGCCAATGCGCAAACGCTTTGCTCTGTCCCACTTGATGTGGAATCGGATGTAATGAGCAAGCACCAAATAGCCAAGATAGCCCGACACATACCAGAACATGCCGTATCCGTTCCAGAAACATTCGCCCCACACTTCAGGTGTGATAAACTTATGAATGAACGGAGTGAACGATGAAATGAAGAATAGGGTTAGGAATATTCTTTCGTCTTTAGCCGACGCCTTTTCAAGCCAAGGCGACACCACAGGAATTATAAAATACACACCGATAAGAGGATATAAGAACCACAAGTGGCCCGCCATCGATGGGAAATTAAACGGAATAGTTTTGAGGTCGGCAATCGATTGCTCCCAAGTCATAGCACCCCAAGCCAAAGGCAAGAATGTGTAGATGAGCATAAACACCAACATAGGAGGCACCACGCGCATCAAGCGGCGCTTGTAGAACGACGACATTGAAGCCCCTGGCTTCATTGGCACAAGCAAAAATGCCGAAACAATCATAAACAAAGGCACACTGATGCGGCCAAATGCGCCGTCATAAAACGACACCCAGAAGCGATTGGCCTCGTTAGCCAACATTGACCAACTGCCTGCCAATCCCGACGAGTCGGCCCCATAAAAATTTTCACTTGCATGTACCAGCATTACCAAAAAGCATGCTACCACTCTGATGTAGTCAACAAATACTACTCTTTCTTCGGTTTTCATTTTTTTTAATAATAATTTAATACGGTTTTTTTTCAGATTCTTTTCTCATGCAACGGCAGCACAGCGCTTATAACACTTCGTTGCCAACATTACAAAGATATTGCATTCATTCGATTTGTAAAACTCTTTTAAAAAAATAACCTGATAAAATCCATCATTAACAAAACTTTTATTTTTATATAGCATCAATTGGCACTTAATTTACTATCTTTGCTTGTTACAAAAGAGTCAATTGCCGGCACACTCTCCAATGCAGCAATACAGGCACTCACAGCACGACCAAAAAACAGATATGATAAACTTCACACCCATAGCACACAGCGTTCTAAAGCACCGTTTAAGCGACATACAGCGCTTCATTGAATACGGCGAATCGGTGCAACGCGACCTACTCGCCACCCTCATAGGCAGAGCAAGTTACACCGAATATGGCCAAAAATACCGCTTTTCGAGCATTCGCGGCTACAACGACTTTCAAAACACCCTCCCACTAACATCATACGAAGACCTTAAGCCGCACATCATGCGAATGGTGCGAGGCGAAAAAAACATATTGTGGCCCGGCAAGGTGAAAAACTTTGCACAATCGTCGGGCACAAGCGACGGCAAAAGCAAATACATCCCCATCACCGCCGACTCCTTTAAAAACAACCATTATCAAGGGTCGAGCGATGTGGTGTCGCTATATATGCACATGAATCCGTCGAGCCGAATATTTAGCGGCAAAGCGTTTATTTTAGGCGGCAGTTTTGCCAATCAGGTGAAAGATGCCGGCCCAGGCATAAAAATCGGCGACTTGTCGGCAAACCTTATCGACAACATCAACCCACTGGTGAATCTGTTTAGAGTGCCCGGAAAAAATGTGGCACTAATGGAAGATTGGGAACAAAAACTGCCCGCACTTGTAGCAGCCAGCAAAAACAAAAACATCACCAACATTTCGGGAGTGCCGTCGTGGTTCCTTACCGTGATTCGCGAAGTGATGAAGTCGAAAGGCGCCGAATCGATTCACGAAGTGTGGCCAAATCTGGAAGTGTTTTTCCACGGAGGCATCAGTTTCGACCCCTATCGCGACCAGTATAAGGCCATCACCGATTCGAGCAAAATGCACTTCATCGAAACCTATAACGCAAGCGAAGGATTCTTTGCTGCACAATCGTCGCTCGACACCAACGCCATGCTTCTGCTCCTCGACATCGGTGTGTTCTACGAGTTTATCCCACTCGACCAAATTGACGACGAGCACCCTATCACCTATCCAATATGGGAAGTGCAAGAAGGACAAACCTATGCCCTCGTGATAACATCGTGCAACGGACTTTGGCGATATAAAATAGGCGATACGGTGAAAGTAGAAAGCACCCAACCGCTAAAAATACGCATTGTGGGACGCACAAAGAGTTTCATCAACGCATTCGGAGAGGAACTCATGGTGCACAATGCCACATCGGCAATAGCACATGCTTGTAACGCCACCGGCGCTCAAATCACCGACTACTCGGCGGCTCCGGTCTACACTACCGACTCCAGCAAAGGTCATCACCAATGGATGATAGAATTCGATAAAATGCCTAACAGCATCGAGGCCTTTACCGATGCCCTTGACGAACAGCTAAAACGCGAAAATTCAGATTACGAAGCAAAGCGCTACAAAGACATTTTCCTAAGCAAGCCTCAAGTGGTGGTGGCAAAACCAGGCCTTTTCGACACCTGGCTGGGATTAACCGGCAAACGTGGCGGACAGCGTAAGGTGCCTCGCCTGTGCAACGACCGCAAAATCATGGACAAACTCATAGAATTAAATAAGTAACAAAACATAAAAACGATGAAAAAACGTATTATTACAACCATTGCCTGCCTATTCGTGATATTGGCAATGTCGGCTAAACAGCCTAAATATATATTCTACTTCATTGGCGACGGCATGGGACTAAGCCCAGTGCTTTGTGCCGAAACATACAACCGCACAGTGCAAAACGACCCTAACCCACTGTTGTTCTTGCAATTCCCTGTGTTGTCATATGCCACTTCCTACTCGGCCAACAACACAATCACCGACTCGGCAGCAGCCGGTACTGCCCTATCAACTGGCCACAAAACCAACAATGGCATGCTTGGCGTTACCCCCGACAAGCAACCAGTGATAAGCATCGCCAAAGAACTAAAAGATAAAGGCTACGGTGTGGCAATCGCTACATCGGTAGACCCCGACGACGCTACTCCTGCCGCATTTTATGCACATGTTGAAAACCGCGGCATGTATTACGACGTGGCTAAAGATATGGCCGCAAGCGGTTACGACATGTTTGCCGGCGGACGCCTTCGCGGCAAAGCTCCTAAGGGCGAAAAAGACGTGAAAACAATTCTCAGCGATGCCGGTTACACAGTTGCAAACGGTCCTGAAGGTTGGGAAGCAAACAAACACAACGATAAAATTGTGCTCCTAAACACCGTCGAAAACCACGACCACATTGGCTACGCTATCGATAGCATTGCCGAAAACCTTTCGCTGCCTTTCATAACTCAAGCCTGCCTTGACCACGAAATGCGCGTGTCGCCCGACCGTTTCTTCATCATGATTGAAGGCGGACTTATTGACCACTCGCTTCACCCTAACGACGCCGGCACTACAGTGAAAGAAATTATCAGTTTCGAACAATCAATCAAAATAGCCTACGACTTCTATTTGAAGCATAAAAACGAAACTTTGATAATAGTTACCGCCGACCACAACACTGGCGGTATGGCTGCTGGCGTTGCTGGCGGGCCTTACAACCTTAACATGAAGAACTACGACTACCAAAAGGTGTCGATTGAAACAATGCAAGCCGATTGCCGAAAAATGTTTGGTCAAGGACAAGAGCCAAGTTGGGAAAAGATGCAAAAATATCTTGAAGACAACTTTGGCCTATACAAGCAAGTAACACTAAGCAAACGCCTTGACAAGGAGTTGAGAGAAGCATTCGAAAAAACTTTCGTCAACAAAGATGCCGAAAACAAGCAAACACTTTATGCCTCGCTCAACCACTTTGTGGAAAAAACCTTTGAAGTGCTCGACGTAACCACCGGCACCGGATGGACCACAAACGGCCACACAGGCGACTTTGTGCCAGTATATGCAATTGGTGTAGGCAGCGAAAAATTTGCCGGTTATCAAGACAATACCGACATTCCTAACAAAATTCGCAGCCTTTGCAAAATCAAGACTCACAGCAGCAAATAATACCCTGTCTAAAAACTAATAACAATGAAAAAGACATTATTGGCCCTTATTTTATGCCTCACAGCGCTTAATGTGTGGGCAGCGAAAAACTACCAGCTAACGTCGCCTAACGGCACCGTGGCAACTAACATCAGCGTTGACGAAACCGTAACCTACGACATAGTTGTTGACGGCCGACAGGTGCTTGCGCCATCACGCATTAGCCTCACCACAAGTTTTGGCTCAACATGGGGCGAAAACGCCAAGGTGAAAAAGGCTCGCCGCGCAACCATCAACGAAACTGTGCCTTCGCCTTTCTATCGCCAAACCAGCATGCAAAACAATTGTAACGTGCTAACCCTGGAATTTAAAGGCAACTACTCTATTGAATTCCGCGCTTACGACGATGGCGTGTGCTACCGCTTTATCAGCAACTATAAGAAGGCTTTTGAAGTGGTTAACGAAGGTGTGGAATATCAGTTGACTGCCGACAACACCTGCATTGTGCCTTATGTTAGCCGCTACGACGAAAACAACCCTAAGGGACAATTTTTCAATTCTTTTGAAAACACTTACATCACCTCCCCAATAAGCCAACTTAACGGCAACCGCTACTGCTTCTTGCCTTTGGTGGTTAATGTCGGACAAGGCGTGAAACTCTGCTTGGGCGAAAGCCACTTGGAAAACTACCCCGGTCTTTACCTAAAGGCAGCCGCAGGAAACCGTTTTGAAGGCCTTAGCGCCCCTTATCCAAAGGATTTGCAACAAGGCGGACACAACAACCTGCAAATGATAGTAAAAACCACCGAAAACTACATAGCACGCGTGAACGAGCCACGCACTTTCCCTTGGCGAATTGCCATGATTAGCCGCAAAGACGTGGAATTGGCCCACAACAACCTTTGCTATCTGCTTGGAGCCCCTAACCGCGTGGCCGACACTTCGTGGATTAAGCCTGGCAAGGTGGCTTGGGACTGGTGGAACAACTGGAACATTGGCAAGGTGGACTTCCGTGCCGGCATCAACAACGAAACATATAAGCACTACATCGACTTTGCGAGCGAAAAGGGAATAGAATACGTTATTCTCGACGAAGGCTGGGCTGTGAACCTAAAGGCCGACCTTATGCAAGTGGTGCCTGAAATCAATCTCAAAGAAATTGTAGACTACGCCGCAAAACGCAACGTGGGAATCATTCTTTGGGCTGGATATTGGGCGTTTGAACGCGACATGGAAAATGTGTGCCGCCATTATAGCGAAATGGGCGTTAAAGGCTTTAAAGTGGACTTTATGGACCGCGACGACCAAATAATTACCGACTTCTATTATCGCGCTGCCGACATGTGCGCTCGCTACAAACTGCTTATCGACTTCCACGGCGCATTTAAGCCTGCTGGCCTTAACCGCACTTATCCTAACGCAATCAACTTTGAAGGCGTGAACGGTTTGGAACAACTAAAATGGCAACCAGCCTCTTACGACCAAATCACCTACGATGTGCAAATCCCATTCATCCGCCAAGCAGGCGGCCCTATGGACTACACCCAGGGCGCAATGCTTAACGCCGTTAAAAACAGTTACAGGCCTAATTATTCAGAACCAATGAGCCAAGGCACACGCTGCCACCAATTAGGCCTTTACATGGTGCTTGAAGCGCCTCTAAGCATGCTTTGCGACAACCCTACAAACTATCGCACTCTTGGCGGCGAATGCACCGACTTTATTGCCGAAGTGCCAACAGTGTGGGACGAAACAATAGTGCTCGAAGGCGAAATGTCGAAATATGTGATAACTGCACGCCGCAAAGGCAACCAATGGTATGTGGGCGGCATCAATAACTGGGATGCCCGCAACGTGGTTATCGACACCAAATTCTTGGGTGAAGGCGCTTGGACATTGACCTCGTTTACCGACGGCGTTAACGCCGACCGTCGTGCCGACGACTTCAAATATAACACAGGAACGGCTCTAAATGCCGGCCAAAAGATTAACGTGCATATGGCTTCGGGCGGCGGTTTCGCTCTGAAATTTACTAAGTAGAAAATCGCTCTCGGTTAACAAAGGTTGATTTCCTTTGCCAACACGAAAATCAACATTAGCACAACAATAACAAAAGCAGCAATTTCATCAGGTGAAATTGCTGCTTTTACTTTATGAAATAACAACCAGTCCTAAAAGTGCTGCATACGATAGCCAAGTTAAAGCCATGAGCACCCAAGTGAGTTCGCGCCGGGTGGGGTAGAGGTAATAACTTAAACCCAACATAGCAAACAAACATAACGGAAAAGCTGTTAACACAAAACGCAATGTTGAATCGAATGCCTCAACGCGCTGAAAAGCCACAAACCATATAAGCATCGGCAAAATGCTTAAAAACACAAGCATCACAAACCACAACGGACGCTTCACTTGATTTCCTTCCATATTGTCTATTTTTATTTTTTATGAACAAATTTAATAATAAAAAATGATATTCATTGTCAATCAAAAAAATTTACATTTAATATATTTGTTTTTCGCAGCATTTATTTATTTCAAAATCAATGATTGCCACAAACCAGTGTGTTTTTACACTGATTATTAAACAATTAATAATTATAGCCGATTTTATAAATGTTAAATCTCATATTAAAATAAATTAATTGCATATTAAACACAAATCTATGTTTTGCAGTAACAAACAAGTGCACTATTTTTGTAAATGTAATTAGGTCATATAAACAAACCTTAAACACCATTGAAAAAACACTTTATTTAATAATTAGGTCATATAAACATTTAAAAAAACCAACTTAATTTATTAAGTAAGACACAGAGAAGCAAAGTCAAGCAGACTATTGCTTTTCTTTTTTTTATATAGTTTTCTTAAACGATAGGAGAGGTCTTCAACATAACCGCATAAATGAATTAATATATATTTAATGCCGATTAGCAACTCCAGTTTTAGCAACATTAACGGCTATAGCGAAAAGGCATTTCTACTACAAGCAATATCGTTTTGTTATTAAGCATCATTATATCTTATTTGCAAAAAAACCGAAGAGCCTAACTAAGCCCTCCGGTTAATTTATCATCGGCCACAATCACCAATAGCGAGAAATTCTTGTTATTAGTGATTAGCTTTTCTATATGTTACTTTTTAATTATTCTACACATGTGAGTTTGTCCATCGGCATGTACTTTCAAGACATAAATGCCAGCAGCCAAATCATCAACATCAATCTTCACTCTTGTGTCGCCAACAAAATTATCGCTCATAACCATCTTACCGTCTAAAGAGAACACCTCAATATTATTGACATTAGTTGTAGCAGTAACATTCACAACATCTTCAGCCGGATTAGGATAAACCAATAGATGGTCTGTAAGTTCCACATCTTCGATGCCTACTTGGTCTGCAACGGTAAATCTGTAAGCATCGCTCACTTGGTCGTTGCCTGCATACACAACAGCAATATAGCTCATTCCTGGCTCACCATCGAAAGAACCCGTATAAGGGATTGTGTATGTTTTTCCTTTGTCCATTGCCGCAAAACCAGAAATAGAAGCAATGGCATATGGTGGTGATTCATTCATTATCATCACCGACAATTCATTGCAGAAGTAACCCGATGTGCAAGTTGCCACAACATCAAGTTGCATCTTGCTTGCATCTACAGCATTGCAATCTTTAATTATAACGTTTTTAACCGACACAGCTGTGCTTTCAGTGAGTTTATCAACGTTAATAGCGAAAACAGTATCACCTACTGCAGAATAAGCACCATCTACAAGTCTGGCGAACATTAGGTAATAATTACCTGTTGTGAGACTTCCGGAATCAAGGTTAATCTTAAATTCACCAGTACAGTTATTACCCTTTCCAATTTCAAATAATGCAGCATTCCCCACTTGCTTAATAATATAATTCTTATCCTGCATTGAGCAAATTAAGGGATAAATTGGCTCAGAAAAATCAGCACCACTGTTTTTAAGAGTAAGCGACATCCAAGAAATATTGTCCAAGTAGAACTTTGACTTATATTCAATCTTCTCAATAGCAATTTTAGGTTGCTCAGATTGGTCGTTTGTAAAGGTTATAACACCGTCGGCGATATTCATAGCCACTTTTTTAGAAGCAAAGGCTGGCATTTTTGTGCGGCCATTAATGCCCCATGTTTCATTTTCATAGGCTGGATATATGGTGTAGTCACCATTGCCCAACGCACGCAAATCGTTTGCCTTTATCTTAACATTATTCATCTCATATGAAGCAGCATTTATTTTGAGAGCGAAACCAGTAAAGAACGTCGTTTCATTTGTGGTATTATTAACCACCTCAACACCAATTTTCAAATTAACATCTTCTCTTGTAGGAGCATAAACGCTTATGAGGTCGCCGTGTGTGAATTCTATATCCTCGTCTTGTAGAGCAGCAATGGTAGAAGCAGTAGTTGAGAAATCGCCAGAATAACCAAAATCAAACCAATATTTTTCAGTTCCTTCGTTTGGCTTAATGTTATAAATAATCTCTTGATTGCTGTTATAACCACTATTACTACCGCCTGTGCCTTGTGAAGAAGGACTCAGAGCCGACAAACGGAAATATCCATCAGACATGCCACCCCAACCCCAATTGATGTGAAACATGTTGTCGCTGCTGTAACCGTCGCACACAAAAGCATGGCCCGAAGTTATGTTATAACCAGCATACATAACCGGACGATTGTTGCTCAATTCATTATAAACTAAATCATTAAATTCGGAAGTGGTGTAGTATCGTTTGTGAATGTGGCGAATTGACTTATCGTAATCAAAATTTTTCACAAATGCTGCACACGCATCATAAAACTCTGCGCCCGATGCATAAGCGTAGTTCATCTTTGATGCAGCACCAACATGAAACATCAATTCGGCCACCGCATTTGCTTGAGTTTCGTTATAGTAATTAGTATAACCGTTCAACATATTATCCCAATCATAAGTGGTGGCACTGAAATCTACAGTTTTTGCGCTTTCTACACCTTCCAATATTACCGAAGCAACACTTCCTTTACCCATTTTAGGCCATTCGTAATGTTTCATCACTTGCGCAAATGCTGTAGCAACGCAACCTGCTGCAGGTTGGATGCCGTTTTTTAGAGTAGGGCACAATTTGTTATACGGAGCGTTTTGGTTCCATCTTGTTTTAATCATTGGAGCTATAGCTCTCTTTTCGCTAGTGGCATATACTATCTGATTTTGCTCAAAATTGTTTTCAATAGCATAGTTGATTTCATTCTTATATTCTTCGAGCATGGCCTTCAAACCATCAGGAATATTATTGATGTCGAAAGTTCCGTTTTCGGAATAACCCAACACTTGCTCCACACAATCGTCGGCCGACACTATAACGAAACCTTCATTGTCGGCGTTAAACACGTAGAAGTTATTCACCGTACCGGTGTTTTCGGTATATGCCAAATTCATATTGTTTGTTGATTGACTCTTTAATCGAGTGTTTGCTCTGGCAAATTGCTTAGCCTTTTGTAAAGCAAAATCCACACTCACCTGCTCGGCTTGCAGTGGAATCGTAGCCATCATTATCAACGTAACAATTAAAAACTTTTTCATATTGTTTATTTATACTACTTTGAATACAACAAATGTAGTGATTTTTTTTCATATAGGTTTAAGAGTAGACTATTGCTTTTCTTTTTTTATATAGTTTTCTTAAACTACAACAACACTATTTAACCACAAAAAGGCACATTTAGCACAACGAAAAATGAATACAATTATATAACTTTGCAAAAAGTTTGAATAGTTTTATCGGCTTTAAAAATGGGAAAGAGGCTAACACTTTTTATATTCATAATCATAACTTTAGCGACAGGAACTAAAGCGCAGATTTTTTACGATAAGTCGGAGCACGCACGATATGCCGACAGCATACGTAACGAATTCGACAACGGCCCATATTTCTCACTCTATCGCGACAACTATTTCACAATGGGCACATCGCTCGACAAGCCCGTTTCGGCAAAAACCAGCGACGTGAAGTTTCAGGTGAGTATCGCACAGCGCGTCACTAAAAGTACGCTGCCTTTTAAAACCTATTTGTTTCTAACCTACACCCAAAAGTGCTTTTGGAATGTGTTTGAAGAATCGCTTCCGATGCGCGACATCAACTTCAACCCGGGAATCGGTTTGTCGAAACTGCTCATCGTGAAAGGCAAATTAGTGGGTATGGCAACTCTTCTGCTTGAGCACGAGTCGAACGGGAAAAGCGATTTAGATTCTCGCAGCTGGAACAGAATTTCACTTGGCGCTAATGTGTATATCACGCCTCAAGTGATGGTGCACGGCAAGTGCTGGATTCCAATCATCGACGGCGAAAACAACAAAGACATTCTCGACTATAAGGGAATATATGAAACCGGGCTTCAGTTTTTGTCTAAAAACAACCGCTGGGGATTTGCCGTGATTGCAACTAAGCGAAAGGGGTGGAACCTTAAGTTTAACTACACTGCCGAAATCAACTACCGAATGTTTAAAGATGAAAACCAATATCTGTTTTTACAATTTTACAACGGTTACGGCGAAAACTTGCTCGACTACAAGCAGCATCACACACGATTGCGAGCCGGAATTGTAATTAAGCCCAAATTCTTCAGCAATTATTAATCGAGAAAATTGTGGCCACTCGCCAATAATTTTCAGCGCAAACACATAATTCATCATAAACCCAAAAACAGCCCCCCAAAAGCGAAAACTTTTAGGGGGCTGTTAACTTATTAACTGTTGATGCCTACTATAGCCACTAATAGTTAGCAGAGTGGGGCAGTGGGCTATAATTCCACCTCTAAGGTGACACGTTTCATCATATTGGTGCAACCTTCAAAACCGCCACGAATCAAATCGTTGACGGCAGCAGTGTCGGCCACGGCCTCGCCTATAGTCATAGGCAGCCTATAGATTTCTTTCAGTGGAGCCTTGCTTACAATGCTCTTCATGAGTTGCTGCTTAGAGGGCACTGTCTTCAAAGCGGCATATTCTTCATATGAATAAGAAGTGAACGCCACATTGTTGCTGATACCACGACGGTCGAGCAAATATCCGTCGGTTAGCACAAGCGGCATTTGCTCTGGAGTGATGTCCGACGGGTCGGGATACGACACCAAATCGTTTCCATCATAACTAATGGCCACTGGCACATTGTCATAAAAATCTTCCAATGTTTTATAAACAATAGCCGATGGTATCACCGATGCCATACCGCCAGGCACCATGGCCGGAGTCTCGATTGGAGTAGCCATAAGAGATTCTTCGGGCGTTGACTCACCCTCAGAGGCTGCCTTTTTAGACTTGCAACCTCCGAGAGCGATAATAAGCGCCAACATTATGATTGTTTTGTTCATTACTTTACTATTATTTCTTTATGATGCGTGCCACGTGGGTTTGTCGGTCGGCATATACCTTCAAAATATATATGCCCGATTCCAAATCTTCTACATTAAGTTTAACATTTGTGCTGCCAACCACATTGTTGCCCTTAACCATCTTTCCATCTAAAGAGAACACCTCAACCTTATTGACATTAGTTGGAGCCGTGATGTTCACAACGTCTTCGGCCGGATTAGGGAATACCATCAATTGTTCGGCGTTTTCAACATCTTCGATGCCCAAAACGTCGCCAACTGTAAATCGGTATGCATTGCTCACCTGTTGATAAGATACTCCAGTATCATCTGGTAAAATAGCAAACATGGCAAGTATGTATTTTCCGCCCGGAACACCGTCAAAACCACCCACATAAGGAATTGTGTATGATTTGCCCTTATCCAATGCAACAAATTTAATGATGTTGCCAATGCTATATTGTGGAGGATCATTGAATATCATTGCCGCCAAGTTGTTGCAGAAATATCCCGACGTACATTCGGCAGTTACAGTAAGTTCCATATTAGAAGCATCCACCGCATCGCTGTTTTTAATGTCCACATTTTTGATTTCAACGCTTGTTACTTCGGTAAGTTTTTCAATGTGTATACTGTAGGCTACTCCTCCTAAAACTTTATATTGCTCACCTTCTTTGCTACAGAACAGCAAAGTATAGTCGCCAGCCTCACCAATGAGATTAGAATCAAGATACATTTTAATGTCGTTGGTTGCACTTTCACCCTTTGGCAAATCGAAAGTGAAACCTCCGCCCGCTTGTTTTATTTGGTAACTGCCATCCACAATGCTACAAATCATTGGATAAACTGGTTCAGAAAATTCTGCACCGGCATTGTGTAGGGTTAGTTCAAGCCACATATTGGTGTCTAAATATAATCTCGATTTAGCCACAAGTTTTTCGATGGTAATGACGGGCTGTTCTAACTCTTCGTTAGTGAATGTGATTGCCCCTTTCGAAATTTTCATCGAAACCTTCTTGCTGCCGTTTGCCGGAACCTTAGTACGGCCGCTTATGCCCCACGACACATTGTTGTAGGCAGGATAGATGGTGTATTCGCCATTGCCCAATTCACGCAACGAATTCGCCGGAATCGACACATTGCCAATGCCATACGAACCGTAGGCTATTTTATAATAATAACCCACAAAGAATGTTGACTTATTTGTAGCATTGTTTACTACTTCAACACCGATTTGCAGATTAAAGTTTTCAGATGTTGGGGCATACACGGTGATATAATCGCCATGCGTAAACTCCACGTTCATATCTTCGAGAGCAGTTACTGATGTGGTGGTAGTGGTGAACTCACCATTATACCCGAAATCGAAAGAATATTTAGTAGAACCTGCATCGGGCTTGATGTTATAAATTATTTCTTGTCCGCTGTTATATCCGCTGCTGCTGCCACCCATGCCCTGCGAAGAAGGGTCGAGAGCCGACAACTTAAAGTAACCGTCAGACATGCCTCCCCATCCCCAGTTGATGTGGAAGAAATCGTCGGAACTGTAACCGTCGCACACATAAGCATGGCCCGCCTTTTCGTTATATCCGGCATACATAACTGGGCGATTGTTTCTTAATTCGTTGTAGACCAAATCGTTAAACTCATTAATTCCATAATATTTCTTATGGGTGTAAAGTATCGACTTATCATAATTGAAATTTTCCACAAATGCCCTAAACGCTTCTTGGTAAGCAGCACCCGACGATGGTCCATATTTCATTTTTGAAGCAGCACCTGCATGATGCATCAATGTGGCAACGGCATTGGCTTGCGCATCTGTAAACGAGCCGCTATAAACATCGAGCATATTATCCCAGTCATAAGTGGTAGTGCTGAAATCAACAGGATTTCCAGTTGCTGTGTCTTGAATATACTCAGTGTCAACCATTCCCTGTCCCTTCTTAGGCCATTCGTAGAATTTCATCACTTGTGCAAATGCAGTGGCCGTACACCCTGTGGCCGGCTGATTGCCATCAGGAAGGGTAGGGCACAATCTGTTATACGGGTCGCCCTGGTTCCATTTTGTTTTAATCATTGGTGCTATGGCACTCTTTTCGCTTGTGGCATACACTATCTGATTTTTTTCAAAATTGTTTTCGATTGCATAGTTGATTTCGTTCTTATATTCTTCGAGCATATCCTTAAGTCCTGCCGGGATGTTACTCAAATCGAACGTGCCATTTTCAGAATAACCCAACACCGGAGTTACACAATCGTCGGCCGACACTATAACGAAGCCTTCATTGTCGGCGTTAAACACGTAGAAGTTATTCACCGTGCCAGTGGTTTCGGTATATACCAAATTCAGATTGTTTGTTGATTGACTCTTTAATCGAGTGTTTGTTCTTGCAAATTGCTTGGCCTTTTGCAAAGCAACATCCACGCTCACTTGCTCGGCTTGAAGTGGCGAAGTTAACATCAAGGTTAACGCTAAAAGTAAAAGTTTTCTCATATTGATTGATTGGTTTTTGGTTAGAGTAACAAATTTAATAAATTACTTTTCAATTTTCCTTAAATTACGCTCTTTTTATTTGCATTTGGCTGATTATTAACCCAAAAAACAAAGTGAACCAAAATAAAACGAGTGCTATGTATCACACACAACACCCGTCTTACTTATTTTCAAGGATAAAAATCCTTATCAAATAATTAGGTCGTATAAACTTATATACTAACCAGTTAAAATTTGACCTTATAAAGTGACCTTACTAATAAACTTTGTTTCTTTATTATCCATTTAATATAATAATCCTATTATGAAAAAATTTCTTATTTACTAAAAGTCCTTATCAAGTGATTTCACGTTAGTCACTTTTTACTAAAAGTCCTTATCAAGTGATTTCGCGTTAGTCACTTTTTAATAAAAGCCCTTATCAAGTGATTTTCTGATTATCACTTTTTGATAAATTGCTTTACTACAAATTCTCCGTCGGCCATTACCTTCACCACATATACACCAGCAGAAAGGTTAGCAATATTAACCGATTTTGCGTCATTAGAGTGATAAATGCAGTGTCCTGCCATATCAAAAACATCTACAGCCTTAACATCGGCAGCGTTCACAACAATTTCGTTGCTGATAATCTTCACAGCCAAAGCATCGTTGTTAATTTCATTCACAGCAGTAATCACTTTTGAAGACACGCTAACCGAGTAATCAGAATTTACGTTACCAGCCTGGTCGCTAAGTTGCAAAGAATAATTACCCTTTGACACACCTTCTAACGAACCCACCACCGAAACTTGTTCAGTAGTAAGAGCAGGCACGTGAATGTCTTCTTGGAAAGTGGCAGCCTCATTGCCTTCGGTGTCGACCAACGACACGGCAAACACACCGTCGTAGTCGGTTTCGCCAACATTTTCAACCTCAGCAGTGATGTTGATGTTGCTTCCTGCCACAGCGCTAACCACAGCCAAGTCCTTAACTTCAATCTTGGCAGGAGTTCTTGGTGTTTCATAAGTGTAAGCACCGTTAGCATCGCGGTGAATGTAGACACTATTTACTGTGTTTACAGCATTTTCTATCTGCTTCCATTCGTTTGAACCATTCACCTTATACCATCCAGTGGCCTCATAAGAATTCGATTTCTTTAGCACACCGTCGAGCTTAAACGACGACAAGTTTGCGCCATTGTCCATATTATTGAAGTGGAAAACACGTGTTGATTCCACAAAAATTTCTTCGCCAGTTTCCAAGTTCACCAACTTAATACCCAAATTAGCGTAGAATTCAGGGTTTGAAAGGTCGTTGCAATAATCGCCCATGCCAGTGAAATATCCATCAGTACACTTCAAATAAGTGTAACCCACGTTTGCCTTATAAAGAGCAGAATAGTTGCCAGTGCAGAAGATAGGAGTGTTATGCACCTGACCTTCAGCAGGCTTTTGAATGCCTATGATGATTGTTTGACGTTCCTCAAAATCATAGTTGATGCTGCCTTGCTGAATCTTTAGAGCAGAAATCTTGAAATATCCATTAAAAGCGCCGCCCCAACCCCAGTTGAAGTGATAAGTGTCGTCATCGGCATTATAACCATCGCACACAAAAGCATGACGGTCGATGTTGCCACCGGTGTAAAGCACAGGGCGGTTGTTGCTCAATTCGTTATAAATTAAATCTTCCCATTGAGTGGCAGTGTAGAACCAGCGTTCGCGATAAGAAACAGTTTCGGCATATCCAAGATTCTTCCAAATCTTTTTCACCACATTCATTTCCGAAGCGCTACTTGTAGAAGTAGTGTAGGTGGTATTCACAGCCACGCCGCAAGCATATATAAGGTCGGCCACGGCCTTTTTTTGAGCCTCAGTGCTATTGCTGTCGTAAGTGTCGGTAATGTTATCCCAATCAAACACCACATCGTCGAAGTTAAGAGTGATGGTGTTGCCAGCCGAAGTGTAAGAGTGTTGACCGCCGGTGCCCCTTTCAGGCCACTTGTGGTGATTCAAAATTTGCGCCAAAGCCACTCCCACACAACCAGCATAAGTGGTCTTGTTCGACACCTGAGGACAGCTGTTGTTAAACGGAGCAGTTTGGTTCCATTTAGCCTTGCAAATAGCAGGAATCGATTCACGAGTAATATTTTTTGACACAGGAGCTTCGTCGTATGCACCATTATCCATGGCTTGGCTAATTTGAGAAGCATAGCCATCGAACCACCACTTTGCATTTTCTGGCAAAGCGTTGTAATCAAACGAACCCTCGTCGATAGTAGCTAAAACAGAGTTAGCGCAATCGTCTGCACCAACAACCACATAACCGCCATTGCTGCGATTAAACACATAATAGCAATTTAAATCTTCGTTGCTTGTGCTTTGAGCAGTGTAGGCAAGAGTTAGATTTTCTTCAATGTTTCGGGTTTTTCCTTTTAGTGATTTAGTTTCCGAAAGATGGCGTTTTGCCACACGCATAGCGTCACTCTCGCTTATTTGCTCGGCGTGTGCTGTAATTGAGGCTACACAAATAGCCACAACTGATACATAATTAGTAAGTTTCATAAATCAGGTCTATAAATAATTAGGTCATATAAAAAACTCAAACCTATCAAGTGAGTCTGTTGCAAATATATGTTTATTGATTTTATTCCTCAAAATAAATATACAATTATTTTAAAAAATTTCTTCTTTTTTTTCTTTTTTGTAACATAATTGTAACGTATTTTAAAAACATTATAACTAAAATTAATATAACATTTAACATTTACACTTTTATCCCCACAAGTGCTACACACGATTTAAAAGGGGTTTTACCCTCATAACTAAACATTTATGAGTTTAATTAACTATTTAAATAAAATAAAAGCGATTGCTGAAATGTGAAAATCATGTATTTTACACTCATCCACTATATGTAACAAAAAATAATCGGGTTTGTTCATATTTAAGCCTCGTCGGTAAGATGAATTGGCATTGATGCTTGGCTCTACTACCTGCCGCTATTATTAACAACGAATATTTTTTATTTATAGGCGCAGCTTTTTTGCATTCACTTCACAATGTATTTTTACCTAATATTATTAAATTTGTAGAAAATAATAATAAGAATAACTCATTACAGCATATGATTACAGATAAACACATCAATATAGATATAGAGGAACGCGCTGCACAAGGCGTTGAAAACTTCAAGAAAGGCTACAACTGCTCACAGGCCGTGGTGGCAACATTTGCCGACGTTTATGACCTTGGCGATGAATTTCTAAGCATGGCATCATCGTTTGGAGGCGGCATGGGACGCTTGAGAATGACTTGCGGTGCTTGCTCAGGTATGTTTATGCTTGCCGGACTGCAAACCGGCTCGCCCGACGCCACCGACCTTGGCTCGCGAAACCTAAACTACGCCACTGTGCAAATGCTCGGAAAAAAGTTTGAAGAAGAAAACGGTTCTATGATTTGCTCTGAACTACTTGGAATACGCACCAACACCACCGAGCCGCCAGTGCCTGCTAAACGCGATGCCGAATACTACCGCAACCGCCCTTGCTCGAAAATGGTGGAAAGCGCTTGCCGCATTTATGCTTCTTACCTTAAAGAATTGGCCGACAGCAGAAATAAATAATAGCTGCAAAAAAAAGTGTGACAAACTAAGAAAAAATCTCGCATCGCAACATATTTGCTCGTTTCTTTTGTTTGATGAAGCAAAATAGGCGTGCTTCACTAATTTTTATTATTGGCAAGGCACAAGAACACACATCATCACTTTTTTTTCAGAAAAATAAACATTAGCAATATTAAGAGTGTTTACCCTACATAAACACTCTTTTTTCTTTATATACACAGTGCTCTTCACCCTTAAATTACCACAAATTAAACTTAATTAAAGTGTTAGGTGTATCGTATTTCGTTTAAATTATTCAAAAAAACTGCAATTTTGTCAGTATTGCATAAAGTTTTAGTAACTTTGCAATGAATATTAAGGTGCATAAATGTGCCCATACTTTTTAACAACCACTACAAAACAATATATGCATTATGGAAGAAACTCCTATTAAAAGAACAGTTCTTGACTACGACGACATACGAAAAATGGTTCCTTTCTTCGACGGAAAGAAAAAACTGGTTAATTGGTTATTGAAATTTCTTTCAGTCGACAAAGTGAACTGGATTCATAGTAATAACGCCGACACTCCTGGAGTTCCTTTCACCGAAGGACTTCTAAAAGACCTTAACATAAAACTCGACATCGACAACGAAGAATTATTAAACAACCTGCCAGAAGGCAGTTTCATCACAGTGTCGAACCACACCTTTGGTGCTCTCGACGGCATTATCTTAATTAACATTATAGGAAAACGCCGTCCAACCTTTAAGGTGATGGTAAACATGATACTTAACTACATCTCGGCCATGCGCCCAAACTTTATTGCCGTTGACGCCTTGGCATCAAACGACCCAAAGAAAAAAGCCGTATCGATGTTGGGCATAAAGACAGCAATGATGCACGTTAAAAACGGCAACCCGCTGGGATTTTTCCCTGCTGGAGCAGTGTCGAAACTCAATAAGAAGATGCAACTCGAAGACCGCGAATGGCAACCTACCATTATTCGCCTCATCAAGCAACTGAAGGTGCCTGTGGTTCCTATCTACTTCCACGGCAGCAACAGTGCATGGTTTAACTTTCTGGGTGTGGTGTGCTGGCAATTGCGCACCTTGCGCCTGCCTGCCGAAGTGTTCCGCAAGAAGAACGCCACATTCCACGTTTCAATAGGCGACCCTATTACTCATGAGGAAATTGCTAATCGCGACCTTGAAGATTTGGGCAAATTCCTTAAGGGTAAAACCTACGAACTTCGCGACAAATACAAACACTAAAATAGTAAGAATAGAATGGATAAAATTTTAGAAAGAGAAATTAAAGAAGTTAAGCAGCAATTTAATATTGTTGGTAACTCCACAGCGCTCGATAACGCCATAGAGCGAGCATTGAAGGTGGCCCCCTACGACCTTTCGGTGCTAATTATCGGTGCAAGTGGTTCGGGTAAGGAGTTTTTTCCACAAATCATACATAAGAAAAGCAAAAGAAAAAACAAAAAATACACAGCCATCAACTGCGGTTCAATGCCCGAAGGCACCATCGACAGCGAATTGTTTGGCCACGTGAAGGGAGCCTTCACCGGCGCCGAAAAAGACCGTAAAGGATATTTTGGCGAAACCGACGGCGGAACAATTTTCCTTGACGAAGTGGCCGAAATGCCTCTCGACACACAAGCCCGACTATTGCGTGTGCTGCAAAACGGCGAATACATTAAAGTGGGATCTGACGTGGTGCAGAAAACCAACGTTAGAGTAGTGGCTGCCACCAACAAAGACCTTAAAAAAGCCGTCAACGAAGGAAAATTCCGCGAAGACCTATACTATCGCTTATCTACTATTCAAATCGACATACCCTCGTTGCGCGAACGCACCGACGACATTAAACTCATTGCACGAGTTTTTGCTCACGACTTTGCCGAAACCTACAACACTCAGCCCATTAAACTGAGTGAAGATGCGTTGCGCGTTTTGTCGCAATATTCGTGGCCAGGTAATGTGCGTCAACTTAAAAGTTTGATTGAAAGCATTTGTCTTTTTGAAGCAGGACACGAAATTACCGGCGATATTGTGAAGAAACATTTGCCTGAAGACACTGTGATTTCTACAAGCGTCACCACTGTTAACAGCAATAACAACAACATCAATAACATGATGCTGCTTAAGATGTTGGAGATTTTTAATGCTGAAATCGAAGAACTTAAGAAGAAAATCAATGAGATGGAAAACGACAAGGCTTGCAATTCTATAGCAAACACCGAAAGTGCAGCAGTAAACATAAATACTCTGTCGGAAAGCGCAGCCGAGTTGTCATTTAGTTCAAAATTGCAGCGTAAGTCATTAAAAATGTTTGACGTTACTGAAAGATACACTCCTATAAAAGAACATAACTTCGATAAATTAATCAACGAAGAAGAAATGTACGACGAAATGGTGGGTACCGACACCGAGTATGCCGAAGTGGTGGGTAGCGACGAAGATTTTAAATCGCTCGAAGAAATAGAAAAAGAAGCAATCAGAAATGCACTTATCAGAAACAACGGCAAACGAAAAATCACTGCCGAACAACTGAAGATTTCTGAACGCACACTCTACAGAAAAATCGAAGAATACAATTTAAATTTATAATTATATTTTTATTTTGTTTTTATGCTAAAAAGAGTATTTTTATTCATATCAATTATATTGGTTTCAACAGCCTGCACCATAAGTTATAAATTTAATGGTTCGGCCATCGATTACAATAAATATAAAACAGTGTCGATAGGTGAGTTTCCTATTAGAGCTGCTTTGGTGTATCCGCCTTTGCAACAATTGTTTGAAACCACTATGAACGACATGATTACTCGACAAACTCGCTTGAGAATGCTCGATACGCCCAATTCCGACATACGACTTGAAGGTGAAATAACTGGCTACAGCCTTTCGCCTCAGGCTGTTAACGATAATGCTTTTGCTTCAAAAACACGCCTAACCATCACTGTGAGAGTAAAGTATATCGACAACATTGACCCCGAAAAAGAAATGGACCAAACATTCTCTTCATATCGCGACTTCGACAGTACTGAAATGCTCACCGACGTGCAAGACCAACTTTGTGATGAAATCACCAAAGAACTTGCCGACCTAATATTTAACCAAACATTTGGCAACTGGTAGGAGTCACACTTTGTGAATATTTATGCATAATATAAAAACATTGCGATGAACATTAAAGACGACATAAAATACTATTTGGAAAATAGCGAAGTCACTATCACCCGCGAATGGTGCGACGAGGCATTAAAGCAATATCCCTATTTCACCATGCCCGCCATACTCTATTTGCAGCGCAATCCAAATATTGGCACCGATGAGCGAAAATCGCTTTTGGCGCGAATTGCCATTTCGTCGTCCGACCGCAAGAGTCTTTATAATCTGTTTGGCGAAAATGCCGACGCCTTTGCTTCGTTCTATCCTGAAGAAGAGCATGCTCCTAAACCAAGCACTAACAACACCATTGACCTCTTCTTAAACACTTTTGGCTCAACAAGCGAAAAAGAATTAGAAGTAATCAATAATTTGATTTTTAACCCTGTTCCCGATTATGCCGACATTTTAGCAGCCGAAGAACAGCAAAGCATGCCTTCACCAAACGAAGCCGATAACGAAAACGACAACCTCATAAACCAGTTTATCACCAAGTCTAAACAACAGGAAGGACACTTCCCATCTACTATCATTAAAGCCGAAACCAACGAAGAAGTTGAAGAAACCAAATCAGACAACATCGACAAGGCTGAAGTGACCGATGATTCGATGTTTAGCGAAAGTTTGGCTAAAATATACATAAAACAACACAAATATTCTAAGGCTTTGGAAATTATAACCAATATAAGTTTGAAATTTCCAGAAAAAAGTATTTACTTTGCAGACCAAATACGTTTTCTTAGAAAACTTATGCTTAACGAACAAATTAAAAACAACAAATAATATGTACGCATTTATTATCGCATTGATTATCATTGCATCAATTCTATTGATTGGTGTTGTGCTTATTCAAAAATCAAAGGGTGGTGGTCTTGCTTCAGGTTTTGCAAGCGGTAACCAAATGATGGGTGTTCGCAAAACTACAGACTTTATCGAAAAAGCCACTTGGACACTTATTATCTTTATTATTGCGCTAAGCATCTTGTCAACATTCATCCCTAAGGGTTCTTCAGAAGAAGCACAAATACAACAAGTGCAACAAGTGCAAGAAACTCAGGCTACTCCATTCAACACAGCTGGTGAAACTCAAGAACAACCTGCTGCTGAACAGGAACAACCTGCTGCTGAACAAAAATAATAAATCAGCATCACTACTTAGTAAAATATAAGTTAACGGTGACAAATATGTTGCCGTTAATTTTTTGTATTCCTAACAGAAGTAAAAATATTGTTGCTAATACAACCAAAAAATTCTGCTTACACATAAATAATTAGTAAATTTGCAAATCAGTAACAAAGCAAACTTTATGGAAAGCAACAATCGCTACATATGCACATACGGAGCCTCGAGCGACAATATACCAAAAAAATATATTGACGCAGCCTACGAATTGGGCAAAAAACTTGGCGAAATGGGTTGGAACGGCATAAATGGCGCTGGTGCTGCCGGTGTGATGAAAGCCACCACCGACGGTTTTTTGGATGCTAACCAAAAGTCGATGGGCATAATTCCACAATTTATGGTCGACAACAATTGGCAATATGACCGACTCAGCGAATTGGTGATTACGCCCGACATGCACACCCGCAAAGAGATGATGGCCGAGCGTTGCCAGTGCGCCATTGCTCTGCCTGGTGGTTGCGGCACACTTGAAGAACTGCTCGAAATTATCACTTGGCGACAACTAAAATTATTTAACAAACCACTCATTATTCTTAACATTGACGGATTTTTCAATAATCTTCTCAATATGCTTAACCAATGCATTGAAGAAGGTTTTATGAAAAAATCGCACGGCAATTTGTGGTTTGTGGCCAACACAGTGGACGAAGCAGTGCAATATGTGGCTAACTACGACGAAACAGCAACGCTGCAAATAGAAAATAAATATTGAATTTTTTTAGTGAGTAAAGTAACAGAAAATATTACCGATAGTGTAGCTCAGCATCAATATTATAAGCCTAATTACATTAATGGGTTTAATAACGATGCATGCACCGACACCGTCATCAACACGATGGCTGGCAGCACTATTCTTACTGTGCCCGAAGGACAAAAGAGCGAAAACATCATTCCAAGTCCACTTCACGACACAGGCACCATGATATTGTTTCTGTTGTCGATTTTCTTCTTCACCATAAGTTACAGAAAAGGCTTTAAGTATATTACAAACTTCAAGAAAAACCTCTTCTCACTAAAAAAGAGAGAAAACTTGTTTGAAGACCATAACACCTTCAACGAAACCCAGCTGCTAATAGCACTAATAGTTAATACCTGCATCATGGAGGCTATTATCATTAATTGTGCCATTTCTTTTTATTTTCCGTCGGTGGTGTTTTCAACCAATATTTTCATCTATATAATAGCATTAGTGCTTGTGATGGGCTTGTTCTACACAGCACAATTCTATACCTACTACCTTCTGGGATACGTATTTACTACCAAAACCAACACCAAACTGCTACTCAAAGGCTTTCAGGCTTCGCAAGCACTGCTCGGATTGATGCTAATTCCTTTAGTTACAATACTTCTTTTCTATCCTCAATCGGGCAATGTGGTGATTACTTTGTTTATTGCATGCTATGTGGTTTGCAGAATAGTATTTATAATCAAAGGTTTACGCATTTTTTTCAATAATTACTCTTCATTTTTGCTTTTTATTTTGTACCTTTGTACCATCGAATTTATACCATTAAAATTAATGTATTCAGGTATAATATATTTGTTTTCAATATTTTAATATTTTGTAATTGTGAGTGTAAAAAAAATCTTAGTTTCACAACCTAAACCCACTTCTGAAAAGTCTCCGTACTTTGACATTGCTAACAAATATGGTGTTGAAATTGTTTTTCGACCATTTATTAAAGTAGAAGGTTTAAATTCTAAAGAATTTCGTCAACAGAAAATATCTATCTTAGATTATTCTGCAGTAATATTCACAGCTCGCACAGCCATTGACCACTATTTTCGCCTTTGCGAAGAATTGCGCATTGAAGTGCCTGAAACAATGAAATATTTCTGCATTAGTGAAACAGTAGCCAACTACTTGCAAAAATATACAGTGTATCGCAAAAGAAAGATTTTCTATTCAGAAACCAACAAAATAGAAGAACTTTTGCCTATACTCGAAAAGCATAAGAAAGAATCTTTCTTGCTACCTATATCAGAAGTTAAAAACTCAAAAGAAGCAATTCTCGAACAAGCCGACATTAATCTTACTCGCGCTATCATGTATCGCACAGTGAGCAACGACTTCACCCCAGAAGAAGAATTCGACTTCGATGCTTTGGTTTTCTTTACTCCTGCCGGTATTGAATCTCTACTAAAGAACTTCCCTGATTTTAAGCAAGGCGACATTAAAATTGGTTGTATGGGTTCGGCCACTAAAAAAGCCATGGAAACCTACGGCCTAAGACTCGATTTTGAACCTACTCCCGACTGCCCTTCAATTACTGGTGCAATCGAAAACATGCTTAAAAAGGAAAATAAAAACAAAAAGTAAATTCTTTTTATACAAAAATAAAGGGGCATCTATCAAAGATGTCCCCATTTTTTTATAATTTTACTTTCATTATGAAAGGATTGAGACTTTATAAATATGAAAAACTTTGCAGTAAAAAGATTATAGAAGATCTGTTTGCTGCAAAAAACAATTCTATAAAGTCATATCCCATTCGAATCATATATTCAGTAGCACCAGCGGCCGAAAGCCCTTCTCAATTTTTCATTTCAGTTCCTAAACGAAAATTGCGTCATGCCGTTGACCGTGTGCTTATGCGCCGACGCATTAGAGAAGCATACCGCTTGAACAGAAATATTATTATACCTTCTCTTAAAAAAGAAAACAAATCGGCTTACATTGCCATTATTTATATGGCCGACTCTATTGTGGACTATAAAATTATAGAAGAAAAAATAAAGAATGTATTAACCGATTTGGCAACTGTGATTGAAAACAAACAATCATTAAATCCTACACAATCAATAAAATAATAAGGTTTTTATTTTATCATTAAAGTGTAATGAAAAAATTTCTTTCCACACTATTAATATTGCCCATCAGGTTTTATCGCAAATGCATATCACCGCTGTTTCCGCCATGCTGCCGCTACACACCTTCGTGCAGCCAGTATGCCATCGAAGCAATTATGAAACACGGCCCTTTTAAAGGCTTCTGGCTGGCTTTAAAAAGAATTTTGAGATGCAACCCTTGGGGTGGAAGCGGATACGATCCTGTGCCCTGATTTTTTAGTCTTCTTCATTATGAATATTATAGATTGCCACACTCACAATTGCTGCTCTCAAAATGCCATTATCAATATTGATGATTTTAATATTGAGATTAAAAGCAATTTGTTGTATTCAGCAGGTTTGCATCCATGGCATATCGAAAAATATGATAATAACATTTTTACTAAAATTAATAGTTTAGCATCACTTTCAAATGTGGTGGCCATAGGCGAATGCGGAATAGACAAACTCATTTCAACACCCATAGTTAATCAAATAAAAGAGTTTGAAAAACACATTATCCTTTCTGAAACTTTAAAAAAACCTCTAATAATACATTGCGTGAGAGCCTGGCAAGAATTATTAGGCATTTACAAGCATTTTAAACCCTCTCAAAGGTGGATTGTGCACGGATTTAGAGGAAAGCCCACAATAGCCAAAAAACTCGCTGATGAAGGCTTATTTTTGTCGTTTGGTGGTAAGTTTAATAAGGAGTCGCTTTTAGCAGTTCCTTATAATAACATTCTTATTGAAACCGACGACTCTAAAGACATATCTATTTATGATGTGGCTCACTCTGTGGCTATGGCATTAGACATCGATGACGACTCTTTATTTCATATAATAGACAACAACATTAAAACTTGCTTTGCTAAATAAAGTTTCTTTCTTTTCCTATTTATAATAACTATCCTTATTCTTTATTCTTTATTCTTTATTTACTCTTCCTTTTGTTTATTATAAAGATAGGCTGCTTAGTTTATAACAGCAATAATAGTAGTTATCACAAATG